>JBBEBR010000022.1:0-569560 GCA_040882225.1 Balneolaceae bacterium | reverse complement strand
TTAAAATCATGGTATAAACGAACCAAACATTAACCCTTAACTACTTCAGCCCCTAGAATATTATAGATCTTGTAATACCCTGGCTGGTACTTACCATTAAATTTTCAATCGGTAATGCATCCTTTTTTACTAGCAAACCACGTTAATAAAGTTGTTAAGCTTTCAAAAGAATCATTACTACAGATTCATAATAAAAAATGGCTCCTTTAAGGATGGTAACAGTATCTTCCATTTGTTTGTAATAGTTTTTACTACAAGAGGTTCTTTCTTGGCTAAAGGAAAAGATATCATTCTGCTCAGTTCCAACAGGAAAACATGGAGATCTAAAGAGAGCCGGGTGATGGGAGAAAAGAGGTCAGTTTATCGTGGAGAAACTGATTAAAAGACTCATTTAAGCTCTTTAGTAAAAGCTGTGGAGCCGGTTAGTTCTGCCCAGAAAGTAGCTTTTCCGGCAAAACCAGCTTCAATGATATTTCGGAGATCGTTTTTTTCAACTGAAACTTTCGCGAAACCCCGATAATGATTTTCATTTTTGGTAGCAACACCTTCAGTTACTCTTGCTTTTGTTTCTACCGGAGCGTAAGCATTTCGAAGAGTAAGAATAAAATCTGCCTGTCTTGCATATTCAGAACCTTTCTCTTCAAGCTGATTTCGAACAATTTCTAACTTTTCTGCTATACGGCTTTCTAAATTAACACGGGCTTGATTTTCCGCGCGAGATACAGCCCTCAATGAATCAGACGAAATGGCTGTTGCGTAGGTCGAAAAATACAACGAATCGGAAGTGAACCCGGAACTGTTATACCATGCCGGAAAAACAGATTCAGATGAACCTGCCGTTGAAATTTTATCAGTTGGTGAACATGATACAGCAATAAAAACTAACGTTGTGTAGAGTAATCCACTCTTCAATCTGGACATTTATTCTTTCTTTAATTCAATAAAACCACGTGCATTATCCTCGTTGATAATCTCGAGTGTTACCGATCCGTTTTCTGTTAATGTGTTTTCTATAAGTTCTTCTAAAGTTGAAAGATCTTCAACCTTTTCTTCACCCACATTTATTATTTGCTGATCTTCGCGAAGCCCTCTGTTCCAGGCCTCGGAATATCTTTGTACTTGTGTAATGAATAAATCAAAAGTTTGCGGGTCTTCCGGCTTTGCGATTGCCATTACCCGGAACCCAAGATCAAATTCTTTGAACGCCACTCCCAAGTCTTCGCTATCAAAATGCTGTTCATTTTCCCTTGGCTCATTAAGCTCGGCAATATCGGGCTGAGATTGTGTATTGAACAACTTAAGCGGTACTGTTTTTACAAGTTCTTCCCCGTCTCGCCAAATGGTTAATTCCGCATTTTCTCCGGGGCTTAAAACAGCAACCTGTTGCTGAAGCTGATTCGATTCGTTTACAGATGTTCCGTTTACTTTAAGAACAATATCACCTGTTTGAATTCCAGAAGCTTTAGCGGCTCCATCATTACTTACACTAAGAATTTCCACTCCACGAACACTTTCCAATCCTATTTCGACTGCACGATTATAATCCACACTCGCGATAGTTACGCCGAGCAAAGCCCGTCTAACTTCACCAAACTGAATTAAATCTCGGGCAATTTTTATAGCCAAATTGCTGGGAACAGCAAAACCATATCCCTGGTATGCACCCGATTGCGAAGCAATGGCTGTGTTTATGCCAATTAGTTGTCCGCTTGTATTTACCAAAGCCCCTCCGCTGTTGCCTTTATTAATGGCTGCATCAGTTTGAATAAAACTCTCGATTCGCATCCGGTCGTTGATAATTTGGACATCCCGGCTAAGCGCGCTCACAATTCCAGCGGTAACGGTAGATTGCAGCCGAAACGGATTTCCAATCGCCAACACCCATTCCCCAACATTTAATATTTCTGAATTCCCTACTATTATTGCAGGCAAATCGGTTGCATTTATTTTGATTACAGCCAAATCAGTACTGGGATCAAGCCCTACAACTTTTGCGGAATATTCTCTTTTGTCCGATAATACTACGCGCAATCCTTTTTTGATTGCTCCATCAATTACGTGGTGATTGGTAAGTATGTAACCATCGGTAGTTATCAAAACACCGGAACCTACGGTTCGTGCCCTTCGTGGCATCAAACGGTTCCACAGGCTTTCATCTTCTTCTTCTAATTCTTGCAAACCTTCTTCCGATATAGAATTCTCAATCGGGATGATCGCTTCGATGTAGACTACAGTTGGGGTAACTTCTTCCGCAACTTTTTGGAAAAGGAAGCGACCATCAGCGCCTTTTAGCTCTTCATCAGAAATAAAAGGATCGGTGCTTTTTGTGATTTCTGTGCTACGCACTTCCGCCAATGGAGCGAGCTCTTCATTAATAGTATAGAGCGCTATTAAAGTGCCCATCGTAATGCCAATCATAATCAGTAAAACGGCGGTAAGCAGCAGGTCTTTCTTTTTCATAGAGTTATTTACTTATAGCATCTGATCAAATATGGCATCCGATTTTCTTTCCTGATAGCCATCAATATGATATTTGAAATATACGTCTATATGGTGAACAAGTTGTTTAAGTTCACCATTCTCTAAACCGGTGTTAAAAATGCTTCTGCTTTTTCCTGAAAGAGCCGCAACAGCGAAGTTTGATTGTTTCGGAGTCAGCTTAAAAGAAAGATCATCTTCTGCTTTATCAGAAATATTTCCACTCGCAATATTCAAATACATTTCTCTCTGATGATCGGCAGCGTTTATCCTCAAACCTATTCCATTTATTTCAGCCAGCCGAAACTGAACGTATGCAAAAACAGAAAGATCGACCTTCTCTACTTCACCCAGCCACCCTATAAAATTTTTACTGAATTCGAAGACCGCTTCATTTAATTCATTCTCATGAACCAGCTGCGCTATAAGTTCGAGAGATGCATACAAAACAGAAGCACGCGCAAAATCTTTTCTGAAAGTAGCCGAAGAATAGGAAATAGAAGCTTCCGTTAAAGTTTGCACCGAGCGGGATGATTTATAGTAAAAAATCACATCCAGAATATTGCCTGCTTCCAACACTCCGGCAAGCTTACTTTTCGGCCTTTTTGCACCTTTGGCGATGAGAGCGATTTTACCGTGCGAATCCGTTAGAGCAGTTATAATTTTGCTCGACTCCTGGTAATCAATAACCCGTAAAATTATAGCTTGAGAATGTATAATCATGAGGGATGAACATATATTTAGAAAGCGACAAAAGAAACAGTTTCAGCGTAAAAAATCATTTCTTTTGTTGTGGGAATTTTTACCTGAATCGCAAAAAATCCAATCCATTTTGAAATTAATAAAGCTGGAATAACATTTTGAGATTTTAGGCTTCCGTAGCTTATCTTCTTTTGAACAAAATACCTGCGCTACATGATTTCCAAAGAAATACTTAAAAAAATTCGCAAGCTTGAAATTCAAACCAAAGGAATCGTAAATACCTTATTTGGTGGAGAATATCAGTCGGCTTTTAAAGGCCGCGGAATGGAATTTTCAGAAGTTCGGGCCTATACTTATGGGGATGACATCAGGCAGATCGACTGGAACGTTACCGCCCGAACCGGCGATCCGTTCATTAAAATTTTTGAAGAAGAGCGCGAACAAACCCTCATGCTCTGCATTGATATTTCCCAAAGCGGAACTTTTGGCAGTCAGAATCAAAGCAAGATGGATTTAGCTATTGAACTTTGTGCGGTTCTGGCTTTTAGCGCCATAAAAAACAGCGATAAAGTTGGGCTGATTTTGTTTAGTGATCACATTGAAAAAGTTGTGCCACCAAAAAAAGGCCGAACACATGTTTTGCGGCTAATCCGGGAATTATATACCACAAAACCTACCGGGAATGGCACAAATATAGCGGATGCACTTTCCTACGTAAACCGGCTTTTAGATCGAAAGGCGATTGTAGTTTTAGCCTCAGATTTTCAGGATAAAAAATTTGAGAAGCAGCTTAGAATGACCAATCAAAAACATGATTTGGTGAGCATCATCATAAACGATCATCTCGAAGATGAACTGCCTGATCTTGGTTTAATTACTTTAAAAGATGCTGAAACCGGTGAGGAGAAACTCATAGATACTTCGAGCAAAAAAGTGAGACAAGTGTATAAATCACGTCGTGCAGATCAAAAAGCTCAACTTCATAATATGCTCCTAAAAATGAAAATTGATGCTGTAGAAGTTCAGACTAACGAATCCTATGTGAAGCCACTTATGAACTTCTTCATCCGAAGAGTAAACCGCTATTAAACTCCTGGAAGAGCAGTTGAATGTTCTTCCATCTTAATAAGCTCATCCTTAAGGCTATTTACTCTCTCGAAAAATGCATCGCTGTCATCTTCACTGATTGCTTTCGAAGGTGGTAACTCCACTTTTAAAGGATTTACAGGCTGCCCGTTTTTATAGATTCTGTAATCGAGATGCACACCCGTTACCCTTCCTGTTCTGCCTACATAGCCAATAATCTGCCCCTGTTTCACTCTTACTCCTTTTCTTATTCCTTTTGCAAATCCATTCAAATGCAAATAAGCCGTCGTGTAGGTGCCATTATGCTTAATCTTCACAATGTTTCCGTTGGCTCCACGATACTGTGATTCTATCACTTCTCCATCACCAACAGATAAAACAGGTGTACCTAAAGGCGCGGCATAATCCACACCATAATGCGGAATATTTCTTTTCAAAACGGGGTGAAAGCGATTGTGTGAAAAATTGGAACTTACACGTTGAGAAAATTTGAACGGTGCTTTCAGCAGTGCTTTTTGAACACCATTTCCATTCCGGTCGTAATAAGCGGCTCTTTCTTCATTTTCAAAAAAGTAAGCGTCGAAAGTTTTGCCTTTGTTTGAGAACTCAGCCGCTAAAATTTTACCTAATCCGTAGGGTTTCTCATCAACGTATTGTTGCTCATAAATCACCTTATAATTATCGCCGGGATAGAGGCGAAAAAAATCGATTTGCCATGCAAAAATCTCACTAAGCCGATTTCCAAGTAGAGTAGTTTGCTCGTTCTTAAGCAGAGTTTCATATAGTGAAGAAGAAATTACACCCGAGGCTTCCATCAATTCTGTGGTCACTTCTTTTTTACCAGTGCTGACGTTTATTTCATCTTCCCAATCAAAAATCACATAATCCAGGGCATTTTGATGAAGAATTAACCGGTGAGGTTTCTCATTATTTTTGTGGGTGTAAGCGATAAAACGCTGTCCGGGCTTTAAGGTATTACTTCGGAAAACCCCTTTCGCTTTTAAATTGATTTGATGGATTAGCTGTGGCGAAACATCCATTTCTTGCAAAATCAGGTACAGGCTTTCGTTGCGTTTTACTTCCCCCTCTTTAACCTCCGCCTTATTTCGATTATAACCATATTCATCGAGTTGAATACCCTCTTCAATTTCAATGAGGTTATTAATATTGATTAGCGCTGCGGTTACTTTTTCCGGTTCCGAAACCATCATACACGATGCTGAACCAAAAATAACGCATAGTAAGAGTGTTACAACTGCTGACTCTCTTCTTGATACCATTCTGAATACCTTACCTGTAGATTGAAAATATATTACAGGAAAAACATAAGAATTAAATGCGGTATTTCATAAATGGAATTTTCATTGTTTTGCTAAACATTTACCACACAATGTTATATTTTTGCTTTCCTAAAATTCAACAAACCAGAATTTTAATGAAATTCATTTCGCTGAGGTTGTCAGCCTTTGGCAGTTTTATTTTCCTTTGCACACTTTTGGGGCCGCTCGATATATCTGCTCAAACGGTTAACACCCACATCTCTACAGATTCTGTTTTTGTTGGGGATGTATTTCATTATTCCCTAGTTCTCCAACTTGATGAAGAATACAACCGCCTGATTTTCCCCGACACCACCGCTTTCCCCTCCTCTTTAGAATTACTTAGACAACAGCAGTTTAAACTGTCTCAGTTTTCCGACAGTTTAGCTTATAGATTACAATTTTTCGGCTCTGAAGATATCCGAATTTCTTCCATGCCGGTTGTACTAATATCGGGGCAAGATTCAACCACTATTTATACCGATCCTGTAGTAATCTATTTCAAGAGTATGGTGGATGAAGGCGATTCGAGTATCAGGCCCCTAAAACCAATTTTTGGATTCCCCCGCGCATGGTGGCCGTGGATAATTGCCGCACTTTTAATTGCCGCATTCCTGATTTGGTGGTTCAAATTCCGCGAAGAGCCTGAAAAGAAAACAACTAAGCCTTTGCCACAGATTAAACCATTTTATAATCCGTTAAAAGAACTCGAAAATACGCTCGTTTCCATAAAAAAGAATTCCAAGGTAACTACCACTAAAGACTTCAAAACCTATTACAGTGAAATTAGTGACGCCATTCGCAAATACTATGAAGACCTTTATAAAATCCCAGCGCTTGAATCCACAAGCCGTGAACTTTTGCGCTACCTTGATGCTTATGGAGCCGATCAGGAAATGTTAGACTACACCAGAAAAGTTTTAATGAGTGCCGATCTTGTCAAGTTCGCGAAATATACTCCCACACTCGACGACGCTCAGAATACCTACGAGGTGGCTTTAAACTTTCTTGAACGAGCCAAACAGGCCGATTCTACCCGTATCTCCCATCTGAGATCTCAGTACGAGGCTCAGTTTGCAAGGCCCGAAACAAATAAAACCGGAGCCTAAAATGGAATTTGCTAATCCACAGTGGTTTTGGGCGCTTTTAATTCTTCCGATAATTGTTGGACTCTACCTGTTCCGCTACTTTACACGCCGGCGAAGTTCACTTACTTTTTCTTCTTTAGGATTACTTCATGATTTGCCCGGCAACTGGAAATCCCATTTACATTGGCTTCAGGCTTTTCTTTTGTGGGGAGGGATTGCTTTTTTGATAGTTGCACTCGCCCGGCCACAAGAACGCCTCACAACAGTTGAGAGAAGCGCAGAGGGAATTGATATTGTGATGGTGCTGGATTTATCCACATCAATGAGAGCGGAAGATTTAAAGCCAAACCGCTTTGAAGCTGCGAGAGAAGTAGCCAAAGATTTTGTAGACAAAAGACTTTCTGATCGAATTGGCTTGGTTACTTTCGCGATGAAGAGTTTCACCGTTGTGCCTCCAACACTCGATTACCGGCTTCTAAAAGACCTGCTCGATGATCTGCAGATGGGCATTATCGAAGACGGAACGGCTATTGGGATGGGAATTGCTACCGCTATAAACCGCCTGAAAGAGAGTCAGGCAGAGAGCAAGATTATCGTTTTACTTACCGATGGTCAAAATAATGCCGGAGAAATTGATCCCGTTACCGCAGCCGATTTAGCCGTTACCTACGGAATTAGAATTTATACTATTGGCGCCGGCACCAGGGGAACTGCCCCCTATCCTGTCCAGGATCCGATTTTTGGCCGGCGTTACCAAAACGTGCAGGTAAATATTGATGAGGAAATGCTGACAAGCGTAGCGGAACTTACCGGGGGCAAGTATTTTCGTGCAACCGATACCGAGCAGTTGAAAGAAATTTATGATGAAATTGATGCACTTGAGAAATCAGAAGTAGAGGAATTAATTTACACCGACTACGAAGATTTATACGGAAATTATTTAGCCACAGCACTCGCTTTCATCCTGCTTAGTTTCTTTATTGACCGCACTTTTGTAACCGGTGTAGAAACCGTTTAACAGCGGCTGTTTGGTTAAACATTTGCCTATAATATTGATTCATTTTTTCTCCGTAATTCCGTAACAAAGGCTTTATCTTTCAAGGAATCTAATTACTTCAGCAATTCATGAGCATCTCCTTCATTAGAGAACAATTACGAAAATCCACGGCATTCAGAGAGATTGCCAGCCAAACTAAAAGCAGTCAAAATACCTGGGTAAAAAGAAGTATTGGAGCTTTAAACAGCTTTTTGATTGATGCTCTTTCGCAATCAAAAAAACAGATTCTCATTATTTCGGAAACCGATGAATCCGCTCGGTTTTTGAATTCTG
The DNA here is from genome assembly GCA_040882225.1 of Balneolaceae bacterium. GTDB lineage: Bacteria > Bacteroidota > Rhodothermia > Balneolales > Balneolaceae > Gracilimonas. Next base: position 561,557 of record JBBEBR010000022.1, on the reverse strand, counting down.
ACCTTCAGATAATTTCCGATCATCCGGTGATTTTATTTCCCGCTTCAAATCATAAGCCCTACGACCGGCAGCAGCTTACCGATACAGGTTTATTAGTTCAAAGATCGGAAGCTTTACAAGCCATTGTTGATCAGCCACAAAAAATTGTAATTACTTCCATTGAAGCTCTCACTGAAAAAATAGCTCCGCCTTCTGTATTAGATGAGGTAAGTATTTTATTGAATAAAGGAGATGAAATTGATCTCGAAAAGTTAAAAACTCAGCTGGCAGATCAGGGCTATAATTCGGTAAAATTTGTAGACGAACCGGGCGAATTTGCCATGCGGGGAGGTATTTTGGATGTCTTTCCTTATTCCGGAGAATATCCCCTGCGGCTGGAGTTTTTTGGAGATGAACTGGACACCATTCGCGAATTTGACGCCGATTCCCAACGGTCCATCGCTTTTTTGAATCAGGCTCGTATCATTCCCGATCTCACAAATTTACCAGACGTTCAGAAAGCGAGCCTGCTTTCTTATTTTGATGAAGGTACCCTGCTTGTTACCTCTAATCTGGAGCTTGTAAAGGCTGCCATTCAGAAAATCTATGAACACGCCGAAGAAGTATATAACGAACAGGATGAGCCGGATTTAAAGTTACCCGAAGAACTTTTTCTTTCTGATGAAGTTTTTGAAGAGGAAATTCATACGTTCAAAAACCGGCTGTTTGTGGGAATTATCGGAGGTTCAGCAAAAGATGCCGACACAATCTCGCTGGATGCAAATCCCCAGCCAGATTTCCACGGCAACTTTAAACTGTTGAGGGAAGACATCACCAAAAACAGTAAAAAAAGAATAGATACTATCATTTTTTGCGATAATGATGGTCAAAAACATCGCTTTGAAGAACTGTTGGGAGAGCCTTCAAACGAGTTTCGGTACCGGGTATTTGTAGAATCGCTGCATGAGGGATTCATTTACGAACCTGCTCAATTGGCGGTTTATACAGACCATCAAGTTTTTAACCGTTACCATCGCCCCAAAACAAAAAAGCGGCGCTTTCATGGCGGAATTTCTTTCAAAGAATTAAAAGACCTCAATATTGGCGATTTCGTGGTTCACGTGGATTATGGAATCGGCAAGTTTGCCGGCTTCAAAAAAATTAAGGTTAAAGAAGCAGAGCAGGAAGTAGTTGTTCTTCATTACAAAGATGATTCCACCCTTTATGTGAATGTAACGAGCCTTCACAAACTTCAAAAATATTCCGGAAAAGAAGGAACCGCGCCCCGCATTACCAAGCTTGGATCGGGTGAATGGGCGCGGAAAAAAGCTCAAACCAAGAAAAAAGTTAAAGACATCGCCCGCGAGCTCATTCATTTGTATGCCAAACGAAAAGCCGAAACCGCCCATGCTTTTGGTCCCGATAACGAGTGGCAAACAGAACTGGAAGCAAACTTTGAATTTGAGGAAACTCCTGATCAGTTTACAGCCATTGAAGCCGTAAAAACCGATATGCAAAGTAAACATCCTATGGATCGGCTAATCTGTGGCGATGTAGGTTTTGGGAAAACAGAGGTTGCTGTTCGTGCCGCTTTCAAGGCAGTGCTTGATCATAAACAAGTAGCTCTGTTGGTTCCAACGACTATTTTAGCTGAGCAACATGGGAAAACTTTTCTCAGCCGAATGTCGCAATTTCCCGTTCGGGTTGAAGTTCTCTCCCGCTTTCGCACCGCAAAGGAGCAAAAGGAAGTGCTGGCCAAGCTTGAAGAAGGCGAAGTAGATATTGTGATTGGTACCCATCGGTTACTTTCAAAGGACGTAAAGTTCAAAGATTTGGGTTTGATTATTGTGGATGAAGAACAACGGTTTGGAGTAAGCGCCAAGGAAAAGCTGAAAAACTTCCGTGCTTCCATTGATGTACTTACACTCACTGCCACTCCTATTCCAAGAACGTTGCAGTTTTCACTTATGGGAGCACGAGACCTGAGTGTGATCAATACTCCTCCTCCCAATCGCCAGCCTGTGTACACCGAAATTCACAGTTTTGATGAGGAATTAATTCGTGATGCCATTCTTCAGGAAATTTCTCGGGGCGGTCAGGTATTTTTCATTCATAACCGTGTAAAGAATATTGAGGAAATCGCGGAGATGATTCGAAAACTTGTACCAGATATTCGGGTGAGGTTTGGGCATGGGCAGATGTCAGGTACACAACTTGAAAAAATCATCACCGATTTTTATCAGCATAAATTTGATGTGCTGGTTTCTACTAATATTGTTGAAAATGGAATCGATATAGCCAATGCCAACACGATTGTTATAAATCATGCCAACCATTTTGGACTGGCTGAATTGCATCAGTTGCGGGGACGTGTAGGGAGATCAAACCGAAAAGCTTTTTGTTACCTCGTTACTCCTGAAATTCAGTCTCTTACTCCGGAAGCACGAAAACGTTTACTTGCTTTGGAAGAATTCTCGGATTTGGGATCAGGATTTAATATTGCCATGCGTGATCTTGATATTCGTGGAGCGGGCGATATTTTAGGAGCCGAGCAAAGTGGTTTTATAAATGACATCGGCTTTGATTTGTACACAAAGATTTTAAACGATGCCGTGAAAGAGCTTAAACAAACGGAGTTCAGCGACATGTTTGATGAAGTAGAACTGGAAGTTGATTTACCAGAAACCATGGTAGAATTTGATGAAACTGCTTTATTACCTCACAATTATATATCTGACTCTGTTGAACGGCTGAATTTGTATCGAAAACTATCTCAGTCCAAATCAGAAAAAGAAATAGAAGACTGGAAAGAAGAAATTGTTGACCGTTTTGGCCCGGCTCCGAAAGAAGCAGAAAACCTGATTCTTGCCAGCAAAATTAAGCTGTTTGCTTCTAAAAATTTCTTCACTAAAGTCACAATTCGAGCTGAAAGAATTTGGCTGGTTTGTCCTAAACAAGATTCCGAAATGGGAAGCACTTTCTACGATTCCGGCAAATTTCAAGAGGTTTTAGAAAAACTGGAGGCTCTCCGGAAAAATAAGTTTCAGCTCATTCAGAAAAATGAATCTGTACGATTTGCAGTGCAGGATATTCCTGATATCCCCGCCGCTTTTGAGTTTTTAAAACAATTAGCCCTTAGCGAATCCTATGCCTGATATCAGCTTTTACATCAGCCTGATTAATGCTGGCGAAATAGTAGCCTTCCCTACAGAAACCGTCTATGGTTTAGGCGCTGATGCCTGGAATCCTTCCGCAATAAAAAAGGTGTTCGAACAAAAAGGCCGTCCTTCTGATAATCCCCTGATTGTCCATATTTCTTCAGTTGGACAGGTTTCAGAATTCGCCTCCGAAATCCCTGAATCCGCAATAAAATTAATGAATGCTTTTTGGCCGGGACCACTGACTATAGTGCTCAATAAAAAGGCGAAAGTTTTGGATCTAATTTCTGCCGGACTGAATACCGTAGCGCTTCGGATGCCAAATCATCCCATTGCTCTTAACTTGATTTCTGAAACTGGTGCCCTGGTTGCACCAAGTGCCAACAAATCGGGGCGGCCAAGTCCTACAAAAGCCGAGCATGTGCTTGCAGATTTTGGGGATGATTTTCCGGTAATAGATGGCGGGGCGGCCAAAATTGGAATTGAATCAACAGTCATTGATTTGACTTCTGAAGTGCCTTCAATTCTTCGTCCCGGTAAAATTGGTAAGACTGAAATTGAATCCGTTTTAGGGAAAGAAATAAGCATATCAGATGGAGAAAATATTAATACCCCAAAAAGTCCCGGACAGAAATATTCGCACTACAAGCCTAAAGCCGGGATTCAGCATGGTTCCATATCGGTTATAGAAGATAATATTTTGCATCTGGTGCAGGATGAAAAATTCTCAGCCTCCAAAAATGTGATACAATACTCAGGAAATCTGGAGCTTCTATCCAGAGAATTATATGACCGCTTCCGTCAAGCTGATATTGAAGGATATGCTTCAGTTTTTATAGAGCAAATTGAAGCATATCAAGAAAAATATCCTTCTCTGTATACTGCTCTAATCAATCGAATTCAAAAAGCCGTGGATTAGATCTTATTCAATAAAATCAGCACATCAGTGAAATCAGTGGTCCTCAAAAACCGAAAATGTCTGATCTGGTTTCATGGCAAAAACGGCTTCAACCATGACATCAATTAGTGCTTCTACATCCTTCATAGAGCACATTTCTACCGGAGAATGCATGTATCGTAAAGGCAAAGAAATTAGAGCACTTGGAATTCCCGTTTGTTGGAAGAAAATGCTGTCAGTGTCGGTTCCAGTACGAACGCTGGTTGCTTCATGTTGAATCTCAATTTTTTTCTTCTTGCATATATCTTCCAGAAAACTCACCACTTTTGGGTGATTCGCTCCCCCATGCTGCACAGAAGGGCCTTTTCCCAATTCCACGGTTCCGTGTTCTTTTTGATCAATTCCCGGTGTGTCGGTTGCGTGGGTAACATCAGTAACCAAAGCAACATCGGGCATAAAACGATAGCTCATCATTCGGGCTCCGAACCCTCCAACCTCTTCCTGAATAGAGTTCAAGGCAATTACATTCACTTTCAGATCTTTCTTCTTCTTGCTGATTCTTCGCAGAGCTTCGGCAATCACATATCCCCCAATTCGATTATCCAGCGCCCGAGCGGTAAGAATATCTTCATTCAAATACTCCACATCTGAAGCGTAAGTGATAGGGTCGCCAACCTGCACCAAATCCAGTGCTTCTTCTTTGGATGAAACTCCAACATCCACATAAATCTCTTTCCAGGCCGGCTGTTTGCCACCACCATTCTTTGTTTCCTGAAGATGAATCGCGGTATTTCCGGTAACTCCAACCACTCTACCATTTTTATTGTGAATGAATACCTTTTTTGCCCTGGCAATGGTGGAATCACTTCCTCCTAATTTATTTATGTAAATAAACCCATTGTCGGCAATATGCTGAACCACCATTCCAATTTCATCGCAATGCGCTTCAAGCATTACCGTTGCTACATCTCCGCTCATATTAATTTTGGCGGCACAAGAACCGTAAGCATCAGTAACCACCTCGTCCGCAAAACCTTCAACATACTTTTTCCAGACTTTCACCCCCTCTTTTTCATATCCCGTTGGGCTTGGGGTGATTAGTAATTCCTCTAAAAAATCGCGTTCAGTATTCTTAGCCATGTTGGTTTTTTGATTTGAATTTGCTCAGCGGGAATATATGAAATTCATAAACCGGCTTTAAAAATCCCTCAAGATTTTTTTAAGACCTACCTCTTAGTATATCCGCACTCCCAGGCGATATTTATCTTTCACAGAGCAACTGCTTTAGCATTATGCACTAAGGCTAAATTTTATAGATATTAGCAGCTAATAATTAAATGATACACCACATGTTTCGACCCGACTACAATCCCGATACTTTTTATCATTGGATGGAGATACCCGTTCGTTTTCGTGATCTTGATCCACTGAATCATGTTAATAATGCCCTTTTTAATACTTATTTTGAAGAAGCCCGAATTCAGTTTTTGGGTGAAACCGGGAAAATGCAGTCACAGTTTGCCGAAGGGAAAACATTCGTTCTGGTGAAAATAACTATCGAGTACTTGAATCAAATCAAGTTTCCATCAACGGTTTTGGTGGGCACGGGTATTGGTGATGTTGGAAACTCAAGTATTCAGGCAGTTCAAGCTTTATACGACAAAAAATCGAAAAAGCTTTTAGGAATTGGGGATTCGGTTGGTGTTTGGTTTGATATCAAAAAGCAAAAGCCAACCCGACTGCCTGAGATAGAAAATCTGCATCGGATGAAATTCAAAGTTCAAGATTGAGCTAACATAATCTTGAATCTTACATTTTTAATTTTTAATCCAAGAAATGGACAAAAGTACCCGCTACAAAATTTTTAATGATCCTATTCACGGCTTCATCACCGTTCCTAAAGGAATAATCCTGAAGCTCATTGATCACCCCTACATACAGCGGTTGCGTCGAATCCGTCAGCTTGGTTTAGGATATCTGGTGTTTCCTGCGGCAGAACATTCCCGGTTTTCACATGCTCTGGGTGCGCTCGAGTTAGGCCAGCGAGTACTGAATAATCTTCGGGAAAAGGATACAACCATCAGCCAAAAAGAATACGAAGGCACATTGATCGCCATTTTACTGCATGATGCCGGCCACGGACCTCTCTCCCACACGTTAGAGCATTCGCTGGTAAAAGATTTTGATCACGAGATGATGAGTTTGGCTATTATGAAAGAGCTGAATAAAGAATTTGGTGGAAAATTAGATACCGCTATTTCCATTTTCACCAATCAATACAAAAAGAAATTTCTGCATCAACTAATTTCTTCGCAACTGGATTTAGATCGGCTCGATTATTTACGGCGCGATAGTTTTTTTACCGGCGTTTCGGAGGGCACCGTTGGCATAAACCGAATTCTTAAAACCATGCGGGTTTTTAACGGCAATATTGTAATCGAAAAGAAAGGAATTTATGCGGTGGAAAATTACATCATTGCCCGCCGACTGATGTATATGCAGGTGTATTTACACAAAACGGTTCTTAGTGCTGATACGTTGCTACGGAGTATTTTCAAACGAGTAAGAACGCTTGTTGATAACAATAAACAGAACCTAAATTTTGCATCATCTGCATTGGAATATTTCCTGGTTCATCAGCCTTCCGCAAAAAAGATGATTCCCAAAGAAATGATCAATCGTTATACAGAAATGGATGACCATGACGTTTATCTAAGCATCAAAATCTGGGCGAAAAATGGCGATAAGATTCTCTCTGACCTTTGCAACCGTTTTCTGAATCGAAATCTTTTCAGGACTACTTTTTTTGATCGAAAACCCTCTCAATCGCTTCAGAATGAAATCATCCAGAAAACAAAAAAAGCGCTGAAGAAACTTGGCCTGCCAAACGATGATGAGGTTTTGAATCATTACCTCAGTTTTGAGCAGAGTTATTCCGAGGCATACAAATATAAAAACGAAAGTATCTGGATTTTAGATGATGAAAAAGCTGTAGAATTTTCGAAGGCGGCAGAAACAAAAAATATAATTGCCTTAACTGAACCGGTTGTGAAGTTCTATTGTGTGCACCTGAAGGAAATTGAGATTTAGACTCAAGGTTCAGGTACAAAGGAAAAGTGGCAAGGGATATCAGTGATCAATTCGGTCGTACTCTACGAAAGAAAGTTCACCGGCATCCTCTTTTGAGACTTCCTTCCATTCTTGGCCAATTTTATCTCTATATTCAGGAAAATAAGTATCTCCCTCGTACTCCTTTTTTATTTCGGTGATGATTAGCTTATCGGCAATATCCAGCGCTTCTCTATAAAGTACACTTCCACCAATCACGTATACTTCATCTTTCTTAACGGAGGCTAAGGCTTTGTCTAAGGAATCAAAAGTATCCACATTTTGATAATCTCTGGTTGTGGAAAGGACGATGTTTCTTCTTTCTGGTAAAGGAATTTCATTCAATTCCTCGAAAACTCCCCGCCCCATTATAACAGTCCCACCAATTGTGGTTTCCTTGAAATGCTTCAGGTCTTCGGGATATCGCCAGGGTAAACCGCCGTCTTTCCCTATTACAAGATGCGGATCATGCGCCGCAACCAAAATGATAGTCATACCGCAACCTCGAATTTAATAACCGGATCAGGATTGTAATCTTGAAGCTGGAAATCATCGAATGTTAGCTCGTCAACGGGTTTTTTGGAAATACTTAGAGTTGGAAGTTTTTTAGGTTTTCTGGTGAGCTGTTCTTTCAGCCCCTCAACATGATTTACATAGATATGTGCGTCTACAATGGTGTGAGCGAATATTCCTGGCTCCAGCCCCACTTCCTGGGCAATTGCCATGGTGAGCGCGGCATAGCAAGCAAGATTGAAAGGAATTCCCAGCGCGATATCTCCTGAACGTTGGGTGAGGTGGCAATTTAACTTCCCATCGGAGACATTAAAAATATACATCAGGTGACAAGGAGGAAGCGCCATTTCATCCAGTAATCCCGGATGCCAGGCACTTACTACAATTCTGCGGCTATTGGGATTTGTTTTGAGCATATCAATGGCTCGTTGAACCTGATCAAATTCTTTTTGTACCCAATGATCTTTATCAATAGCAGAGCCATTGCCTTCAAACCGAACATTTTCTTTTTCGAAGTAAGGAAAACGCCTCCATAAAACCGGGTAAATGGGGCCAACATGTCCACTTTCAGCAGCCCAGGCATCCCAGATATGGCAATCATTTTCATCCCGGAGCCATCGAATGTGATCTTCACCCCGTAAATACCAGAGCATCTCCAGAATCACCGATCGAAAATATACCTTCTTGGTGGTGAGTAATGGAAATCCTTCTGAAAGATCAACTTTATAATGCTCCGCGAAATTTGATATGGTATCAGTGCCGGTTCGATTTTCTTTTCGGACTCCGTTTTGTAACACGCTTTTAACAAGATCGTGATAGGCTTTCATCTAAAGGGCAGTTTATTGTTAAAGTAAAATTCCTTGCAGCAAAATTGTTGCGAGGGTAAAGTAAATGATTATACCGGTAACATCTACCAAAGTTGCCACAAAAGGAGCCGATGTTACGGCGGGATCTAATTTTAATTTTGTCATAATAAAGGGCAACATGGAACCACTTAAATTTCCAAACAAAATAACACCCAACAAGCTTAAGCCGATAGTGCACCCTGTTAAAACCAAAGCTGTATCAATGATTTGCCCTTGTAGCGTTCCCCAAAAAATGGTCATCCCAACCCCAAGAGTACCAATAAGTAAGCCAAGCATAATACCTGAATATAATTCTCTCCGAAGAACTCCTTTCCAGTCTGAAGATTTCAAATCATCGGTTGCAAGTGCTCGAATAATAAGTGTAGCCGCCTGAGAGCCTGAATTTCCCCCACTTGAAATAATCATTGGGATAAATACTGAAAGAAGTACCGCTCCGGCTATGACAGATTCATAAGCGCTCATTGCGGTAACGGTGAGCATTTGCCCAATGAACAGCACAATAAGCCACCGAACTCTTTTTTTCACCATTCCAAATATGGAAGTCTGTGAATAGTAGTCATCAAGAGCGTCCATACCGGCCATTTTCTGCATATCTTCGGTTGTCTCCTCTTCCGCTACATCAATGATATCATCAACGGTAACAATTCCCACCAACACCCCATCCGAATCTACCACGGGAAGAGCAACTCTGTCATATTTGGCGAACATTTTTACCGCTTCCTCCTGATCGTCATAAACGGATAAGGCCTCAAAAGAATGATCCATCAGCGAACTGATTTTATCTTCCATTTCAGCTAAAATGAGACGAGTAATTCGAAGGTCGTCAATCAAATATTCTTTGTCGTCTACCACATAGATTACGTTGAGCGTCTCCGCAATCTCGCCATATTTGCGTATATGTTTCATGCTTCGCTCAATGGTCCAGTCCGACTTCACGCGAACGTACCTTGGCGTCATCAACCGGCCTACACTTTCTTCCGGATAGCCAAGCAGTTTTTTAATCTGCTTTTGATCTTCCAGATTTATGGAACTCATTACCCGCTGGGTAAGATGGCCTGGTAATTCTTCGAGAAGTGCTACTTGTTCATCAGGCTCCAGGTTAGTCATCACATCACTCAGCTGCTGCTTATTGAACAACTCGAGCAGTTCCACTCCTTTTCCTGAAGGAAGGTCAGCAAAAACATCAGCGGCAACCGGTTTTTTGAGCAACCGAAAAACAACCACGGCAATCTCCCCTGGCAGCTCCATGAGTAACTCAGAAATATCTACAGGAGGAACATTATTCAGCACTTCCTTCAAGCCAACCCAATCCTTGGCTTCAATAAGCTCCTCGAATTCCGGTTTTATGAGTTGGACTAACATTTTGTTGATTTGCTTGAAAGATAAGCCTTTTAATGAGGGCGAAGAATCGGGCTTAATCGGTAAAAAAACAAGTAGAGGAATGCCAATTTGAATAAATAATTTGGCGCAAATTTTGGCAGTAACACTTAAAGATCTAAGTCTTCGATAGCTTTTTTAGCCGCTTCCTGTTCGGCTTTCTTTTTACTTTTACCTTTGCCTCTTCCCAATTCGTTTTCCCCCACCATTACTTTCACCTCAAAAGTTCGATTATGTCCCGGCCCGGATTCAGTGACTGAGATATAATTGGGAAGTGGTAATTTTTTTGCCTGGGTGTATTCTAATAAGGCGCTTTTATAATTGTCCATTACCTTTACCAATTCATCCAAAACCAAGTGCTTTTTTATCACATCATCTACAAACTGGTAAGCATGCAGATATCCTTTGGTAATGTAAATGGCAGCTATCAATGATTCGAAGGCATCGGCTAAAATATTCTTCGACACTTTACTACTGGCGGAGCGTTCTCCCAATTCCATCAACTCTTCTAACCCAAGATTCTTCGATAACTCGGAGAGAGTTTCACCCCTAACAAGCTTTGCGCGAATCTTAGTTAAAAATCCCTCGTCTTTTTTGGGATATTCGTTGAACAGAATTTCGGCAGCTATTAAATCAAGAACGGCATCACCCAAAAATTCAAGGCGCTCGTAAGAATCGTAGCTTTGATATTGTTCCTGTGAAACAGTAGACCGATGGCGAAGCGCTTTCAGAAATAAAGAAGGATCGCTGATATTGAAACCAACGATCCCTTCAAGATTTTCTATTCTGCTTTTGAGTTCAGGATTAAGATCTGCTTTTTTTTCAAAAAATGATCTGAACCACTGCGGCATATAAATCACTCTCTGTATTTTTTGAATACTAAAGTGGAATTATGGCCGCCAAAACCAAAGGCATTATTTAATGCGTATTCGACATCACGAACAACAGCTTCATTGGCCGTATAGTTAAGGTCGCATTCCGGATCTTGTTCTTCGATGTTGATGGTTGGCGGAATGGTTCCATGATAGATAGATAGTAACGCCGCGATAGACTCAATTGCACCTGCAGCTCCCAAAGTATGCCCATGCATCGATTTTGTGGAGTTCAGGTTAATTTTATAAGCATGGTCCCCAAATACTTTTTTGATAGTATTGGTTTCTGCGATATCGCCTAAAGGAGTTGATGTTCCATGCATGTTGATATGATCTACATCGGTAGGTTTTATACCGGCTGCTTTCATGGCTTTTGTCATGGCAAGCATTACGCCGCTTCCTTCAGGATCGGGTGCCGTAATATGATACGCATCAGCGGAAAATCCATACCCACCAATTTCGCCATAAATACGTGCGCCTCGGTTTATTGCAGATTCCAGTTCCTCTAAAATAAAAATACCGGCTCCTTCACCTAACACAAATCCATCCCGGTTTTTATCGAAAGGCCGGGAGGCTGTTTCAGGAGAATCGTTCCTGGTAGACATCGCCTTCATAGAGTTAAAACCGGAAATCCCAATCCTCGTAACAGGTGCTTCTGTTCCTCCGGCAACAGCTATATCCGCTTGTCCATTTTTGATGGCGTCGTATGCAAGGCCAATATTATGTGAACCTGTTGCGCAAGCTGAAACCGCACAAAAATTTGGGCCGCGAAATCCATATTTGATGGAAATCTGTCCGGAGATGATATCCGGGATTAACATCGGGATAAAGAAAGGAGAAACCCCTCTTGGCCCGTGCTCGTGAAAAGAAATGGATTGATTATAGAATGTCTCCATTCCACCGATTCCGGTACCCACTAAAACAGCAACCTCATCTTTGTTGATTTTATCAAGATCGAGTTTACTGTCATTGATCGCTTCCTCTGAGGCAATAAGGCCAAATTGAGCAACCTTATCTAATCTTCGGGCTTCTTTGCGATCAAAATGGTTCGAGGGATCGTAATCCTCAATTTGAGCAGCAAATTTAGTTGGAAAATCGGTAGTATCGAAATGTTCGAGCATGCGAACACCGCTTTTACCTGAAACTAATCCGTTCCAGAAATCAGGCGCGCTTTTCCCAATTGGGGTAAAAGCTCCGATACCCGTTACAACGACTCTACGAGTGCTCATAGTTTATTTTTGTAATGTTTATTAGGAAAGTTTTCCCGAAAGATAGCTTACTGCGTCTCCAACAGTTGCGATATTTTCGGCATCTTCGTCAGATATGCTCAAGTCGAATTCTTTTTCAAATTCCATGATAAGCTCAACAGTATCCAGAGAATCTGCACCTAAATCGTTAGTGAAATTAGCGTCAGTAGTTACTTCTGCCTCATCTACACCCAATTTATCAATTATTATATTTTTTACTTTTGATTCTACGTCTTGTGACATTTTGCGTCCTATTCAGTGATTAGTTGGTAGTTATATATTTTGAGAAAATAAGAGATTTGAACTTAAAAATTCATGAAAGCTTCTGCAACATATGTAATTACATTGCCATGCCACCATCAACTCTAATAGTTTCTCCTGTAATGTACGAACTCATATCCGATGCAAGAAACACAACTGTGTTCGCCACTTCATCGGCATCTCCGGCTCTGCCAAGTGGTGTTTCCGCTTTAATTCCTTCTAAAAGTTTTTCGTCTAACTGTCCGGTCATATCAGTAAGAATATATCCCGGAGCAATTACATTTGCCCTGATATTTCGTGAAGCAAGTTCTTTTGCGTAAGATTTGGTGAAGCCGATGATCCCTGCCTTGGAAGCCGCATAATTACTTTGTCCCGCATTCCCAGAAATACCTACCACCGAACTAATGTTGATAATAGACCCGCCTCTGTTTCGCATCATGGGTTTGGCAGCAGCTTTTGAGTAGTTAAAGATGCTCTTCAGGTTTGTGGTGATTACATCATCCCACTGCTCTTCACTCATGCGTAAAATCAGGTTATCTTTGGTTATTCCAGCGTTGTTCACCACTACATCTAACTTTCCCCAGTCGTTCACGATTTCATTCACAACTTCTTCGGTGCGTGCGAAATCAACAGCATCTGCCTGCAAGGCTTTTGCTTTTCTGCCAAGCTTTTCTATCGCTGATTTTACCTCGTTCGCGGCATCCGCTGAGCGGGCATATGTAATTGCGACATCTGCACCAAATTCAGCAAGTTTGAGCGCAATGGCTTTTCCAATTCCACGACTTCCGCCGGTAACTAAACATGTTTTTCCTTCTAAGGTTAAGCTCATTTTTTATTTTTTTATTGATGTCCTGATATTTCAACACCTTTTAAAGTCCGTTTCACCAAACTCTGTAAAACTTTTCCCGGCCCCACTTCCACAAATGAATCAGCTCCATCCGCATGCATATTCATGAGTGTTTGAGTCCAGCGAACCGGATTCAATAATTGATTTAACAAATTAGAACGTATCTCTTCAGTGTCGGATGTTGGTTTGGCGGTGAAGTTACTATATATCGGGCACTTTGGGGAATTAATCGGCAGGTTTTCGAGCTGGCTTTTCAACCCATCATATGCGGGTTGCATCAAAGAAGAATGAAATGCCCCGCTTACGGGCAGCAGCATGGCCATACGAGCGCCATTTTCTTTCGCCAGTTCTACCGCTTTTGGAACCGAGGTGGCATCACCCGAAATAACCAATTGTCCCGGACAGTTATAATTTGCGGGAACAACTTCTCGGCCGGTTTGTTCTGATGCCTGTTTACAAATATCTTCAACGGCATCATCTTCCATGCCGATTACAGCAGCCATTGTACCAGGGTTTTTAGTGCCTGCTTCTTGCATCAACTCTCCCCTTCTGCCAACAATTTTCAGAGCCGCTTCAAACGAAACCGCTCCACAAGCTACCAAGGCGGAAAATTCCCCCAAACTATGACCGGCAACCATGTCGGGTTTTGCATCAAGTGTACTAAAAAGAGCAACAGAATGGACAAAAATTGCGGGTTGAGTGAATTCCGTTTGCTTTAGTTCTTCCTCGGGACCTTCAAACATTATTCGTTTCAGGTCAAATCCCAAAACTTCATTTGCATCATCAAAATACGCGGCCGCTTCAGAGTTGGAGTCGAATAAGGATTTTCCCATCCCAACAAATTGAGAGCCTTGTCCTGGGAATAAATACGCTTTACTCATTACTTAATCCCCCAGGTTAAATACACAGCTCCCCATGTAAAACCACCGCCAAAAGCAGCTAAGATGATATTATCGCCATGATTTAATCTGTCTTTCCAATCGTATAAACAGAGTGGGATAGTAGCCGCGGTTGTGTTTCCGTATTTGTTGATGTTGATCATCACTTTTTCATTGGAAAGCCCCATACGACGTGCGGTAGCATCGATAATTCTCAAATTGGCTTGGTGAGGAACCAGCCACGCAACATCGTCGGCTGTAAGATTATTCCGCTGCATAATTTCAAGTGAGACATCGGCCATACCCATAGTTGCTTTCTTGAACACAGCTTTCCCATCTTGCTTCAGGTAATGCATTTTCTTTTCAACTGTTTCAGCAGTAGCGGGGTTTATGCTCCCTCCCGCTGGTTGATATAAACTGCATTCAGAATCACCTTCCGTGTAATGCTTGTGATCAATGATTCCGGTTCCGTCTTCCGATGCTTCCAGCAGCACAGCGGCAGCACCATCACCAAAAAGAATACAAGTAGTACGATCGGTCATATCCAAAATTGAACTCATTTTGTCTGCCCCGATTACCAGCACTTTTTTTGCTCTTCCAGATTCAATGAACATAGAACCGGTGGTTAGTGCGTATAAAAATCCCGAGCAGGCTGCCGATAAGTCGAAAGCAAAGGCGTTTGTTGCACCAATATTTTTTTGAACCAGGCAAGCTGTTGCCGGAAAAAGATAATCGGGAGTTACTGTGGCTACTATTATAAGATCGATTTCATCTCCGGAAATTCCACGTTCTTGCAGAATTTCTTCGGCAGCTTTGGAAGCCATAAAGGCTGTTGCCTTGTCTTTATCTTTTAGAACTCTTCGCTCTTCAATTCCCGTTCGTGAGCGAATCCATTCATCATTTGTATCTACCAGTTTCTCAAGATCTTTGTTGGTCACACGATCTTCAGGCAGATAATGTCCTACCGCTGTAATTTTTGCTCTTTTTACTTCCATGAAGAGTTCTTACTCAATTTAGAGATGCTATAATTTTGCCGTTCACGTCATTCTCAACGGATTGCACGGCTTTATTTATCATGTTTTTGATTGCGAGTGGAGAACTGCTTCCGTGCCCCACAATACTTACCCCGTTAACGCCGAGAAAAGGAATACCGCCTACATTTTCGTAATTAAAGGAAGATGTAGCGGATTGTAGAATTGATTGTACTTTTTTGATTTCATCGTCGCTTAAATCTGATTCCTTAATAGCTTGGGCTACCATTTTCATCAAAATCTCTGGAATAGACTCACCGAATTTCAACACAATATTCCCAACTAAACCGTCGCACACATATACATCTGCTTTTCCGGGAAGAATGTCTTTGCCTTCAACATTTCCTATAAAACCGGGTAGGGTTTTTAATTCGTTATAAATCTCTTTTAGCAGATCGGTCCCTTTGCCTTCTTCTTCTCCAACATTCAATAAACCCACTTTCGGAGATTCAATTGAAAGAATTTGCTGGCAAAATATCTGTGCCATTTTCGCAAATTGAAAAGCCATTTCTGGTTTTAGTTCCAGGTTCGCTCCGGCGTCAACTATAAGCCGAAATCCTTTTATGGTGGGATAATAGGAAGCTATGGTTGGGCGTAAAACACCTTTAAGTTTCCCTAAAATAAATGTGGAAGCTGCTAATAAAGCTCCCGTATTTCCAGCGCTTACAAAAGCATCACATTTACCGGCTTTATGTAAACCAATGCCTAATACAATGGATGATTGTTGCTTTCCTTTTACTGCTTGTGCAGGGGATTCTTCCATTCCAATAATCTGGGGTGCGTTGTGCACCAAAATTCGCTTCTCATCATATGTATGATTAGAAAGCTCCTTCTGAATAATATCTTCCGGCCCTACAAGAAGAACGCTTAAATCAGCATGTTCTTGGATAGCCAGTATTGCACCCTCGATCGGATTTTGTGGAAAGTAATCTCCTCCGGCAGCATCAACTGCAACAATCATATTCGCTTTTTTTTAGTTAGCAGCTTTCATTACCTGACGCCCACGATAATATCCGCAATCTTCGCACGCATGATGGTAGCGATGGAGGGTTCCACAATTGGAGCATTTTGCGAGGGTTACATCAGAAATTGCATGATGCGCTCGACGCTTATCTCTTCGTGAGTTCGAGGTTTTTCGCTTTGGATGTGCCATTAATTATACCTTTATAAATGTTATTTTTTTAAATCTTTAAGTGCTTCCCACCTTGGGTCGATTCGCTCTTCATCGTTATCAGAAACATCGCCAAATTTCTCATTCAATATTTCTTTCGGATTTCCTTCTTTATCTAAAAAGCGGGGGTGTAATTTTTTTGCCGGGAGATTTAACAAAATGGTATCTCTAACATCTTGTTCCAGGTCTATCTGCTTACTTGAATGATCATAATTCCTGATTGCTCCATTTGCGTCTGCCGATTCTTCAATTGGCTCTGCTTTAAACAGCACTTCATAATCTTGATTCACATTGTAATCAAAATTGCTCAACGACCGATCGCAAACCAACTCTACGGTTGCCTCAATGTTGAACTGTGCACGAATAAAATGGAGAGTGCGGTAAAATTTTATAAATAATTTTCCACTCTTCATTGTGATGTCGCCTAAATCAAATTCATCCGAATCTAATTCAACGATTCTCTCACTTTTTTCATCAGGTATTTCAAAGATCTTAAACTTGAGCATAACGAGTCTCCTTAATAGCTTCTAAAAATAAGGATTATACATATGGGGTTCAATCAATTAAATAGCCCGTAAAGGCGTTGCTCAATTAATTCAATAATTTTCCCAAGGTCTTCCTGCTTATTTACAAAATCGAGGTCATCAGTATCAATAATAAGCTTTTCATGCTCATATTGACTTATCCAGTTTTCATAAAGTACGTTCAGTTTTTCCAGATATTCTATCCTGATGGTGTTTTCATAATCTCTGCCACGCAACTGAATTTGGCGCACGAGCGTGGGAACCTGAGCACGAATATAGATAAGAAGATCCGGCGGCCGCAGGTAATGACTCATCTCGTGAAAAAGAGATTCGTAATTCGCAAAATCCCGGTCGCTCATCAAATTCATCTCATGCAGGTTCTTTGCAAAAATCTCCACGTCTTCATAAATCGTACGATCCTGAATCAGGCTGGTTTTATTTTCTAGCATCTCTTTTTGATGGCGAAATCTACTCGACAAAAAGTAAATCTGAAGATTGAAACTCCAGCGTCTCATGTCTTCATAAAAATCTGCCAGGTAAGGATTATCGTCTACCGATTCATAAAAAGCCTCCCAGCTAAAATGTTTTGCCAGTAAACCTGTTAGTGATGATTTCCCTGCCCCGATATTTCCCGCAATGGCGATATATTTTGAGCTTAATTTTTTTTTGTCCATAAATGCTTTTTATTCTTTCCCGAGCAAACGGTACATCGCTTTTTTGTAATCTTCAACCCCCGGTTGATTGAATGGATTTACTCCAAGGCTGTACACATAAACTGCCGTCATTAGTTCGAAGAAGTATATAAGCTCTCCAATATTTTCCTCATTCAGGTTGTCCAAAGTAATTTTAATGATGGGCACATCTCCTTTTCTGTGCGCCTCAACTGTTCCTTCCTGAGCTTTGGAATTTATAGTATGGAAATTTTGCCCAGCAAGATAATTTAGCTGGTCATCATCCCAATCCATCGCCTGAACTTCTAATTTAGAAAAAGGTTTTTTTACGGTGATGAAAGTTTCTAATAAACTTCTTTTTCCCTGTTGTATAAACTGCCCCAAACTATGCAAGTCGGTAGAAAAAGTAGCTGTCCCTGGAAAAATCCCTTTACCTTCCTTCCCTTCACTTTCGCCAAGTAGCTGCTGAATCCAGCCACCAATGGAAGCAAGTTCAGGTTCAAAGGTCGCAAAAACATCAATGGTTTTGCCTTGTTCATATAAGGCATTCCGAACTGCGGAATAATCCAGAATTTGCTCAGGATTTTTTTCGAACTCGTTATAAGCCGATACCGCTCCATATAATAAAGTACGCACATCAATTCCCGCCACAGCAATTGGTAAAAGTCCTACCGGGGTCAAAACTGAAAATCTTCCACCGACATCATCTGGAATAATGAACTTTTGATAATTCTTTTTTGCGATGAGCTTATTCAATAAGCCACCTTCTTTTCCGGTGGTACAAATGATCTTTCTTGAAGCTTCTTCCCCATATAGATCTTCCATCAGCTCTCGCAGCAACCGAAATGAAAGCGCCGTCTCAAGAGTGGAACCTGATTTAGAGATCACATTCAAATAAATATTTTTAGGTGATCCATCAGGCTTTGGTGTTTTCAAATAGGTAGCCAACTGCTCCAGGTATCTTCCGCCCATATGATGGCCTGCGTATAGAATTTCTGGGCCCTTGCTGTGAAAATGTGGAGAAAGTGCATCGATAACAGCTTTCGCACCCAAATAAGAACCGCCAATTCCGCACACGATAAAGACATCGGCTTCAGCCCGTATTTTTTCTGAAAGAGAGATTACCTGTTCCAGCTCAGCATCATTAGGCTGGGACACCAACCTGCGCCAGCCTAACCATTCCGCTCCTAAACCAGATCCTTTTTTTAACTGATCCAGTGCATCCAGCACCTTCTCTTTTGCTATCTCAAGATTTTCTTTTTGAATCGACTTTTGTGCAATACTTGTATCAGTTCTAATCATTTTACTATCTCAACAGTTTGGCTAAATCAATTAATGAGTAGTCTAAATCCTTCTTTTTTGAAATGGCCACCCTCATGGGTGTAATTTTTATAGCATTATTTACCACCCCAACCATAACTTCACTATGGCCATCTTGTAAAACCTTTACCGCGGCTGCACCCAAGCGGCTTGCAAGCACACGGTCGCGGGCGGTTGGTGCGCCTCCTCTTTGCGTATGCCCAAGAATGCAAACCCGCATATCATACTGTGAAAAATCGGATTTAATATTCTCGGCTAATTTTATTGCGCCCCCGGTTTCATCCCCTTCAGCTACTACAATAAGACTGCTTCGCCTTTGCTCTTTTAGCATGGCTTTTAGCTGTCGCTTTATTTCTGCAACATTTGTCAGCTCTTCCGGCAATAGGGCAAGTTCCGCACCACTGGCAATGCTTGTTTCCAGCGCGATAAATCCAGTATCTCTGCCCATTACTTCCACAAGAAACATACGTTCGTGCGCATCGGCGGTGTCTCTGATTTTGTCAATAGCTTCGAGAGCGGTGTTAAGAGCAGAGTCATAACCTATGGTTTCGTCTGTTCCAATAATGTCGTTGTCAATTGTAGCGGGAATTCCTACCGCATTCAACTTGTGCTCCTGGCTCAATTTATTGGCTCCGGCAAAGGTGCCGTCGCCGCCAATGGCAACAAGTGCGTCAATATTATATTTTTTCAGGTTAGCTGCGGCTTTTTCTCTGCCTTCTTTTGTGCGAAACTCTTCGGAGCGTGCGGTCTTCAAAATGGTTCCACCCCTTTGAATAATATTAGAAACTGTATGGGCATCCATTTCTATAAATTCATCGTTAATAAGCCCAAAATATCCATGCATAACACCGTAAACTTTTATACCCGCGTGCGCCGAAGCACGGACTACAGCACGTATAGCAGCGTTCATTCCAGGAGAATCGCCCCCACTCGTGATAAGGGCAATGCGTTCTACTGTAGGTATTGTATCTGACATAAATCGAAAATGTGAATGAGTGATTATTGCATAATTGTAAAGGATATTCCCTAAATTATAGTACTGCAAGTTTAAGAAATTTTAGACACAATTCATGACCGATAACCAGTTGGCAGGAAAGATAAATTCGGGTAAAGAAAGCGGAAAAACGCTAAATGCAATTACGGAACCCGTTTCTCAAGACTTGCAGCATTTTAGAAGCTTCTTCAAAAAAACCATTCGTTCAGACGTATTTGTTCTTGATCAAGTGGTTAATTATTTACTGCGCCAAAAGGGCAAAGAGCTGCGCCCCACGCTTGTTTTTATGAGCGCCAACCTCTTCGGGGAAATTAACAACCGAAGTTATATAGCGGCTACTATGATTGAATTGCTGCACACCGCCACCCTTATTCATGATGATGTAGTAGATGAAGCCAACAGCCGGCGTGGATTTGTGAGCATCAACAAAATTTGGAAAAACAAAGCCGGTGTTTTACTTGGAGATTTTCTTCTCTCCAAAGGATTATTGATCGCCCTCGAAAATAAAGAGTTCAAGCTTCTGGAGGTTCAGTCCAGAGCAGTGCAAAGTATGAGTGAAGGAGAACTACGCCAACTAAAGACGGCCGGTTTATTCAACATGACTGAGAAACGTTATTACCAGATAATCTCAGAAAAAACGGCCAGTCTCATTTCAACATGTTGCGAATGCGGAGCTGTTTCTGTGACTGATGATTCCGAGGCTCACCAGCTGATGAGAGAGGTGGGATTAAATATCGGGATTGCTTTCCAGATTCGCGATGACTTGTTCGACTATGGGACGGACGATATTGGAAAACCTACCCGAAATGATATTCAAGAGCGTAAAGTTACCCTTCCCTTGATAAAAGCCTTAAATCATGCTCCTAAAAAAGAAGCCGCTAAAATTCAGGGTTTAATGAAAAAGCGGAAGAAATCTTCAGCCAATGCAGATG
Organism: Balneolaceae bacterium; assembly: GCA_040882225.1. Taxonomy (GTDB): domain Bacteria; phylum Bacteroidota; class Rhodothermia; order Balneolales; family Balneolaceae; genus Gracilimonas. Next base: position 540,910 of record JBBEBR010000022.1, on the reverse strand, counting down.
ATATTGTCGCTTTCGTTCATGAGCATGGCGGGATGGAAAACGCCAGAAAAGCTATGGACGATTACGCTCAAAAAGCCATAGATGGTTTGAAAAACGTGCCTGAATCGCAGGCCAAACAGGATTTCACAGATCTTATCCATTTCGTCATCACCCGAAAAAAATAATATTGATGATGGATTTACAGCAGTATGTTTTTATTTCGGATGTGCATCTTGGTGCTTTCCCGGCTGAAGAAAATCTCCAAATTGAAGCCGATTTAATTGCCCTAATTAATCATTGCAGGGAGCAGAGAATTGGGATTTACATTCTTGGTGATTTATTCGATTTCTGGATGGAATACCCAGAGAAAGGATTTGTGCCCAGTCTCGGAAAAAAGGTTCTGGACGCTTTCGAAGCATATAATAAGGAAGTAAAACCTGTGCTTTACATCACCGGCAATCATGATAACTGGACCTTCGGCCATTTTAAAGAACGGGGTTTTGAAATTGAACATAATTTCAGGTTACTCAACATCCTGAATAAGCGTTTTTTACTGATGCACGGAGATGGAGTTGCTGCATCACGAATTGATTTCCCCAGGGCTGCTTTTCACCGGTTTCTTCGTAATGATCGTTTTATTGAAATGTACCAACGAGTGCTGTCGCCGGAAGCCGGATTAGCAACCATGAAGCTTTTTTCCTCCATCACCAGGAAAAGAAATTATCAAAACCCGGAGCCGCTGAACAGGCAGGCAAAGAAAATTTTTAGCCGGCATAAACTCGACTATATTCTATGCGGCCATGATCATATTCCCCGAGTGGAAACTTTTTCAGGTGGAGACTATATAAATTTAGGTACTTTTTTCAATCATCGGAGTGTTGCCCTATATAACAATGATGAAATGAAACTCGTTACGTGGCAAGCGGAACCCAAATTATTCCTACCTTTCGGGAGAACGAAAGAAAAATTATGAGCGACAAAGGTAAAGAACCCATAGATCAACACCGATATTTCAACGACCCGGAATATCGAAAGCAAATTCTTAGAGAGCGAAAAGAGAAAGAGCAGAATTCAGATTCTGTTAAGGTTAAAAAGTCCTATCGAAAACTTTGGATTGGCTTGGGTAGTGTTAGCGGATTTTTTTTACTGCTTATTAGCGGATACGTCATTTACTTATTTCAGGGACTCCCTTCTTCCGATGAGTTTGAAAATCCTGATACCGCGATTGCTTCCGAGGTGAGAAGCCGCGATGGAGTAACCATGGATAAATATTTCACTGAAAACAGAAAATGGGTGCGTTATGATGAAATTTCCCCATTTGTGATTGACGCTTTAATTGCCACCGAAGATCATCGTTTTTATGATCACTGGGGCATGGATATGTTCAGAACGCTGGCTATTCCCTGGCACATTATAAATGGCAGATGGCAGGGAGCATCCACAATTAGCCAACAGCTTGCCAGAAACTTATATAAAAAAATTGGGCAAGAATTTTCAGTAACCCGGAAGTTCAGGGAAATGATTACCGCCATTCAATTGGAACGAAATTATACCAAACGTGAAATTGTAGAAATGTATTTGAATACGGTAGAATACGCTAATTCCGCTTTTGGGATAGAAGCCGCTGCTCAAACTCATTTTGGTAAGCCTTCAAAAGAATTAACAGTAAATGAAGCAGCCGTTTTGATTGGCGGGTTGAAAGCTATCTACGCCTATAATCCAAGGATTAATCCTGAACGTTCATTGCTTCGCCGGAATATTGTTCTTGGGCAAATGCACAAACGAAATTTCCTGACTGATCTGGAGTATATTGCCCTCACTGAAGAACCTATTGAGCTTGATTATCACCCCCCTTTCAAAACTGGCCGACAAAGCCGCTATTTTGGAGAATATGTCCGCCAGCAGATAAAGCCTTGGCTTGATGAAAACGGATATGATTTATATAAAGATGGCCTTGTGATTTACACCACCATCGACTCAAGATTTCAGTTACATGCAGAGCGGGCGGTAAAAGCGAAAATTGATTCGTTGCAAACTATTTTTGAAAAAGAATGGAGTACTACGGGAAGTAATGAATACATGGATAAACTCTGGAAGAAATACCCGCTTTTCCTGAGAAGTTTTCTGAGGGAAACCGACCGATATAAAAATGGTTTCGCCAATTATGATACTAAAATTGAAACCGTCGTTTTTGATTCTCTTTTCGCCGATACCGCGTTTATTGATTCGGTAAAACGTTCACGGACAAAACTGGAAGCCGGTTTCGTAGCCATTGAACCTGCCAACGGAAATATCCTCGCGTGGGTTGGCGGCACTGATTACGGGAATGTGCAATACGACCATGTGTATCAATCCCGAAGGCAAGCCGGTTCTACTTTTAAACCTTTTGTATATGCCGTTGCCATCGATAACGGCTATAAACCCTATCACAAATTTTCCAAATACCCTGTAACCTTTCGTGACAGAAGTGGCAATACCTGGAGCCCGAAAGACCAGACGGTGCATAGCGGCCCTGTTGAAGTTTCGTTAAGGGAAGCCCTTGCCAGAAGTATGAATAATGTAACGGTACGTTTATTACCCGAGATTGCCGGTGCGCCGGGAACAAATAAACTTTGGGAGCTCGATCCCGCTGCCCAAAAAATAAAAGAGATGGCTTCAAATCTGGGAATTGATATGTCAGATACTCCAGCTTACCCGTCTATTGCCCTGGGAACGGCGAGAGTTTCCTTGCTTGAACTTACGAGCGCATACACCACATTTGCCAACAGCGGAGTTCATATCGAACCCATCGCTATCACACGAATTGAAGACCGGCAAGGGAATGTTCTGGAAGAATTTCATCCTGATTACCGACAAGAAGTCATCAGCCCTGAAACCGCTTATATGATGGTAGATATGATGCGTGGCGTTATTCGTGGCGGTGAGGGATTCTTTGGCACAGGAGTTCGGCTAAGAAACTCCTATAACGTTCGCCAGGATGTGGCCGGGAAAACCGGAACCACAAGTGAGGCAGCCGATAACTGGTTTGTAGCTATGATGCCGCATGTGGTGATGGGAGCATGGGTTGGCGGCGCCGATAGGCGGGTTCGTTTCAATCAGGATGTCCCTTCAAGTGTGAGTATTGGACAGGGTGCCAGATCTGCTCTGCCTATTGTAGGAACTTTCATCAATAATGTAACCTCGGATGAAGATGCTTACTGGAGTTTCGATGGTTTTGAACCCCCTCCCGGATTCATCATGCCGGAAGATCCCGAAGTAACAAATAATGAGCTGATAAAAGATAAAGACCGCGGAAGGGTTGGCTGGTAAAACACCCCTTCTTTTCTTTTTTGATGGATTTACTTTAAAGCAGCTCCAGCCATTTCATGAATCTTTTTCCATTCAGCTTCGGTAACCGGTGTTATTGAATGCCGGGCAAGGCGAAAAAGCTCCATCTTATCTAACGCAGATTCCTTTTTCATCTCTTCGCGGGTGACAGGTTTATCAAACTTCTGAATAAATTTCACATCCACAAGCTTCCAGGTGGGATTTTCTTCGCTGCTTTTTTCATCGAAGTATTTTGAATTGGGATCAAATTGAAGGGGATCAGGATAAGGTTCACTTGCTACTTCCATAGTTCCAACTATTTCGGGCGGTGAAATTCTGGAGTGATAAAAAATAACCCCATCGCCGATATTCATTTCATCTCGCATAAAGTTTCGGGCGGCATAATTTCGGACACCATCCCACGGTACAACTTTATCCCGTTCCAGGTCATTAATACTATAAGCTTCCGGTTCCGATTTCATTAACCAGTAGTTTCTATTGCTCATTATCTTCGCTTTAGAATTAAAAATTTAAAATTCAAGATTAAAATTTAGATTGCCGTCACGAAGTAATTTTGAATCTATAATTTTGAATCTTTAATCACTCCCCGTACTTCTTCACATACCATCGAACCGTCTCTCGCAGCATTCCTTCAAAATCCCGAGAAGGCTCCCAGCCAAGTTCATTTTTTATTTTTGATGCATCAATCGCGTAGCGAAAATCGTGGCCTAATCGATCCGTTACAAACGTGATAAGATTCTTGTAATCGCCACCTGGCCCCTCACCAATTTCCTCGTTCAAGATATCGCAAATTTTATGCACCAGGTCTAAATTTTTCCACTCATTATTACCGCCAATATTGTAGGTTTCACCTGCTTTTCCCTTTCTGAAAGCCACATCCAGTGCCTCGCAATGATCGTGTACAAACAGCCAGTCCCGGACATTTTCACCTTTCCCATAAACCGGAATTTTATCATGGTTAACGGCATTTCTAATAACCGTAGGAATCAACTTTTCATCATGCTGATGTGGCCCGTAGTTATTTGAACAATTTGTGGTAACCACATTCATCCCATAAGTATGAAAATAAGCGCGGACAATCATATCACTACCCGCTTTGGAAGCTGAATAAGGGGATTTTGGCGCATATGGAGTGGTTTCTTTGAACAGCCCATCGTCCTCCAATTCGCCATACACTTCATCGGTAGAAACATGCAGAAAGCAATTGTTTTTCCAGTTTTTTTCATCCTGTTTCCACAACTGCCGGCATTCTTCCAGAATATTAAATGTGCCCACAATATTTGACTGAATAAACGGCTCAGGCCCCTGAATTGAATTATCTACATGCGATTCGGCAGCCAGATGAAAAACTCCTTCCGGCTTAAAACTATGCACCACATCGTGCACCTCATCGCGGTTCACCAAGTCTACTTTTTTAAAATGATATTGCTCTGAATCTTTGAGGGGCTTCAGGAATGAAGGATCTGAGGCATAGGTAAGTTTATCCAAATTGTAAATTTCCCAATCAGGGTGTTTCTCAATCATGCGTAAAATGAAATTTGAACCGATAAAGCCGGCTCCTCCGGTTACAATAACTCGCATTAAAACAGATCCTCTTTTTTAAGTGATGAAAACAATGGAAGCTTGCGGTCTTTTTCAGAAAGTATCGGTCGTGCCACATCCCATGGAATCCTGATTAGAGGATCATCCCAACGGAGGCCTCTTTCGCCTGCCTGATTATAATAATCCGAGCACTTGTAGCTAACAACGGCTTCATCAGAAAGCACAGAAAAACCATGTGCGAAGCCTTTGGGAATATACAACATGCATTTGTTGGCATCAGAGAGTTTGATGGCTACATAATTACCAAAAGTCTCTGATTTTTGGCGCAAATCTATAGCCACATCCAGAATAGAACCCTTCAAACATTGTACTAATTTAGCTTGGGGATTTTCCACTTGATAATGCAAACCCCGAATAGTGTTTTGGTAAGATTTAGAAACATTATCCTGAACAAAAATTTCATTTATACCGGCATCTTTCAGCACCGATTCACGATACGATTCATAAAAATAACCTCTGTCATCTTCGAACACTTTGGGTTCGATTAACCTCACGTCGGGAATTCGAGTTTCTAATAAATTCATTCTAAATCTGTTTCAATAGTTTAGTTAAACCTGTCTTCCAATGCACAAGGGAAACGCCGGGGATGTTAGCAATTTTTTTAGTACTTAACAGGGAGAAAGCCGGCCGCGTTGCTTTGGTGGGAAATTGAGAAGAATCTACCGGATGAACGGATATATCCATTTTTTTCTGCTGAAATATCTCCGACGCGAAATCATACCATGTAGCCTTGCCCAAAGAGCTTAAGTGAAAAATTCCCGATTGTTTTTCCTGAAGAAGATGGAATGTGTTCTCCACTACATTTTCCGCAAAAGTAGGGCTTCCAAATTGGTCGTTTACCACATTTAAAGCATCTCGTGTTTCAGCTAAGTTTAACATAGTTTTCACAAAATTATGCCCATATTGGCCACAAAGCCAGGAAACGCGAATCAGCAAAAAATCACACCCAGATTTGAGAATGGCAGTCTCGCCAGCCAGTTTACTTGCACCATAAACATTCACTGGATTTTTCTCATGATCTTCAGGGTACCCATCTTCAAGAACCTGATGATCTTCTTTTGTTCCAGCAAAAACATAATCGGTAGAATAATGTACCAGCTTGATGTTGTTCGCCGCACAAATTTCCGCAAGTAAATCAACAGCTTTCGCATTCACCAAAAAAGCCTGTTCTTCCTCATCTTCTGCCATATCGACTTTAGTATATGCAGCGCAATTTATGAGCACATCCGGCTTAAAGGATGTCAATTTTTTCTCTACTTCTTCTTTATTTGTGATGTCAAGATCAGAGGAGGAAAAAGCTTCAAAGTCTGCTTTTTGCGATGTCAGAAAATCTCCCCATTCCCTACCAAGCTGCCCATTTCCACCGGTAATTAAAAAGCGCATCTTAGCTCCGAATCAATTCGTTGGCAATGCGGTAAGACTCCGGGGTTCCGGCGTCGGTCCACCAGCCTTTTAACTCCGAGCATTTCATTTTTCCCTGACTGATATAAAAATTATTTACATCCGTGATTTCGAGTTCTCCCCTCCCTGAGGGTTTCAGATTTCTGATACATTCAAATACTTTTGCATCAAAAAAGTAAATACCCGTAACCGCAAAATTCGATTTCGGTTTTTCCGGTTTTTCTTCAATCGACATCACATTATCGCCTTCTAATTCGGCTACGCCATATCTTTTAGGATCAGGTACTTCCTGAATAAGAATTTGAGCACCAGAACCATCATAGTTGTCAACGGCTTCCTTTAGTGAAGCTTCAAAAATATTATCACCCAAAATAACAACAACCGGTTCGTTTCCAGCAAAATTTTCAGCCAGTCCAAGCGCTTGTGCAATTCCACCGGCTTCATCCTGCACTTTATAGGTGAAACGGCAACCGAAATCCTTCCCCGATCCCAGCAGATTCACCACATCTCCCATATGGTCGGTGCCGGTAACGATGAGAATTTCCTCAATACCAACCTCCGTGAGTTTTTCGATGGGGTGGTAAATCATCGGCTTGTCGCCAATGGGCAGTAAGTGCTTATTAGTAACTTTGGTTAATGGATACAACCGGGAACCTGTTCCACCTGCAAGTATTACGCCTTTCATGATTATCTTTAGTTTATATTCTGTCTAAAAATATAAAACTTTAAGTACATACAGGTATAGAATTCTAAATCTTTAGGTATTCTATCATTAACAGATTCTATTGTAATTTGTATTGGAAGGTTTTTTAGCTTATTAACGAAAGATCATTCGATAAAAATTATCAAAATTTCATCAACAGTATTATTCGGTAGAAAATGAGGGCGAGTTTACCATACCTATTTACTATTGGCCTGTTTGTTTGGAGCTTTAGCGGGAACATTCAGGCGCAGACAGTTACACCTGCAACAGGTGGTACAGGTATTTCTGCAGATAATTTTGCTACTGGGACATGGACTACCTTAACCGGCCCTGTTATTACGGAAACTTCTCCCGGCCAACTTCAACCCGGTGATATCCGTTTCCGCACCCCGAGTGGTTTTATTTGGGATACCGGCGGAACTGCACCCTCGGTAGTGGTTGATCAGCCAAAAGGTAACAAGATTACGGTTACATTCAGCAGCCGAAGCTCGTCGGAAATAGTGTTTTCAGTTTCGGGAACCAGTGCAGGATCGCCCCCAAATAATCCACATACTTTGACCTTTTCTGGTTTTAGATTAAGGCCTGCACAAGGAACTCCCCTTGCAAGTGGTGAAATTAGAAATGCAGGCAGCTCCGCTCCCGGCGGCACTCGGAATTATGGCAGTGTATCAATGGTTGCCGGTGCTGATAATAAAATACGGGTAGAATCAGCTTCCAATAGTTCTGGAACGGTAGTAAGTAGCCAGAATGTAGAAGCAGGATCTTCAATAACAGTTTACTCTAATGTTCGGGATCAATTCAATAATTTCAAACGAAATGAAACTGCTACGTGGTCGCTGCAAAGTGAAACCGGTGGTGTTGTGAGTGGTGATTTATCACCATCCGGCAATAGCGCAATCTTTACCGGAGAATTAGTGGGAACGGCTGTAGTAGGAGCTACTTTTGGTGGACTCACTCCTACCCCATCAGCAACCATTTCTGTAATTCCTTCTGATCCTTCAATCTTATCCATTTCTACTCAACCATCTACCAATGCTACCGCCGGAGCTACATTTAGCATTCAACCGGTCATTGAAATACTTGATGCTTACTCAAACATTCTTACGGGAGATGACTTTACCCAAATTACCGCATCACGAAACACCGGAGCTGGCACGCTTCAGGGAAATACCACCGTTACTGTTAATGATGGTATAGCCACTTTTACCAATTTATTTCATACAGTTGCAAATGAAATAGATCTTTCTTTCTCAGCTGATGGATTTACTCCTGTAGTTTCAAATACTATTCCAGTTGATCATGCACTTGCCGACAGTCTGATTTTTATTGTGCAGCCAAGCAATGGAAGCAGAAACACGGCTATTACACCACCTATTGAATTACAAGTAGTGGATGAGTTTGTTAATTACGTTGATACAGCCGGAATAAGTATAACTCTTGATATGGCAAGTGAAGATGATGGTAATATCAGTGGTAACACCTCGAGTTCGGATGTGAATGGATTGGTAACATTTAACAACGTTTCATTTAATCAGGTTGGACCAAAAACTATTATTGCATCCGCTGCTGGTTTAGACTCGTCTGAAGTTAGTAATAGCTTTACCATTGCAAACGCAGGTAGATTAGCCGGTTTTCAGGTAGAAATTAGTGGGGGCGGAAATATTGCAAATCAAGTGGCGGGCTCTCCTTTTAATCTAAAAATTACCGCGGTTGATGGAGCCGGTAGTTTATTGGATGGAAACCAAGGCAGGGATAATTTCACGGGAAATGTGGATCTCACCACAAATAGTGAGTTTTCCGGAGCAACAACTGTTACAAATGTGGGTCCTTTTGTAGATGGGGTTTTTGATCCGCATAGTGTTGAACTTATTTCAGCAGGAGATGGAGTTACTGTAACAGCAACTAATGGTTCAGGTTCTGAATCCGGGAATAGCAACACTTTCACCGTAAATCCTTCTTCGGCGGATGCAGACAGTTCTTCTATTAGCGTTAGTGAAGAAACACTGATTGCCGACGGAGTCAGTGAAACCCAAATAACAGTAATACTTCGGGATGAATTTGGAAATAACCTCCTTTCCGGTGGCGATGATGTACAAATTTCCGGCACAGGTTCCAGCACCATTTCTTCCGTTACAGATAATTCTGATGGAACGTATTCTGCAACTCTCATCGCGCCTAATAATGTAGGGTCAACTGAAATTTCAGCAACGGTAAACTCTTCCCCCATCACCTCAGGAAACCCAATAGTTACTTTTACATTTAATGAACTTGCTACTTTTTTGATTGAAACTGAAGGTGGTGGTTCAATTGGCAGTCAAACAGCCGGAACGCCTTTCAACATTAAGATTACTGCCAAAGATGCTTTCAATAATATTGTAACTACATTTAATGGAACCGGATCAACTGTAAATATTACCTCAACCGGCACTCTATTCTCAGGAAGTGGCACAACAGCTACTTTTAGCAATGGTGTACTTTTGGCCCATGCAGTTACGATCACATCTATTGGGCCCACAACAATTTCTGCCCGAAAATCTGCTTCAACCGAAACAGGAAGCAGCAATAGTTTTATAGTAAATCCCAATGTTGCTGACGAAACAACTTCAACCATAACCTCATCCCAAAGCTACCTTCAAAATGATGGCATTGATAATGCAACCATTACTGTACAACTAAAAGATTCCTATGGGAATAATCTTTCTACCGGAGGAGATGCCGTTACCCTAAGTTCAACATCGGGAAGCCTGAGTAGTGTTACAGATAACTTAAATGGAACCTATTCAGCCACTTTAACTGCCGGGCTGGCATCCACAACAGCAACTATTACCGGAACTGTAAATTCTGAAGTTATCACTGATAATGCTCAAGTTGTGATCACACAATTCAATGTGTGGCAGGGAGAGGGCGGTGGAAATCCTGCATCCCGTACAGATTGGGGTACTGCCGGCAACTGGAGCTTGGGATCGCTTCCCGCAACAGGCCAGGTAATTATTGTAGAAAGCGGTGCCACATATTATCCGATTATTGATGGTGAAGATCCGGTTATTGATTTTTTAACTATACAATCAGGTGGGAATGTTGCTGTCACAGGCCGTGAAATCACAATTAATTCGGAAATATCAGGCTTAGGCAGTTTTTCGGGGAATAACAGCATTATAAATCTTGCGGGCGATTCTAAAATATCCAATTTTATATCAGGTTCATCGGTCGTCAATCTTATTGGGAGTTCAACCCAGTTTTTGGAAGGTGATTTCACTTCAGATATTTTAAATATTCAAAACAACATCTCAAGCAATGGATATTTGGAAGCTTTCTCTGAAATAAATATCGAAACTGGAAATACCCTAACAATGACTGCCGGCTCAAAATTAGTAGCTCTTGGTAATATTACAGTAACCGGAGAATTAGTTGCCAACAATTCAACTTTTAATTTCAGCGGGAACATAACGGGAACCAATTTCACTTTAATCAATACCTCAGTGTATTTAGTGGGGTCTCAACTTCAAGAGATAAATGGCATAAATAATATCAAAAGCTTCACATTGGATAATCCAGAGGGGGCAATCGTGAATAATGACCTTACCGTAACTGATACTCTTTTTATAACAAATGGATTTTTAACTATTGCCTCGGGAAATAGTTTTGTGAGCAATAAAAAGTCGGGGAACACTTCAAATATCAGGATGCAGAGAGAAATAAGTGGAAATCGTGGATGGCGGCTTCTTTCCGCACCGCTTATTTCATCCTTTGATGATTTTCTGGATGGCGCAATCACTCAAGGATATCCAGGAGCTTTTTACAGCACCGGAACCGAACCGGGAGATACCTTGCAACCCAACGTTCTTTATTATGATGAAACCTATCCGGGCACCGATAATCAACGCTGGAGGGCTCCCGGCAATGCTTCAAATACAGTTACTACAGGCGGCGGGTACTTTGTGTTCTTTTTTGATGATGTTCCCGATGATGGGCGCTATAATCAAGCTTTGCCCGACACTTTAGAAATTCAAGGAGAAGAAAATGATGGAAATGGAACAGACTTCACATTTCCGGTTACCTATTCTGCCTCAGCGGATACCGGCTGGAACCTGGTGGGAAATCCTTTTATGGCAACCATTGACTGGGATGATGGCAACTGGACCAAAACGAATATGGATAATGCTATTTATGTATGGGATCCTTCCACAAATGATTATCTGGTTTGGAACGGAACAACAGGCTCGCTCGGAGATGGGACGGTATCTCCATTTCAAGCTTTTTGGGTAAAAGCTAATGGTAACGGCTCCCCTTCACTAAAAGTGAATAAGACCTCCAAGACAACAGGTGGCATTTTTAAAAAAGAACGTGCCGGCGAACCTGTTATCGAATTAGCGTTAAAAGCTTCCGGCATGGAAAAAATGACTCACATCTCATTTTCCTCAGGAGGAAGCACCGGAAAAGATAGTTTTGATGCGTACAGGCTGCTGCCTTTTAATTCGGACACCTACCTGGAACTTTTTTCTTTGTTAAAAGACGGGACGGAATTAGCTATAAACAACATGCCCCGTAATTTTGGAATTCCTATAGAAATTCCTATTCATATTGGGGGATTTATTTCAGGCAAACCCGTAGAAGGAGAAGTTGATTTAAGTTGGAATGGTGTCGAAAATATACCTTCTGGATGGGAAATTTCTCTTGTTGATAAACAGTTCGACAAAACATTCAGCCTTCTTGAACCAGATGATTATAGTTTTAGATTACAGGCTTCCTCTAATAAAACAGCCGCTAAACAAGCTCCTGCCTCCTATAAGTTAGTAACTAAATCTAAAGCAAAGGCTCAAAATGCCCGATTTGTACTGAGAATAGAACCGGGTGACGACGCTGAAGGGCTGCCAGATACTTTTCAACTATCAAATAATTATCCTAATCCTTTTAATGCCCAAACTACTTTTGAGTTTGCGACACCTCTTGAAGGCCCGGTGTCAATAAATATATTTGATATCCTTGGCCGAAAGGCCGCCACACTTGTTAATGATCGTTATCCCGCTGGGTATCATAGAGTTAATTGGAATGCTAACTCAATGGCCAGTGGTGTTTACTTTGCGATTTTCCAGGCACAAAATAATCGTATTGTCAAAAAACTTACCCTTATTAAGTGATAGATGAAGTTAGCCACAGATAGCCATATCTACCAAATAGATGGTTCCTGTTTCTCATTAACCAATCCGGCTAAGAAGTTATTACGTAATTTGTGTAACAAATACTGCTTTTTTTCTCTTGTGTTTTAGAATTCATAAAACAATAAAATTAAAAATGTTGCATTATTAAAAAATTTTAATACTTTGATCCCAAGAATTAAAAAATTCCGCTTATGACCAGTTATAGTGAAATAATCCAAATAATGGCCGCGATGATTATTTTTTCAACAATTTTATTGAATGCCAACAGAATGATCCACAGAAACACTTTAATGCAGATTGAAGGCGAACTGGAGCAGGAAGTGATTGCTTTAGGGCAGGAAATTATTGAAGAAGCACATACGAAAGATTTTGACGAGGTAACTGTAGGCAATGAACTTCCCCCCACAACTATCCCGGATAGCTTTACCGATGCCAATACATTAGGAGGCGACGGGGAAGCCTCACGCAGATATTACAATGATTTTGACGATTATAACGGCCATTCAGAAATAGCACAAACTCAGCACGGAAATTATACCATCGATGTTGATGTATTTTATGTAGATGAAGAAACTTTAGAATATACCACAGAAAAATCTACTTTTAAGAAGATTGAAGTACTTATAACAAGTGAATTTCTGCGGAATAATTCAGATGAATTAAAAACGTATAAGCTGGAATTTATACGAAATTATTATGCAGATTAACCGGCAAATTTCATGAATGTAGGAATTATTACCAGTTATATTATCGCGGGAATTATCCTTGTTTCAATGCTGATGATGAATAACAGGGTCTCAAACAGCAGCGCCGAACTAACTCTGACGCAAATTACCAGAGAAAAGGTCGCTACTATTACACAGATGATATATGATGATATTCCAAATATGGGTTACGACCTTTATAATCCCACTTCTCAAATTATTATCAGTGCTGATTCTTCTACCATAAAATTTTATCGCAAAATTGACCGCCATACACCAGGAAATCCGGAATTGATAACCTGGCAGCTGACAGATGCACCGGTAAGCGTAACAAAAAATCCTGCTGACAAAATTCTGCTGCGCAAAGTGGAGAAAGATGGTGTAGAAGAAGTTACAGAAATCAAATTAGGAGTAACTCGTTTTCAAATATGGTATTTCGATGAACACGGATTATCTACCTTACCGGAAGACGGGGAGTTTTTGTCTACTCCGGTTAGCGCGGCATTAAGAGACTCTATCAAACAACTATATTTTGCAATAGAATTACAAAGTGCAGAACCTATCTATACGGGTGGAAATGCCCGATATATACGCTCTGCATGGGAAAAACGATTTTCTCCAAGCAATCTTGACAAATAAAAAGGTGATTTACAATGGGTCGAGCAATGTTAATTATATGTTCCGCAGCTCTTATTTCAATTGGTTTTATTAGCATTAGTACCTCCGATCAAGGCAGGATGCTGACAGAAAAGACCGTGGATTATGCCGAGTTCACTATGGCAAAAAATACAGCACATACAGCTATACAAATGGCCATGCAGGAAATAAACAAAGATGACACTTGGATGACTACTTATGATAAAGATAATCCCTGGACCGGAAGTATTGAGGGCAGAAATTTTGAACTTTATATTGATGCTTTGAATGATGTTTCTGCTAATAATTACTGGGATGATGACTCTCTTCGTATCGTTTCCCGGGCAACTCAACCTATTTTCGGCGGAACAGATTCTTTACAGGCCGAGGTAGTCACTGTTTTTCTAAAAGGGCGTTTTAGTGGATTAGTGCCGGATTTCGGCGGTGCTCTCCAGTTCCCAACCGGGTTTGGAAGTATAACTGCAGATGGTAATGCTCATTCAATTGATGGTACTGCAGATCACTGTGAAGATAAACCGGCAATTGTTACCAGCGATCAAGAAACTAAAGACGATCTGGACAATAACGAAAATCTTAATATGGATGGTGAAGTTGCGGTAGATTCCACTCTTAACTATGAACCAACAGATGAGCTTATAGAACGCCTCAAAAATTCCGGTAATGCTATTACAGTTGACTCTGACTACAGCGGTACTTTAGGAACAGAAGAAGAACCCGGGATATTCTTCATAGATGGGGATGTGAAACTAACCGGACAACAAAGTCAGGGTTATGGAATAATGGTGATTCAGGATAACGCCTATATGAGTTATGACTCGGCCGGTACCTCTTTAACGATCCGGGGGAATTTTGAATTTAATGGCTTAGTAATTTTTGAGAACGCCCAATTATTTGATGGAAGAGGAACACCAACTATTAATGGCTCCGTGTTGGTGGGTCAAACATCTGACAATGAGAATCCCATAGACATTGAGTTAGGCGGAAACATAGAAATTAATTATGACTGCGATGGAGAGGATTTTGCCAAAATGGCCGCTGCTAACGCTGTTAGCCAAAATAGGTATACCAAAGTAGTGAGTTCAGAGGGGACTAATTTTGTAAGTAACTGACACAAGATTTAGCTTCCGATATACCTATTATCTTCCTCTAATTAAAATTAATTAACTGGTATAAGAGCTCAATAAGCTTGAACTTTCTGACTAATAAAATAGGATGAAATGTTCAGGTTTTTTTCTTTAGGAATAGCGCTACTTTTTTCTTTAATAAATGCCCACGCACAGGAAGTTGAAATCACTGCGGATATAAATGTACACGCCAGGGTTGTGCAATCAATTGAGTTAGTGACCGTAAACTCAATGCAGTTTGGTAATATCCAACCCGGGCAAAGAGAGATTTATGTAAATCCCGTAAATAGTCTTGATGCCGCATTTTTAATAGCCGTAGGCACACCAGAAGCAGAATTTCGCCTCACCTATCTATCAGAACACGAACTAACTCATTCAGAGGGAATGGGCTCTCTTACTTTTTTATATGAGATATCTGCTAACACAGAAGAAAATCAGTCTACATCTGAATTATTAAACAACGACAACAGGAATTTGAATTTTAATGGTGAAGGTCGACATTACATTTGGATAGGTGGCCGCGTTAACTTGGAAAATGTACAACCGGGAAGTTATGAAGGAGATTTTACCATAGAAATTGATTACATCTAATATGAAAAATTTCAGCTTTACAGGTTTTGCTATTTACTTTTTTGTCAAGTCCCCCCCCCGACTGAAATTGAAATTCATACTCCCTCCTTTTATTCTTCTTTTTATATTTTCTGCTCACACCTTCTCACAAGAAATTGATTTTGAATCTTATAGCAGCCGTTATTCTGTAACAGCATCTCATTTAAATCCCGCCGAAGAACTGGAATTTGGACTTATTCTGGTGAATGAAGGCCTAAGAACGATCCCAATAGCCGATGCAAAAATCATAACCATTGAAGGCATTAAATATTTAGATGTTACTGTGGAAATTATTGCGGATGAGTACCTCCTGTTAAACGGTGATTTAGGCTGCGTAACGAATGCATCTTGCAGAATAGCTTTTAACTTGGAAGCGGCATACACCAACCGCGGTCCTGAAAATATAAATCATGCAAACTTAATGACAACAGCTGGAAACTCTGCATTAGCTCGATTTCCGATTGAACAGCGCGGGAATGAACCACCCGGCCCTCCCCCAACTCCGGTATACGAAGGATATGATCTTGCAGCACAAATGAGAACGGCATACCTTTATATTTATGGATCCATAAATGTTGGAAATATAGACGCTGGCATCTATAGCGCAAATATAACTGTAAATATCAGCTATGATTAAAATGCCTATAAAAATATTAGCCCTTTTAATTTTTACAGGTATTCAAAATCCGGTAAAAGGTCAGTTTGTAAATATACAATTAAAAGTAGAACCTGAACTTAGTGCCACTATTGAACAGAACCTTGAGTTTGGTAATATAGTTACCAATTCCGGCCGTACTAATATTAGCCTGGGTGATGTTAATATGGGAATTTTTAAAATTCGTGCCTTTCATACTCAAAATGTATATCTAAGCCTGCAATATCCTGAATACCTCTCTCATTCTGATACCCGAATTGATGATCGTATTACATTGGACCTCAGTATGGCCTATAATAACATGGGTACAAACTCTTATTCAGATGCTATGCTTTTGAATGGTAATAATGGCTACATATCTGTACATGAACGCACAGCCGAAACCTATACAAATGAGATATGGAAAGAACTTTATATCTATGTTTTTGGGATTATAGATGTGGGTAATATTACGAATGGCATGTATTCAGGTAATATTATTTTAAGCATTGATTTCGATTAAAAATCATTTTTATAATTGTATAATATTTCTCGTTGGAATCATTAAGATATTCTATAATTTTTTCATAAATCCTTTCTTTATTATCGTCCGATTTAAAATTAGCCCGCCATTTAAGATTCAAGTAAAAAATTAGACTCCCTTAATTAAAACACTCTAACTTGGACAGCAGGCATTACTTCAATAATTTTTTACAGATTAATAAAATAACCCTCGATTATGAAAACATTAAAAACGCTTTTAACACTTTTTACTCTGGTAGCTGTTTTTTCAACAGGTGCTTTTGCGCAGGAAGTAGAAATATCAGCTAATGTAGTTAATGCTATAAGTGTAGTTACAAATAATAGTGTCTCCTTTGGTGATGTTGATAACAACGCTGATGCTACCATACAGGCCGGAGATGACGATGCCGGTAACCCCGATGCTAATGCCGGAACTCCCGTAAATGGGCAGGTTACAATTTCAAATGTTGCCTCAAGCCAAACTATTGTTGTCTCCTGGAATGACGGTGATGTATTACTAAGTGATGGTGATGGCACAACTATTGCTTTTGATCCTCGTATTTTTTCAGATTTAACCGGAGGTGAACTAACGACACCGGGTGGATCTAATATAGCATTTGGAGGGGGTGACACTTCTGACATTCTGTATGTTGGTGGTGATTTATCCTCAACAGGTGTCCCTGCAGGAGTTTACAACACCACACTTGGGGGTGGAAACGGTATAACTATTACCGTTGAGTACCTATAGGAAATTCTTGTTTTTCTAAATCCTGCTATTTTTCATAGCAGGATTTTTTTTTATGTATTTTCCTCACCTTTTTCACATATACTTCAAACATTCTATGTTTTTGTGTATGTTCTCTCAGTCATTTAAAAAAACGGATTCATTATGGGGAAAAAAACTATCTACTCAGCTATTATATTTTACCTCTGCCTGACAACAACCCTCGCATTTGGACAGGTTACTATTGCTCCTACCAATTTATTTGTGAACAGCGGTACTCAATTTGGCACCTATATGGTTATTAATGGTTCAAATCAAAACCAGGAAATTTCTATAAATTTCCAGTTTGCCTTTGGTCAAACAGATGAAAACGGCGAAAGAAAAACAGTTAGTGAAGATTCTCTTCTTGAAAAAAAACATTCAATTGCTGACCAAATACGGGCCTTCCCTCAAAATTTCGTGCTAAATCCGGACCAACGACAAGTGGTGCGGCTAAGAGTAAATGCTCCTGATGATCTTCCTGATGGCACATATTGGGCAAGAATTAAAACAACTTCAACACCCGAAAGCCCTCCGGTTGAAATTACTTCCACCGATAATGTATCTGCTCGGGTTGGGATTAATATTGAACAAGTCACCGGTCTTTTTTACAAAAAAGGTAATGTAACAACGGGTATTGAGATAAAGGAAATTCGAACGCTATTAGATGAAAATGGTCTAATAGTGCTTACTGATTTAAAACGTACCGGAAATTCTCCGTTTTTAGGTTCTATTACCGCTTCTTTAATTAACAGCGAAGGTGAAGCAGTCCAAGAAAGTTTCACCTCAACCAGCATCTATTTTGATGGCACCCATCGCCAAGAATTAGATCTCAACGATTTACCAAAAGGTGAATATACCATTCGGCTAAAATTTGAAACCAGAAGAAGTGATATATCATCAGAAAACCTAGTCCAAATGGAACCGGTTACCCAAACCGTACCCTATACCCTGAGGTGAAAAAAAATTGGGTTAAGTTAATATCAGCCTCTCTTATTTTATTAAGTTTTATTTTTCCTCCGAATCTTAAAGCTCAGGATTCTAATAGTGATGATATAGAAGTATATCTTGATTTTCGTCATCGTGGAGTGGTAAACTCTGTAATTACTTCTTACTATAAAAATAATGAGTTCTACCTGCCCATCAGTGAACTTTTCTCTCTTTTTAAAGTAGACCATACAATTGAAAGCTTAACTGTAGAAGGGCGGTTTTCTGTTGAACAAACTTCCTATAAAATTGATTTAACAAATAATCGAGTCCATTTTGGATGGGATTCCTACAACATTACCGCTGATGATTATTTAATAAAGGAGTTAGATTTTTTCCTCCGCCCTTCCCTGTTTAAGGAGATTTTCGGCCTCGATTTTACTATTAATTTTAATACTCTTACAATTAATCTTAATACTGATAAGGAACTTCCTGTTATAGCACAAGCATTACGCAAACAACGCAGAAGCATGGCTGATGGTAACCGATTTAAAGAAGAGAAATATGAATTAAGGTTTGATCGCGAACGGCCTTTTCTCGACGGTGGATTTGTAGATTATAATCTTTCCTCCAATATCAATCCCGATCAGACTGTATATAATTTCAATACCAATTTGGGACTTCAGGTATATGGAGGCGATTTGCAAGGTTCAGTATTTGGGAGCTATTCCGATAATTACAACAATTTTGCTACCAATAACTTACGCTGGCGATATATGTACCGGGATAAAACCTGGCTCACTAAACTTACCATCGGACAATCTACTACTGACGGAATGTTCCGAAATGCTTATACCGGGCTTCGTATTACAAATGAACCCATCGAACCACGGCGATTATTTGATGAATTTGAAATTCAGGGAAATACAATTTCAGAATCGGAAGTAGAGCTATACCTCAATAACATGCTCGTGGACTTTCAGCAAGCAGATGAAATGGGCAATTATCGCTTTTTGACTCCAATTACTTATGGAGCATCCAGATTTGATCTTAAAATATATGGCCCCTCTGGAGAGGTACTTGAACGCTCTAACAGGATTCAGGTACCCTTTACCTTTCAACCAAAAGGTGTTTTTAATTATAACCTGAATGTGGGACAACTGGATAACCCTTTCATTGGCAGCACTGATCAAAGTATGACAATTCAGGGAAATGGAGCTTATGGGATAAATAACTGGCTTACTGCAAAAGCCGGTGTTGAATATTATGAAGGCTTTCATGATCAGGTTCCAACTTTTACCTCCACCCTTTCTTCCAGAATATTTTCTCATTATTTGTTAACACTGGAAGGTGCTACTAATGCTTATTATCGTGGTATTTTAAATGTTATTTACCCGAATTCAGCCAGTATTAATTTTGATTATACAGAATTCACATCCGGATTCGGAATTTATAACCCATCGAATGATGACAAGCGAGTGATCGCCAGTGCGTTCTATCCTTTTAATTTTTTTGGCCTACCCTTTAGTTTGCGAGCCTCTTCTTTTTCCCGGTTTCGAAATACCAACAGTTCTACAACATTCCGATTGGATGCAAATACCCGCATAAGTAAGTTAAATATCCGGTTAGGTTATAATGACCGATTCATCGGCACTCCTGATCTGTTGAACCCAACTAATACCGCCTATTTAGAATCGTCTGCCACTTATAACATACCCAGAAGCAGGAGCTTACCACCTTTTATAAGAGGAGCTTTTCTTCGCGGGCAAATGAGATATATGCCTTCCACGAGCCGAGTAGAATCAGCTGAATTTCTGATATCACAAAACGTATTTAAAAAAGGTCGGCTTCAACTCTCCTATGGCAGAAACTTCTTTGGGAATTTTAATAGTATGCGATTTAGCCTGGTTATTGATTTTAATAAAATTCGATCGAGTACTACGCTTAATAACATGCGTGGTAAAAATAATTTCACTCAGAATGTACGCGGTTCTATTGGGTACGATACCAACTACAATAATCTGTTATTTACCAGCCGCGATCAGGTAGGCAAATCGGGTGCGGCTATCAAACTTTTTGTGGATAATAACGCCAATAATATTTTTGATGAAGGTGATGATTCAATTGCTGAAAATGCAGTACGTATAAATCGTTCGGGTGCGTCAAGTATCAGTAAAAATGGAATTCTGTATTTCACTCAAATGCAGCCGTATTTCTATTACAATATGGAAATGAATAAAAGTGCCATAAAAAATCCGTTGCTGGTCCCAGAAATGGAGCAATTCGGCGTGATCACAGATCCCAATCGTTTTAAGAAAATTGAACTCCCATTTTATATGTCCGGCGTGATTGAAGGGAAAGTAGAACAACAAGTTACCGAGAGCAAGACAGGAGGTGTTGCCGGGCTGAAACTGGTTTTAGAAAAAAGAGAAGGAGATTTTATGGAAGAAATCAGAACCTTCTCTGATGGTAGTTTTTATGCTTATGAAATCCCACCCGGCCAGTACGAACTCAGAATTGATTCTGCTCAACTTGTAATTTTAAAAAGTGATGCCATTCCGGCTGTTCGAGAATTTGAGGTGAGAGCTTTCTCTCGGGGTGATTTTGTTGAGGGATTAAATTTTTTCCTGCTTCCAAATAATGCCGATAAACCCTCTCCCATTATTGAAAATATTGGAGCTACAAGAACCACAAATTCTGGCGGAGGTTTATCCTTCGAATATAATATAGAGGTTGACAGCCTGCAGGCTAATAGCTGTAATTACGAAATTCAACTGGCAACATTCTCCACAATGCAGGCTTCCAAAGCATATATAGCAAAATTTGATAATGATCTTTCTCTGTATACGGTCTATAATAAATCGTTCAGTTTGTATGCCGTTCGTATGGGTTCGTATAAAAGCTTTGGAGAAGCATCTGGA
This sequence comes from Balneolaceae bacterium, assembly GCA_040882225.1. Taxonomy (GTDB): domain Bacteria; phylum Bacteroidota; class Rhodothermia; order Balneolales; family Balneolaceae; genus Gracilimonas. The sequence goes on along the minus strand of JBBEBR010000022.1, from coordinate 519,878 downwards.
ACTGCTCAGATTTATATGAAGAAAAGCTTTTTAGATACCGGAGTTGTTAACCAATGCGCAGCTGTTCAAGCTACTAATTCAAGCTATAATCAGTATGGCTTACAAGTTGGAGCCTTTGCGAATATTAACAGGGCACGAACTTTTGCGGAAGAATTTGAGGCAAAATATAAACTCGAGACGTTGATCACGCAAGATCAGAAAAGCAGGCTTCACAAGATCACTATTGGTCAGTTTCCAACTTTAGAAAGTGCGGTAATACGAAAGCGGGAAATACTTTCCCAAACCTCAGTTCCTGATATTTATATCATAAGTGATAAGGAGTTTATACCTGCAATTAATGTTGATTTCCTATTTATGCTTCAGCTCGGAGAATTTGATGATGCAAGATCTGCCACTATGTATGCTATGCGGTTTGAGGAAGAATTTGATGCAAAATCAAGAATTCTTATAGATGAGAATAAGCGTGTTATTCTTGTGTTAAATCAGACTTTTACACGATGGTCAGAAGTTTTACAAAAACAACAGCAGGTACTAAACGACCCCTCTTTCAAATATCCTGTCATTCACCTGATGGAAACAAAGCTATAAGCTTTCCCCGTTTACGCAGCCATCATTCTTCAATGGATCTTCTGATCCCAAGCTCCAGTCCGCGAAGCTCAGCTAAGCCTCTTAGTCTCCCAATAGCCGAATAACCATGAAAAGGAATATCCTTGGCTAAATCGTCCAGCATTTGATGCCCATGGTCGGGCCTGTACGGGATGGCGTAATCTTCTCTTCCTTCTTTTTTCCGGCGATTACTTTCATTCACTAACTCACGCATCACCGAATACATATCCACGCTTCCACCTAAATGGTCGGCTTCATGAAAACTTCCGTCTTCTTCCCTGCTTACATTTCTAAGATGAAGAAAGTGAAATTTGTGGCCATAACGCTTCACAATTCCTGCTAAATCATTTTCAGGATGGGGGCCAAGAGAACCTGTACAGAAGGTGATTCCATTGCTTGGGCTTTCAACAACTTCCGTAAGAAATTTTAAGTCGGCTTCGTTGGAAACTATCCTTGGAAGGCCAAAAATAGGATATGGTGGATCATCAGGATGACAGCATAACTTTATCCCAAGCGATTCGGCGGTAGGAATTACGCCCTCAAGAAAAAACTTCAGATTTTCCTTTAGCTCTTTTATTGTGATGCCGTCATATTCTGCCAAGTATTTTTGAAATTCATCAATAGAAAAAACAGACGCTGAACCAGGAACACCTTGAAGGACATTATTGGTTAAACTTTCAATTTCCTTCTCTGAAAGACCCTTGAAATAAGCTTCGGCTTTTTTAAAAACATCCAGGCTGTAATCTTCTTTTGCCTGATTTCTTTTCAGGATGAATAAATCAAAAGCAGCTAAAGCAATGGCATCATACCGAAGCGCTTTGGAGCCATCTTTAACTACATATCCAAGATCGGTGCGGGTCCAATCTAATAAAGGCATAAAATTATAGCAGACGATTTTGATCCCAAACTGTGCCAAATTTTTAAGCGAAATGTTGAAATTTTCTATAAGCTTATCACGCTCTTTTAAGCCTTTTTTTATACTCTCATGCACATTCAGGCTCTCCACTACTACCCATTTAAGGTTTCTGGGTTTTGCCTGAGTATCATCCCATTCAATAATTCTCTTTCTCTTCTTGATTTCCTCTACCGTCCAAACATCCCCTACCGGCACATGGTGCAAAGCATGCACTATTCCTTCTGCTCCGGCTTGCTCAATGTCAGACAGAGAAACAATATCGTTGGGTCCGTACCATCTCCAAGATTGCAATAATGCCATTTTTAAACTCCACTAAATGCGCTAAAACCACCATCCACCGGCAATACCACTCCGGTAATAAATCTGGCTTGATTACTGCATAAAAATACGGCAGCTCCCTCAACTTCTTGAACATCTCCAAAACGTTTCATGGGCGTTTTCTCGATGATGGTATTTCCACGGTCAGTGTAAGAACCATCTTTGTTGGTTAATAACGCCCGGTTTTGTTCTCCGATAAAAAATCCCGGAGCAAGAGCATTAACTCGTATTCCTTCTCCAAATTTTAAAGCCATTTCAACAGAAAAAGATTTGGTGAAATTTTCCATCGCTGCTTTCGATGCCGAATAACCAATCACACGAGTGATAACACGATCAGCAGCCATGGAGGAAATATTTAAAATTGCCCCTGTTTTATTGTCCGCCATCACTTCACCAAAAATAACAGACGGTAAAACTGTTCCCATTAAATTAAGGTCGTTCACTTTTCTAAAGTCATTCATCTGCAAATCAAAAACCGTCTGGTCAGGAGCGATGGTTGCACCTTTCATATTTCCACCGGCCGCATTCACTAAAATATCAATGCTTCCAAATGCTTCAATAATCTGATTTTTGGCTTCAGTTAAATCTTCCTCTTCAAGAACGTCGGCAGTTATACAAAGAATTTTTGAATCATTTTTCTTAATCTCTCTCGCTTTCTCTTCCAGCGTTTCCATAGTGCGGCCCATAAGAACAACACGTGAACCCTCACGCAAAAAAGCTTTAGCTATCGCACCTCCAATGGCACCGCCGCCGCCAGTTATTATTACTACTTTACCAGATAAATCATTCATATGCATTTCTGCTCCTTGTCTAAATTTTTCATTAAGTGATATCGGATGGTAGCTCCATAAGTACAGGAATAACTGGTGTTTCCGAATTTATTTCTTGCAATAATTGTTTGCATGCCTGAATGCCTAAAGAAGTTGTAGGCTGGTCGATACAAATAAAAGGTGATGAGAGATATTCGTTGAAATCACTATTCCCAAAAGCCAGAATTTTAACATCCCTGGGATTAATATTATTCGCGTTCATACATTTTAAGACTCCCAATCCAACAGGATAGGTAACCGCAAAAAGTGATTTAGGAACTCCGGATGTATCCAGTAATTTTTGAAAACTTGTATAACCGGCTTCTTCACTATAGCCGCCTTCAATAATTTTGTCGTCCCGTACTTCAATTCCCGCCTCTTGTAACGCATCAAAATAACCCAATTTACGGTTTCGGCCAATTTCTACGGTATCAAACCCAGCTAAATGAACAACATCTTTATAACCCTGTTCTATCAAATGCCGCACCCCCAACTTAGCACTGTTTCGATCTTCCGCTTTTAAATAGCTAAAACCCGCGTCTTTAATTCCCCTGTCGAAAAAAACCAGGTCTATTCCCATTTTTCTAACTACATCAAAGCGTTCAACATCTTTCGTTTGCTCGGTGATAGAAACAAGAAGGCCATCTACACGCATCTGCATCATGGTTTCAAGATGGGTTTTCTCCAGTTCTTCATCCTCAAGAGAAACTCCGATGATCACTTCATAGCCATTTTCAAAAGCCGTTTTATAGATGCTTTCAACTACAGTAGCGAAAAATGAATGCGCTATTTTTGGTATGATGAGGCCAATGGTTTTTGATTTAGCCGAAGTAAGCGATCTGGCTACAAGGTTGGGGCGATATCCCAATTTCTTAGCCATTTTTTTCACCTTGATTTTAGTGTCATTTGAAATATCAGGATGATCTCTTAAAGCCTTGGAAATACTTACTTTTGTTAAACCTAATTCCTCTGCTATATCTTTTAATGTTATATTTTTCATGCTTATGATTTTTGAGAGGCAACGTATCCGCACCTATACCCTTGAAATTGAACTAAGCGGCTATTATAACCAATTATTTTAATTCAGCATAATTTCTGAATCTGGCTTAGAATTTAGTTACCTGTCTCCATCTGAAATCCAAAAAAGGTTAGTGCGTTGTTATAGCATATTTTTTCTACAGTATTCGCCGCCAGTTTAAAATCGTTTGGGATGAATCCTTTCTCTAAATCTTCTCCAAAAATATTGCACAGAATTCTCCGGAAATAATCATGCCGCGGGTACGAAAGAAAACTTCTCGAATCGGTAGTCATTCCAATAAATTCACTTAAAATTCCCATGTTTGACAGCGACTCCATTTGCGCAATTATTCCATCCTGTTGATCCAAAAACCACCAGGGCGGACCATGCTGAATTTTACCTGCTACCGAACCATCCTGAAAGTTTCCCGCCATTGTTGCAAACAACTCATTATCTCTGGGATTGCTGTTATAAAGCGCTGTTTTGGGAAGCTGATTTTCCGTATCCAGTTTATCCAACAAAGCAGCAAGTGATTTTGCAATTTCAAAATCTCCGATAGAATCAAAACCGGTATCACGGCCAAGCTTCTTCATCATTCTGGAATTATTATTTCGAAGAGCACCAATATGTAACTGAAAAACCCAATCCCGTGAACGATCCATTACTCCACAGTAATAGAGAAAAGCTGATTTGAAAATCCGTACTTCGGATTCCTGAACTTCTTTTCCACCCAAAACCTTTTTGAAAATACCATCTACCTGATTCTCTGAAAAAGATTCCGCATAAGGCTCTTCAACCCCATGATCTGAAGCCCGGCAACCCATCTCATGAAATACTTTATGCCGGCTGTCTAATGCATCCAAGAAATCCCGGAAATTCTGAATGTCTTTATCAGCGGCTTGTTCCAGTTTTTTAACCCATGCTCTGAACTCGTTTCCACTTTCAATTTCCATTCCCCGGTCGGGACGAAAAGTTGGCACCATCTCAAAACCCAGTTTTCCCTCTTTTTTAAGTGAGGCATGATATTCCAAAGAATCAGTAGGGTCGTCGGTAGTTGCAACCACATGAACCTTGTTCTTTCTTAGCAAACTTCGGGCAGAAAAATCTGATTGCTGAAGTAACTCATTACATTCAGTCCAAATACTTTCTGCTGTTTCTCCATTTAGTAACCTGTCAGTAATTCCAAATGGATTTTTTAACTCCATGTGTGTCCATTGATAAAGTGGATTTCTTAGAGTTTTTGGAACCGTCTCGGCCCAAGCCAGAAATTTTTCTTTATCTGAAGCGGTACCTGTAATAAACTTCTCATCCACTCCGCAAGTACGCATGGCACGCCATTTGTAATGATCACCATCCAACCAAATATGAGTTAGGTTTCGAAAGTTGATATCCTCTGCAATCTCTTTTGGCGGTAAATGGCAGTGGTAATCAATAATTGGTAAATCAGCGGCATGTTGATGATACAACTTTTTGGCAGATTCGGTTTGCAGTAGAAAGTTGTCGTCAATAAATGGTTTAGTCATAATGCCTTATTTGCCCAATTGAAATGGAAGCGCTTATGGTATTGTGTAATTAAAATATTTACCGGTTAAGTATAAATGTACTTAAGTAATCTAAAACGGTCAAGAAAACGAGTGAATTAATTAGTTTCTTCGTAAAATAATTCATCGGTTGGGCGCCCCCCTACATCTGGTTCACCGTCGGTAGAACCTTCACCCGTTAAATAAGGAGCCACGATTTTATACCGCCCCTGACGGGCAGCCTCCAACATTAAAAGCACAAGTGGTTCAGGAGTATCAAACCTGGTGTAGACATGATCATCAGATGGTTGAAAATATCCATCAAAAAATCGTTCTTCCAGAATGTTATCACCTATTCTTTCTGCTAATTCCAGGAACTGTGGATTCCCCGTAGCTTCAAAAAGTTCAAGCACCGAAACCAAAACTGTGGGATCTTCTTCTCCGGTTTCAAGGTTGAGTGAAGGTTCTAATTCGAATTCTGCACCGGGATCGCCGAGATCTTCACTTTTAAAAATATGCCTTACTACATTCCATAAAATTGAATCACCCCCCGAAAGCTTCACTGCTTTGGTGTATGCTAATAACATCGCTCCATCAGGTTCAACGGAATCAAATTCCCTCCCTTCCGGACCATAATATCCTGTTCGCGGATAAGTTTTTCCGGTTAAATCTGTACCGTCTGCCCACATTGGCCGGAAAATATTTTCTTTAGCCACATAACCATAGTTGGCGTAAGCTTGCAGGCTGTTCAAGGTATTTTGCAACAGATATTCACTTACCTCTGTGCCATCGATTTTTTCGGATAAATGCAGCAGCAGCACCGGACTTTGCCCATAGAGAGTTTGCATTCTTCCCCCAAATAAAACATTCCCCTCAAGCGCAATTTCACCATATACTTCTCCGAACTGATTTGCTGCTCTGTCTCCATACTTAGAAAAGGTAAGTTCCCCGGTGAGCGGGCCATCAGGAGGCGTTTCTGACCGTTGTGGCTGACTATATTGATAAACACCTAAACCCGTTTCCGGGTGCCTGGCTCTGACATACTGCTCAAAAAGCCGCGTACCCCACACTTTGGCTCCCTCATCTCCATCCAAAGCATATAAATTTAGCGCCGCGTCAATCATATCCGTTCCTGCGTTTATGAAGGTAAGCCCCTGCCCTTCAAAAAATGGCTCAGGCTGCTCATATTCATGATCCCACAACTTTCCCATCTCCAGGTCATACTCGCCATGGCGATTCAAATCCAAAACTCCCCATTCCAGGATATGAGCGTTCCAAATAGCTTTCAACATTCGTCGTGTGGCTTCGGGATTTACTTCCCACAAAAATTCGTAGTAAGGAAAATTTGTCTTAAGCTCGTGAGGCCTTCCCTCAAATTGATTTTCCATAGTTTGAAGGTCTACGAACTGATGCCCTCCCCAATACAATAATCCCTGAGAATCTGTGTGGTTTTCGAACATGTAATTCGCTGCCTCTTCCGCTGCTTTCCGATACTTTTCTTCATGGGTGAGAGCACTTAATCCTGTCAAAACCCGCATCAGGTTTTGCTGACTTGCAAAGTTTGAGATAATCCAGGATTCATCTCCCGAATTCCACCTTACGGGTTCGCCTGTTTCAACGTTGATTCCATCCACAAAAAGCGGGGAGTGAATTTCACCATATTCATCGTGGCCGTTTTCAAGAACATTGTCAGCAAAAGTATGGACAGCTGCTAAATAAGGAGAATTATTTGTGTTTTCATTTTGAGGGACTGCACATCCAACCATCAAAAAAATCAAGAGTAAAACTAAGAAACCTGATGCTGTTAGAATATGTGGTTTTTGAAACATATTATTTAGTAGCTGCTTTAGTTTGAGGTAATGTATTACATTCTAAATATGGTTTGTAAGAGTGGTTAATATAATTATATTAACCGGTAACTTAAACATGTTTATTTCTACTTAAGTACTAATATTTTCTTGTTAGTTGATGAAAAAACAACTGGTAGACTGTGCATGTATATAAGAATGAAAGCGCTTTTTTCTTTTAACCACATTCAATTTTATGTTTATTAATATGTTCATACCTACTTCAAAGAATAGACCAAATTCAAAATTACAATACTTCGTGTTTGTTGCACTTTTTATAGGGATGTTTGCTGTTAACACAAATGAAGTTGCGGCTCAGATAACGGATGTTCCCCAAGAGATAGCAGCTATAAACGCCCCCTTTCCTATGCCGGTTTTAGAGCGCCAGACCTTTCCTGATAATACTTTTGATATCAGAGATTTTGGTGCGCAGGAAATAGATGGGAATAATTTTAAAAACACGGAAGCAATTCATCGTGCAATAGATGCGGCGCATGAAGCGGGTGGTGGAAAAGTGGTGATTCCTGAGGGCGATTGGTTAACGGGACCCATCCATTTAAAGAGCCATATAAATCTACATTTGAATGATGGTGCTACTGTTTATTTCAGTGAGGACAAGGAAGATTATCTGCCGGTTGTGCAGCAACGGCATGAAGGCGTGGAGGCTTATAATTATTCGCCTATGATTTATGCTTACGAAGTGAAAAATGTCGCCATCACCGGAAAAGGTGTCTTGGATGCACAGGGAGATCATTGGTGGGAATGGTTCGAAGAATATGGTGCCCCACCCAGAGCTACGGCTACAAAAGTGCCTCTCTCTCGCCGCGATTTTGGTAAAGGTTCAGGAATGGAAGGAATGCGGCCGAGCTTTGTGGTTTTTTGGAATTCGGAAGACATTCTGGTAGAAGGCATCACTTTAAATGATTCGCCCATGTGGAATATTCACCTGATTTACAGCGAACGAATTATTGTGCGAGACATCAGTGTAAACAGCCTTCGTGCCCCAAATGGCGATGGTGTGGTAATTGATTCTTCTAAGGATGTTTTGGTAGAATACAATCATTTTGAAACCGGAGATGATGCCGTGGTTTTGAAATCGGGATTGAATGAAGAAGCTCTGGAGATAAACATCCCAACCGAAAACGTGGTGGTTCGGAATTTTGAAGCAAGAAAAGTACGCACAGGAAGTGGAGGTGTTGTTTTCGGAAGTGAGACTTCAGGCGGAATCCGTAATGTTTATGTGTATAACGCTTTATTTGATGGCAGCGACCGTGGAATTCGTTTCAAAACCGAAAGAGGCCGTGGAAATGTGATTGAGAATATTTTTATCCGGGATATCCGAATGAAGAATATCACGTATCAGGCTATTAATTTTAACACCTTTTACACAGGCCCTGAAGCTACCGGCCCTTCACCAACAGTTCGCAATATTCACATCAGCGATGTTCATATTGATGGAGTTCCATTAGCAATTGAGCTGATCGGGTTGCCTGAAAAATGGCTGGAAAACGTGACTCTGGAAAATATAGTTGTTGCCAACTCGGAAGAAGGTGCGCGTATTGTTCGCACCAAAAATCTCATCCTAAAAAATGTTGAAATAAATTCTGAAAAACGCGCCATGATTGTGGAAGACACATACGAGCTAACCCTTGAAAATGTAACTCTGAATGATAATGCCGCTGGAGCACCTCTTCTTTTAACCGGACAGCATACAGGGGCTATTTTCACAAGTGATTTCCCTCTCAACCAAATTGAGTTTGAAGACGGCCTCACGAATAAAATCGTTAAGAAAAAAAGAGCGGTTCAGGCTTGGTAATGAGTTAAGGTGATTTTCGAATTGCAAGATTATGGAAGAAACCTGCTGAGATTTGGCTGAAGCCTTCTTGAGGAGGTTTTTTCCCGATTTGTCCGTCATCATTTCGCTCCCAACCCCAAGCGGCAATAGAACCATCTTCACGCAGGGCAATACTGTGTGTGTAACCGACAGATATGTCTTTGAATCCACTTTCTGTTGGGGTTTCACTTACTTCCTTTCTTAAATCCCATCCCCATGCTGCGATACTACCGTCTTCTCGCAGTGCTAAACTATGACGCGCGCCGGCGGCGATTTTAACGAAGCCCGGCTCCGATGGAGTATCATTTACCGAGCCCATCATATCATCACCCCAAGCTATAACAGTACCATCTTTTTTTAAAGCTAAATTGTGATGTGGCCCCGCAGCTATGGCAATGAAATCATCACCTTTAGGTGTTTTACTTACCACGCCATTAACATCCCAGCCCCATGCCGCTATTGTTCCATTTTCATGTAATGCCAGGTTGTGATTTCCAGCTGCCGAAACAGCTATAAAGCTATCATTCGCGGGGACATTTCCTCTGGAATAATCTTCATTCATTTGATAATTCCATCCCCAGTAGACAAGAGTGCCATTTTTTCTCAAAGCAATATTATGGTTACTGCCAGCGGCTACATCAATGAACTCGCTCTCGGTTGGAGTATCGCTAACCTGACCGTCACTATCTGAGCCCCAGGTAAGAATTGATCCATCATTATTTAGGGCAATACTGTGTCCATATCCTGCCGAAATATCGATGAAATTATTTTCTTCGGGAGTATTACTTACTAAGTTATCTCTATCGCTACCCCAACTATATATACTGCCTTCTTGTAGATTGCTTTGCTTGATACTACCAGAAAAAAACAAGACGAACAATAAAAGCAGTTTTGTTTTCAGATTTTTTCTAATCATGTCGTTCATATTAATCTAATTTGAAATTCAATTATAACTGAATTTTTTATTTCAGCAACATAAAAAACCCGTGTAGACAAGAAAAACTACACGGGTTTTTAGGAGTAACATATCTCATCAATGTTGAGATATCTTCGGGTACCTCATTTTATTTTATTAGCATCATTGATTGAGTTAGCACTTTCTCGCCCACTTCCAAGCGATATATATAACTGCCACTTGACAGATTTGAAGCATCAAAATTGATAGAATGAACACCTGCCACTTTGATATCATCAACTAACGTAGCAACGCGTTGTCCGAGCATGTTATACACATTCAGTTTTACGTTTGAAGCTTCAGGTATCTCAAATGAAATGCTTGTAGTAGGATTAAAAGGATTCGGATAATTTTGGTTTAAGCGATAAGAACGAACCGTTTCATTGTATTCGTTAGAAACATCTCCACAAATATTTTCATTTTTAACACTGTAATAAGCGATTGGATAACTCTCTGCGGCAAAATCAGGAATACCATCTAACCAAGCCTGGTAAGAACCATCTTGCGGTTCGCACAATCCGGTATTTTCATACTCCAGTACGCGCATAAATTCAGCGTTTGTAAAAGCTAAAGGAATATCGCCTTCGAGATCGATGTTATTAGAAAGCATTAAGGCGCTTAACAAACTAAGATCGGCCGTTACCCGCCCCGCGTTTGCAAGATTTTCAGGAATTGAGCCGCTCAAATTATTATTGGAAAGATTCAAGGAATCCATGCGTATTACATTCCCTAACGATGAGGGGATTCCGCCCGTTAGGTTGTTATCATCCAAAGCCAAAACATTCAGGTTTACGCTGATAAGCCCTTCACCAAAATAATCAGGTATTTCACCTTCCAACCCAAGTCCACCTAATCCTAAATAGGATAGATTGTTCTTAGTACCGACCCAGTCTGGAATGGTATTAGTTTCATTAAGAGTTAAACCTGTTCTTGAAATTTCGAGCTGACTATAATTTCGTTGAGAAAACCAAGATGGAACCTGCCCGGTAAGCTCCGGATTATCCCGGAGATTAAGAGATTCAAAATTAATGTTGCCCAAATTGCTCGGTAGCTCACCTGTTACTCCAACATTAGCAAGCCTCAGAACATCTAATGAGCCAAGATTAGCTCCAATCCAGAGAGGAATCTCTCCTACCTCCATATTTTCGTTGTCTATTAGTGTGATTTCCTGAAGGCTGGTAGCTGTAGCCCATGCTTCTGGCAAACCTCCTTCAAGGTTCAGCTCTTCAAGATGTACGGAAACGATACCATCAGCGGCTACTAAATTAGCGGGTATGGTTCCGGTTATATCCATGTTTTGGAAATGAACATCTTCCAGAGAAACTACATCACCAATCCAGTCGGGAAGTGGGCCGCTCCAACCACCACCATAAAAATTGATACGTCTCAAGCTCGGCATAAAAGACATATCCGGAATATCTGCTGTCGATTCTCCTTCACCAATTGTATCTCCGAGGCCTCCAATTACGAACTGTTCTAAAGCCTCCATTTGGGCAATTTTAGGTGAGAGTGATCCTGTTCTGTTTGTATTTTGAATCTGAAATCGAATTAGAGTTTCACCCCAAGAATCAAAAATCCATTCTGGAATGGGGCCGGGATCAAGATCATTACCAGAGATACGATAATATTCCATTCCTTCTAACTGCGACCAATCCGGTATGGGCCCTGTAAGCTGGTTATTACTAAAATAGACCTGATTCAAAGTGGTTAAATCAGCATGCACTTCCGGTATTTGCCCGGTAAACCGGTTGTCGTCTAAAAATAATCTTCTTAAGGAAGACCATTCACCATTTCCACCTAAAACGGAAGGTAACTCTCCAGTAAAATAATTATCACGAATTCTGAACTGTTCCATAGATGGCATTTTAGCAAACTCACTCCATGCGACATCTCCTGTAAAAAGGTTAGTACGCATAAGAAGGCGCTCTAACCTTGGCATTTCAGAAATTTCAACAGGAAGTTCTCCACTATGCAGATTCACATCCGCTTTCCACCACTGCATGTACTGAAGATCTTTTATCTCGGGAGGCATGGGACCCGGTACGGTCATATTATTTCGAGGCATATCCACCCTGGTAACACGCCAGTCTTCGGGTTCACCTTCTCCGTTCACATTTTCAACGCGTACAATTCCCACCCAAGAATAGAGAGGGTCGCTTGTTAGCCAGCCTGCATTATTCACCCATTCATCACCATTGGTAGAATGATAATATGCTACTAAAGCAAGGGAGTCCTGTTCGTTTACTTGCTCTCCTTCCTGAGCTACAACATCTGTGCTCACAGAAACCGTAAGAAATAATGCCATAATTATAGAGAAACTATAATTAAGTACATTTTTCCCGGAAAATATCCCTGGTTGCAATGCCTTCTTAAAATTTGTTTTTGTAAATGCTTTCTTCATATCTCAATTCTTAGATTAGTATTTCCTGCACGTTCTTGTATTAATATATTCTTAACTAAAGCCTGTATCTAATTCCGGCACTAAGTTCTCTCCCTCTCAATCGTGTTGTTGAGGGGTAATATTCTCGGTCATAGTAATAGTTCACTTCTGTTTGATTTAAAATATTGGAGATGTCTATCCACACCTGAAAATTGCTTGAAAGCCAATATCGGGCTGTAAAGGATAATTCTTGGGCCGCATCATTATATTGATCAAAATAAACGGGTTGATTGGTGAGCGCTATCCACTGCCTGTCGTTACTTCCATACGAAGAAATGGACGGTGCCGCCCACTGATAGGATATTTGTGATGAAAAATCTCCTTGCTGATAATCAAGCCCCGCATTTATAACATGTGGCCTTTGCCCGGAAAGCGGCGTAACATACTTGTAATCTTCACTAACATCCCTTCCTAAGGCTTCTAACAATTTCGCAAGTCCATGCTCTGTTCGCTCCCTTCCACGCCCTAAATCAGCAATTGACTGCGCATAAGAATAGTTGAAATAGGTTCCGAGATTACTTAAAAAACCTGGAAGAAATTCTAAGTTTTGCTGCCAGGTAAATTCCACGCCATATACTGTTGCCCGATCTCCATTGCGGTATCCGCTTCTTCTCCACCCTACGAATTCTGCGTCATCTTCACTTTCATCACCAGTAATTCTTTCTGAGTATGAGAATACAAAGTCTTCCATGTCTTTATAAAATAATCCAAATGTAAGCTGACCTACGTTCATGAAGTAATGCTCAAACATGAAATCATAATTATTCGACAGCATTGGGTCCAGATTAGGATTTCCCTGCTGAATGGTCTGATTGTTATAGTTTCTCATAACATATGGATTCAACTGATTGAAGCTCGGCCTTCCAATAGAACGGGAATAAGCTAATCGGATATTGGTAAGCTGGCTAAGGCCGAAAACCAGCTGAAGATTCGGAAAAAAATTGGTGTATCCATTCTGGCTTTCTATGTCATTTGCTCCCCTGAAAATCCCGGAATCACTTATTTCAGCTTCACGGCCAGAATAACTATTCGAAGTATGTTCCATTCGCAATCCTCCCAGCAGCTTAAACCAGGCAACTTCCAACTCTGCCATGGCATAACTCGCAAATGTATTTTCATTGGCATAATAACGGGAAGTTTCTGTACTCAAAGCCCACTCTTCCAAATCAGTTGTAAAACGAGGAGTTTGTGTGATGTAGAAATCTTTTGCCTTCTGCATGTCTACAAGCCACGGCACCTGATATGTGGAATGATCTCTGTCAAATATTTGCCAGGTACCATTTTCGATTAACTGAAATGTGGAAACATCGAGGCGCGAGCTATACTCCCTATCCAGACGTTCACCCACACCCTGTTTGTAAGTTAATGAGGCGCTTGATCCAAATTTTATTTCTCCCAAACTATATGGTACTTCAAAATCAATTTTGCCTTGTAAATCATTATCCATGTTGCTGTTGATACGATGATCCATCGACTGGAAAATCATCTGATTAGGCTGAGGGAAATTTGGAATTTCACTCCACGGGGCAACTTCCACTGTAGGATTCCATCGATCTTCTAAATCAAAAATAAATTCATGCCGGGAAAAAGTCTCGAACTCCATCCGATATTGATCGTCATTAAATCGGCCATGTCCCCATCCTAAAGAATATTCCACATCCAGCTTCTCTAAACGGTGTCTTGCGCCAGCCTGAATTGTATACTGATGTGTGGTGGATTCATCAAGACGAGGGTTATAAGCTATCGTACTTTGGTTAGCCGCATTTGGGCCGCCGCCGCCATCGGGATAACCTGTTTGAGTTTGACCGGTATAATTCTCCATCCTGGGATTGTAAGACATGGCATATACGCGCCGTTCCCGATTCTGAACATTGAACATTCCCTGTATATGATAGGTAGATATATTGGTTGGCTGAAAAGTGAATTGTAATCCGGTTCCAATTCGCTCAGGGGCATCAAAACTCAATTCCGTTCCGATATCAGACAGTATATCTACCGGGCCTTCGCCAAAATTACCGTTATCCCAATCTGTTCTGAAAATTTCTCTGGCATTGGGATCTCTTTGGTAGCTGAAATTTACTCCAAAAGAATAAGTGTCGTCAGGCGAATCACCATAACTGATTGACGCTCTTTGATTGGTTCCTGAATGGCGCAGATACCGATCCTGTGCACCGCCGCCGAGCCGTATATTTAAATCCTTTTCACCACCAACCGGACGCCGGGTGTTTATGTTTATAACTCCGGAGAGCGCATCGGCTTCCATGTCTGGAGTAATCACTTTTATAACTTCAAGATCCTGAACCATATCGGCAGAGATCGTGCTTAAGTCTACACTGCGATCTCCTCCTGTGGCTCCCATTCTCTGCCCGTCCATGGTAACATTACTTGCACCGGCTCCAACTCCACGAATATTCGTGCCTCCATGCCCCATTCCTGCAATACGTGATAAGGCTCCAGAAACCGTATTATCGGCAAAGCCTTCTATCTGTTCAGCCGAGATCACTGCTTTTATATTCACAGATTGTCTTTGCTCACTTAGTGCCCGAGACTGTCCTCTCTGAATCGCTGTAATATTAATCTCCTCTCCTTCCAAAGTGGTGGCTGAGAGTTCCATATTCTGTGTAACCGTTTCTCCCCCACTTAGTGAGATAGAAACTTCCTGCGACTCATATCCAATATATCTGAAAAGCAACGTGTAATCACCTTCAGGTACCCGTCGGATGATGTAGCGCCCATCTACATCGGTAGAAGTACCTTTGTCGGTTCCTAAAATTAAAATATTCGCACCAATTAAAGCCTCACCAGTAGAAGCATCTTTTATCTCGCCTCTGATGGTTCCATTTTGTGCGAAAACAGAAGCAGGTAAAAACAAGGCTAACAAGCATAGATTTAAAGTCGACTTTAAAATACCTTTTAAAGCCCTTTTCGAAGCGCTTCCACCATCTGTTAAAAATTCTTTGCTATGAGAAAATCTTCTCTTCATTGCTTCTACTTTACCGGTTAAATTGCGTCTTATAATTAACGATATAAAATTAATAGAGTCAAAAAAAATTGATTTAGATCCACCTCAGAAACCAAAAAATGCACCTTTAAGCTCCTACTCCTATGAGGTGGAAAGTTTACTTAATCAGAGTCATCTTTCTGGTCTGGGTAAATACGCTACTCTCATTACCCATTGCTATGCTTCTAAACTTGTAAATATATACACCTGACGACATCGAACTGAGATTGAATTCTATTGTATGGAAACCAGCCTGCTGATTATCGATAGATTTTCTTGCTACCTCCCTTCCAGTCATATCAAAAATTCGGATATCAACGTTGGAAGTTTGTGGCAATCCATACCGAATGTTGGTGGTAGGATTGAATGGGTTCGGATAGTTTTGTTCTAAGGTAAATTTGACCGGGATCCCATTTTCAGGTTCATTGGAAGTAACCATTTCAGTTATGAAATATTCGTATGCCGTCCAGGGACCTTCACCCTCTTCATTAACTCCACGAACTCTCCAAAAATAGGTTTCTTCGCCTTCAAGCTCTTCATTTTCCGGATAGGAGAATGTTGTGCCTTCTGTGGTAGTGGCAAGTATAATTTCGCCATAGTCACCGGCTCCATCACGAATTTCTAATTCGTAGTCTGTGGCATAAGAAGCTGAGTTCCAGCTAAACTCTGGTCGAACCGATACATCCGATTCTCCCTTTGGAGAAATAATTGCAAGGGAACCCGGAACAGGTAGAAATTCACCGGAAGATCCCTGAATGGTATGAATATAAGATTCAAGATTTGAATAGCCGGTTTCATTAATTTCGTTGCCATCTTCTGCATCATCAGGATCTAAACCATTTTCTGTTTCCCAGCTATCGGGAATTCCGTCGCTGTCGGTATCAGTTGGCGGGGTTGCTGATAATAATTCCGGCCAGCCGCCTACCTCCTCCTGACTATCAATTATCCCCGATCCTGCACCATACACACCACCAAAAGTTGCCGTTCCGGTTGCAGTTTCATGAACTACACGCGCATCAACGGTATCGCGGCGGGGCAAAACAGCGCCGGCATTTTCCAGCACTCTCACATACGCTTCTTCGGCTGTTTCATCATATTCCAGAGAAGATATTTCGAAGGGTTCGATCATTCTCATTCCTTCATACTCGCTTTCGGGAATTCGCTGAATACCACCATCCCAGTTATCTGCCGTTACTTCCGGATATCCATCTACAAAATTATCCTCAATGTGCCATTTCCCAAGAGCCTCAAGACCCCCGCTTGGTGGGTTTGCATCTAAAATTCGGTATTTTTTCTGTGTATCAGTTGTAGCGGGGCCTGACTTGTAATAGTTAGCCACCATATTATGATTACCTCTCTCACCACCATATGCACTATTTCCACCCCAGTTGTAAATCACATTATTGCGAAAATCCACTAACTCATTATCCGGAGTAGTAGTATATCTCGCACCATTGAATCGGGGATTTCTGCTGGTGTGATGGGCTAATAAATTGTGATGGAAAGAAGCTCCTATTCCTCCCCAAATTCCGCCGTAGCCATGCCGGCCTTTATCATGAGCTGATTCATATAAACTTTCACTCAGAATACTCCATTGCAAAGTGAAGTTTTCATTATCGTAAAAACTGCCGGTTTCATCCACCGACCAACTCATCGAGACATGGTCAATAATAATGTCTTTATTTTCCCTGCCCCACAAAGCATCAGGCTCTTCGCCTGAAATATCACCCGGCCTAAATCTGATGTATTGGATAATCACGTTGTCAGCATCAATGATTGTCATCCCGCCTTTAATTGCAATTCCATCTCCGGGAGCAGTCTGCCCAAAAATTGATATGTTATTATTGGTGATTCGCAAATCACTGGTAAGATGTATAGTACCTGAAACTCCAAAAATAATAGTTCGGGTGCCTTCCGCTTCAACTGCTTCCCTTAAGCTCCCACTTCCGGAATTATTAAGATTCGTGACTTCATAAACATCGCCTCCACGTCCGCCGGTTGTATATTTCCCGAAGCCATCCGCCCCAGGAAAAGCAAGTTGCTGAGCTGATAAATCAGCCACAAAAAAAAGCAGAAAAATGGCAAACACAAAGCCATGCAATTTACTTTTCTTTTTTGTTTTTGGGGATGGAAGTTGCTGCATAATTTTTCCTGAAATATTAATAGTGCTTCTTAAAATTATTGTCTTCAAAGACTGAGTTGGACGCCCGCGTTGAACTCAATTCCTTCTCGTTTATAAATACTTGTTGGGTAACTTTGCCGATCATAGGCATATCCAACTTGTTCACTTCGTAACAAATTGTAGACGTTAGCCCATAACTGTAATCGGTCTGTAACTTGAAAAGAAACGGACGCTGATAAATCTTGATAACCCGGCTGATAACGATCAAAATAAACCTGTTCAGAACCTGTAGCCGGAGCGTTTCGGGGACTTCTTTCTAACTGATCCAGTGCCTCCGCTGTCCAATGATAAGACAGCTGAGCTGAAAAACGATCAACTGTGTAGTCGACAGCGGCATTTGCTACATGAGGGCTTTGACCCAGAAAAGTGGTTTCTTCTCCCCTGTTCGATTCATAAACTGAATTCGACCAGGTATAATTTAGATACGTCCCAAGATTACTTAATGCTCCAGGTAAAAATGTGAAACGTTGTTGTAAACCAATCTCCACTCCAAAAATACTCGCTGTCTTATCCGCATTTTGATAACTCCGCTCATGTGCTGATATCGAAGTAACTTCTTCACTAAAAAAATCATCAAAAAACCGATGATCCCCTTCAGAGATTTGAATTTCCCGCTCTTGGTCTGCAATGAAATTTGTCAGCCTTTTATAAAAAGCACCGGCAGATATTATCCCACCATTCTTGTTATGATCAACAAATAAATCAAGGTTATCCGAGACAATGGGCTCTAAACCCGGATTCCCTCTAAAGATTGTAGTGTCTATAGGAGTTAACAATTCAAATGGTGAAATCAAGTTGAAATCGGGCCTTGAAATCGTTCGTGAGTAAGCCAGTCTGATGTTATTACTTTCTGTTGGCTGAAATGCCAGCTGCACATGTGGAAAAAGATTGGTGTAATTATTAACTGCACTGGTATCTACAGATTCCTCGAATTGGCCAAACCGGTTAAAATTCACCTTTCTGCCCTGATAATCAGTGGTGGTGTGCTCCACTCTTAAACCGCCAATAATCCGCAAATTCCCAAATTCTACGTCAGCCATTCCATAAGCGGCATACACATTCTCGCTGCCCAAATAATTCCAGATATTTGATCTTCTATATAATTCTTCGGTATCTAATCTCATATTGGGAATACTCGCTTCAAAAAATGAGAAAGCCTCATCTGTGTCCAAAGTCCAGTCAACAGAATAATCTTTTAGTACAGATGCAGCACCAGCATCATGCTGCTCAAAACCATTGAGATTCAGAAACCCTCTGTACGTATATAAATACTCGCTGAAAGCGCCCCGATCATTCGCATCTTTTTGGGTTGATAAAGCACTCGAACCCACTTTAAAAATACCAGCATCAAAAGGGATTTCAAGGTCAATCCTTCCCGAGAATTTCGTATCGAGATGATGATCTACGATGTAAGTCATTTCATTTAAAGTCAGGTCATCAGCCACAGGAAATTCATCAACCGGCTGTGGGGTTGGCCTTTTTCTGTCCTCAAAATCCACGGTATATTGAAAACCTGTAGCCTGAAAAGGAAATCTGTAAGAATTACGTCTGATATCACTTTGTGCCCATCCGGCATCATATTCCAGTACAAAATTTTCAAACAAGTGTTTTCCGCCAGCCTGAAAAGTAAACTGACGAATATTAGTTGGCTCGTAGTTCAGGTCGTAATTATACCTTCCCTGTATTCCCGTGGTATTTTGATCAGTCCAGCTTTCGTTGCCCGACCACGTAGTACGATGGCTCACTCTTTCCCTTTCATCAGTATTTACCATAGCCTGCAAATAAAAGCTTAAAATGTCTGATGCTTCATAATTCAGATGAAATGAACCGCCAAGTCTTTCTCGTGTTTCCGTTTGCAGCACGGGGGAAATTTCTTCCATTATATCTACATCACCATTCCCGAAATCGGCTACACCATACCCAATATTCAATCTTTCTGCAGCGTTTTGCACTTGTTGATAGTTTCCATTCACCGACAAAGAAATTTTTTCACTTAGTGGCATTGAAAATTGTATCCATGCTCGGCCGGTAGCTCCTGTTCGATCGAAATACTGGGGATTTGCACCTCCTCCAAAACCAGCGTTAAATTCCTGAGTCTCCGCTTTTGCTTTATATGCTTTGAGGTTTACGGCTCCAGCCAAACCATCTGCATCCATATCTGGTGTGAGAACTTTGATGAGCTCCGCTTCCTGAATTAGATCAACAGAAATTGCGCCAAGTTCTGCGCTCCTGTCACCTAAGCCGGTGGTTCCCATTCGCTGGCCATCCACCGTTACGTAATAACTTTTGTAGCCTGCTCCTCTGATGTTAATTCTGCCATCTTGAGTTACCTGAACACCTGGTAAACGTGCCAGGGCTTCTTCAACAGAATTATTTCCAAATCCCGCTGCTTGTCTGACTGTTAGTTTTTCATTCGATTCTTCTGATGAAGATGATTGTGCCAATTCAAAATCTTGCTCTATAGATTCACCGGATTCAACTGTAAGTGAAGCTTCCTCAATTACCTCATCCGTTGTTCGAAAAACCAATGTATAATTTCCCGCAGAAACCTCTTCGAAAACATATACGCCGTTTTTCTTGATGGGAGCAACTTCTCCGGTTTCTTCCAGAAGTATTACATATTTGGAGATATCCACTCCATCACCGGTGGTTACAGTTCCCGTAATATTTCCGTTATTTGATTGGGCCAAAGCAGCATTCGAAAAACTACCTGTTAACAAAACTGCAGCAACAATGAATACATAGAATGTATGATTCATCCTGTTCACAAAAGAGAATAGAAGCAAAAAGCCCTTCATAATATTATTCGTTTTTGTCACTGAGATATTATCCATAGCAGCTTTTTTACAGATCAAACCTGACTCCCAATTTGAGTTCAAGCCCATCCCGTACGTAGGTGCTTGTTTGATAAAACTGACGGTCGTAGGCATATTCCAGTTGCTCGTTTCGCAAAAGGTTACTCACATTAGCCCATATCATAAAATAGCGAGACAACGTGTATCGAAATGTTGCCGATAAATCCTCATAACCATCCTGATAACGATCTAAATAAACCTGGCCAGATGCATTTAGCGATGGAGCAATTTGGGATTCCTGTTCAATTAAGCTCAAAAACCTGGCGCTGCGGTGATAAGAAACTTGAGCGAAAAAACGATCACCCGTATAATCTAAAGCAACATTTACCACATGAGGACTTTGTCCCGGGAAGGCGGTTTCTTTTGGCCGGTTAGTTTCAAAATCTGAAGCTGACCAAGTATAGTTGGCAAATGTACCAATATTACTCAGAGCGCCGGGCAAGAATGAAAGCCTTTGCCACAAAGAGAATTCAGCTCCATAAATGGTCGCTTTCTCGCTGCCGTTATGAAATGTTCGCTCCTGATAGCCGTCCATTTCGCCACCGCTTACCGTTTCTTCTCGTTCAAAAACAAAATCTGACAGCTCTTTATAAAAGCCACCGACTGATATGTGAGCATTGTTATCAAAAGAGTATTCCAGCATTAAATCAAGGTTATCTGAAGTAACAGGATCAAGTTGTGGATTCCCCCGGAATATAGTTGAATCGAAATGATTCACTCTTTCAAAAGGAGTAAGCGCGATATAGTTTGGCCGCGCCATTGTTCGGGTATAAGCGAGTTTTGCACTACTATTTTCTGTTGCATCAAAAATAAACTGAGCGTTGGGGAAAATGCGAAGATCATTTCCAGAGTCAATCACTTCATTTGACTCAATAAAATCTCCTCCATCATCAAAAGTCACCTGATTTCCAGTATACTCCGCATAAGCGAGCTCCAATCGGGCACCGCCAATAACGCTGAGTTTGCCAAATTCGAATGTCGCCATTCCATACCCTGCATTTATATGCTCAGATGAATGGTAGTTTCTGATCTCTGAGCGGGATCGATTCAGGTTATCATCCCCGGAAAAAACAGGCCGCTGATTATCGAAGAAAGAACGGGCATCTCCCGTATTTACCAACCATGGGATGGTATAATCATTCCCAATTATATCAATATTTCGATTTGGCTCCCTTAGCATATTGAAGCTAACCATGCGCAACGTTCTGTTGTAAGTGAAAAAATTTTCGTCATATTCGCCATCTTTAATGGAAAGCCGGGTACTTACTCCCGCTTTCAAAGACCCCAGCCCGATCGGGTAGTTTACATCAACCCGTGCGGAAATCTCATTATTTACATGCTCTTCGAGAGTTCGTTCAAATTCCTGACCTATCATAAAACGCCTGTCCACGGAACCATCTTCCATAATCTGAGTTGGGCGGTTTGTCACCGTCATTGAAGGACGTGCACGATCCGACCAGTCGATTGCGTAATCAAAACCGCCAATTTCAAAAGGAAATAAATGCTCTGCCCTGTCTACTATACTTTGGCTCCAACCCGCACTATAAGATATGTCGAGCGTTTCGAGCTGATGCTCACCACCGGCTTGAAAAGTAGCCTGTGTTATATCCGTACTTTGCTGTCGCGCATCGTGTGAATACGTACCCAGCTCGCCTTCAGCTCCCGTTGTAAGTTGATCAACCCAATCGCCCTGTGCCAACCAGTTATTTGCATGACTTACATTTTCACGGTTGTCTGTCGCAACCATAGCCCGGAAAAAATAAGATTCCTCCTCAGCCGGATCATAGCTTACCGAAACGGTACTGCCAAACCTGCCACGGTTATCCATGTGCAAGCTTGGTGAAATTTGTTCAACAACATCAACCAAGCCACTGCCAAAATCTGCCAATCCATAACTCAGGTTCAGCTCTTCCCAGCCCTGCTGATCTTCCTGATAGCTCAGGTTTAACGCCACGGAAATATTCTCCTGAAACTTCTCTGAATAATTCAGCCAAGCACGGTTACCGGGACCGTTTCTGCTTAAATATTGAGTGTTAGCCCCTCCTCCTAATCGTGCGCTAAGTTTTCTTTCCTTTCCGGCAAGTTGGGTGGTATGTAAATTTATGACTCCCCCAAGTGCATCGGCATCCATATCTGGGGTAAGTACTTTTATAACTTCCAGCTTGCGAATGGCGTCTACTGAGATGGAGGCTAAATCAAAACTTCGGTTTTCAAAACCAGTATTTGCCAGCCGCTGACCATTCAGGGTTACATTGTAAGAATCAAATCCTGTGCCGCGAATATTTATTTCACCTTCTCTCGAAACCTGAATCCCTGGCACACGCACAAGAGCTTCTTTTATGGAATAATCACCGAAATCATTAGTTCTTTCAGTACTAAGTGTGTTGCTAAAATTCAGGGCTCTTTGTTCATTAGCAGAAACACCCGCAAGGCCAATTATTTGCTCAATTTTTTCATCAGCTGATAAATTAATTTCAATGGCGCGACTATAATACCCCGGTGAGTTGACCAAAAGTGTGTAATCACCTTCTGCGAGCCCTGTAAAATCAAAAGCACCACCACTTGATGCAGCCTCAGTATTAGAATTCAGCAATTTTACTTCACCCTGAATAATTTCACCCGAATTATCATCTGCAACCGTGCCGGAAATACTGCCGGTTTGTGCTAAAGCAACAGAACAGAATCCCGAAAAAACGAATAGAAAAAGCCCAATCCCTGCACCTTTGAGTATCTTTGAAAATGACCTTCGCGTTATTATTTCCCCATGAGAGATAATATTGGCCTCAGCTATAATTTCGTTTTTTGACTGCCTGTTCATTGGTTGTAAGTACTTATCTGTCCAGTTTTAGTAATGAATTTTTGATGTGAATTATTTTAGTTCCAGCTAATATCCGCTTCAATCAGCTCGACAACAAGAAGCGCTTCCAATTAACATTCAGCATAAAAAAAGTCCTTTTGTAGTGTAATAGAGATTACTTAACCGGTAAATAACTTTAATTCAAATAACGGTAAAATTTCAGAAGAATCAACAAATATTTTACCTCGAAATTGTTTTTACAAATAAAGCATTCATTTTACTTGAAAGGATCTAAATGCTTTTCGAAATGGCGGATAAGGAACCGCTCATGGATGTCTTCGTTTTCTTCCAAAATTGTCATTAACCTATTCTTGTATGACTTAGCTTCAGGAAGAGCACCTGAAAGCACTGATCCAAAAGCTACATGGAGAACCTGTCTCGCATGATCGTCATCGAGGTAGCCTGGAAGTTTTTCATCGGGTACAGACTTTGGATCTTCGATCTTGGCTACATCAGCAGAGATGTGATAGGTTTTTTTGTCTTCTTCAAACCGCTTCAAAGAAAAGGCCATAATTTCCCTGAAGAACTCCGGGGCTGCCACAGAAACTGCTCTCAGTGCTTCCAGGTAGGATGTGCCCGCTGTTTTTACATGCACGGCACCAAGATTGATAGAACCCACTACTTCATAAACAGAAAATTTATCACTGCCCGAATGTATACTCAATTTATAACCACCAAATTTATCAGCGATGGCTAAATGCTGAATATACTCATCCCGAAATTGGTTTAGGTCTCCTTTGAAATCAATTCCTTTTTCGAAATCGCCACAAAAACGGGGCGCTAAACTTACAAGCTCAACACCAAGCCGGTCGAGTTCGGAGGCTACTAAATAATGCTCAAAAAGAGTGGTAGGCGCATCTGTCTCATCAACAGATAATTCCAGTTCTGCGGGATGATTCGCATAGGTTTTTCCCAGGTAATCAGCCAACATTTTTGTATGAGTGATTACGCGCCCGTACTTCACCATTCCCTGTAAAACTTCTTCTCGCATTGGATTTATAGTATAACCATCACGCAAATTGAATTCAGCACCAGTTAAACGGGAAAGCAGTTTTTGGGAACTATCCTGAAGTTCATTCCACGGAAGTTTTTCATACTCCTTCTCCAATTCTGTTGTCGTCATGCTTTTAACTTCATTCACCACGTATGCACTCGGATCGATGGTAAACATGGTGTAACCGGCTTTCACCATGCGGTCGATATCGTTTGTTGTTTTTAGGTGATCGCCATCCGCACCAAATCCTTCATGATATCCTTCCTGAAAAACCGACCATGAAGCGGCGTCCATCACTTCTTCTGCCGTTCGGTTCGTTCGTTCCAGTTCCCGTATGGATTGTTGAGCTAAAACAGGTTTGAAATCAGTTTCCTGTACCACTCTCAGATGCGCCGGGCCCGCATTTCCCAGTCGGTCTCCAAAACCATAAGAATTCTTTTTGCCGATCAATACCGCATTTGTAAAGCTAAATTGTGCACGTAGTATTTCTGCGTTTTGGCGTGATAGTTCACATTTTAATAAGGTGGTTGCCCCGACTTCGATCTTTTCCCCAACAAAACCAGATTTCGAATTTAAACCATCTTCAGGAAGTACCAATAAATATTTATCAACTCCCTCTCTTACTATACACAACCAGTCTTCGTCATCTTCATGAATAGAATTTTCATATAATTTAAAACCCTCAATCTGCGAAATTAGCTCTTGTAGATTTGTCAGCATTTCTTGATCTGTTCCTTGTTGCTCAAAACTCATAATTCAATAATTTTATCCTATTAGTATTAATTCATTAACCCACGACTGATTACCCAGTCTCCAAGAATATTCTTTGGTGTGTACTTTTCAGATTCCTGATCGGTTAACTGATGCGACCACTCTACTCTCTGCCCGGGAGCAAATCCAGGGCCTGAATTTTTATATTCCGCAAAGAAAGCAGTTTTTTCCGCTTCCTTACGAGACCAATTATGCCAGCCTTCTTCAATAATATGATCGCCCATTTCAGTTTGGATGAACACTGTTTTAGCGAAATCCCTCCAGGGCCTTCCTAAAAAAACCTCACTTAAATTTTCATCAGCAGTAAGTTCGCTGTTCAAAAAAACCATTCCGAAAAAAATTGTTTCGGGTGTGGACGCAGCTGTGATGTACGAATTTTTTTTACTGTGAATGATGCAGTCTTCAAAAACAGCGGTTGCTCCGCCAAAAATAAAATCTGTTGTTCCTTCTATATAACAATCACGGAAATATTGACGATCCCCTTCTCCTGAAATATAAAGCGTATCCTGATTGCCAAGCAGCCTGCAATTTGCAATCGAAACCCGGTCGGCATCCACATGTAACGCAACGGCCTGTCCCACTTCCCCTGCACTATTTTCGATGGTTAGATTTTCGGCATGGAAATCATTGCCCTGTACAAGCAAGGTGTAGGTATGAAAAGTACTGTTGCGCCCAAGGTTTATTTTGTCGAAATAATCATCGAAAGTGATGATCGTCTGTTCTTTATCTTCCCCAACTAAAGAAAGTTCGGTGTTCCAGGAATGCACTTTTACTTTCTCTTTATACACGCCATTTTTTATAAAGATGGAAACCCGTTTATCCGGAAAGGCTTTAGTTGCATCAATGGCGGCCTGAATGGATTCAAAGTCTCCGCTTCCATCCTGGGCCACTACATAATCGTAGCTGATATTTTCCTGAGCGGTTGCTGAAAATCCATAAGCGATCAATCCGACAAATAAGAATACTGCCCATATTTGTGACGAAGTTTTCATTCCATCACCTTTTTAACAATATAATTTTCCATTTCCAGGTTAAGTTCATCAATCCCTTGCAGTACCAATTCTGCCATCATTCGGGCGCCGGTTTCACTAAAATGAGTGTTATCGGTTAATCCTTCGGGATAATTCGGATTCTGGCCTGCTTTCAGGTGCAGGTATAAAATTTTTGAATGCTCTTGTCCAAATTCTGATAATAAATTTCGTGATTCCCTGTCCATATCAATTAATGGCACGTTTTCCGATTCGGCTACTTCACGCATTAACTGAGAATAGACTAAATGTGTTTCTTTGATTTTTCCCGCTTCATCAAACTGCCTTCGGGTGATGGGAGTTAACAGAATCGGCTGAGCGTTTTTAGCTCTTGTCTCTGAAATATATTGCCGTAAATAAAACTGATATTGTTCGGGTGTTGTTGAACGCGGCTTTGTTTGCACTTCATCATTGTGGCCAAACTGAATGAACACGAAATCACCTTTTTTTAGCTCCTCAACTATTGGCTCCCATAAACCTTCTTGAATAAATGTTCGGGTACTTCTGCCATTTCGGGCGTGATTTTCAATTATCACCTCTTCGCTAAAATAGCTTTTAAAAGGCATTCCCCAGCCGGTTTCAGGAAATGACCTCACTTCTTTCTCCGACATGGTAGAATCTCCCACTAAATAAATCACCGCTTTCTCCGGGCTGTCTTGAAAGCTTGAAAGAATCAATCCCATAACTGAGAACAAAAAGACCAAGTGTCCCTTTTGAAACAAACTCATACTGACTTTCAAAAGATGCTTATAAATCATTTTTTGGGTTGATTAGGAGTGATTCTATGATGAGAAGCTGCTTCATCAGTGAAACGAGCAGAAAAAGAGCAGGGAAGTTTTGTGTGAATAATTTCATTATTGCTTATAAACATTACCGACCAAGTTCCAAACTCGCCTTGATGAAAGACCCCGTTGCTTTGGTATCATTTATCTGAATGGGCTCATTTACGTAATATTCAAAGGAGCCATCCCGGTATGGATTTCCGCCAAGTCCTGCCACAGCACATGCTTTGTGAATGTAAACCAGCCCATCTTCATCCACTTTAATGAATTCCTTAAGAATTCCATCGTATGCGCGTTCGGCAACTTTCCGATACGAACTGTCGATGTAGCCTTTGTTCGCTCCTTTGGCAATCGCGTATGTGAACATAATTGAAGCTGAGGCTTCCAGGTAATTTCCTTCTCTGTCTCCCAAATTCACAACCTGATACCAAACACCGGTTTCTTCATCCTGAAAATTAACAAGCGCTTCCACAAGCTGATCTAATACATTCACCAAGGTTTTGTGTTCAGGATGATCTTCAGGGAAATAATCCAAAACATCCACTAAAGCCATCGAGTACCAGCCGATTGCCCGACCCCAAAAGTGTGGAGAAAGACCGGTTTGAGGATCTGCCCAGCGTTGCGTTTTACTCTGATCCCAGCCATGATAATAGAGGCCAGTTTCCTCATCTCTCATGTTTTCCTGCATTAGCTTAAACTGAAGCGCTATGTCATCAAAATACTCGGGCTGATTATTTCTTTGGGAATATTCCGCATAAAACGGTTGCCCCATATATGCACCATCGAGCCACATTTGCCAGGGATAGATCAATTTGTGCCAAAATCCGCCAACTTTATTTCTGGGCTGAAATTCAAGATGATACCGCAACTGCTCAATAGCGTTATTATATTTTTCTTTTCCTGTTTGTTCGTAAAGATTAAATAACGCACGGCCCGGAGCTACACGGTCAATGTTAAAATTAGTGATATTATATTTATTGATTTTGCCATCCTCCGCAATCATGAAATCATAATAATCATCGATATAGTCGAGATATTTATCATCGCCGGTTTCTTTCCAAACCTTTTCGATCGATTTCAAAACGAGGCCAAAAGTATATTCCCACTTCGGCTCATCCCTAAAATCCATGTACACTGGATCAGGATTTTCTTCCATGATTGAAAGAGCCATTCTCTCCGACCATTTCAACGATTCAGGAATAGTCTGACTGTTGATGGTAGAACAAGATGTGAAAAATAACAGAATGGCCAGACTCAGTGTTTTCATAAAATTGATTATGGATATTTTTTCAAAAGCTAAAAAACCGACTTCTTAGTAGTTTTATTTTCGAATTTCACTTAAGAAAAGAAAAATTTCCTTTAACCGGTAACTTAAATTCAAAAACTGCCTTATTTTATTTCAATAGCACTTTTCCTCTTTTGCAAAATTGGATTGAAAAGCCCCACGGGTCACGCATCATAAGCAGAGGAGAACCGTCATCTAATTTATCCTCGGTTACTAAAGTTGCCCCCGCATTTAGAAGCCGTTCTTTATCCACCGCCGGATGCATTGAAACAAAAGCAAGATGAAGAATCAACGGATTCATCGGCTGGTTTTTTATAAATCTCTCTTTTTTGGGGTGAATTCCTTTTAAAACCTGTTTCGATTAAAACCCTATAAAAAATGCATCAATATTAGAAACGTAAGCAACATCGTAGCGTCTTTGGCAGAACGCTGCGAGGACCTGCGGACGCTCGCAGGTTCTCCTTAGTCACTGCTAAATTCGTTAATCGAAACAGGTCTAAAATACAATCGGTTGCACAAAGAATATTAAATTTTGGCTCCATTGAAACCATTTTGTCAATTTCAGTGTCAGATAAAATGGAAGTCAATTTCTTTTTTAAATCACTTCACAAATCATCTCATTCACTACATTTAATCTTTTTGCTTTTAAATATGAGGAAAACATCAGTTTTTTATATATTCAGTGCAATCGATTACATAAAATAAAAAATATATTCATGTCTGTTAACTATTCGGTTCGATACGCTTCTAATCCTGAAGACGCTAATAAGTATGATACAAAGCGGCTTAGGGATGATTTTTTAATCCAAAACATGTTTACCTCTGGAGATATCAACCTGGTGTATTCACACTACGACAGGTACATCGTTGGAGGAGTCAAACCCGGCTCAAAAGCTGTAGAACTGGAGACTATCGATCCTCTTAGAGCCGATTACTTTTTAGAACGCCGTGAATTAGGAATCATAAACGTTGGCGAAAAGGGAATTGTGAAAGTTGGCGATCAGGAGTTTGAGTTAGAGTATAAAGAAGCGCTTTATGTTGGAAGAGGCGAAAAAGACGTCAGTTTCGCAAAATCCGGAAATGGGCAACCGTTATTTTATTTGAATTCAGCCCCGGCTCATCATTCTTATCCTACCAAAAAAGTAGCCCAAAAAGATGCCGAGATTGTAGAGCTTGGCTCGCTGGAAACATCCAATCACCGTGTAATCCGAAAATTGATAGTGAACAGTATTGTTGAAACTTGTCAGTTACAAATGGGAATGACACAGCTTGAACCTGGGAGTGTTTGGAATACCATGCCGGCTCATGTGCATAATCGACGAATGGAAGCTTACTTTTATTTTGAAGTTCCGGAAGATCAGGTTGTCTGCCACTTTCTGGGAGAGCCTGAAAACACACGCCACATCTGGTTACAAAATAATGAAGCTGTTCTATCTCCCCCTTGGTCAATCCATTGTGGTTCTGGAACAAGTAATTACACTTTTATCTGGGGAATGGCCGGTGAAAATCTTGATTACGGAGATATGGATAAACTCGCCCCAACCGACCTGAAATAGAGAAACTAATTTCAAACTAAGCATCTAAGAAATGAACGCACTTTTTGATTTAAAAGGAAAACGAGCTTTTGTAACCGGTGCCACACATGGTTTAGGAATGGCAATGGCGATGGGGCTTGCCGAAGCTGGAGCTGAATTAATCGTAAATGGAACTACACCGGAGAAAATGGATAAAGCCCTCGAAGAATACCGAGCGGCTGGCCATACGGTTCATGGTTTTATTTTTGATGTAACCGATGAGGCAAAAGCCAAAGAACATGTGGATAAAATCGAGAAAGAAATCGGGCCCATAGATATCTTGGTAAATAATGCGGGCATCATCAAACGTGTACCGCTAAAGGATATGGAGGTTGAGGACTACCGAAAAGTTATTGATGTAGATTTGGTAGGGCCCTTCATTATGGCGAAGCAAGTAGTTAAGCATATGATTGAGCGAAAAGAAGGCAAGGTCATAAATATTTGCTCCATGATGACGGAACTTGGCCGCGATACTGTGGGAGCTTATGCAGCTGCCAAAGGCGGTTTAAAGATGCTCACCCGAAGTATGGCAACAGAATGGGCTCGTTTCAATATTCAAACCAATGGCATTGGGCCGGGTTATTTTGCCACTTCACAAACCGAACCCATTCGCAAAGATGGCCATCCATTTAATGATTTTATCATTCAACGAACACCAGCCGGGCGGTGGGGAGATCCTTCTGATCTTGCCGGAACAGCTGTCTTCCTTGCCTCTAAAGCCAGCGATTTTGTAAACGGACAAATTGTATATGTGGATGGTGGCATTCTCGCTACCATTGGCAAACCTTCCAACGAAAAATAATTCATATGAAAAATAGCGCACGCTTTTTATCGATTGCAGGAACCTTATGTATCTTAACTTTTTCATTTGTGGGGTGCTCTTCCGGGGAAATTGAATTCACCATAAATAACGATTCGCAAACTGACCGCGAAGACGAACCCATTGTAATTACCAGGCAACAAATAGAAGAGAAAGGCTCGATTCCCAATAATCAAGTTCCCCTTCCCTATCTAAATGAAGAAGCCCTTCCAGCACAGGTAGATGATATTGATTCTGATGGCAGTTGGGATGAACTGGCCTTCACCATAAATTTAGCTTCCGAAGAAAATGCAACCATCAACATACGTTTTGTGAACGCTGCCGATTACCCGGAATTCACAAGCAGAACCAACGTTCGTTTTGGGGTTTTGGAAGATTCGGGTGTGCGTGCGGTTGAGGAACTCACAATGACAGCCGATGAACTTCCGGTTCCGCTGTTTGAGCGTTTCCAGATGGACGGCCCGGCTTGGGAGAATGATAAAATTGGTTTCCGCCAGTATATTGACGGAAGAAATGGCCGGGATTTATACGGGAAAACCTCACCGGAAATGGCTTTGGATACCGTTGGACTTTCTGATGATGGAAAGCTGGTTGATAACTATCATGTGATGTTGCCCTGGGGAAGAGACATTCTTGCCGTGGGGAATTCTTTAGGATTAGGCGGCCTCGCACTTCTTGAAAATAGCACTCCAACTCGCCTTGGTATACGATTAGACGCATCCCGCAACAATATTGACACCACAAAATATCAGCTCATTACGGAGGGCCCGGTTCGTTCCGTTTTCCGATTAACTTATACCGGTTGGAATGTTGGAGACCGAAAACTAAACCTGACGAATGAAGTTAGTATTTGGGCCGGAAAATATGGCCACGCTAATAAAGTTCAGCTAACAAATTCGGAGTCGGCTGATACACTTATTGTTGGGCTGGTGAATATTCACAATGATAATCCACCGGAATTATTAGAAGACCAAGCATCAGGATTGAGCGCTTTTCTGACACACGATCAGCAAACATATGACAAGGAATGGTTTTTAGGAATGGCGTTAATTTTTCCGAATGAAAGCTTTTTAGAATACAGGAAAGCGCCGGAATCTGGATTGGGTATTACCAATAGCTATTTTACTTTATTTGAAATGGAAGAGGAACAAACTTTAGAATATCATGTTTTTGCCGGATGGGAGTTGAGTGACGAAAGGTTTACAGACGCCGAATATTTCCGGGAATTCATTACGGAAGAAATGCAGAAAATTGCAGAACCTCTTCAGATTCAATAATTTTTTTTAGAAGCAAAAATGGCAAGTAAAAGAACAACCATTCATGACATTGCAAGGGAGCTGGATATAACGGCTTCTACGGTGTCGAGGGCACTAAAAGATCATCCTCGGATAAGTGAATCCACCAAAAAATCTGTTCTTGCCATGGCTGAAGAGATGAACTACCAGCCTAATAGTATTGCCGCCGCTTTACGCAGGGGAACCAGTAATCTTATTGGTGTCATCATCCCAACCGCCGACAGGAATTTTTTTGCATCCGTTATACGAGGTGTAGAGGAAGTTCTAAATGGCACGGGCTATAATGTGATTATCTGCCAATCTAATGACTCGGTGGAAAAAGAGAAGTCAAATATCAAGGCATTGCTTGAAGCTCAGGTTGATGGAATTTTTGCATCCTATGCGAAGGAAACCACCAGTTTTGATCATTATAAAGATGTAGTTGAAAGAGGAATTCCTCTGATTTTATTTGACCGAATGCAAGATTCCTTTGATGTGGACGCTGTTGGAGTGGATGATTTTGCGGGAGCTTTTAAAGCAACTGAACATTTAATTGAACAAGGCTGCAAAAAGATTGTTCATTTTACCGGGCCAGATAACGTCAGTATTTATCGTGACCGCCGAAGAGGCTATGAAGAAGCTTTGAAGCGAAATCAAATTCAGGTAGATGAGAAACTTGTTCTTACCAGCGATTTGAAGTTAGAAGCCGGAAGAAGCCTGGCTCTCGACATAACTTCTTGGGCAGAAATACCTGACGCAATCTTCTCCGCCAGTGATTACGCTGCGATGGGTGCAATGGAGGTTTTGAAGAATAAAGGTTTTTCGATTCCAGATGACGTGGCCATTATCGGTTTCAGTAATGAGTCGTTTACTTCGTTGGTAGACCCTGCGCTTTCTACGGTAGATCAGCACAGCAAAAAAATGGGACAATTTACAGCAAACATGTTTTTAGACAGAATGAAAAAGGAAAAGGATTCCATCTACACACCATCAAAAACGGTGTTAAGTCCTGAATTAATTATCCGAAAGTCATCACTTCGGAATAATTCCTGAAACAGGAAATAAAAATTTATTAAAGCTCAGATTTTTGTTGATAAAATTAGATACTATTAGTTACTTGAACAATCGATTGCACAAACCATTATTTATTCAATCAGAAATAATTAGTCATGAATAAAGTCGTCACATTTGGAGAAATTATGCTTCGGCTTTCTCCTCCGGGATTTTTAAGATTTTCACAAGCCTCGTCTTTTGATGTTGTGTATGGAGGTGGCGAATCTAATGTCGCAGTTTCGCTTGCCAACTACGGCGTGCCTGTTGAATTTGTGACTTGCCTTCCGAAAAATGATATGGGCGAATGTGCATTGATGGAATTACGAAAACGCAATGTAGGTACCAGCCACATTGCCAGAGAAGGCGAACGCCTTGGTATTTATTTTCTTGAAACCGGGGCGGTTAGCCGAGGCAGTAAAGTAATTTACGACCGGGCTCATTCTTCCATTTCAACCATAAAGAAAGGAACCATTGATTGGCAGAAAGTTTTTGACGGCGCAAATTGGTTCCATTGGACGGGCATCACCCCCGCCCTTTCTCAGGGAGCCGCAGATGTTTGTCTTGAAGCTATCAAAGCCGCTAATGATCTTGGAGTTACAGTGTCAACGGATCTGAATTACCGCGCCAAGCTTTGGAAGTATGGTAAAGAACCCGGAGATGTTATGCCCGCTCTTGTTGAGGGTTGTGACGTTATTCTTGGCAATGAAGAAGACGCGGAAAAGCACTTCGGCATTCACCCCGATAATGTGGATATCACTCAGGGTGAATCTATGGATAGTCAGGCTTATTTATCTGTCTGCAAACAAATGATGGAGCAATTCCCCCGGGCTAAAAAAGTAATTACAACCTTACGCGGTTCTATAAGTGCATCGCATAACAGCTGGGCGGGCGTGCTTTACAATGGCGATAAGTTCCTTGAATCCCGTACCTATCAAATCACACATATTGTTGATCGCGTTGGCGGTGGCGATTCTTTTATGGGTGGGCTTATTTATGGGCTTTTGAATTATGATGATGATCAAAAAGCATTAGATTTTGCCGTCGCGGCATCTTGCCTGAAGCATACTATTTATGGTGATGCAAATTTAGTAACTGTAGACGAAGTAGAGAAATTGATGGGAGGAGACGCCTCCGGAAGAGTAGCGAGATAGCCTAATTTTACACTATCTTTTTATTGATTCAATATTATATGTGAAAACGTATTAACCACAAACTTATGGCTCGATTTTCCCGAATTAAAGTAGCATCCGTGATGGAAGAAACCGGTTTGGTCCCTCTTTTTTATCATGCAGATTTAGATGTTTGCAAACATGTTTTGACCGCTTGTTATAAAGGTGGTGCCCGAATTCTTGAATTCACCAACCGCGGAGATTTTGCTCATGAAGTTTTTGGTGAACTCAATAAGTTTGCAGCCGAAAATCTGCCCGAAATGATATTGGGCGTGGGTTCTTTAACCGATGCTGGAACCGCTTCCTTGTATATGCAACTGGGTGCTAATTTCGTGGTTACACCAGTTTTACGTGAAGATATTGCCGTTGTATGTAACCGACGCAAAGTGCTTTGGTCTCCTGGCTGCGGTTCACTTTCAGAAATTGCGAAAGCGGAAGAATTAGGTTCAGAAATTATTAAGGTTTTTCCGGGAAGTCAGCTTGGCCCTGAATTTGTGAAAGCCATCAAAGCTCCTTGCCCCTGGACCAGCATTATGCCAACAGGCGGTGTTTCAGCAGAGAAAGAAAACTTACAGGCATGGTTTGATTCTGGTGTAACATGTGTGGGAATGGGTTCGCAACTCATCACAAAAGAACATCTGAAAAATAAAGATTACGCAGGCTTAGAAAAGCACGTAAAAGCAACTGTAGAACTTATAAAAGATATTAGGAGCAGATAATATGTTTAACCGCTTTATCATTTTTGCCTGTATTTCAGTAGTTGGGTTTGCTGGTTGCAGTGAAATCATCACAGACAAAAAAACCATTCGGCTTGCACACGCATTGAGTACTTCACATCCGGTACATTTGGGCATGGAAAGAATGGCCAAACTCGTTGAGGAAAACTCGGATGGAAAATTAAAAGTCGCAATTTTTCCAAACCAACAGTTAGGTTCAGAGCGGGAAGCTTTAGAGCTGCTTCAAATTGGCAGCATTGGAATGACGAAAGTCTCATCTGCCGCAATTGAAAATTTTGTACCTGAATTACGCGTGTACAGCCTTCCTTATCTTTTCAGGGATGACGAACATATACTTTCCGTTTTGGATGGAGAAATAGGGCGCGAATTACTGCTTACGGGTGAAGAATACTGGCTGCGTGGACTCACTTACTATGATGCAGGGAAACGAAGTTTTTACACAAAAGACCGGCCTATAGAAACTCCAAGCGATTTACGGGGGCTTAAAGTGAGGGTGATGGAAAGTCAAATGGCCGTAACTATGGTTCGGGCTTTAAATGGTTCACCCACTCCTATTTCGTGGGGTGAATTGTACACCGCTTTGCAACAAGGGGTTGTTGATGGTGCCGAGAATAATAGCCCTTCCTTTTTATCCTCCCGCCATTATGAGGTTGCTAAATATTACAGCCTTGATGAACATACCATGCTTCCAGATCTCCTTTTAGTAAGCACAAAGCAATGGGAAAAATTAAACGAAGAGGAGCAAAACTGGCTGCAAGAAGCCGCCGACTCTTCTGCGGTTTACCAACGCAAATTGTGGGCAGAGGCTGAGATAGAAGCTCTTGAAATTGTACAAGAAGCGGGAGTTCAGGTTAATTATCCCGATAAAGAGCCTTTTATTGAATTAACAGCTCCAATTTATGAAGAGTATAAAAATACAGATCCGGAATTTTATAACCTGATCCAGCGAATATTGGACGAACAGTAGAACCTACTATATGAAAACATTTAACCGCTACCTCGAATATTTCCTTGTCACTCTAATGGCAGTAATGCTTATTAGTGTGTGCTGGCAAGTAATTACGCGCTACTTCTTAGAAGCTTCAAGTTCTTTTACAGACGAACTTGCCCGTTACGTGTTAATCTGGATTGGAATGCTGGGAGCCGCTTATGCATCGGGTAAGAACTTGCATCTCGCAATAGATTTGTTTCCCTCAAAGCTTAAAGGGAAATCACACGACCATCTAAATATTTTCATTAACCTGCTCATAATAGTTTTTGCCGTCACAACCATGATTTTAGGCGGATTATGGCTGGTTTATATCACCTATAGTTTAGGACAGGTTTCTGCCGCCATGCAAATTCCATTGGCATACGTTTACTCGATCCTCCCTATAAGCGGTTTACTCATTGTTATCTACAAGATCAGGGATATAATTCTTCTGCTTCGCAAAGCAAACTCTGATCAACCATCCTCACTCCCATCATCTTAAATATCTGATTCCATGGTTTTAACAGAAGTTTTGATATTAGTATTGAGTTTTGTTGTCCTTCTCGGAATTGGAGTGCCCATTGCGTGGAGTATAGGTTTGTCAGGCCTGTTCACTTTAATTGTGAGTATTGATGCCATGCCGGCATTCACCACTCTTGCGCAGAGAATGGCAACCGGCTTAGACAGTTTCACGCTATTAGCCATTCCCTTTTTTATACTTGCGGGGCAGTTAATTAACAAAGGCGGATTAGCCCAGCGGCTAATTGCCTTGGCTAAAAATTTGATGGGTTCTTTACCAGGCGGATTGGCGCACGTTAATATTGTTGCGGCAATGT
Source organism: Balneolaceae bacterium (assembly GCA_040882225.1). Lineage (GTDB taxonomy): Bacteria > Bacteroidota > Rhodothermia > Balneolales > Balneolaceae > Gracilimonas. The sequence continues at coordinate 483,427 of JBBEBR010000022.1, read as the reverse complement.
TATTCGGAGCCATTGCTGGTTCGGCAGTAGCGGCTGTTTCCGCTATTGGTTCTATTTTGGGGCCAAAAATGGAAGAAGAAGGCTACAGTAAAGAGTTTTCTGCTGCTGTGAATATTACTTCAGGAACTACCGGGCTTCTCATTCCACCTTCCAACATCTTAATTGTGTACTCTTTAGCAAGCGGCGGAGTTTCTATAGCCGCTTTATTTATTGCAGGTTATTTACCGGGGATTTTAACCGGTCTGTTATTGATGATTGTCGCAGCTTTTTGGGCTAAAAAGAAGAATTTCCCTGTTGGCGAACGTGCTACATTTTCCGAGCTGTTCAAAAGTTTTATAAATGCCCTGCCAGCACTATTACTTTTAGTTATTGTGATTGGAGGTATAATCGCTGGTATTTTTACAGCCACGGAAGCTTCTGCCATTGCTGTGGTATACACGCTCATATTGGGTTTTATGTACCGCGAATTAACCATCAAAGAACTACCCCGGGTTTTTCTTGATTCCGTAAACACCACTTCTATCGTTATGCTTCTGATTGCTACTTCTATTGCGATGTCGTGGGTGATGTCTTTTGAGGAAATTCCTCAAACAGTAACCGAGGCCATTCTTGGGTTCAGCGACAACAAAATCGTAATACTGCTGATGATTAACGTAATACTGCTGTTGGTTGGAACCTTTATGGATATGACACCTGCGGTATTGATATTCACTCCAATTTTCCTTCCCATTGTGATGGAGCTCGGAATTGACCCGGTGCATTTCGGAATCATGATGATATTAAATCTTTCCATCGGCCTTTGTACTCCACCAGTTGGAACCGTGCTCTTTGTCGGCGTGGGAGTAGCTAATACAACCATTGTGAAGGTGATAAAACCCCTTATGCCTTTATTCATCGCTATGATCGTGGCACTGATGCTTATTACCTATTTCCCACAAATCAGCCTTTGGTTACCTGAACTGTTCGGATTTTAGATTATGAGCAGGATTGAGGTTCCGAGGCAGCATTTTTGTGTCGTACCCGATCTGAAATTTTTTAGATGAGCATCACTTAGAAAACAGGCCGGTGCCTAAACTTCTTCAGCTAAAAATGATTGGAGCTTCTCTACATTTATTTTCGACCCGATATATACAGGAGTACATTCGTGAATTTCTTTTGGCTGAATTTCCAATATCCTCCTCTTCCCATCTGTAGCTAAACCGCCAGCCTGTTCAATAATAAAGCTAAGCGGATTACACTCATACATCAATCGAAGTTTACCATTGGGATAGCGGGTACTGTCAGGATACATAAAAATTCCACCCTGAAGCAAAGTGCGGTGAACATCGGCAGCCATGCATCCAATATATCGAGCTTTAAAAGGCCGTTGAGTTTTAGCGTCTATTTCCTGACAGTACTTCACATATTTTTTAAGCCCTGGCTCCCAAAAATTATAACTGCCCTCATCAGCACTATAAACATTCGCGTACTCCGGAATCTTTACGTTTTTATGAGACAGAATAAACTCACCAATACTTGGATCAAGCGTGAAAAGACTCACCCCCATGCCAGTTGTGTAAGCTAAAACCGTACTGGAACCATATAAAATATATCCAGCCGCTACCTGATTTAGACCTTTCTGCAAGGCATCTTTTTCCGTTAATTGTTTGTTGCTTTTTGGCCGCATATAAATCGAAAAGATGCTGCCTATCGAAACATTTACATCAATATTTGATGATCCATCCAGCGGATCTATATATACAATATACTTACCGGATTCACCACTGAGGCGAACCAATCCTTCATTCTCTTCTGAAATTACCATACAGGTAATATTGGATCTGTCTAATGCCGAAATCAGCTGTTCATTGGCAAACAAATCAAGTTTTTTTACAGATTCGCCATGTACATTTTTGGCACCATCAAGTCCTAAAATATTTGTTATGCCTGCTTTGTTTACTTCGCGTGAAATTATTTTTGCAGCCAATCCGATATCTCTCAACAGCTGTGAAAGTTCGCCCGTAGCTCCCGGAAATTTATTTTGAGCGTGAATGATATTCTCTTCGAGTGTGATGAGTTTACTCATGAGGAGTTGATGTCTTGTTTAGTTCAATTCATTGATAAAAAAAACACCCTGACTTTCCGATCATAAACCGGAATGCCAGGGTGAGGTGCATTCATACAACGAGCATTTCTACTCTAATATGCTTTTTCTACTTTATGAGAGTAAGTTTACGCACTGCTGTAAAATCACCCGCACTAATTCGGTAAATATACATCCCTGATGCAAACTGGCTTGCATCCCATTCCTTAGTATAAACTCCTGCTGTATGGTTTCTGTTCACCAGTTCAGCTACCTGTCGGCCGGTAATGTCATAAACTTTGATTGAGACATTAGACTGCTCAGGCACGTCATACTGTATTTTAGTTGTCGGGTTGAATGGGTTGGGATAGTTTTGCTTAAGGGCGAAAACATCTGGAATAGATCCAGGCTCTGGCTCTGAAGAGACTTCCACTACAAGGCTGCCCTCTTCATAAATGATCTCAGCACCAACACCAAGAACAAAACCAATGCTATTATCAAACTCGCCATTGGCTAACCGAAGAAAACCGTTGATGGTAATATCCCGTGATTGGGTAACACCAGCTTCATTATCGATTGTTAAACCATGTACATTTAGAGGCAATGTAAAACTGGTTGCTTGGGCTTCGGTGCCATTATAGGTGTAGTTCCCTTCAGTACTTATAGAAAGGTTACCGGTATTCTGAAGATTACCGTCAAAACCCTCCACGTGGCTTGTTAGCAATGTTGCGCCGTCCTCAGCAGTAAAATCGCCACCACTGGTAATTTCACTTGAACCCAGATCGAGTGAAGAAGAATCTGATACAATTATTTGCATGCCAGAACCTTCTATCTCAAACTCACTGTCGATTGCTAAGGTGTGAGCTACATCTTCGCTTCCAGCAAATACCCATTGAGCATTTGTTGGGTTAGAACTTTGAGCTTTTCCACCATTCAGTGTGAAGTCTCCTTCATAGAAGAACCAGTTTGATGAACTTGTTCCGCTTGCTTGGGAACCTCGTGAAATTGAGAAGTTACCATCATTAACAATAACACTGCCGTAGTGGTGTACTACAATGTCGCCAGGATTTCCGCTTCCATTTGTAGAAAACTGACCTTGCTCCATAGTAACATCTCCCAGAAGAGTAACTTCCCTGGTAACTTCAGCATCTCCTGATGGAGATGTTAAATACCATCTTGCGATACCGGTGTTTACTATGTGAATATCACCTGAAACGGTGTTGCCGTGCAAACTAAGATCAACATTGCTAATTAAATCAGGGGTATTGAGTGTCAAGTTGTAATAATCTTGGCCTCTGTTAGCTGGCGCATTTACTTCAGTACCCGTTAATAATGCCGTTGACCCTTCTGCCCATGTGCCTGTCGGGATATCACCACCGTCACGGCCATGCTCGTATGTAGACTCTGCGCCAAAAGCCAGCGAAGAACCATCATCAACCACAACTTCACCTTCATTCACAATAGCTCCATCAATAGAACCTCCGGCAACAGAGATGCTGCCTGCAGTATCAATATGAGCTTCTATACCAGAAGTTACATTGAAAGAAGAAGTATATACGGTGTCGTTGATACTTACTCCGGCTTCATTGGAAATAGTGATTGAGCCAACACTATCCGCATCGAAAACTAAATCTCCGAGAACCTGTGCTTCGCTTCCATTGTATAGGAAACCAGCCCCTTCATCAAAAGTGATTTCTCCAGAAGTCTGAAGATTTCCATCTACTCCATCAGCATGGCTCGTCACGATTGTTCCATTCAGAGTGAAATCTCCGCCCGAACCAATTTCAACAGAACCTAAATCTAAGGTAGTACTGTCCGACACTTCCATCTGTAAAGCAGAACCACTGTAATCTGTCCCTGATAATGAAATAGTGGTGGTTCCCCCTTTAGCGAAAACCCATGTAGTTCCATCAGAATTGGAATTTTGAATAGTAGTACTGTCTACTGAAAAACTATCACCAAAGAAATTCCAGGTAGTTGTTCCCGTGCCCCCTTGCGAACCTCGCGAAGGAGAGAAATTTCCTCCGCTCGTGCTTACATTACCGTAATGATTCACCGTAAAAGTGGTTTCTCCGTTTCCAGTACCCTGAACTCCAAACTGGCCATCTTCAACATAAACATTACCCAATATGTCTACTGTAGCCGACTCACCACTGCTGGCTTTGAGCAAATACCAACGAGAACTACCTGTACTAACAACTGTGACGTCACCACTAATAGTGTTTCCGTCAAGGTCTAAATCGGTGTTACTGGTTTTGTCAGGCGTATTTAAAGTTAGATGATGATAGTCTTGTCCTCTGTTCCCTGGTGCGCTGCCAGTGGTTCCAGATATAATAGCTGTTGAACTTTCGCTCCAAGTGGCATCGGGAATATCTCCTCCATCTCGGGCATGCTCATAAGTACCGCCGCCATCAATCGTAAGATCTCCGGTAGTGGTAATTTCACCATAATTAGCAAGCACACCAGACACTACAAATTCTGTACCGTCTGCTATTTCAAGTGTGGTTGAATCGGTTACATCATAATTTACACGGCTGCCAAAATCAACTTCACTGAAATTGACAACTTGTGTTCCTCCGTTTGCAAATACAAATTTTGCTCCATCAGGATTGGAGTTTTGAGATTCTGCATCAGCCATATTAAAATCGCCAAATAAATTCCATGTAGTAGTTCCTGAACCGTTACCTTGTGAACCTCTCGCAATGGAAAAATTACCACCTGTTACATTTATATCACCATAATGATCTACGGTAAAAGTGGTTAAAGCATTTCCAGTTCCCTGTACTGCAAACTCACCATCTTCAACATTCACATCACCCAATATTTCTACTGAAGCTGATTCGGTTGAGCTTGCTGACATCAAATACCAGCGAGAACTACCGGTATTCACGACAGTGATATCACCACTTACGGTGTTGCCATCAAAACCCATATGCACGTTAGATGTTTTATCCGGTGTATTTAATACCAGGTTGTAATAATCCTGTCCGCGATCGCTGGGAGCGCTTCCTGTCACACCAGTAATGGAAGCCGTTGAGCCTGTTGCCCAAGTAGATTCAGGAATTGAACCGCCGTCTCTGGCGTGCTCATAAGTACTTCCGTCTTCGAAAGTTAGAGAGCCGTCATCTTCGACCTCCAAAACTCCATCTTCAGAAGTTACAACGCTTCCTGTAATTGCTACGCCTGTATCTACAAATACAGTATCGCCAACTATGGTAATATTCTCTGAACCATCGGGCGCGCCAGCAGCTCCCTGCCATTCGGTACCGTCAAATGTTTCCCAAGTAGCAGCTGCACTCCAGTCCCCTTTTGCTGCCGACCGGAAATCTCCATCGGACTGAGCAAAGGCTTCTGCAGACGCAAAAAGCGCTACCACAACCATCGTTAATATTATTGTATATGTTCTTTTCATTACTTCTCCGCTTTTATTGTTCTGTTATTGATTTGTAGAGTTAAAAATAATTGGCCCTTCTTTAGATTATTGAAATGCAAAAATCAAAGGCCATAGCATTTCAAAAACACCAGAATCTTATTTTTACCAACCTCAACCATCTGCTTTTTAGTCACCCTTCGTTAAAAGCCGCAGATTTTAAGTTATCGGTTAAGTAAATCTTTCAGGAAGTTAAACTAAACTCAGGAAAAGTCAAGTCATAAATTTTGCTACTGCATTCTCAATATTTCTGAATGCAAGCTAAAAATCCGTAATCCTTTGTTTTGTTTGCTGATACCGTTTTACCATGCGATATGAAATACTGAAGAAGCTATAATTTTTACATTTTTAGATGAGCTGTTAACTATTCGTGTTTTGTAGAACTCTGCCTCTCCTGTTCGAGAAGTCTATCTCTTGATAATTTTCCAGTACCGCTATTCAATTAAATCCCTCTCACAAAAAACAGATTTTTCATCCACATTCCCTTTAGATTTCATGGATGGTTGTTTTAACTTCCAAGTCTTAATCTTTTTCGAAATTATTTTAGAAATTCTCATCGCAAGAGGCACCTTTTACTGAACGAGAGGAATGTCGTACGGGCTATATTTATTTACATGAAAACATTTTCGCTGCCTACAGAAAATTCTCCAGAAAAACCGGATTACCTGCAATCGCTAAACGAACAACAGCGGATGGCGGTGACCCACACCGATGGCCCGCTGCTGATTGTGGCTGGAGCGGGATCTGGAAAAACCCGTGTTCTCACATATCGTATTGCGTATTTATTGCAGCAGTTTAAAGCCGCTCCCGAGCAAATTTTAGCGCTTACTTTTACCAATAAGGCTGCTAAAGAAATGAAAGAGCGCATCAAAAACCTGATTGGAGATAAAGCTCAAAAGCTCTGGATGGGAACCTTTCACTCCATCTTTTCCAAGATACTGCGCTTTGAAGCCGAGAAAATCGGCTTTGGCTCAGATTTCACTATTTACGACACCAGCGATTCCCAAACGGTTATTAAACAAATTCTTCAGGAGTTGAATTTTGATCCCAAAGAGATCAAGCCGAAAACCATTCACAATAAAATAAGTGATTCTAAAAATCAGCTGATCGGGCCTGATACGTATCAGGAAAAATTTGTAAGCAGTACGCTGGATGACATCACCGCTAAAGTGTATACCATTTATGCCAAGCGTTTGAAGCAAAGCAATTCTATGGATTTTGATGACTTACTTTTGAAGCCCATCGAATTATTTGAAAAGCATCCCGAGGTGCTGGAAAAGTACCAGGATCGTTTCAAGTATATTTTAATTGATGAGTATCAGGATACCAATCACGCGCAGTATAAAGTCACCAAAATGCTGGCTTCAAAATATAATAATATTTGCGTGGTGGGTGATGACGCTCAAAGTATTTACTCCTTTCGTGGAGCTGACATTTCCAATATCCTTAACTTCAAGGAAGATTATGACAACGCTTCCCAGGTTCCTTTAGAGCAAAATTATCGTTCTACGAAATCGATACTTCAATGCGCCGACTCCATCATAAAAAGAAATACAAAACAGCTCGATAAAACTCTGTGGACTGATAAAGAATATGGAGAGCCAATCATTCTTCTCGAGAATTTTGATGAGCGGGATGAAGCCAACCGGGTAGCCAGCCACATCCGGCAGTTGAAGATGAGACAAGGCTACAAGAACAACGATTTTGCGATTTTGTATCGCACCAACTATCAGTCGCGTGTTTTTGAGGAAGCTCTTCGCAGAAATGATTTAGATTACCAGCTGGTTGGTGGATTATCGTTTTATCAGCGAAAGGAAATTAAAGATGTATTGGCGTACTTAACGCTGTTGGTAAATCCTCACGATGAAACTAATTTACTGAGAATCATCAATGAACCGTCGAGGGGAATCGGGAATAAGTCGATTCAGGATTTGTTGAAAAAAGCCAGGGACGAAGGCCGTTCTGTTTGGTCTATTCTTCAGAATGTGGAAGACGCAGACGTTTATAAACCTGCCAAAGTCCGAGTTCGCGATTTTGTGAATATGATTAATAAATTGCGGGGTGAACTGGAAGAAGGCCGTGGAATAACACAAACTGTGAAATCGGTTTTGGAACAATCGGGATACATGAAGGCTCTTGTGGAAGAGAATTCGCAGGATTCGATGATTCGCAGGGATAACATCATGGAACTTCAGAACGCTATTGCCTATTACGAAAAAGGCTCCAGAAATGCTTCTTTAAGTGCTTTTTTGCAGGAAATCAGCCTCATCACCGATTCTGATAAATTCGATGAAAATAAACCGGCAATTACCTTAATGACAGTTCACGCTTCCAAAGGGCTTGAGTTTCCGGTTGTGTTTATTGTTGGGCTGGAAGAAAACCTCTTTCCAATGGGCGCGCGTCCCGGTTTCGATGTTGATATTGAAGAAGAACGAAGACTCTTTTATGTATCCATAACGCGGGCGCAGGAACGCCTCTATTTCAGCCATTGCAGAAGCCGTTTCAAGTTTGGCGACGAACAGCAGCAACTGCGTTCCCGATTTTTAGAGGAAGTTGATGCCGGTGTTGTCCGTACGGAAACCGGGGCTTCCATTTCCCAAAAAGCAGACCGGTATAGTTTAGGGGAATCTGGAAATACAGGAACGAGAGTAGAATACGACTGGGAAAAGCCTAAAGCCAACACCTCCTTTAAATCCGCTGGAACCACCATCCATTACGAATATGGTGATGGTGAAGATCCTTATCAGGTGGGCGTTAAAATTATCCATGAACGATTCGGGCCCGGAAAAATCATCAGCCGATCAGGATTAGGCATGGATGCTAAAGTTGTTGTATTTTTCAAAGACAGAGGACAAAAAAAGCTCATGCTAAGGGCGGCTCCACTTAAAGTAATTGGTTAGCTAAATATTTAGGTTGGTAATGCGGACACTTTTAATCTCATTAACATTGCTATGTGCAGGCTCAGCAGGATTTGCACAACCTGTGATAACTCCCCGAAATATGGCTTTGGGCGGCGGCGGAAGTACGTACATTACCGATTATAACGCCAACTTTTATAATCCCGCCAACCTTATGATTCAGGACCGAAAAGGAACTGTAGATATCGGGGTGATGATTGGTGGTTTTTATTTTGATGGAATTCAGGATTACTCTGCACCCGAGAGACAGGCCAATAATGCACGCAATTATGTACTTAAGTACAGGCCCGGTTCTTACTCCATTTCCTCATTAGACCGGGTTGAAATAATAGACGATCAATATCCCGGAACATCAAGCCTTTCGAATAACAGAACCAGATACGATGCTACTTTATTTGGGATAAAATGGAAAAAAGAAAACCGGGCTTTGTCAATCGCTTTCCGTACCCGTACATCATCTAATTATTCCACCGGCAGAGGGTGGTATTCCACGGCTTTGAATCAGCAGAATGGAAGAGATTTATTAGACCGCTCTCTCACCCACCGCTATCAAAGCTTACATGAACTTTCATTCGGTTATGCGGAATCCTTCCAATTTTTGACCAATCTAACTTCGAAACTTGATAATTTTATTATAGGAATAGCCCCAAAGCTGGTGTTTGGTGGATCTTACCAGGATGCGGTTTGGGAGAATAAGTTTTATCCAAACCAGGAAACAAATAACGCCCAACGGATACAGTCGTTTTCTTTTGCCGCCACCGGCGATTTCGGTTTATCCACCGCAAGTTATCTTGATGGAAATATTTCAGCCGAAAGTGCCGTAGCCAGAAATTTTCAGAACGACGAATTTTCCCTAAATGGTATCGGAGCCGGCCTTGATATTGGCGTAACATACCTGCTCACTTTTGGCAATGATTTATCCACGATTCGGCCGGGGAAACAACCCACGCAAAAATCGGTACGTTTTTCCTTTTCCATGACTGATATAGGTTTTGTTTCTTACTCAAAAAATGACATCAGCCTCAATATTTTTTCTGATACCACAACCACCGCACTTCCCACTTCCGTTTCTGATGAAGCTTTCATCGGTGCGAGAGGCCAATACCTTAATTTCATCGAGCGGCATGGCAGCGAAGAAAACCCGTTCCGCTTAGCAAGTCAAGATAAATCAGGTTTTTCCATTCTCTTGCCAATGGCTCTGCATGGCGGGGCCTTACTTGAAATGAACCGCATAAAGTTAATGGGTGATGTAAGCGTAGGCCTCACAAATAACGCTTTTAACTCCACTACCCTTGTTTCTTCCTTTGGAATTGAGCTCAGGCCTTTAGTGTTTTTACCGTTACGGGCGGGAGCAAGGTTTGAAGCGCAACGCCCTGATTTTCTGAGTGTTGGTACTGCTATTGAAACTAAGACATGGGACTTCTCAGTTGCAGCTCAATTCACTCCCGAATCAATATTTTCCAATATCGCTTTGTCGGGAATTTCAATTGCTACACTTCAGTTTCATTTCTAAAGCCTGACACTTTGCCCTACATTACTGACAAGTACTTAACCGTTATGACTCTTTGTTGATCCATTCTCAAGTGGCTTCGTATTTGCCTGATTGTTATAAATAGAAATTTTCTGTACTTAATTTATTATGAAATATTCCTTAGATCTGTACAATGGTTTAGATGAATCAGACGATTTCGATGATTTCGATGATTTTGAACAAGCTATTCCTTTAATGTCTGAAGAAGAGGAAAAAAAGCTTACGGAAGCTGAAATACCTGATACACTTCCTATTCTTCCTTTAAAAAATACGGTGCTTTTTCCCGGAGTTGTAGTTCCAATTACGGTGGGCAGAGATCGTTCACTTAAACTGGTAAAAGAAGCCTATGAAGGCGATAAGATTATCGGCATAGTTACTCAGAAGAAAGAAGATATCGAAGTACCCGATTTCAAAGACCTGCATACTATCGGAACAGTAGCTCAAATCCTGAAGCTGATAAAAATGCCCGATGGCAGCAAGAGCATCGTAATACAGGGAAAATCGAATTTTGAAATTGAAAACTTCACGCAAAGTGATCCTTATTTCAAGGCTAACGTAAAACCCTATCCTAAAGAAATGGATATTACAGGGGTTGAACTGGATGCTTCTGTCAGGAACATAAAAGAGACGGCTTCTAAAATTATAAATATGTCGCCGAATATTCCTTCGGAGGCTTCTATTGCCGTAAACAATATCAACAGCCCTACTTTTTTGTTGAATTTTATTTCCTCAAATCTGAATGTTTCAGTGGCAGAAAAGCAGAAGCTGTTGGGGATTAGAAAGTTCTCTGATAATCTTGATCAGGTAATGGAATTTCTTGAAAAAGAAGTTCAGGTTCTTGATATGAGTGAGAAAATCAGAACCAAAGTAAAATCTGATATCGACGATCAGCAGCGGGAATTTTACCTGCGCCAGCAAATGAAGGCTATTCAGGAAGAGCTGGGTGAAGACGCTGAACATCAGGATATAGAAAAACTCCGGCTCCGGCTTGCTGAAAAGAAATTGCCGGATTACGCCAAAGAAGTAGCTGAAAAAGAACTTCAGCGTTTAGAAATGACTCCAAACGCGTCTCCTAACTACGGAATTATTCACGGCTATATCGAATGGATTCTTGACCTGCCCTGGAATGAATATTCCAAAGACAAGCTGGATTTGAGCTTTGCTCAGAAAGTATTAGATGAAGACCATTATGGCCTCGAAAAAGTAAAGAAGAGAATTGTCGAATACCTGGCAGTGCTGAAACTCAAAAAAGATATGAAAGCACCAATTCTTTGTTTCTACGGCCCCCCTGGAGTTGGTAAAACCTCTTTGGGTAAATCGATTGCCCGGGCATTAAATCGAGAATTTGAGCGCTTTAGTTTAGGTGGAATTCGAGATGAAGCCGAGGTTAGAGGCCACCGCCGAACGTATATAGGAGCCTTGCCTGGACGTATTATCCGTTCAATGAAAAAAGCCGGAAAAGGCAACCCAGTTATTATGCTCGATGAAATTGATAAAGTTGGGAGCGATTATCGCGGTGATCCAACCTCTGCCCTGCTTGAGGTTTTAGACCCCGAACAAAATGATTCATTCAGTGATAATTACCTTGAACTTGAATATGATCTTTCCAAGGTTTTATTCATAGCCACCGCTAACTCTTTGGATACCATTCCGGCACCTTTAAGAGACCGAATGGAGATCATCAACATTAGCGGTTATACACTTGAAGAGAAAACCCAGATCGCCAAAAAGTACCTGATTCCAAAACAGGTTAAGGAAAATGGTTTAACTGAAGATCAGTTTTCTATAGAAGATGAAGCGGTTAAAAAAATCATTGATGAATATACCCGTGAATCCGGCGTTCGAAATCTTGAAAGGCAAATTGCGGGGGTTTGCCGTGGCGTTGCCGCTAAAATAGCTTCAGACGAGATCAAGAAATTTGACACCAAAGAAGAGGACGTCGAAGAATTTTTAGGGAAAAGAAAGTTCTTTAGTGATGCTGCAGAACGAACAACAGTGCCAGGAGTTGCCACCGGTTTGGCGTGGACACCTTATGGCGGAGATATCCTTTTTATCGAAGCAAGTGTTTCTAAAGGAACGGGGAAACTCAGTATTACCGGTCAGCTTGGGGATGTGATGAAAGAATCAGCCATGTTGGCGGTTTCCTATTTACGAGCACATTCCGACTCTATCGGTATTCCTGAAGAAGCCTTTAAATATTGGGATCTTCATATTCACGTTCCTGCAGGAGCGGTTCCTAAAGACGGGCCGTCAGCCGGTGTTTCTTTGATGGCTGCAATCGCGTCAATTTTCACACAAAGAAAAGTAAAAGGCACTGTTGCCCTCACTGGAGAAATCACTCTTCGCGGACTTGTTCTTCCCGTAGGAGGTATAAAAGAAAAAGTATTGGCTGCCAAACGTGCCGGAATTAAGCAGGTTCTTCTTCCCAAAAAGAATGAGAAAGATGTCGCCGAAATCGAAAAAGAAGTAATCGGCGATCTTAAAGTGGATTATCTCGACCGTATGGAACTGCTTCTGGATAAAATTCTTGAAAAAGATGCGGTTCAGAATCCTAACGAATTCTTCCAAGTGAGTGAAGAACACAAGAACTCGGTAGCCGGCAGTAATGGTAAAAAAAATGCTATTGAGGTAACAAGTTCATCCACAAAATCGGATTGATAATCTGAATAGCATTTGCAGCGAAATTTGAAAGGCGACATGGAAGAAATTCTTTGTCGTCTTTTTTTATTTTGAAACTTTTCCATCGCCTAAATCCTTTAGCAAGTAGTCAAGAATAATACACTCAAATATCAAAGAGAGGTTTTTATTATGAGAAACGGAAATAAACTGGAAGGGAAAAAAGTAGCGATTTTGGCAACAAACGGATTTGAGGAAGTCGAGCTTACAAGTCCAAGAAATGCACTTCTCGAAGCCGGTGCAGACATAGCTATTATTGCGCCGCAGTCTGGCACAATTATAAGCTGGCACGAAGATGACTGGGGAGGCCAATTTGAAGTGGATATGGCGGTCTCCGAAGCCAATCCTTCCAACTTCGATGCCTTAATGTTACCGGGTGGCGTTATAAATCCCGATAAATTACGAATGGATGAAGGTGCTGTCGATTTTGTCAAAGCTTTTTTTGAGGCCGGTAAACCTGTGGCCGCTATATGCCATGGCTCCCAAATACTAATCGACGCCGATGTTGTGGATGGCAGGAAACTTACCTCCTATCCATCACTCCAACACGACCTTGAAAATGCCGGAGCAACCTGGGTGGATGAAGAAGTGGTGGTTGATCAAGGCCTTACTACAAGCAGGTCACCCAAAGATCTGGAGGCTTTTAACAAAAAAATGATTGAGGAAATTGGTGAAGGAGTTCATCACGGACAACACGCATGAACAATTAGAACATTAACTAAAAAGCCGCTTCTTAACAGGAAGCGGCTTTTTTTTTGTTCTTCCAATAAAAATACCTGCAATTTCTTTATTGTCTTTTTTACTTACTTTGCTGCATGAAAAAAGGACGAGTAATCCAATCTACAGGGAGCTGGTATCACGTTGATGTGGACGGAGAGATTATAAATTCCCGCTTACCCGGCCGGTTCCGGTTAGAAGAAAAAGCTGTGACCAATCCTATCGCTGTGGGCGATTGGGTAGATATTGCCATCAATCAGGATGGCTCAGGTAACATCGAAAAAATTCAAGACCGGGATAATTATATTCCCCGTCAGGCTACGCATGGACGAAAAGGTGAGCAGGTTTTAGTAGCCAATCTGGATTTAGCTTTTACGGTTCAATCTATTCGTAAACCTATTCTTAAAGAAGGCTTCATAGATCGCTTTTTGGTTACATGCGAAGCCTATGAAGTTGAAGCTTGTATTGTGATCAACAAAATGGATTTAGCAAACACAGGTGATAAAAAATTTGTGGATGAATTATCCCGGATGTATAAAAAAATTGGCTATCAGGTACTTCCCACAAGTATTGAAGATGAGAACTCATTGCGCGCCCTTAAGAAAAAACTAAGTGGCAAAATTTCTGCTTTTATTGGCCCATCCGGAGTTGGAAAAAGCAGCCTTATCAATGCAATAGATCCTGGTTATGATTTAAAAGTGGCGGCGGTCTCAGACTATTCTAACAAAGGAAAACATACTACCACCTTTGCACAATTAATTCCCTTGGAGTTTGGTGGATACCTGGCTGACACCCCTGGGATTCGGGAATTTGGACTTGTAAATATTGAACCTTGGGAGCTTTCTCTATATTTCCCGGAAATGTTAGAGCCTCGGCAATACTGCAAATTCAATACTTGCACGCATATTCACGAGCCTAAATGCGGCGTAGCGGAAGCATTTGATGTCGGGGAAATTGCCGCATCCCGCTATAGTTCTTATGTAAATATGCTTGATTCGCTTACGAATCAAAGATGAAGTTCCTTAATACCTTAATTAGGTATTCCCTCTGTCATAAATTATATGGATATTGTGTGCGAAATATTAACCCATCAAGAATCCTTATGTCTATCAGTTACAAAAAATTTATAAAAGGTTTATGCGCCCTTTCCATCATTAGCCTTGCAACTATTGGAAATGCACAGGCTCAACTTGGAGATATTGGTGCTTTCTTAAGAGCAGGTGCGGAAGACGCGGAGATTTTAACAAAGGAATACTTAAAGCCTTTTCCAACGGGCTTTGGAACTGGATTAAATGCAGGCTGGGCTGAAAGCGCCGCACCAAAGAAAACTCTCGGATTCAGTTTACAGGTCCGATCATCTCTGGCTATTGTACCAACCGCAAGTCAGTCATTTGATGTTTCTGCTTTAAACTTACAGAAAATCAGAGTTGCTGACGGTGAAAACCCTATTACACAAACAGTAGCTGGCACCAAAAATGGAGGGCCGCTTTTAAAGATTTATGATGATCCTGAAGATCCAAATCGACGTGAAATAGGTGAATTCACCATGCCTGGCGGAACTGGTTTTAGCTTTGTTCCAGCCCCGACCATTCAGGCAAGTATTGGGTTGATAAAGAGCACGGGAGTTTCTGTAAGATACCTTCCCGCTACAGAAATTGGTGATTTTGGCAGTTTTGCATTGATTGGAGGTGCCATTCAGCACGATATTACTCAGTGGATTCCAGGTGGAAAATTACTTCCCGTTGATATCTCTGTTATGGCAGGATTTAATAAGATTGATGTAAATGGAAATCTTGATCTTGATCCTGAAGGACTTCGAAATCCTAATGATCCTTCATTAGTTTCAAATCCTACTCCAGATTTTGACGATCAAGCTGTTGAAACTTCAACAAATACTTTTGTATTGAATGCCTTAGTCGGTAAAACTCTTCCCTTGATCTCTGTTTATGGTGGTGTTGGCTATCAAAAAGCTACCTTCAACTTAGACATCAAAGGAGATTATCCTGTAAATACCGAAGTAATGGGGCAAACTTATTACAACGTACTTACAGACCCTGTTTCTTTCGAAATGGAAAGTGAAAGTAGCATACATATGCTTGGTGGTTTTAGATTGCGTTTAGGTGTTCTTGCTATCTACGGAGAAGCTACACTCGCTAATTATTTTACTGCTAATGCCGGAGTTGGTATCAGCTTTAGATAAAATTGACTAAAAATATATCCCAAAAAAAAGGCACTCAAACGAGTGCCTTTTTTTATTCTGTATTTTTTTGAATGCCTATACAGCTATGGCTTTTTCGGCAAGTACAGGATTTTCTACAACCTCATCTGTTTCAATAACGCCATCACGAAGGCGAACAATACGCCGTGCATGTTCAGCTATCTCATTTTCGTGCGTAACTACGATGATGGTATTCCCCTGGCGATACAACTCTTCAAAAAGGAGCAGGATTTCTTCGCCCGTTTTGGAATCGAGGTTTCCTGTGGGTTCATCGGCAAGTAAGATGGACGGATTATTCACTAAAGCTCTTGCAATGGCTACACGCTGGCGCTGGCCACCCGAAAGTTCATTGGGTTTATGATCAACACGATCACCTAAACCAACTTTGGTAAGAACTTCTTTGGCTCTGTCTTTTCTTTGGGCAGATTTAACTCCGGCGTAGATCAAAGGCAACTCCACATTTGCAAGGCAGCTTGTTCGTGGAAGCAGGTTAAAAGTCTGAAACACAAACCCAATTTCCCGATTACGAACCTCAGCGAGTTCGGCATCATCCATCTGGCTTACTTTGTGGCCATTCAATATATATTCACCTGAAGTGGGGGTATCCAAACATCCGATCATATTCATGAGGGTGGATTTTCCAGACCCCGATGGACCCATGATGGCGATATATTCATTTTTTTTGATATCGAAACTCACACCGGCAAGAGCACGGACTTCAGTTTGTCCCATTTGGTACACTTTTGTGAGGTCGGTAATTTGTATAACTGCATTAGACATATTCACTCCCTTAATCAACTACTGCAAAAGCAGTCTTATTATTATTAATATTTACTTTATCGCCACCCTTCAAAGTTGTTGAAAGTATTCTGTAGCTTCCAACTACTATTTCATTTCCGGTTTCAATACCATTTAGTATTTGGATGTGAGTGTTATCACTTATGCCGGTTTTAACTTCCTTCCGTACGGCAACTCCATCTTCAATTACAAAAACTACTTTGCGAATATCTTCTTTCTTGATAATTAAATCATCGTCGCTCGCAAGAGTAACTTCAGCAGAATCGTTTGTTGTGGAGTCATTTTTTACCTGTTTATCTTTTGCAAAATCTCTTACCGTTACAGATTGAATAGGCACTGAAACCACATTTGTTGCAGTTTGGGTTTCCACATCAACAGTGGCAGACATACCTGGCTTAAAACTTGGTATAAACATTTCTTCAGGATCTTCAGAAGCTGAGTTTCGAACCAGACTTGAGCCACCTCGATCAAGATTATGTGGAGTTATGATTCTAACTTTAACCTGGTAATTCGTTACCTGCTCGTTTGTCCCACTTCCTGTAACTTGGGCAGAGTTTGCGATTTCTGTAACAATTCCGTTAAATCGCCGCTCTGGATAAGCATCAACTTCGATGCGAGCAGTATCAGCAAAATCTACATTCACGATATCATTTTCATTTACTTCAACCAAAACTTCCATTCTGTCGAGAAGCGAAACGCGCATCATTTCAGTTCCCGCCATTTGAGAGTTCCCCAAAACTCGTTCGCCGGCTTCAATTGTCAGGCCGGTTATGGTGCCATCTTGAGGGGCTCGAATTACGGTTTGCTCCAGTTCCTCACGAGCTTGTCTTAATTGTGCTTCTGCACTTAGAATTTGATATTCAGCTGCTTTTAAGCTGGCTTTTTGGGAATCCCAGTTGGATTTAGCCTGAATGTAATCCATTTCTGAAATTACATCTCTATCATACAAAGCTTTATCTCTTGTATGAGCAGATTCTGCCTGAATTAAAGTCGCTCTTGTTTGCTCCATCCGAGCCTTTTGAGTAAGTAAGGCAGCATTAAGATCATCAATTCTGGCTTGATAGATATCGGGTTTAATGCGTACTAACAAATCACCTTTTCGAACAAAATCACCTTCGTTAACAGCAAGTTCGATAATTTCGCCTGAAACATCCGGGCGGATTATAACTTCTATTTCCGGCTGCACTTTCCCGGAAGCAGATACGAGTTGTGTAACTGTTTTCAATTTGGCTTGGGCAGTTTCAACCTCTACCCCTGATTCGGAATTTCCTATTACTCCCGTAAACCTTAGCACTAAACCCACTACAATGATAACCCCGAATACTATACCTATCCACATCAATAACTTATTAGTGGATGATTTCTTTTTGGCCATTTTGATCTCGTCGTTTTTAATTAAAATTCGATGTTTTCGTTGTTCAGTTTTCCGAGGTAATAATCCAATAACTTCTCTTGAAAAATCAAATTATATACTGCGCTTGTGTGATCAGACTGAGCACTCACATAATTAGCCTGTGCCTGACTAAGCTCAATTAACGTACTTGCCCCCACATTGTATCTTTCCTGTTGAGTTTCAAAAGCCTTTTCGCTTGCAAATAATGCTTTCTCTGATGCTGAAAGTTGCTTAGTGTAGGATGTGAAATCATTATAAGCCTGGGCTACCTCCTGAATTACCTGTAGCCTTGAATTCTCTAAAGAAAGTTCTGCATTCTTTAACTGTACTTTTGAAGCTTCAATATTATACATCCTGTTCCAGTTCTGGAAAAGAGGGATATTTACTGAAAAACCAAAAGACTTATTTATTTGCTGATCAAAAAACTGATCACCAAAATTTGTGTTCGGTAAAAAATAAGGGTCACTATAACGAGTAGAGAGCGAAGCTGAAGCAGTTACGGTGGGGTATAAATTCCCTTTAGCTATTTGTACCTGATAGTTCAATCCTCTTATTGATGCAAGCTCACTTTTTATGTCGGAACGATTGAATAAAGCCTCATCTATTAACTCACTCAAATTGTACGATTGTGCTAACTCTACATTACGATCTTCGTCAAAATCTGGAATAACAAACTGATAATCTCCGAGAGGATCTATCTGAAGCTGTCTAATAAGGGCAAGTTTATTGAATCTCAAACTATTCTCTTGTTGAGTTACTGATAATTCATCACTTGCTACCTGTGCTTCCTGATTATATAAATCTACGGAAGGACGTGAACCTACTTCTACCTGAGCCTGAACCTGTTCTAACTGTTTCTGTGAAGTAGCTAAATTTCCTTCTGATATTTCCAAAAGCTGCTGGCTTAACAATACCTGCAAATACTGAGAAGCCGCATTAAAAATTACATTTTCTCGAGAGCGTTGAAAGCTTTCTTCTCTTGAAATTTTTGTTTGTTGGCTAAGGCGAAGAGTATTAATATTATTAAACCCATCAAAAACAACGATTCCCGCATTTAAATTACCACCTAACGATCTTGATGTAACATTGCCAAAAGTTACTTGATCTGGGATAAACTGTTGGCCTGCTGTTCTTCCACCATTGAGGCTGCTATTTATGTATGGCAGAAAATCAGCGTATTCGCTTTTTATACTTTCTTCAGCTAACCCTAAATTATTTTCTGCCTGTTTTAGCTGGAAATTATTCTCCAGGGCAATTTCAATTGCTTCCTGAATTGTGATGGTTCTGGCCTCTTGTGCTAAGACTATTCCAGTTGATAAAAAAAGTACACTAAATAGGAATGAAACTATTTTTTTCATGTCGAAGATTCGTTTTTTGTTTTCGGGTTGGGTACACGAGACAGGACGAAAATAGTTACATAAAAGTTGCCTGCTTTCTATTTTTATATCCTTTTACAGCTACGCTGATTTCAGAAGAGAAACTTAAGAAGTTTTATCGTCGGTTTTTTCTTTTAATCGTGAAACCTTTTTATCCAGATATCCCAAAAGCATGTGAATGGCTCTTTTGGTTAAGGCGTTTTTCATTTCATGCCTTACGATATTTCCAACTCCTTCCGATGAATTCTTACTATTCTTTTTGTGTATAGATTTTTTAGCACCCTTGCCAATCAAAAACCCAATAATAACAGCAGCACCCAAAACAGGAAGGGGATATTTTCTGATCACCGTTTTAGGTGCAAAAGTATTAGTAACATCTTCTTTAACCTCATCTATAGTTCGGTCGAGATCAGACTGTATTCTAACCAGCTCAATTTCGAGAGCCTGCTTCTTTAATTCTAAGTTGCTTAAATTATTCCCTGACATTTTTCTCAGCTAATTCTTTTTTCTTGTTTGGAGGTATCTCTTCAATTTTATCTTCCAGGGCTTCTATAATTTCCTCCATTAATGACTCCTGAATTCCTCGCGCAATAGCTCTTGGCTTCCCGAAAGCAAAAAATACTCCTATCAGTAAAAGTGGTGCTGAAACGATAACATAGCCAAGGGAACGCTGATCAAAAAGTTCACCTAAAAATATGGCTAATGCTACCAAAGCAAATAATAAGCCAATAGCTAATAATGAGAATCCTAATAATTTTTGAATTGATTGGCCAATTTTCAGAGTCACTTTATCACTAATATTAACTATCACCAACTCCAGCCGGGTCTCAACATAATCCTTCAGCTCATTGATGATATGTTTAATTCGTTCTCCTAACTGGTCCATACTAATCCTCTGAGTTGAAAATCCTTGCGATAATAAAGCCTGCTACTAAACCTGCAAGAACAGAACCTATAGGATTTTTTCGAATGGTGTCTTCAGCACGATCTTTTAACTCTTCTAATTTAACTTGTAAATCTTCGTCGTTAATAAGCTCTCTGCCTTTGAGGATAGCTTTGTCTAAGCGTTCGTTTAAGTTTTGGATAATTTCTTCGTTCATAATGCTTTTTATTTAATATACGAAATTGCAATGGATGGTAAATCATTCCATAATATAAGAAATTGCATTAGATGGTAATCACCCTTTCAATTATTCGTAACGCAAGCTTTCGATTGGGTCTAATTTCGCAGCTTTAAAAGCGGGATATACACCAAAAACAAGGCCAATTATCAGCATCCCAAAAAATCCTCCCAGTACGGACCAGAGCGGTATAACAGCCTCTGTTTCTATCCAAACCGCCATCAGATTTCCTGTTCCAATTCCGAAGATCATTCCTATCACACCACCAATCTGACAGATAAAAATAGCTTCAAGTAAAAACTGTTGAACAATAGCCTTTCGCGTAGCTCCTACCGATTTACGTATTCCAATTTCTCTTGTACGTTCTGAAACTGAAACAAGCATAATATTCATTACACCTATCCCGGCACCTAATAAAGTGATCAACCCTATTGCAAAACCACCGATGTAAAGTGCAGCTGTAAAAGCATCAAAAGTACTGGCAAGAGAATCATTGGTAGAGATTTCAAAATCGTTGACAGCACCTGGTGCCACTTTTCTAACAACCCGGAGAATTCCTGTAATTTCTTCAATGGTTTGTTCTATAAAACTGATTCCGGGAGCTCGCACCTGAATATTTATATTTCGATTACCTCCGTAAACATTCATTGCTGTGGTATAAGGAATCAATACAAAACTATCGAATGAAGAACCAAAAATTTGTCCTTTTGCCTCTAACACACCTATAACCTGATACGGCTTGCCATCAAATCTTATTTGTTTACCAACTGCGTATTCAAAAGGAAAAATTTCATTTTGAACATCTTTTCCAATAATCACTACATTCCTACGAAACTGGACATCATCGGCTGAAAAATTTCTCCCCTCTTCAAGTTCATAAGAATTATTTAACAGGTAATTTTCATTACTGCCTCTTACAACAATATCCGGGCCAGTCTCGAATTCACCATATTGAATGTTAGCCATCCCTCCAAAAGCCTCGTCGGGACTCATGCCTCTACCAATTTCCATTCGCTCTTCGAGCTCTTCAGCAGTATTAAAATCTATAAATTTACGGTTTCTGATATCGTTGTTTGAAGGCCCCATTTGCACAGCTGGCGTTCTGGAAACGTTGATTACATCACTCCCCATCATACTCATAGTATTAGTGAAGAAATTGTCCAACACGGCTACAGCTGTTGTAGATACAATTACAGAAAAAACTCCGATTATAAGCGCAAGCAACGTAAGAAAAGAGCGCAGCTTATTGGCTCTTAGAGAGTCGAAGGCTTGACTTGTGGTTTCTTTTACATTCATTTTCTACTCAAATCTTAATGATTCTATGGGGTCAGATTTTGCTGCTTTATATGCAGGTATAAATCCAAAAAGTAACCCCACAAAAGTACAGATGGAAAAGCCTAAAAATACCACACTGAAATTCATAACTGCCACAAAAACCTGATTAATTAAAAACGTAAAAAAACCGGCCAGAGCAACACCAATAATCCCACCTAACAAACAAATGGCAATAGCTTCCAGCAAAAACTGGCAAAGAATTTCCCAAGATTTAGCCCCAACCGCCTTCCTAATTCCAATTTCTTTTGTGCGTTCCCGAACCGACACAAACATAATATTCATAACACCAATACCCCCGATAAGGAGAGATAACCCACTCAAAATGAAACCAACAGTATAGATTCCCGCTTTTATGCCAGCTAACTGCTGTTTAAAAGCTTCGGGTTTATTGATGGCAAAATCATTTCCCTCGGTGGCATCAAGTTGCCGAATTCTACGCATAATGCCTTCAACTTCATATTCTCCTTCCCGAAGAGAAGCTTCATTGGGAAACTTTACCGCAATTTCAATTCCCCAGCGTAATCCAAATATTTGACCATACGCACTAATGGGAATAAGAATTCGGTTATCCATATCCTCCAGGCCCATAAATTTACCCTGCTTTTCCAGAACACCTATAACAGTAAATTTCTGTCCTCTGATTCTAATTTGTTTGCCGAGTGGATTCTCGAGTTGAAATAGTGCGTCTATCATAGTTTGGCCTACTACCGCCACCTTTGCCCCAGACCTAACCTCTTGCTGGGTGTACATGCGTCCCGTTTCTATATTTAAACCTGCAGTTTCCAGATAATTAGCCGTTGCACCGTTCAAACTAACTCTCTCTGCACTTCGCTCTTGGTATCTTACGGTTGACCGAACTCCAGCTGCGGCGGAAACAACAGAAGCATACCGGCTTAATTCACTCAATTCATCTACATAATCGAGCTCCATTTCTTTTCGGTTGCTGTATTCCCACCAATCGCCGTCTCCATTCCATGGCCACTTTTGTACATAAACCATATTTTGTCCCATCATAGCCATGCTTTTTTCAAAGCTGATGTCCATTCCGGTGGTTACAGAATCAACAATTGTAACCATCGTAATGCCAATAATTATACAGAGAGCAGTAAGTATGGAACGAACTTTATTTACCGTAAGCGCACGAAAAGCAATTTTTAGACCTTCTAAAAAGCTGTTTAAAATTCTCATGAGATGTCTTTGGTGATTTGGAAAAAACCGGTACGCAAGTTAACAGGTTTCGTTTCGGTATATCCGAATAAAATTAATCGTTTTTTGTACTTTAACATTTGCTAAAATTTCGATACATAAAATTCTGATTATGAAATTAGACGTTCTTGTTTTTGCTGCCCATCCCGATGACGCTGAACTGGCAATTGGTGGCACCATAGCTGCTTTAACTACATCAGGGAAGAAAGTAGGGATTATAGATTTGACTCAGGGTGAAATGGGCACCCGCGGGAATCGGGAACTTCGTATGAAAGAATCAAAGAAAGCTTCTGAGATTTTGAACCTGAGCTACAGAAAAAACCTTCAGATTCTGGATACCAAAATTGAAAATTCCCGGGAAAATCAGTTACTGATTATTGAGCAGGTTCGGAAAACGCAGCCGCATATTTGTTTGGTTGGTGCACCATTCGATCGACATCCCGATCATGGTTACGCTACCAATTTAGTTTTAGACGCTCTTTTTTATTCCGGACTGCGAAAAATTAAAACAGAAACCACAACTGGTAAACCACAAGAAGTTTGGCGGCCAAAACACATTCTACATTACATGCAGGATAAACCTTTTGATCCGGATTTTGTATTTGATGTATCTGATTTCCTGGAGATAAAGAAACAAAGTTTGCTTGCTTTCTCTTCACAATTTAATGTTGAAAATCCAGGAGACGAACCTGAAACTTATATCTCATCATCAGGATTTTTTAAGCAAGCTGATGCACGGGCTCGTTACTTCGGGCATCTTGCAGGTTTTGAATTTGGCGAACCTTTCAAATATTATCTCGCTCCCGCACCTTTAAAAAGTATGGATGTTTTTTTTGAGAGCAGCCCTAAAAGATAATGAGTAGTATCTGAATGAGTTGGTTCTTCATGATATGGCAAGCTTAATAGCTTGCACCTAAAGTCTTGCCTCTTGCAACTTCCCCCTACTTATTCATAGAAATCAAGAACTCTTCATTGTTCTTGGTCCCTTTAATTTTCTCAAGCAGAAAATCCATCGCTTCAAAAGCATTCATGTTGGTGAGATAACGACGCAGTAACACTACTTTTTCACGCTCAGCTTCTGAAACAAGCAACTCTTCGCGACGTGTTCCACTGCGGAAAATATCGATAGCTGGATATAATCTTCGATCAGAAATGCGGCGATCGAGATATACTTCCATGTTACCTGTTCCTTTAAACTCCTCAAAAATCACATCATCCATACGTGAGCCTGTTTCAATGAGGGCTGTAGCGAGAATTGTAAGCGATCCGCCGTTTTCAATATTTCGGGCTGAACTGAATAACTGCCGAGGAGCTTTTAGCGCTTCTGAATCAACACCGCCTGTCATTGTACGGCCTTTATTTGATGCAACCACATTATAAGCGCGGGCTAATCTGGTAATAGAATCCATCAGCATTAATACATCGTGGCCACTTTCGACCAAACGTTTCGCTTTCTCAAAAACAATTTCAGCAAGTCCAATATGATTTTCCGGCTTCTCATCAAATGTGGAAGCAACCACTTCAGCACCTTTTACCGACCGCTCCATTTCGGTAACCTCTTCAGGGCGTTCATCAATTAAAACAATAAGAATTTTTGTCTCGGGATGATTATCCGCCACCGCATTTGCGATATTTCTAAGAATGGTGGTTTTACCTGTTTTGGGCTGAGCAACAACTAAGCCACGCTGACCTTTCCCCAAAGGGGCAAACAAATCAATTAAGCGGGTAGAATATTCATTAGATACATGCTCAAGATGAAACCTGCTTTCAGGATGGATAGGCAGCAAATCTTCAAAATCTTCACGGTTATCCATATCGTGAGGGATGCGGCCATTAACGCCTTCAATTCTAAGTAAAGCAAAATAGCGCTCACCCACTTTCGGTGGTCGGATAATCCCAATCACACAATCGCCCTGTTTAAGACGAAATCGTTTTATTTGTGATGGGGATACATAAATGTCATCAGGACTGGCTTTATAATTGTAGTTCACCGATCTCAAAAAGCCATAACCATCAGGCAAAATTTCCAGCGTACCTTCATTAAAAAGATAAGGGCCTAAATCCGGCTCAAGTTCTTTGATTCTCTCTTCAAGAGTTTCAGCGCTTGATTCAGGAAGTTTATTATGTTCGTGTCCTTTACGCTTGTTGCTATGATGCACATGTCTCTTCTTCTGAGAATTATCCTTCTTCTCCTCATCCTTTTTTTTATAAGAAACAATATGATCCTGACTTCCATAGGTCGTCATTTCTTCATCTTTATGAGCTGAATCTCTGCCAGATTTTTCTTCTCTGATTTTATCAGGTTCATTGGCTGAAGCCCTTTCCCGAATCTCCTCTATTAGCTGAACCTTGCGCACTCCGGTTACCCGTTTTATACCAACAGATTTAGCTAAAGATTGTAATTCGTGAAGCTTT
The DNA here is from genome assembly GCA_040882225.1 of Balneolaceae bacterium. Lineage (GTDB taxonomy): Bacteria > Bacteroidota > Rhodothermia > Balneolales > Balneolaceae > Gracilimonas. The sequence continues at coordinate 458,231 of JBBEBR010000022.1, read as the reverse complement.
TTCTTTTCTAAGGAATTTAACTCCCCGGCCGTAATTCCGGCGGTTTCATTATCTGACATAAAATATTGTGGCTGTTATAAATATAATCTTACTGAATTTGGGGTGAACATCTTCCTGCCTTTGCAGCAATATGTCGGGATGTTCAATCAGGTAAGGAAAAAAGCGGCTTTAGAAATTTATTATACTTTTGAAATCCACCGCCGTACGATGGGATAAAAGTAAAAACTTCCTGCAAAAATTACTAACTCTGTCTTTAATTCCTTTAAAATTCTCTGCGCGGATTGTTCACTCATCAATTCTACTTCTATCTCGTTTTCGATATCACTCAATTTCGCGGCTCTTTCCCCTTCCTGTTGTACAAAATACCTCTTTTTAAAGGGTTGAAGTCTTTCTATGAACTCCGGAGTTACTTTATCTTTCATCGCCGAAAAGACTAAAACCGTGTTTTCAAGCTCTTTAATTTCCCTCACTGCTTCCAATGATGCGTCTAAAGCTTGATTATTATGAGAGCCGCTGAAATACCAATTATAGTCCGCATGTAGTTTTTCGAATCGTCCGGGCGGGCCGGTAAAGGTGCTTATTGATTGGATAACTCCTTCTTCAGAAACCGGAAACGTTGCAGACAGTGTCTTAAAAACCTGCCATGCACAAGCCACGTTCCATTTGTTAACCGATTCTTTGAGCAGAGAATGAACTTCAATATTTGCGACTCCAAAAGAAATAACTCCCCTTTTCCATTCTGGTTTCAAATCACCAGCATATAAAATTTTACTGTTTCTTTGATTCGCTTGCTCTGCTATCACTTCAGCAGCTTCGGCATCAACATTCCCAACAACTACCGGTTTTTTTGGTTTGATGATTCCCGCCTTTTCAAAAGCGATTTCCTTAACTGAATTCCCCAACACACTCTGATGATCTAATCCAATGCTGGTAATTACTGATATTTCGGACTCAACAATATTCGTAGAATCAAGCCGGCCGCCCAAACCTGCTTCGATAATCGCAATATCCACTTTTTGTTTCGCGAAAAACCAAAACGCAAGTGCTGTACTGATCTCAAAATAACTCAGCTTCACTTCATCAAATAACTTCCCTGCCGTTTGAAAAAAAATCAGCAAATCCTCGTCTGAAATCTCGGTGCCTTCAACCTGAACCCTTTCGTTGTAGCGCAGTAAATGTGGGGAAATAAACATGCCGGTTTTATAGCCCGCATCACGATAAACCTTTTCCAATAAATAGCAGGTAGTTCCTTTTCCATTGGTTCCCGCTACATGAATAGTCGGGTAGTTAAGATGTGGATTTCCCAATTTCGAGCAAAATTCGCTGATATTATCCAGTGAAAAATTCGCGGCTAAAGTACCAACTTTTTGAAACATCGGAATTCCTTCTAAAAAAGACCAAACATCCGATATGTTTTCAAATCTGCTCATCTATTTAGCAGTTCAAATTTATACTTTTCAAAGAGTACCATGATTTTTTTAACTAAAGGATGACCGATTTCCATGTCTTTTTCATCAATCGATGCTACCTCCTGAATTTCCCGTACAGAGTTGCAACAAAATGCCGCCTCCGCTTGCCGAATGTGCGCGATGGAAAATTCACCTTTTTCGAGTTTGACATCATTCCGCAACAATACATCCGCTACCAATTTTCGTGTGATACCGGGGAGCAGGTCGCATTTCTCGGATGGAGTGAAAACCGCCTCATCGTGAAGCCAGAAAATATTGGCAGAAGTTGTCTCGCTTATGAAATCAGTCATGGTCAGCATTAGTGCGTCATCCGCATTGCGATTCTGCGCCTCTTGAGCAGCTTTTATGTAGTTTAGTCCGTTGCTCAGTTTGAACCCCCTCTCCAAAGCCTGAGAAGGTATGCAACGCGTTTCAGCGGTTATAAGCTTTAATGGTTCATAACTATTCTTGATTTCCTCAGCTTGAATCATCCAGCTCATTTTAGAGGAAACAGGCTTGTATCCTCTTCCGCCTTCTCTCCAACATTGAATTCGAATTAGAGCCTCCTTTTGATCGAGGTTATTTGCCTTCAAAAGCCGGGATATTTCCTCTTTCAATCCCGTATTTGTGAAGTCGTTTTCAATGCCCAAATATTCTAAACTCTCAGATAATCTTTGAAAATGAAGATTCCATTCCAAAAATTTGCGACGATAACTTTTTAAGGTTTCGAAGCAGCCATCTCCGTACATCATTCCCCGGTTAAGTGGAGAAACTTTGGCTTCGATTTCACTTACCAACGTACCGTTCAGGATTATCGACGGAGATTCTGTCATTCCAGATATGTTTTCAAAGTGTCGTAACCTGCTCCTTTTTGATAACCAACATGTGCGTATAAAACTTCACCTGCGGAATTGAAAAGTATGTAGCTGGGAAAACCCGGAACCTTTAGATCGTTAAAGATCTTGGTGCCGTCAACATATGTGAAAGCAGGATATGTTTTTTCTGAAGGAAGAGATTCCTCAGCATCTTTAACCAAACCTGCAATCACCGACAATTCCTGTGTTTCTGATTGCAAAGCCTGAATTTCGTTCAGCATCAACTGCGATTTCTCGGACCAGCTAGCCCAAAAAACGAGCACGATATTTTTTCCTGATTGTGACTCAACAGAAGTTGAGTCACCCGTTTCGATAATGTGAAGTGGCAAATAAAACAAAAAATCGGCCTCAGCTACATTCTCCTGAAATTTCCGCTGCTGCTTATGGTTGAAATTGAATGATGTAAGCACAATAATAACCAGTGTTATCACCGCCACTACAATCATAAAAGGAATAAATTGCTCTTGTTTAAGGCGCATTTTTTTTTAAAGATAGAAGATTCGAAACAAAGAATATCAGAAGAAGAAATATCTATTTTTGCATAATCAGGATTTATAAGGGGAGATGAGGTTGAGCGGTTTTCCTTTTGAATCGCGATATATCAGGAAGTCGGAATCTGTTGTAATTATAGTATTGTTTGAGGAATTATTATACATGCAAAGCAAACAAATATCTGCCAGAGAAGTATGTACATCATGATATTTCAACATCAATGAAAATATGACATCCGCTGAATCCATCATGACAGAACTAATTTTCAAAAGCCCATCTTTTATCATGCCCGATAATGCCTGAATGACATACGGTGAGTTTTTAGTGATGAACAGCGTTTCAACCAAAACAGATTCACAGGTAACAAGCCCTCCCTCAACTTCTGCCATTTGCCCCTGAACCCAGTGATTAAATTGGTCTCTCCGGTCGAGCAAAGCTACCAATGGGCCGGTATCAATGTAAACTGTCTTCACCTAAACCTTCCAGATATTTTGGGTTGGTTGATAAATCTCCGGGACCTTCAATAACCCCAATGTACTTTTGCATTTTATCGAGCAAAGAACCGGGTTTTGGCTCTACTTTGTATTCCAGCATTTCTTCATTCACCAGGTTCATCACGGCTTCTTTTTGGGATATGCCTTTCTTATCTGCAAGAAGTTTTATTTTCGCCTTTTCCTCGGGAGACAACTTCATCCCGAACCAGACAATTTCTTTTTTATTTTTTTTAACCATAGCATTCCTATAGGAAATTTTCGTTGCAACTAATTTATCTATTTGTTGCAACGTTTTCAACTTTTTTTTTTTAAACGCTCAGTTCATTAGTTCGAAATTTCATCCACATCATCAACAAAATACATAGTTGCGGCAGCTAAGATCATCACAACACCACTTAAAACCAGGGCATACACGGCTTCGCCTCCAAAATAGGTGCGGGTTACAAACCCTAAAACAGTAGCGTCCAATAACTGCGGGAGTACAATAAAGAAGTTGAATATCCCCTTATATAAACCCATTTTTTTAGCAGGAAGTGAACCTGCTAAAATAGCGTAGGGCATCGAAAGTATGGAAGCCCAGGCAATACCAACGCCAATTATTGATACAATCAGCATCATTGGGTCGCTAATGAAGTAATAAATATCAAGCCAAGGCCGCCCAAAATTAAGGCCAGCACATGAACCATTTTGCGGCTGGTTAATTTCGCTACCGGAGCTAAGGCAAAAGCTATCAAGGCGGCAATTCCGTTGTAAACACCAAACATCACACCAACCCAATCTACACCTTCATTATATAAAAAGGGAGGTAATTTGCGTAAATATTCTTTGGGATCAGCTTAATCGTACTCGAGAACAAAAGGAATTCAGTTTAAGATTCTGAACTGCGGGGCTTTTTCTTACCATATCTCTCTTGAATATAATTGTCCAAAATTTTTCGAAACTCCTTTCCAATGTAATCACCTTTCAAAGTAACCGAATGTTCGCCGTCAATGTAAACCGGTGCTTTTGGCTCTTCGAAAGTTCCGGGAAGCGAAATCCCAATGTTTGCGGCTCTCGATTCTCCCGGGCCATTCACAACGCAACCCATAACAGCCACATCCATTTCTTCCACACCGGGATATACTTTTCGCCAAACCGGCATGGAATCCACTATGTAATTCTGAATTTCTTCTGCTAACTCTTGGAAATATGTGCTTTTTGTACGTCCGCAGCCAGGACAGGAAGTCACTTGGGGGATAAAACTTCGAATATTCAGAGACTGAAGAATTTGCTGTGCAACCTGAACTTCAAGCGCACGATCGGCGCCGGGTTGTGGAGTCAGGGAAACACGAATGGTATCTCCAATACCTTGTTGCAAAATCACAGAAAGAGCGGAGGCACTCGCCACCATTCCTTTCATTCCCATTCCTGCTTCGGTTAACCCAACATGCAGAGGATATTCAACGGCTTTCGCAATGCGCTCATAAACCTGAACCACATCCTGCATTCCCGACATTTTACAGCTGATAATTATTTTGTTGGATGCCAGGCCTACATCTTCCGCTAACTTTGATGAACGCTTCGCGCTTTCGACCATCGTATCCAACATTACTTCTTTGGCAGATTTGGGCTCGGGAAGCTCATTATTTGCATCCATTCGCTGAGCCAGTAACTGCTGATCGAGCGACCCCCAATTCACTCCAATACGAACAGGCTTATTATACTTAATTGCCTGCTCAACGATCGTTGTAAAATTGGCATCCCGGGTTTTTGTACCGGTATTTCCAGGATTGATGCGAAATTTTGCCAGCGCTTCCGCCATTTCCGGATACTTTGTTAACAGCAAATGCCCGTTGTAGTGGAAGTCGCCAATTATAGGAACGGGAACTCCTCGATTCATCAGCTTTTCTTTGATATGCGGAACTGCTTTTGCTGCGGCGTCATTATTCACGGTGATGCGCACCAACTCTGAGCCCACTTTGTACAAATGGTCAATCTGATCGGCGGTTTCATCAATATCGGCGGTATCCGTATTGGTCATAGACTGCACAACTATGGGTGCACCTCCCCCTACGGGAACGTTACCTACCATTACCTGAATTGATTTGCGTCTTTTTATAACAGCCATAATTTAAACTTGATGTCCTGAATTTAATCCAAACCCTAAAGGCGAAAATTTCGAAAAGCTACCCTGAATCCTGCAATTTCTTGTATAGCTTGAAGTAGAGCTAAAATTCTTAATTTTTTTTACTCAGTTCAAACAATTTTCTTTTTTCTTCTGTTGAAAGTGAGTCGTAGCCATCTTTAGAAATTTTTTCCAGAATGCTATCCAGTTCTGTTTGATCTACTTCTTCAACAATTTCAGCATCACTTACTATGCTCATACTTTTATTTCTTGATTTGTACTTCTTCTTCGGTTTCACTTTACCGAACAAATACTCAAAGTATCGGATAATCAAGCTGAGATCAGTTCCGCTCTTATACGCTTTGATAGATAAATAACCACCTAACGCGCCGCCAAGATGAACCAACCGCGCTACATTGTCCGCACTTCCTAAAAATAAAATATCGATCGCTATCCATCCCGCTACAAAATAACGTGCTTGAATGGGTGGAAAGAGAAAAAGCATGATAGGCGCAGTTGGGAAAAGCATAGCAAAAGCAACTAAGATTCCTGTAACCGCGCCGGAAGCGCCAATAACAAGGGCGCTGCCAAAAACTGCTGAAATGACGGCATCCAATAAAGCTCCCAAAAAACCTGCCCCAAAATAAATAACCGTGAACGAACGGGGGCCTACAGTTTCCTCAACAGCCCGACCCATCCACCAAAGCCATAACATATTAAAAAGGAAATGGAGAAAACCGGCGTGCAGAAACATGTAAGTTACAAGTCTCCAGGGCTGGGTTACAAAAGCTGGAAAAGAAGGATCGAAACCCAGATTGCCAATGGCCCAATTATTTAAGCCCTGCCCGCCAAGAGATTGTATCACAAATACAATCAGGTTAATGAGGATGATGGTTCGAATAGCTACCGGCATCCTCATAAAACCACGCTTCAGCGAATCGCCAAAAGATTCATATGGCATATTATTTCTCATGAAAATCTATCACTAAAAAATTAAATATAGTGTTCTGGTTTTTTCAGTTTCCAGAATTTTATCAAAATGTAACCAACCAACAAACCGCCAAGGTGGGCGAAATGTGCTATACCACTACTTGGATTTGTGAGTCCTGAGAAAAGTTCCAGCGCTCCGAAAATCATCACAAAATATTTTGCTTTAATTGGAATTGGCGGGATTAACAGAATGATATATTTGTCTGGAAACATCATTCCAAATGCTAAAAGTATTCCATAAACAGCACCGGATGCTCCCAGTGTATAAGTAAAATAACTACTCATAAACATGTGGATTACTGCCGCGCCGATTCCTGTTAACAGGTAGTAGACCAGGAATCGTTTAGATCCCCATAAATTTTCTATGGCCTGCCCAAAAATCCATAATGCAAAGAGGTTGAAAAATATATGCCCTAAATCTGCATGCAGAAACATATACGTTACCAGCTGCCAAGGCATGAAGCCTTCTCCTAAGGGACTTAACACAAGATACGGAGCGATTGCGGCACCAATAGGAGTCCAACCTGATGAAAAAAGCGATTTGGTAAGTAAAAAGGCGAGCCCGTTTATGATCAGCAGATTCTTTATTACAGGAGGAAAAATTGAAAACTGGGTATTAGGTGAAAAATTATCCAAAAGACTATCTATCTGTTAATTTATTAATGAGAGAATATACGCTGATACCGCTTAATGTTACGCCGGAATCTTCGTACTAATCCTGATTATTCAGAAGATACGAACCTTTAAGCCGACTTTCGCCCCACTTGCAAGCTTTATGCCAGGCTTATAAAGATTTTACCCTTCCTGACTAAATGCGTGATAATTCAACGTGCTTATTGGACTGGAATTTTGAGAGTTGTACCTGCTTCTATAGTTTCATCTAATTCCACCTGATTGATGATGGCAAGATCCATGGGTGTGAAATTCATTGGTAAATTATTAGGCAACAAATCGCTGAATCTTTGACTTTGTGAAACTTCCCTTAATTCCAATCTGACAGGTTCTACATTAAGGATTTCAGGATCTGTTACATCATCGAAACCCTGCACTACGGAATTAAAGGTGGAGCCGTAATTCGCAAATTGGTCGGCGGTGGTATAACTCAAAAACGTATAGATGTTGTTACTATATGAAAGTGCTGAGACTAAAATCTGTAGTTCAGAACCATCTTCCATCTGTGCCATCGCCTCTTCCTGATAACCACTAATTCCATTTACGGAAATATCGCCCTGCCCCACAGTAGTTATCCCCTCTTGATTAGTAAATGACTGAACAGATGATTGCGGTGAATTACTCTCTGCATCTATAGAGAACTGAATTATTGCATCCTGATTTTCATTAAACATCACTACTGATGAGGGCTGATTCACCAAACTAAAACCATTAGGAACCGGAAATCGAAATTCAAGATCGGGGTGATAAAAAACACCATCCTGTTCAAATCCTTCCCTCGGATTTTCTCCGAAAGTAATCCCCTCAATCATACTCATAAATTCTTCTTTATCCAGAATTGTTTGCTCGTATCCTTCTTCTTCCCATGCTTTCGCAAGCCTTGGGATTGTCTGTTCGCGTTCTCCCGGATCGGGATGTGTAGATAAAAGCGTTGGAATTCCTCCACCCCCTTCTTCAGAAATCCGTTTCAATGAAGTGAAAAAAGCGGCTCCTTCAGCGGCTTCATAATTTTTCATTGCGGAATACTCCACTCCGAGTTCATCAGATTCTCGTTCATCATCCCGCCCATACTTCAGAAATAAGAGTTGTGCAGTTTGGCTGCTAAGCTGCAAAATATTTCCTCCATCAAGGCCAACCGATTGCCCTAAAAGTGCACCGCCAATAATTGCGAGCTGCCCAAATTGTTGCTCTGCAGCTCGTTGTGATGCATGCCTTGCAGCAACGTGGCCAATTTCGTGGCCAAGAACTACCGCCAGTTGGGCTTCATTATTCAGGTGAGAAAGCAAACCCCGTGTTACATATACATAGCCTCCCGGCAAAGCAAAAGCGTTCACAACCGGGCTGTTCAAAACACGAAAAGTAAACTCTGTATTTTGAAATTGCTCATCCACACCTTCACGCCTCAGATGGCTTACCTCCAATAATTCCTGCCCCAGTTGATCCACATAATTTGTGAGTTCCTCATTTTCATATAACCCAAACTGTGCAGTAATTTCCTGATCAGCTTCAGCACCAATTTGTTTTTCCTGTTCCCAGGAATAGCCGAAAGCCCTTTTATTACCTGAAACCGGATTCACCTGCAAAGACACACAAGCAGCATTTAATACTATAGCAGCAATTAAAAACGAAAGTAATTTAAAGCGTCTGATTTTCATGTTTATAGATTTTCTGAGGGAATTTTAATTACTATAATGTAGCAACAATTGCACAACCATTGTTCACAAAACTACATTCACTTCCGGAGTTAATGCTACTCCAAATTTTTGCCTTACCGACTCCTGAATGCGGCCTGCCAAATTCCAAATTTCCTCACCAGATGCGCCTCCGTAATTTACTATAACAAGCGCTTGTAATTTATGAACGCCTGCATCTCCAAACCTTTTCCCCTTCCATCCGCATTGATCGATTAGCCATGCGGCGGGTATTTTCACTTTCTTCCCAGCCGGATAATTCGGCATATCGGGATAAACTTGTCGGAGTTCCTCAAATCTTGCTTTTGAAAGCACCGGATTTTTAAAAAAACTACCCGTATTTCCTATTTTTGTAGGATCAGGAAGCTTGCTTTGGCGAATTTCAATCACCGCTTCACTCACGTCTTTTATACCCGGATTGCTAATTCCCTTCTCTTCTAATTTCTTTGCAAGTGCTTTATAAGTTGTGTTGACGGAGGCATTTTTTTTCAGCCGAAGCGTAATGGAAGTAATTATGAATTTACCCTTCAGTTCTGTTTTAAAAATGCTTTCCCGATAGGCAAATTCACACTCTTTTTTGTTGAAGGTTTTGATCATTCCTGAGGCTGTTTCCAAAGCTTCAAGACTTACGAAAACTTCTTCAAGCTCAACTCCATAAGCTCCAATGTTTTGAATGGGAGCCGCGCCGGCCGAGCCCGGAATCAGCGACAGGTTCTCAATTCCTCCCAAACCGCGGTTTACACAATAAAGCACAAGCTCGTGCCAGTTCTCACCTGCACCAATCTTCAGTTCAACTTGATCACTTTTTTCACCAATAATCTCTATTCCTGCAATCTGATTATGGATTACGAGTCCCTCAAAATCATTCACAAAAAGAAGATTACTTCCTCCCCCAATTATTAAAAGCGGAAGTTCTTTGTAGCGCTTTTTAAGCACCGTTTTCAAATCCTGCATCGATTTCACCCCAATAAAAAAGCGAGCCCGAGCTGCAATTCCCATCGTATTATGATGGATAAGATTATAATTCTGATGAATCGCAGGACTGTTCATGAAGCTTATTCGACTGTCTTTGAGGGCGATTCAACTTTATCGTCTACTTTTACCCTTACTTTTTTAATTCGATTGTTTTGAACGGAATGCACAGTTAATTCCAGGTTTTTATATCTCATGCGTTCTCCAACAGTTGGCAGGCTTTCGGTGAGATGATAAATGAGGCCTCCCAAAGTTTCGAATTCATCATTATCATGGGTAATCTCTGATTCCAGGATTTCTTCCATATCGTCCAGGTAAATCTGGGCATCAAAAATATAAATCCCGCTTTTAAAACGAGTGAATAAAGACACTTCTTCGGCAGAATCATCAGTTATATCGCCAACAATTTCTTCCAGAATATCATCTAACGTAACAATGCCCTCTGTGCCTCCATACTCATCTACAACTACTGCGATATGGGTTTTTTCTTGCTGAAAGTCGCGGAGTAAATCGTCCAGTTTTTTGGTAGAAGGAATAAATAAAGTTTTCCTTGAAAGTGTTTTCCAGTTCAGTGACGGCTCATCCTCTACGGTTTTCAGGTAAGCCAAAAGATCTTTCGCATACAACACTCCGATAATATTATCGAGATCATTTTCATATAGCGGCATTCTTGAAAGTCCGTTTTCCTTAATTTTTTTAAGAACTTCCTGAAGCGTATCCTCAACTGAAACTGCGACCATACTCACGCGGGAAGTCATAATTTCCCGGACAGTGATATTCCCAAACTCAATCACATTTTCAATAATCTCCCGCTCATCTTCTTTTATAGAACCTTCTTGCTCGCTCACTTCAGCCATTGTTCGAATATCTTCTGAAGTCATTTTACTGGTGGGTTTGGGGAGATATCGTTCGAGACTGATAGTGCTATCCGCGATTAGTTTTGCGAATGGCTTCAGCAAAATGAAAATCGTATAAATAAAAGCGCTGTTCAATCTTGAGATTTTCAACGGGTTGTTTATAGCTATTATTTTTGGGGTGATTTCGCTGAGAATCAGAATCATAAAGGTTAACACGATAACCTCAGCCGTGAAAACAATAACCTCCGACCACCCCATATAAGCCACAAGATCACCTGTTATTACAGCAGCCAAAACCGAGGCGATGATATTAGCAAAGGTGTTGCCAATTAAAATGGTAGCAAGTAACCGGCGGGGTTTTTCCAGCATTTTCAGGATTCGATGGTCAGCTGATCTTGCGCTATCATCCTGATTGAGGCCTTCCATCCGGTTAGCCAGAGAAAATAATGCAACTTCAGAACCTGAAAAGACTGCCGAAAAGGCTAATCCCAAAAACATTATAAAAAGCTGGATAATCAACACAACCGGGTCAAATCCGGTGATTTCGGTGCTTTGTTGCGCCAGCCCCAGAGTATCTTGAACCATGCGAAAGGATTCGTCTAAAGTATCCAAGTAAGAGAGTTATTTATGATTCATCGAAAGGTACATACGCTATTAATTCATGCAAAATAAAAAAGCGATGGCTGCCAATGACCCCCATCGCTTTTAATATCTGCGTTTTTGATTAAAATGGAAGATCATCATCCATGTCATCAAAATTGCTTCCTAATTCCACATTGCTGGACATTGGCTTTTCAGAATTTTGATTCTGCGAAGGGTTTCCGCCACCGCCATTTCCGCCTTTACTGTCAAGCATAATCATCTGAAGTGCTTTAATTTCGGTGGTATATTTCTTTTGGCCGTCTTTATCTTCCCAAGAACGGGTTTGGATGGGGCCTTCAATATAAACTTTAGAACCTTTCTTCAGATACTGCTGACAAATTTCCGCCAAACGGCTCCATGCAATTACCCGGTGCCACTCTGTTTTTTCCTGATATTCTCCGTTGCTGTCTTTATAGCGCTCGCTGGTAGCTATATTCAATGTTGCAACGGCTGTATTTGATTGTGTGTAACGTACTTCCGGGTCTTGACCCAGATTCCCGATTAGCATTGCTTTATTAAGTGAACTCATTTCGTATCCTCGTTTTAATGATTTGTTTGCAATGTAAGACTTCGCCCAGAACAATTCCTTACAAAAAAATTTCAACTTTTTTTCTTCATTAAGTAAATACTTAATGAAAAATATGGCCCAATCATCGTTAAATGGCAAATTTTCCCACACTTTTAGAAAAATTAGGGACGTTGAAATGGAAAGGTTTACTCCTGCTAAATTGATATCGAGAATAATATTCGACACATTCATAGAACTTACAGACTATCAAAATTTAAAGCGAGATGAATTTAGATATAGAACAAGCAAAAGAAATTAGAAACACTTGCATAAAAGCATTTAAAGAAGGTTTTATGGACGCTTCGATGAGTGGATTATGTGAGGAAGGCGCGCTTGAAGCAGCAATTGGATCTGTTCAATCCTTAAATTTGGAACTTCTTGTAGAAAAGATAACTTCAGCAAAATGAAACAACCAATCACCGGCTTTCATAAAGATGATAACAATGGTTGGGTTGCAGAGTTGCAGTGTGGCCATACACAACATGTTCGCCACAACCCACCCTGGCAGCTACGGCCCTGGGTAACTACTGAGGAGGGCCGAAATTTTAAACTGGGGATGCAATTGGATTGTGTAGAATGTGATCGTGCAAGCGACACTGTGTAATATTTTTCAGATTTCGGAGATGAGGATAATTTTACTTGTAACAATTATGGATCAAAGTTCTCTTGTAATCAAAAATAAAAAGGAAATTTATTATGATTACTGAAAATCCTAAGTACTATTTGCAGGAAAGCGAGAATGAAGTAAAGTTCCGGAAAGTGAAAATATTCGCGTTGTTAGTTTCATTTGTTGTATTGCTTTTTCTGTCGACCTGATGAACACTTAGTTATCCTCTTCGTCATCAGACCAACCGAATTTTTTCTTTATTGTCGAGATGTCAATGTTATACTTTTCGGTGCCAGCTGTACCAAGTAAATAATTTAGTGGTTTGAGCTTTTCAACGTTCTCGCATACAATCTTGAAAAGGCCGAGATAAGGCATCACGATAAGCATGCCGGGCACTCCCCATAACGTACTTGCGGCAATAAGAGAAAAAATGGTTACAAAGGGGTTTATCTGCATGTAAGAACCCGTAATGTTTGGCGTGAGAATATTGTTCTCAATAAACTGTATAATGAAAAACTGAATTGCTACAGCCAGTGCCAGCGATGAAGACTGTGTACCAAACACAAATAAAATCACCACTCCATAACCGAGTATGGTGCCCAGGTAAGGTATCAGGTTAAAAAGGGCGGCAATTATCCCGAGCAGGATCGCATATTCCAGTCCGATAATCATAAATCCCACTGAATTGAGGACTACCAAAATCGTGCATACTATTATCAAACCTTTCAGATATTTTGGCACCACTTTTGAGGCTTGGTCGATGATTTTTTCCGCTGCTCTGTCGTTCCCAGAGTCAATCTTCATAAAAACAAATTCTCGAAATTTATTTCGGTAAAAAAGAAACAAAAAGGTGTAAACCGGCAGCAGTACAAAGTTCAACACCGTATTTGCAGTGGCCGTAAAAAGCTGTGAGAGATACTCACCCGTCTCTCCAAAAGACTGAGCCATGCTGTCAATCTGGGCCTCTGACATACCCGTGAAGCTCATAATTGACGCTTTAATAGAGGAAATGTTGGATTCAAATTGCTCTTTTATCTCTGAGAGATTTTCTGTCAGGTTGGAAGATAAAGCTCCAATCCCGATAAAAATTCCAGCAAGAACGGCAAGGAATCCAATGATAACAATCAAATTAGCGGCGATTCTGGGAACCTTGTGATCTTCAAGCCAGCTCGCGTAAGGAAATAATAAATAAGCTACCAGCACACTTAGAAATAGCGGAACCAGTAATTGTCTTGCTAAAAGTAAGGCCGCTATTATCAGGAAAGCGAAAAACAGCCTGAAGGTATTTTTCACTAAAAATGGATAACTCTCCATGAATTTTCTTTTGGTGATTTATACCACATTAACCTAAATAGCCAAGCCACCATTTCAGCAGCTTATCAGTATTATTTATTTGTAAGGGCAGCAACACCAGGTAATATTTTCCCTTCAAGGTATTCGAGGCTTGCACCGCCTCCTGTGGAGACATGCGAAACTTTGTCCATCAGTCCTGCTTTTTTAATTGCTGCAGCAGAATCTCCACCTCCAATAATGGTGGTTGCTCCAAATTCTGTGGCTTCGGCCAAAGCTTCTGCAACAGCGAATGTACCCTCAGCATAATTAGTCATCTCGAAAACACCCATAGGCCCATTCCAAAGAACCGTTTTTGCGGCTTTTATTTGATTACCAAAAGAAATCGCCGATTGGGGCCCTATATCAACGCCAAGCCATTCGTTCTCAATACCTTCTTCATCTACCACTTTATGCTCTGCATCGTTGTTGAAGTCCTTGGCTACTACGGAGTCTAAAGGGAGCATAAATTTCACACCTGCATCTTCCGCACTTTTCAATAATTCTTTGGCAAGTTCAACCTTGTCATTTTCCACTAAAGAATTTCCAATCGGCCAACCTTTTGCTTTATAGAAGGTGTAGGTCATCCCCCCCCCAATTAAAATGGAATCTACTTTTGAAAGCAGGTTTTTAATCACTCCTATTTTATCTGAAACTTTAGCCCCACCCAGAATGGCGATAAATGGCCGCTCTGGATCATTGATGCTTTCTTCTAAATAACGGATCTCTTTTTGAAGTAAAAATCCTGAGACCGCTGGTTGTAAAAATCGTGTAACGCCCGCCACTGAAGCGTGTGCACGATGACTGCTCCCAAAAGCATCATTCACAAATACATCAGCGTGTTTTGCAAGTTCTTTGCTGAAGGCCTCATCGTTATCCGTTTCTTCTTTGTGAAACCTTACATTTTCGAGTACCACAATTTCACCAAAATTCGCTTTCGCAATTACTTTGGCAGCCTCATCACCCACACAATCTTCAGCAAAATGTACTTTTGTATCAACAAGTTCGGCAAGATGATCAGCGGTGGGTTTTAGGGAAAATTTTTCTTTAGGAAATCCATCAGGCCGTCCCAGATGGCTTGTTAAAATCAACAAACCTCCATTTTCTGTTACGTGATTTATCGAAGGCAAAGCCTGAACTATGCGGTTGTCATCAGTGATTTTGCCGTCTTTGATAGGGACGTTGAAATCGACACGCATAAGAACTTTTTTATTCTTTACATCAATATCATTCAGAGTAAGCTTGGCCATTTAGATAAGGTTGATTTTATATTGCCGTTATACTCTCTAAGGTACAATCTTTATTCAAAAAAAAGGAAGAAGCTGCTAATGTTTTCCCTTTGTGATGGTTTTAACCGGATGGTTTTTTTCTAAAAACTTTATTAAAAACTGCCATAGAAGGAAGTTTTTTACTCCCTGCTTTTCATATATAATTTGAATATTTTTGAGGCTATATAATCACATTACAAAATAAATATGCGAACCGTTTACTTTGATCATGCTGCAACCACTCCTCTCGATGATCGCGTTTTGGAGGTAATGCTTCCCTACCTGAAAAATGATTATGGCAATCCAAATTCTGCTCACCATCTTGGCCAAAAAGCAAAAGTTGTGGTTGAAGATGCCCGCGAGAAAGTTGCTAAACTGATCGGCGCTGAACCTTCTGAAATTATTTTTACCAGCGGCGGCACAGAAAGCGATAACGCTGCCATAAAAGGAGTGCTCGCAATTTCGGGAGACAAGCGGGAAGTGGTTACTTCCGAACTTGAACACCACGCGGTTTTGCATACGGTGGAAATGGGAAAAATGAATGGAGTTAAACCGGTTTTCGCTCATTCTAAACACTGTGGAACTATAACTGCGGAAGCTGTTGAAAAAGTGATTACTGAAAACACCGCTCTCGTTACTATCATGCATGTGAATAATGAAGTTGGCACCATAAACCCGATGAAAGAAATTGCGGAGGTTTGCAAAACAAAAGGCGTCCTTTTGCATTCTGATACCGTTCAAAGCCTTGGAAAAATTCCTTTTTCGGTGAAGGATATTGGAGTCGATCTTTTGAGCGGTAGCGCACACAAAATTTATGGCCCAAAAGGCACCGGAATTTTATACGTCAGAAATGGTTCGCGCTGGATTCCATCGATGCAGGGTGGGTCTCAAGAACGCCGGCGCCGTGGCGGAACTTTGAACGTTCCCGGAATTGTAGGTTTTGCAAAAGCGCTTGAACTGGCTGTTGATGAAATGGAGCAATACAAGAATAATAATAAAACGCTACGAAAGTTGCTGCTTGAGAAAATGGAGACCACTCTGAAATTTAATTATACCATTAACGGCGCAAAAGAAAATAGGGTGCCACATATCCTGAATCTTTCTTTCAGTGACGATGAGGGAAATTTTATCGACGGCGAAATGCTGTTATTGAATCTGGATATCGAAGGTATTTGCGTCTCAAATGGCTCAGCTTGTACATCAGGTGCGGTAGAGCCTTCTCATGTTTTAAGCGGAATGGGAGTTGAGGAAAACCTTGCCAAATCAAGCATTCGTGTAAGCTTTGGCAAGCAAAATACCGCAGACGATGTTCTGTTTTTTGTAGAAAAATTGGATGCTGTCCTTAACCGAATGTTTGCCTTAGCATGATGAAAAATATCTGTGTGTATTGCGGCTCAAGAGACAGTTCAAATCCTGAATTTCCAAAGTTAGCCCAGCAAATCGGAAACGAATTAGCCAACAGAAAATGGGGGCTTGTTTTTGGAGGTGGTAAAGTGGGCATGATGGGCAAAATTGCCGATGCCGCGCTCGCTAATAAAGGGGAGGTTTTTGGGGTGATTCCAACCGTGCTGAAAAAAGCTGAGGTTGCTCATACCGAACTTACCGATCTTCACGAAACACAAGATATGCATACTCGAAAAGCATTGATGGAATCTCTTTCAGATGCCTTTCTCATTCTTCCGGGAGGTTTCGGAACCCTTGATGAATTCTTTGAGATTCTCACCTGGCGACAGCTTGGCATTCACAACAAACCAATTATTTTGTTCAATTCCTCCGGTTATTTTGATGGCTTGCTGCAATTCGCAGAAACCGCTATCCAAAGTGGATATATAAATAGAGACAGCCTCTCACTTTTTAATGTTTGCACCAACTTCGAAGAATGCTTTCAGTTATTAGAAAAGTTCTTGGACTCAAAAGAATAGTATTTGCATTTCTAAGCCAACTTAAGAACCCGCATTACGAAACCCTCTTAGAACAAGAGTAATTTCTTAGCTATATTCCTCTGCAATTCAGAAATAAACTCATACATCATGTACAACGCTTTACTGCACGCACATTCCGGCCTCCGATGGATAGTATTGGTATTAATAATATGGGCTCTTGGTCAGGCCATTTCCGGATGGATGGGCCAAAAGGAATATGGTAAAACAGACAGGCTTTCTGCTCTTTTCGCTATGATTTTCACCCACATTCAGCTTCTAATTGGGTTGGTTTTGTATTTCATCAGCCCAAAAGTAGCTTTCGTAGAAGGAGTAATGGCAGATTCAGTAATGCGTTTTTATACTGTGGAGCATATACTTTTGATGGTGATCGCTATCGCACTTATCACCGTTGGCTTCAGCACCGCTAAGCGAACAGCTGATGATGTTGCCCGACACAAAAAGATTGCGGTTTATTACGGAATTGGGTTGCTACTAATTTTGATCTCCATTCCATGGCCATTCCGAGAATTAGGAGCCGGCTGGGTTTAGACCACCCAAAAGATTTTGAAACCTGAGAAGTAAAAATCACCAAAGAAGATTACTACTGATCATCTTTGAAAATATCCTCAATCAAGTGACCGTACTTATCTGAAATAACACGGCGTTTCACTTTTAGGGTTGGGGTAATTTCCCCCGACTCTACCGTAAACTCATTAGCAACCAAACGGAAATCCCGAATTTTTTCATGTGAAGCAAGCTCCTTAGAAAAGCTTCTCATTTCAGTCTTATAGATTTCCTTAATTTCATCCAGTTCTATAAGATCATTGTTAATAGTGAATTTTATGCCCCTGTCTTTTGCAAATTTAGCCAATGCCTCAAAATCGGGGACAATAATAGCGGCCATATAATTTTGCCCCTCCCCCACCACTACAATTTGATCAATCCACTTACTTGTTTTCAATAAATCCTCGATAGGGCCAGGATAAATATTTTTCCCGCCAGCATTCACAATCATATGCTTAATTCGGTCGGTGATTTTGAGAAACCCTTTGTCAAACTTCCCGACATCCCCTGTATGAAGCCAGCCTTCACTATCTATCATTTCTTTGGTGGCTTCATCATTTTTCCAGTATCCCTTCATTACATTCGGGCCTTTACATAAAATTTCGCCTTCAACACTGCTTATTTCATTAGGATAGTCTTCACCGCTTATGCGTGCTAAAATCTCGCCATTTGTCAAGCTTTGAATCCCTACTGTTACTCCCGGTATTACGGTTCCAACAGCGCCGACCATTTCCTGCCCGGGTTTATTTGCCGCCATTACCGGTGATGTTTCCGTAAGCCCGTAGCCCTGTAAAATACTCATCCCCGCACATTGAAAAAACGTATCGATTTCAGGGGGAAGCGCGGCTCCACCCGAGACAAATAACCGAACATGCCCTCCGGTTCGCTTCTTAAGTTTATCGAACACCAATTTATCGGCTATTTTCTTTTGAAGGGTTACCAGCCCCCTCTGGCCTTGCGAGTATTTTCTGCCGCTTTCCACAGCCCAGTTAAATATCTTCTTTTTGGTATCACTTCCCTCTTCCACACTTTTTGCAATCAGGTTATACATTTTCTCAAAAAGCCGTGGCACGCTAATCATGATAGTTGGTTTTGCCTCCGGCATGTTTTTAGAAACGGTATCTACACTTTCCGCATAATACACCTCTACTCCGCTCGAAATCATGGCGTAGTAACCCGCTGTTCGTTCAAAGGAATGGCAAAGTGGAAGAAAGGAAAGCAGGCGATCTTTATCGTCCCAATAAATATGCTGAGTAGCAGCCTTTACATTACTCACAATATTATTGTGGGTGAGCATAGCTCCTTTTGGTTTACCGGTTGTGCCTGAGGTATAAATTAAAGTGGCAACATCATCGGGTTTAACTTCGCGGCTGCGCTTTTGAATAATTTCTTTTTGCTCTGCAAGATGCTTGCCTCCTTCCAAAAGAATATCAGAGAACATTTTCACATAAGGCTCTTCCATCAAATGCTCCTGTTTAGCAATATCGAAAGCAATGATTTCTTGGAGATCTTCACAATTATTAAAAACCTCGACAGCTTTTTTTAGTTGTAATCCGGTAGAAACAAAAAATATTTTAGTGCCAGAATCCTGCAAAATATACTCGCATTGCTTTGCTGGCAGGGTTGTATAAAGGGAAGCATTCACGGCACCAATAAGTTGGATAGCTAAATCTACGGCTGCCCATTCGTAGCGATTCTCGCTCAATATCCCGATGCGATCTCCTTTTTCAACTCCCTTCTCAACCATATAAGCTGCAATTGCATAGACGTCGTCAATAACCTGATCCCAGAATATAGGCTGGTATGGAGTATCTGGCGTTGGTTTAAAATAAAAGGCCGCTTTTCCCGTGCCCTCATATTTCCTGGAAATATTTTTGAACAATTCCGTAAGTGTTTCGAACGCTACAATTGTTGGCATAATTTGCTCATTTGTTCTTATTAACCCCTTCGCAAATATAATACTCTTGAAATCAAATGCTTGTGTTTCATATGCAGCTTAACAAACCTTATATTTCAGGCCTAAAATTAAGAACTATGGCACATCCAGCACACGAAGATACTGTTAATTTGGTGAAGGAGATTTTTCGCTCCTACCTTAAAGAGCGTAACCAGCGCCAAACCCCTGAGCGTTTTATGGTACTCGAAGAAATCTATACCGCCGATGGACATTTTGACGCCGATGATATTTTTTTCCGGATGAAGGAAGGCGGAACCAGAGTTTCGCGCGCAACCGTTTACAACACCTTAGATTTATTAGTTGAATGTGGATTAGTTCAGCGACAGCAATTTGGGAAAAGCCAATATTATTATGAACGGGCTTACGCTTATCAACAGCACGATCACATAATTTGCAGGGAATGCGGCGAGGTTTTGGAGTTTTGTGATCCGCGGATTGGTGAAATTCAGCGAATGCTTTCCGAGATTCACGATATGGATATCAACGGACACTCACTCCATTTCTTTGGAACGTGTAAAGATATAAAGGCCTGCGAGAGCAGGAAGTCAGCAAGCCAAAAAGTACTTGATGCAAAAGAAGCCTGAGTTTTTAATTAGCCTGTTTAAATGAGCCTCACCTACACCAATTATCTAAAAATTGATGAGCTTTTGGAATTGCAGCAACTAAAATCTGCACCTCCAGAACACGATGAAGTACTTTTTATCATCATTCATCAAACCTATGAATTATGGTTTAAGCAGGTTTTGCATGA
Organism: Balneolaceae bacterium; assembly: GCA_040882225.1. Lineage (GTDB taxonomy): Bacteria > Bacteroidota > Rhodothermia > Balneolales > Balneolaceae > Gracilimonas. The sequence continues at coordinate 438,028 of JBBEBR010000022.1, read as the reverse complement.
ATTTGAAAAACTGAGAAAAGACCTGAGTAGCGGTAATACCTGGGGTTCTGTAAAAACAATGCGCCGGGTTCTTACAATACTCAAAACCTTGGTCTCCCAAATCGATATTCTGGAAACCATGACCCCTCTCGAATTCAATAGTTTTCGGAAGTTTTTGGGGCAGTCGAGCGGGTTTCAGTCACTCCAATTCCGGGAGATAGAGATTCTTTGCGGTTTGCGTTTTCCCTTGATGAAAGAGGCGCACAAAGAGCAACCGAAGCATATTTCCATTCTTGAAAAACGAATGAATGAGCCAACACTTTGGGAGAGTTTTGGTAACTACATCACCAAAAAAGGGTATGAAATGTCTCCCAAAAGAGAGAACGAGCACGGTTTATTGTTCAATCCATCAGAAGAGGTTCAACAAACCCTGATTGAGGTTATGAACAACGAACCCGAGGCCGCGATTATCTGTGAACTGCTGGTCGATTTTGATGAAGGACTGCAGGAATGGAGATATCGTCATGTCAAAATGGTGGAACGAACTATAGGAACTAAAATGGGAACGGGCGGTTCGGATGGAGCTAAATATCTGCACAAGACCTTAAATCAGCAAATATTCCCCGATTTATGGCAAATCCGATCCTCTTTTTGAGCTAATATTCTAATGTAAAATTTCTTTTTTTTACGGGGATCGATTTTCCATTGTTTTACAAATTAAAGTCGTTTATTAGCTGCGTATTTTAATTTATAATTCATTCATGACTCTTAAAAAAATCTCACGGATACTAACTTTAGCACTTTTCTCAGGTGCTTTTTTTGCTTCTGCAAGCTTTGCTCAGCAAGCGAACTTCGAACTCGCCGAAAGATTCACCGGCGACAAAATGGATAAACTGGTGGGAAGCACGCAAATTTTCCCACGCTGGATTGAAGACACTAATCAGTTTTGGTACATCTATGAAAATGGTAATGGAAAAAACTGGTATTTCGTAGATGCAGCCCGCCCTTCTCAACGGCTTCTGTTTGATCAGGAAGAACTTGCCGCTCAGCTTTCAGAGATTTTCACAAGGCCATTCAACGCAAAAGATCTTGACCTAAAGGATTTTGATTATGATACCGACAAAAACCTGTTCAAATTTCATGTAGACAGCATCAACTTTACATACAATTTGAATGGTAATAGTTTGGTGAAAGGGGATTCTCTCGAAGATGAAACCCGTGAAAACTGGGCTTCCTATTCCCCCGACAGCAGCTACATCGCTTTTGCGAAAAACCATGACTTGTATGTAATGAGAGCCGATGATGAAGACAGCACCGAAATTCAGCTTACTGAAGACGGCGATCGCTGGTATAGTTATCAGTCAAGTGATGGAGACACTACCACAAATGAGAGATTACGAGCTCGGGTAAATTGGTTTGAAGATTCAAAGAAGCTATGGGTTAAACGTCAAGACAAACGTAAAGTGGATGATTTATGGGTGATAAATTCTTTAGGGAAACGCCCAGAGCTGGAAACCTTTAAATATTCGATGCCGAGCGAAAAGGATATATACATAGATGAAATTCAGGTCTTTGATCCCGTCGCAGAAACGTCTGTGGTTCTTGATACAGATAAATGGGAAGGACAAGCACTCGGAGGTGTGTATTTCAGAGGAGGTGGAATTTTTGAAACCCACAAATCTGACTTCCTTTACATTCTGAGGCGTGACCGAACCTGGAGTAAAATTGATGTACTAAAAGCCAATACAGCCACCGGCCAAGTTGAGGTGTTGTTTTCAGAAGAAAGCAAACCGTATTTCAATACACGGTTTTCTCAGTTGGCGATTATCAATCAAGGACAGGAGTATTTATGGTGGAGCGAACGCACAGGATGGGGACAATTATATCGTTACGACAGTGAAGGAAATTTAAAGAATACCATCACTTCGGGCTCATATGTTGTAGGTGATATTGCCAGAATTGATACCTCCGCCCAAACCATTTACTATACCGGATATGGCAAAGAACAAGGTCAGAACCCCTATTTCCAACATTTATATTCGGTGAAGTTTGATGGATCTAATTTCCGTCATCTTTCTTCAGAAAACGCCAATCACAGAATTTCCAGCTCTGAAGAAGGTAATTTCTTTGTAGATAATTATTCAAAAGTAGATCAGCCTACAGTTTCTGTTCTTCGGAATACGAGCGGAAAAATAACGCTCGAGCTTCAAAAAACGGATATATCAGCTGCCACCGATATTGGTTGGCAGGCTCCCGAAGAGTTCGACATAAAAGCCGCTGATGGAGCAACCGATTTATACGGCGTGATGTGGAAACCCTTCGATTTCGACTCAACAAAAAAATACCCCATAATTTCATATGTATATCCTGGCCCCCAAACAGAGCCTTTTCCAACCAGTTTCTCTCTAACCGGAACCACTGGCAGAAATCAGGCGCTTTCGCAGCTTGGTTTTGTTGTGGTCGCTTTTGGTAATCGCGGTGGCAGTCCTCTTCGCTCTAAATATTATCATAATTATGGCTATGGAAATCTGCGGGATTATCCTTTGGCTGATAACAAATACGGCATTGAGCAGCTTGCCTCACGCCATAGTTTTATTGATCAAAACAGAGTTGGAATTTTTGGACATTCCGGAGGTGGATTTATGAGCACGGCCGCGCTTCTAACCTATCCAGATTTTTATGATGTAGCCGTTTCTTCCGCCGGAAATCATGACAACAATATCTATAATATTTGGTGGAGTGAAGTTCACAACGGTGTTAAAGAAAAGCGCAAAACCATTAAGAAAATGAACGCTGATAGTGTTCAGGTTGAGGAAGAGGAAATTTCCTATGATGCTTCCATCGACACAAATCCTTCGCTTGCCAAAAACCTGAAAGGCCACTTACTGTTGGTTCATGGTGATGTTGATAATAACGTGCATCCTGCGAATACCATACGCCTTGCCGATGAGCTTATAAAAGCAGGAAAGCGTTTTGATATGATGATTCTTCCAGGCCGCCGGCATGGATTCGGGCCTTATCAACCTTACTTCCAACGTATGATGTGGCACTACTTCTCTGAGCACTTACTCGGAGATTACCGAAATAATGTGGATTTTAACTTGCCAAAAGATGAAGATTAGATGCACGGAACACCCCGAAATCTGTTTCTGAACAAAACAGATTTATCCCCTCTGAGAGAGCGGAATTTTGCTACTTACGTCTTTTTGAACAGGTATACTAATTAACCTCCAAGCTTAAAGTCTCGGCTCAGCGAGCCGAGGTACGTATATCGGCTCGCTGAGCCGTTCACTCGATAATAATCTCGAATTATGAATCCGATTTAAATAATTCCCCTTCAGGAATAAAAGGATGGCACGCCATGGCGTGGACGGGGTAGTCGAAAACCACAAACCAAGGGTTATTCAAACCGGGAAATTGAATGAAATTTCGATTTCCTACTTTTATTTGACTCCTGTGCTACCAAAACCACCTTCTCCCCTTTCTGTTTCATCCAAGTCTTTAACTTCGATAACGGGAAATTGTGTTACCGGGGCAATTACCATTTGTGCTATTCGATCGCCGTGTTTCACTACAAAATCCTCTGCGCCGTGATTTATGGCAATCACTTTTACCTCTCCCCGATAGTCCGCGTCAATAGTTCCGGGTGTGTTCAGCATCGTGATTCCATTCCGAATCGCAAGTCCGCTCCTTGGGCGAATTTGAGCTTCATAACCTTCAGGTAAAGCCATTTGTAATCCAGTCGGAATCATAATTCTTTGCCCTGGTTTTATGATTAGCGGAGCATCAAGTGCTGCTCTGAGGTCCATACCTGCCGCCGATGTGGATTCATAATTTGGCAACGGCAAGTCTGCCGCATGCTCTAATTTCCTGATCAAAATCTTACTCATAAATCCTCACGGTTGTATTCTATTATTTTTACAATCACATTTCCCAAAAAAACTTTAACCCGTGCTTCCAGCGGAACGCGTAAATCATCATCCAAAAACCAAGCCCTGAAATCCCCTGAAAAACCAAAAGGCCCTTCAATTTTTTCGGTGGTTCCTTCCATAAGATAAGCATTCACCGGCTCCTCGAAAGCAGCATAACGCCGTTCTTCAGTTTCTGTTGAATTTTCGGCAAAAATGTAGCCTGCTTTCTTGGTAACATAGACCGGTAATTTGAAGCCTTCTTCACTTCCCGCAAACAGGCGTGAAAAATAAAATATCACATGGCCGGAAGTAGCCGGTTCTTCAAGGGCAAGCGTATCGCGTGTGTCATCTTCTTCTTTATAAGAAACTAAGCCTGCTTCACGGTCAAAAACATACCGGATTTCATCATACTTTTCCTCGTCCACATTATCTTTCCAGTAAACCGACTCCACAGGAAGTCCATCATCATTCACAAAAAATAAACTATTGAATTGGTCAAGTTCTTTGCCGACAAAAGGGATCCCGGAAGACTCAATTTCCGTTAACAAATGTTTATGCGATTTCCCCTGATATAGGCTGTCACTAAGAAGAGTCACAGTTACCCAGCCAAGTTTAAAAAACCCATATTTAACTTCATAACGGAAGGTTTCCTTCACCGAAAAAAGCTCTTCCATAGTAGGCGGGCATTCCCGTTCGGATGGAAATTCCTGCCGGGCGAAGGCCGAAGTTGAGAATATTAATATGATGAATAGGACTCTTATCATATCGTGTTTAATAAGAGGTTTTCTCAAAATGATTCTGAATTAAATAGTATAAGAACAATCATGCTTTCTCTTCCTCATTTTCATCCAGGAAAGCAACGAAAGCTTCTTCATCATACCCAACTAAAACGGCTTCACCTTTTATCAAAAGGGGGCGCTTCATCATATTTTGATTCTCAAGCAGTACCTCAAGCAATTCGGAATCATCAAGATTTTTATCCGCCAGCCCAAGTTTTCTCCACATCATTCCTTTTCTGTTGATGAGCACGTCCAGCCCAACTTTATCAGAAAGTTCCTGCAGTTCACTTTTTGTAAGCGGTTCTTTTTTTACGTCAATAAATTCAAATTCTACTTCCCGCTCCCCCATCCATTTCTTGGTGTCTCTGATTTTGTTACAGTTTTTAATCCCAACTATGTGTAGCATTAAACTATTATGATGAATGTTTCGTATTTTTTTATTCCTTTTAAAGATACAGTTTGTACAACCAAATTCGAACGCAATACACGATCACCTTCGTGCCTATTTTATGAGTAAAATTTATTTCCCCATTTTGGTTCTTTTTGTTGCCTTGGCTGCTTTTGGTTGCACAAGAAACGATGCCCAGCGAGATTTCGAGCAAGAGGCTTATCGTGCACCCAATGCATTCACCGAAACATCTCCGCAGGGTGAAATTCTTTCTTTGGATGGAGATGACTGGCGTATTTCTCCTCTTTTCCAGGGATTGATTGAAATTGTGCCTCCTTTCCCCAACCCATCTAACACTACTTCCGCAATTCAGTTTGAGGTTGAAGTTACTGGCGTACAATCTGTTACCGGGCTGGAAGTAATTGTTTTCTTCGATAATTTTGATCCCCGAGAAGGTTCTAATGTTTTGTACTTCATCACGGAGACTTTACAACCCGGCTTAACCACTTTCCAGATAAATCCCTTAGAACTCGGAGAGTCTCCTGTTCCGGAAAGCGCCCGCGGGCTACATCGCGTTCATATTTTTGACGGCCGGGGACAATTAATTTCTTACGGCGATATTATGATCGAGTAATTTGTGAAAACTTTGAATCGACTCTATCTTCTACAGCATTTATGAGAAAATTAACACCATCAGAAATACAAATACTTGATCGGCTCTTATTCCCGGAAACCTTTGAAATGATACAAGAGGAAACAAAATTGCAGTATGGTGAAATCCGTGACGACCTCATTAACATGATGAGCTACAATTTAATTGAGGTTGTAGATCCTGAACACCCTGAAGGCGGAACCACACTTTTTTCCGATTCCGACAATCTGAAAGATTACACCTTCCGAATCACTAAATCTGGAATGAAACAAATCAGCAAAAACAAATGAAATTTGAAGCTACTATCGGCGAACACACCGAAATCATAGAATTATCCCCAGAAAAAAGTTCCTATACATCCGGGCAAGAAGAAACGAACTATGAGTTTTCCATCGTGAACGGACGTTATTTGTTGCGCACCGGAACAAATCTTTATAAAATTGATAATGTAACTTACAACGGCTCTTCCATTGAATTTTCTATGAATGGGATTTGGCATTCGGTTGATGTAAAAGATGAACAGGAATTATTACTCGATCGCTTAGGCTTCAAGACAAATCATGTTGCCGCAGAAGGTCTGCTAAAAGCTCCCATGCCGGGTAAAATTCTGGAAATTCTTGTTAGTGAAGGAGACGCTGTCGAGAAAAATCAACCTCTGGTAATACTGGAAGCCATGAAAATGGAAAATGAACTCAAAGCCCCGATAAGTGGCACAGTTGCATCAGTTTTTACGGAAGTCGGCCAGTCGTTAGAAAAAAATTCACCCCTATTGGAGATCGAAAAAGTTGGATAAATTTACTATTGAAGGCGGAACCCCATTAAAAGGAATTATACCCATCAGCGGCTCGAAAAACGCCGCTCTGCCTTTGATGGCAGCTTCGCTTCTTGGAGACTCACCTTCCATCATTCATAACATTCCCCGCTTGCAGGATATTTACACTTTCAACAAGGTGATTCGTGAGGTGGGAGCTAATGTAGATTTCAATGATAAGGAAAATACGTTGATCATTGATCCAGTGCCCATCCATAAACTCGAAGCACCCTACGATTTAGTTCGCAAGATGCGAGCATCTTTTTACATGCTGGGAGCTCTTGTGGGAAAACATGGCTCCGCTAAAGTTTCTCTTCCGGGAGGCTGTGCCTGGGGTCCCCGCCCTGTAGACCTTCACCTGAAGGGAATGGAAGCAATGGGAATTGAGATTTCCTTAGACAAAGGATATGTAATCGCTAAGGCACCGAAGAAAGTTAAGGGTGGCGTTTATACTCTTGAACCAAGCAGTGTTGGCGCAACGGTAAATTTATTACTTGCCGCGGTTCTTAAAGCCAAATCCTTCACTATTAAAAATGCTGCAAAAGAACCTGATGTAGTTCAGCTTTGTAATTTTTTAGTTGAAATGGGAGCTGATATTGAAGGTATTGGTACCGGAACACTCACAGTAAGGGCGGTGGATTCGCTGAATGGAATTGAAGTATCGAATGATCCTGACCGCATAGAACTGGGCACTTTTATGATTGCCGGAGCTATGCACCCACAATCTGAACTTACGCTAACGGGCTGTAATCCAGAGCAATTAGGAAGTTTTACCAAGCAACTTCAAAGAACGGGTACTTCGGTAAAAACAGAAGGAACCACTATTCATATAATAGCCCCTGATAAACTGAAACCGGTATCCATCAAAACGGAAATTTACCCCGGATTCCCAACAGATTTGCAAGCGCAGTGGGCCACTATGATGACCCAAGCTGAGGGAGATTCAAAAGTAACCGACAACGTTTATTTTGACCGCTTTAGCTATGTACCAGAACTTGTTCGGCTTGGTGCTGACATGGAAGTTGAAAAAAACACCGTCCGAATCTCAGGAGACACACCATTGACAGGTGCCTCGGTAATGAGCACCGATTTGCGGGCGAGTGTTAGCCTTGTGTTAGCTGCTATGATCGCAAAAAATACTACCGAGGTTCTTCGGATTTATCATCTCGACCGCGGCTATGAATCACTTGAAGAAAAACTCACTGCCGTGGGAGCCAATATAAAACGTGTAGCAGAATAAGCTATATCCTCAGAAAAAAGCGTTTACATTAACCACTTCTCTCAGTTATATTAGCTCTACTGAAAAATCGATTTAAAAGCTTTTTAGGACTAATTACCGATTTGTTTATAGCACAGAATTTATATCAAGAACAAGATTTTGAGACATCAGCCACTATGTTGAGTAGAGATGTCACTATCGATTTTTTCTGTTTCTGCGGAATAATTTTGACATTATTAAAGCAGAAACTCCTCTCAGATTCCAAAATGGAATCACACAAAAAACCAATTACAACAGATATTTATATCGAGGCAGCCGCTCGACCGATTGCTTCAAGCCCCTCATTTTCAGAATGGATCATTTGTAGTATACATAGTGCTTTCAATGGATGGAGTGGGCGCAGAGCTGGCGGCTACCGAGAAAGGAAGAAATTAAATGAAGAACCAAATTATTATCCACTCTTCGGGGAAGCAAAACAGAATTGCGCTAATAGAAGACAACGAATTAGCTCAACTTTTTATAGAATCGGAGGAAAACCAGCGTACTGTTGGTAATATTTATGTAGCCCGCGTACATAAAGTGATGAGCGGTATTCGAGCCGCTTTCATCGATATGGGAACTCCCAAAGACGCCTTTTTGCACTTTTCTGATGCCGGCGATCATCTTGACGATTACGTCACTAAGCTGAATGGCCCTAATGCTATTCCAAATAATGCCAGAAGCGACATCTCTAATAAAGAGAACCTGACGAATGTTCAAAAACAGGTTTTAGCAGGTAAAATTCTACGCCCGGGACAAAAGCTGCTTGTGCAAATTGTGAAAGAGCCAATTGGCTCGAAAGGCCCACGAATTTCAACAGATATTACCATTGCCGGTAGATTCCTGGTGCTTATTCCTATGGGTGATTATATCGCCGTTTCTAAGAAAATCAGTAATTACAAAGAGCGCCGGCGTTTAAAAAGTGTATTGAATAACATGATTCCCGATGGTTTCGGGGTGATTGTGAGAACCGTTGCTCAGGGACAAGATCAAAAAGCGCTGGAAGATGACCTGCGTAACGTTTTGAAAAAATGGGAGCAAATTGTAGACAAGCTTGAAGAAGCGAAGCCCCCTTCTCTCCTCTATCGTGATTTGAACATGACGGAAAGTCTGATTCGTGATTTATTCGCCAAAAATTATGACCGCGTTTTGATTGACGAACCTAAAATGTATCGTCAGATAAAATCGTATGTGGGCCAAATTGCCCCCCAGATGGTGCCAAATGTGGAGTTGTATAAAGGCAAGGAGCATATTTTCGATTACACGAAGATCGCCCACGATGTGAATTCAATATTCAGCCCACGGGTACGAATGAGGAGCGGTGGTTATCTCATTTTTGAACAAACGGAAGCCATGTATGTGGTTGATGTCAACTCCGGGCCTTATGCAGCTAAGCAGAAACAAGAGGATAATTCCCTCAAAACGAATTTAGAATCTGCCCGGGAAATTGCAAAGCAACTTCGCCTCCGTGATATAGGCGGCATTATTGTTGTGGATTTCATTGACCTGCGCGACGATAAAAACCGCAAGAAAATTTATGATGAACTGAAAAAGGAATTCATAAAAGATCCCGCGAAAACTAATGTTCTTGGAATGAGTGATTTTGGGCTTGTGCAGATTACACGGCAGCGAATTCGTCCAAGTGTGTTGAACTCCGTATCCAAAGTTTGTCCCGTTTGCGGTGGCTCAGGAAATGTGGTAACCCAGGACACCATTCTTACTGATCTTGAAACCTGGTTGAGCAAATTCAAACATAATACCAGCTATCGCGCTGTAGATTTATATATAAATCCATTCTTGAAATCTGTTCTCACCAAAGGCTTTTTCAGTACCCGCTGGAAATGGATGAGCAAGTATCACATTAAAATTACATTTATTGGTGACGAAACCGTTTCGATGAATGAATTCAGGGCAACTTTGCCTGGTTCTGACATTGATATCACTGACATTGTGATGAGAGATGAATCCATAGAAGAAGTAATGAAGCGGGAAGGTGAACTGATGGCTCTTGAAAGTGGAAAAGGAAATAAGGAAGGTTTGGATATTTCCAAAAAGGAAAGAGGCCGTGGAAACCGAGCGTCAGGAAACACTGACAGATCGCGCGGAAAAAACGGTTCAAGAACATAGAAGTCATAAAAGACTAATCTGGCTTAATTTTTGTTCTACATAGAAAATGGAATCTTTCAGCTTCTAATACACCTTTCTTTTGGGGTAATAAAAGCATTCAAAAAAAATTAAGAAATGAATTTATCTGAATTACACGCCACAACGGTTATTGGCCTCATCCATAATGGACAAGCAGCAATTGCTAGTGATGGACAGGCTACTATGGATAAAACCATCATGAAAAGCACGGTTAAAAAAGTGCGCAAACTTTATAATGGTAAAATATTAGCAGGTTTTGCGGGATCCACGGCCGATGCCTTCACTCTTTTCGAGAAATACGAAGAAAAACTAAATGAGTATAACGGCAACATGGAACGTGCCGCCGTAGAGCTTGCCAAGGAATGGAGAAAAGATAAATTTTTGCAAAAACTTCAGGCTTTACTCATTGTAATGAACAAAGAGAAAGCGCTGGTTGTTTCAGGACAAGGCGACGTGATTGAACCTGATGATGAAATTGTTACTATTGGAAGTGGTGGCTCTTTTGCACTTTCGGCTGCAAGGGCTTTAGTGAAGCACGCTCCAAAATTAACCGCGAAACAAATCGTTGAAGATTCACTTCATATAGCAGCGGATATTGATATTTATACAAATCACAATCTTACGATTTTAGAAATTACTGAATAACATGAGTCTTGAAAAAAAAGATTTAACTCCTCAGCAAATTGTAGCTGAGCTTGATAAGTACATTGTTGGCCAAAAACCCGCCAAACGATCTGTGTCTATAGCTCTCCGAAACAGGTGGCGAAGATTAAACTCGGACCCGGATATCCGCGAGGAAATTGTACCCAACAATATTTTATTAATTGGCCCTACCGGCGTTGGTAAAACTGAAATTGCCCGCCGTCTTGCGCGGCTTGCCTATGCCCCTTTTATGAAAGTTGAAGCTTCAAAATTTACTGAAGTTGGATATGTTGGGCGAGATGTTGAATCTATGATTCGCGATCTTACAGATGTAGGCGTTAATATGGTGAAGCATGAAATGCAGGAGCGGGTTAAAGAAAAAGCGGCCATAAAAGTGGAAGAACGAATTCTCGACATCCTCATTCCACCGGTAAAAAAAACCAGTGTTGGATACGCCAATAACGACAATTTTGATCCCAAAGACGCAAGCGACGCTGAACTCAACGAGCGTACGAGAGACCGGTTTAGAGAAAAACTTCGAAACGGTAATCTGGATGAAAAAGAAATCGAGATAGAAGTAAAAACAAGCAAAAGCCCGATGATGCAGGTATTTGGACCTGGTGGTATGGAGGAAATGGGCATCAACCTTCAGGACATGCTTGGAAATATGGGCAAGGGAGGGAAAAAATCGAAAAGAAAACTTCCCATTAGTGAAGCCCGTGAAACTCTACTTGAAGAAGAAGCCGAGAAATTAATCGACCATGAATCAGCTGTTCAGGAAGCACTTGAGCGTGTTCAGAAACAGGGAATCGTTTTTATAGATGAGATTGATAAAATTGCCGAGCCCTCAACAGGTGGCGGTAAGAGTGGCCCAGATGTAAGCCGACAGGGTGTTCAGCGCGATATGCTTCCAATTGTCGAAGGCAGTACCGTAAACACCAAACATGGGATCGTTAAAACCGATCATATTCTTTTTATTGGATCAGGAGCATTTCATATTTCTAAACCCTCCGACTTAATTCCCGAATTACAGGGCCGTTTTCCTATCCGTGTTGAATTAAGTTCGTTGACAGAAGATGATTTCGTTGACATCCTTACGAAACCTAAAAACGCACTTACAAAGCAATACATAGCTATGTTGAAAACTGAAGGCGTTTCCATCAACTTTACTGACGAAGCTATTCGAGAAATAGCAAGAATTGCAGCTGAAGTGAACGCAGCGGTAGAAAATATCGGTGCCCGTAGGCTTCATACCATAATGTCATCTCTATTTGACGAACTGCTTTTTGCTGTTCCCGATGACATCAACTCCGGCGAGATTACAATAGACCCAGGCTACGTTGAAAAACAATTAGCCAGTCTTGTTAAAGACAAGGATCTCAGCCATTACATACTTTAATATTGGACGATACTACAATAATTATTAAAATCGTTAAAGATGAAATTTTGAAACTATTCGAGTTTTAAATACAATCGAAAATTCTATGACTTTACTTATGTCCTTCAAAAGATTTCTGGTACCCAACCTTCTCATTGTATTAATACTCGCTTTACTTCGGTTTACGGGCATCGATCCCATACTGAAGACGGAGAATGACGATACCACCAATCTTACAAAATACGTGCAGGCTCAGAGAAATATCGTGTCGAATTATTATGGCGATGCTGATATCGACAAAATGTATAAAGCCAGCATCATGAGAATGGTGAAGTCGCTGAAGGATACTACCCTCCAGATTTCGGACAGCCCGATTGATACTTCCTTTGCCGGAGTTACTGTTTCATCTTCGAAAGACTCTTTCACCAAATTTGAACAGGCATATCTTTATATCAGCAATAACAGTCCTGATGAAAATATGGACAAGCTTACTGAAGCAGCCATTCGTGGTATGTTTTCCACGCTTGATCCGCACTCCATGTACATAGAAGCTGAAGATAATGAACAAATTCAGGATGAGTTTGCTGGTAAATTTCAAGGCATAGGGGTTCAGTTCAATATTCTTGAAGACACTATAACTGTGATTACCGCTATCTCAGGAGGGCCTAGTGATTTACTTGGAATTCGCTCTGGCGACCGAATTATTGAGATTGAAGATTCTTCTTCTGTAGGATTTACCAATGAAATGGTAGTTCGAAGATTACGGGGTGAAAAAGGCTCGGAAGTTCAGGTTACTATAAAGCGGCCGGGAGTTCCCCAACCAATGAAATTCAGTATAATTCGCGATGAGATCCCACTCTATACGGTGGATGCGTCCTATATGCTCGACGAGCAAACCGGCTACATCAAAATAAACCGCTTTGCCGCTACTACTCACGATGAGTTTATGCAAGCTATGAAAGAGCTCAAAGGTGAAGGCATGGATCGTTTAGTTCTCGATTTAAGAAGAAATCCCGGCGGATATTTGAGTCAGGCAATTGCAATGGCCGAAGAATTTTTCCCTCGTGGAACGGAATTAGTTTCAACGAAAAGTAAGCACAGTCGCTTTGATGGAGAATATTTCTCCCGAAAAGACGGGAGTTTCAAAGATAAACCTGTTATCGTTTTGGTGGATGAAGGCGCAGCATCAGCAAGTGAAATTGTAAGTGGAGCCATTCAGGATCATGACCGGGGCTTAATTGTTGGAAAACGCACCTTCGGAAAAGGCTTAGTCCAGCAACAATATGAGCTGGTTGATAACAGCAGCGTTAGAGTGACGATCTCCCGCTATTATACTCCCTCCGGAAGATTAATCCAGAAACCGTTCGTTGAAGGAAATGAAGAATATGCTTATGAAATATATCGCCGAAAAAGTGGAACTGAAGATGCGGGCGAGTTCATTGATGAAATTCCTGATTCCTTGAAATACTCTACAGATGCCGGAAGAACTGTTTACGGCGGCGGTGGAATTGTTCCAGATTATATTGTAGCTGATGATACTTCCACATCCGCTTATGTTATCAACTTTGCTCTCAGTAAACGGGCTTCTTTTGATTATGTAAGGGAATTTTTGGATGAAAATGGAGATGAGTTTCGGGCAGAATGGGAAGATGATTTCCAACACTTCCGTGAGAACTTTAAATGGGATGAGAAAAATATAGCTGAGTTCCGCACCTCCCTTGAAAGCAAAGGAATGGTAATTACAGATACCGTTGACACACCTTCCTTTAAAGAAGATTCCCTATTTATTCCGCCAGGACATTTTGAGGAAGTTTCTTGGCTAACCGAAGGCCGAATGAAAGCTGAATTAGCCCGACAAGTTTGGGGAATGGAGTATTTTTATCCCATCGTAAATGATGTTTTCGATAATGCTTTGAAAGAAGCCATGACGCTTTGGGAGGCCGTTGCCAAATTAGAAGCTATGGCAAAAAGTAAAGCCTCGGTAAAAGATTAGTAACAGTTTTGACTCCGAAAAAAGCTCCAATTGGAGCTTTTTTTTTAGCTATCCTCAAGAGTCTAAGTTCAATTTTTTCTTCGCCTTTTTGATAGAATAGCAGCAATCTATTAACAAATGAATATTTCCTGCTCTCATATGTTTGAGAATATCTACCGCTTCATGAACATATATCTTCGCAAAGCCCCTGTCTCCATCAACAATGGAATCGGTATTATCGATTAAATCGGCATATTTTACGCTTTGGGCAAGATAGCTGGCTCTCCCCAGTCGCTCCGCTTCTCGCTTCTTTCGTTCCCTCCTGTTCAGGTCTGGATAATTTTGTTTAATGAACACATCGGTGAGTTCTACTACTCCATCCGTAATTACTTTTGCTTCAGTTTTCGAATAGCTAATTCCCAGCAACTGATTATACAATTGCTCCTCCGTGCATTCAGTATCCTCAAGAAGATCGTGACACAATGCAACTTCAACCCCCTCACCGCCTTTTAAGTATTTGTTTGAAATTTCTGCCACACGAACCAAATGTTTCCAGTATGGCTCATCGGAATATTTACGCTGCTGGTCACCGTGTTCCTGTTTCACAAACTCAAGTACAGCTTTTTGGCGGTCGGTTAATTGCATTTGTCGGTTTTCCCGCTATTTATTTACGGTAGTTTAAATCTTTCATGGCTAAACTGAAATGTTATCAGGAAAGTTTTAAGAACAGTCTCGGTAGCTATAAAGCTCATTGAGTTAGTACGACTATCTTCAAAGTTTTTCCTTTGATATACAAATCGAAATGCTCATTTTAGGCACTAAATTTTTAATCATCATTATTTCAGTTAGATATTACTGATGGAAATATTCAGACAAATAACAGCAAATAACATTGAGTTAAAAGATTACCCATTCCTAAAGGAATTGGCCATGGAAGCTTACTTAATGGAGAATGAGGATATATTAAAACTTGATACAGATAATTTTGCTGATGTTACTGTTTTAGATGCAGAAATAGCATTGAAAAGTGGACGCAAAACTTCTAATCGCGATGGTAGAATTGATATTCTTGCAAAGTATGGACTAAATTATCTTGCAATTGTTGAACTTAAAATTAACGAAATCAATGATTCAACTTTAATTCAATTGGAAAATTATTTAAATGAGAGAGAAGAAATTTTACAAAAGCATCCTGAGTTTTGGTCAGAAGTTGAAAATATGCCTGATTGGATTGGGGTCTTAGTGGGAACTTCCATTTCACCTGAATTACAAAGAAAATTACAAAACGGCTATATTACCACAAGTGGAGTTCCTATTGCAGGTTTAGTATTAAGAAGATTTAGAAGTATCGAAAATGAAATATTTGTAATCACTGATACTTTTTTCAAATACAATTATACAACAAGAGATTATTCAAAGTTCGAATTCAAAGGGAAAATCTATAATAAAGCTCGTCTCATAAATAAGGTAATTAGAACTTTTGTTGAGCAAAATCCTTCTACCACATTCCCAGAATTAGAACGTATTTTTCCTCGAAGTCTTCAGGGAAGTATGGGTGTATTTGACACCAAAGAAAATGCCCAAGAAATATATGACGGAACTGGACACAAAAGACATTACCTCAAATCTGATGAATTGATTAAGCTTTCCGACTCAACAATAGCGACAAGTAACCAATGGGGTATAAAAAATATCACAGATTTCATAAAATACGTTAATGCATTGAATAACGATTACAGAATCGAAAACATATAAGCCATGACAAATGAATTGTTGTCGTTTAATGACAAAAATTTGTGGACACATATAAGCAACCTTTATTCAACCCAAGGTGGCGTTTATAAAGTTATAGCCGCACGTAATAATGTTCGAATTCCTATCAAAAGATTTTTAGGAACAGATCAAGAAGGTATTCTATATATAGGAAAGGCCACTTCTTTTATCGACAGAGTAATTGACCTAAAAAAATCTATTTCTCCTGATTACATCGGAACATCACATATTTGTGGCAGGCGCTACAAGTCTCTTCCTAATGTTTCAAAAATATTTCCATTCGAGATATTGCACATAGAGCTTATCTTTTCTGCTACTCCTGAACAACTTGAAAAGGATTTACTCTCTAAGTACAAGTATAATTACGGTGAAGTACCTCCCCTTAATGCAATTTAATGTTTTGCTATAATTCGATAGTGAATATTCAATTCCTACTTCGGATATCGAATTCCCTCAACCATTTCCTGTACATCCTCAGGGGCATCAGGATAAATCATGCCGATTGCAAAAGCGACTACTAAATTCACCAGAATTCCCAGTGTTCCGATGCCTTCCGGTGAAATCCCAAACCACCAATATTCCGGCGAATTATACTCGGGGAAAACGATCTTGAAAAACACTACATAGGATAGGGTGAATAAAATACCCGCTACCATTCCGGCAATGGCTCCTTCCCTGTTCATTTTTTTGTTGAATATTCCCAAGACAATGGCTGGAAAAAATGAAGCAGCAGCAAGCCCGAAAGCGATGGCAACCACTTCGGCTACAAATCCGGGCGGGTTAATCCCAAAATAACCTGCTACAACTACAGCAGCAGCAGCAGCGACTCTGGCCCACATCAGTTCCGCTTTATCCGAAATATCAGTTTTTATTTGTTTTTTGATGAGGTCATGAGAAACCGCTGTAGAAATCACTAACAATAATCCCGCCGCAGTAGAAAGTGCGGCTGCCAATCCCCCGGCTGCAACAAGCGCGGCAACCCATGGAGGCAGATTCGCGATTTCCGGGTTCGCCAAAACCATAATGTCGCGGTCTATATAAAGCTCATTGGGGCCTTCAGCAGGAACATTTTTCACCCGGACTTCCCCGTTTTTACCACGAACAATTTCGCTTCCATTCCTTTCTATATCCGGGGCTCCAACTATGGCTGCTCCGGGTGCATAGGTTATGATGCCGTCTTCATTCTTATCAATCCAGGTGAGGAGGCCTGTTTCTTCCCAGGTGCTGAACCAATCGGGCATAGTTTCATATGGTTCTTCACTTACAGTCTCAATTAAATTGGTTCTTGCAAACACAGAGATTGCTGGTGCGGTAGTATATAATATGGCTATGAAAATGAGGGCGTAACCCACTGAAATCCTCGCGTCTTTGACTTTTGGAACTGTAAAAAACCGAACAATCACATGTGGAAGTCCAGCCGTTCCAACCATCAGAGCAGCGGTTATGAAAAAGACATCCTGCATACTTTTGGTACCATCGGTGTACGCCGCAAACCCCAATTCGGTATGCAATTGATCAAGCTTATCCAGCAAAAACATTCCAGAGCCATCATTCACTGTAGAACCAAATCCTATTTGGGGAATTGGACTTCCTGTAAGCTGCAACGAAATAAAAATCGCCGGCACCATGAAAGCGAAAATAAGCACGCAATACTGCGCCACCTGCGTGTAGGTAATGCCTTTCATTCCACCTAAAACGGCATAGAAAAACACGATTGCCATCCCCACAAAAACACCATAATTGATGTCTATTTCCAAAAACTTGGAGAACACAAGCCCTACCCCGCGCATTTGTCCTGCTACGTAGGTAAAGGAGACAATCAAAGCGCAAATAACGGCGATAGTTCGGGCAACATTGGAATAATAGCGGTCGCCAATAAAATCAGGAATGGTGAATTTGCCGAATTTTCGGAGATATGGAGCCAGTAATAAAGCGAGCAGAACGTAACCTCCGGTCCAGCCCATCAGATACACAGCGCCATCATATCCCATAAACGAAATTAATCCCGCCATGGAGAGAAAAGAAGCTGCCGACATCCAATCGGCGGCGGTTGCCATGCCGTTGGTAATGGGATGAACATGAGAACCGGCCACATAAAAATCACTCGTTGTTGATGCACGCGACCAAACCGCAATACCGATGTAAAGGGCGAAAGAAGCTCCAACTAAAATATAAGTCCAGGCTTGAACATCCATTGCTTAGTCCTCCTGTACTTTAAACTGTGTATCGAGCTTGTTCATCAAGTAAACATACACGAAAATTAAAATCACAAACGCATAGATGGAACCTTGTTGAGCAAACCAAAATCCGAGTTTAAAGCCCCCTACTTTTATTTCGTTCAGCCATGGGGCAAGTAAAATCCCAAATCCATAAGAAACTGTAAACCATATGCTTAATAATATCGCGAGGTACTTCAGGTTCTTTTTCCAGTAATTTTTTAAATCTCTTTCGGCCATTGCCCCGTACTAAATTTTATTTCGGCTTAGTATCCGGTATTTAGATGAAGGTGTCAAATGCAGGTAAAAATTTATAACCCGCCGTTCATCAATACTGATTTTTGTTATCTTCCTCAAAATTCGGATTCTCTAAAATTCTGCACAATCTCCCCATGATTTATTCTAATTCTGCCCGGAAGATATTCCTTCCTTTTATAACTCTTGCCATCCTCCCCTTCGGCTCTGCCATATCTCAAACTTCACTAAATGTGTCTAATCCCACTGAGAATGAAGTAACTGCGGTTTTCACGAAAAATGCACCTGATATAGATGGTTATCTGGATGATGAAGTTTGGCAAAATATAAAACCCATAACACGATTCATTCAAACCTGGCCAGAAGATGGTGCACCGGCCACCGAATATTCTGAAGCAAGAATTGCCTATGACAGCGACTATCTTTATTTCGCTTTTAAATTTTTTGATGATAATCCCGAGCTAATCCGGGCTAAGAACCTGGAACGCGGGGGCAGGAATAACCGCGATGATCATGCTTACATCGGCCTTGATACTTTTCAGGATGGCCGCAATGCATACCTTTTTGAGATGAATGCGTTGGGAACCCAAGACGATGCTACCATCACCGATGAGCAACTTAATTATGAGAGTTTTTCCTGGGATGCTGTTTTTACAAGTGAAACCGTGATAAATGAAGACGGCTGGACTTTAGAAGTTTCTATCCCATTCCGCCAGTTGCGTTTTCCTAAAGGAGACGATTTGGAGTTTGGAATCATGATGTCGCGTATGATTAACCGGAAAAATGAGCGGTTAGTTTGGCCTGGAATTGGAATGGAATATGGCGGTTCTTTTGGTGCGCTTGCAGCTGTTTCGCAATATGGAACTTTGAAAGGACTGAAAAACATCAATCGCGGAAAGAACATTGAGATTAAGCCTTACGTGGTTTCGGGAGTACAGAACCAACGGCCGGATTTATCCTCCGAATCAACGGATGTAGATTACACCAATGACATCGGCTTTGATTTCAAATATGGAATTACTTCTAATCTCACACTTGATATGACGGTAAACACGGATTTCGCCCAGGTTGAAGCCGATAACGTGCAACTAAATCTCTCCCGATTTAGCCTCTTCTTCCCTGAAAAAAGAGAGTTCTTTTTAGAACGGGCAGGGCTTTTCGAACACGGTAATTCTCGGTCAACCCAAACTTTTTTCTCCAGACAAATTGGTTTAACCGATAAAATTCTTACTGGTGCAAGAATGACAGGACAAGTTGGTAGATTTTCGGTTGGTTTGCTCAATATTGAAACGGGAGATAAAATGAACCAGATTTTTGGATCACAGTCTGCAAATAATTCCGTAGCCCGTATTCGAACCAATCTTTTTCCAAGGGCAACTGTTGGTGCTATTGCTACCAATTTAGAACAAGGCAATTCGTACAATCGAGCACTCGGATTTGATGCTAAATACAGATTCTGGAGCTCAAGTGAATTCAATGCCTGGTACACCAATGTATGGGACAGCAATGAAGCTCTCGAAGATAAAGCGGGGCATGTAGATCTCAGCCTGAATAATGATTTATATGGAGCCAGTATGGCTTATACAACTGTTGGCGCAAATTATGCACCTGCGCTTGGTTTTGTTCGGCGGCTGAATATGCGGCAGTATTCAACAAGCCTAAGTTATAATCCGGCTATTAGATCAGAAGCTCTTCCTTTTATCGGGCGCATCAGGTTAAGTACTGCTTTCGATTATTTTGAAGATCAGCAGGGAGAGTTAGAAACCACTGATTTAAGAGGTTCAGCAACGATGGAATTTAGCCAACGCGATAATATCGGGTTCCATTATCAGCGCCAATTCGAAAGGCTTATTTTGCCTTTTTACATTCGTCCCGATGCTGTTATTCCTGCCGGGGATTATACCTTCAACCAATTCAGCTTTAGAGGGGATACTGATGACAGCAGACGCACCTTTTTCTCTGGAGAGATTTCTACCGGGGAGTTTTTTAACGGAAACCGAACTGATTTTGGCGGGAAAATTGGATTTCGGCAATCTCAGTATCTCACGATGGAAGGAGGTATCGAACACTCTATTATAAACCTGCCGGTCAGCAATGGCGAGTTTGATGCCACCACTCTGTCATTGTCTGTTCTTGGCGCTTTTAGCCGGGACTTGTTCACCAAAACTCTCATTCAGTACGATAACTTTTCACGCAATTTACAAGCAAATATCCGGGTTGACTGGATACACACTCCCGGAAGCGATTTATTCCTTGTATATAATACCTCCTATCATTTTGCCTCTGGCGATGACAATCTTTTTGACCCGCGCAGAAATGTAGTTCTGAATGATCAGGTAGCCATTGTAAAGCTGACATATTTGATACTGCTCTAATTAAAGGCTTCATTTTTTGATCTGTTTTCAAGGAATCAGAAAATGCATGTCCTGATTTCTGATAATTTTTCGGGTCTTTAGAGGTTTAAGTCAACACCTGCCCGCACAGAAATTGGCATCAAAACTTGATATCTTTAGGTTCATTTTACTCCAAATTTCTATGACCATTCAATACATTGCTGACAATTCGGCTCTTGAAGAAAGCATTGCTCACCTGAATACCTGTACCGAGTTTTCCATTGATCTCGAATTTGATAAAAACCGATACCGGTATGGCTTTAATTTATGCCTGATGCAAATTTTTACAGGCGAACAGTGTTTTCTCATCGATCCGCTAAGTGCTGATTTAACTATTGAAAAGATATTTCCGGTATTAGCAAATCCGAACATTCAAAAAATCGTTTTCGCTTTTGGTGAAGATCTCAGGCTTTTACATTCGCTCGGATGCTTCCCAAAAAATCTGTACGATTTAGACGTTGCCACAAGTTTACTGAATTACGCACCGGCCTCTCTCACAAATTTACTTGCTGAAATTATTGGAATTGAAGTTGGGAAATCATCTCAGCAAAGCAACTGGTTTCAGCGGCCACTAAGCGAGCAACAGATAAATTATGCGGCAGAAGATGTTCTTTATTTGCTCACGCTAAAAGAAGAGTTGTTGAAACAGGCAAAGAAAGCAAAAATCACAGACTGGATCACCCAAGAAAATTCCATATTTGATACACTGGATTATAGCGATGAAGATCATAATCCCATCATCAAAGAAAAAGATAAAAAAGACCTGAGCGTATTCGAATGGCATATTTTTACACGCTTATCAGAATTTATTGATACAGTGGCGCAAAAGTACAGTAAGCCAAATTATCAGATAATGGATAAGAAAGTTCTGGATCAAATTTCAAGAAATCCAGGCAAGATCGGGCAGTGGGAAAAACTACCCGGAATTTACCGAAAGTTGAAAAACGATCAGTTCAAAAAGGAGATCAGCGGAGTTCTGGAGGAAATTATTTCAGAAGCTGAACAAAAGAATCTCTCCAAAACAGAGAAAGCGGAAACTTCCTTCACGAAAGAAGAATATCTGGCTTTTCGGGAAGAACAACGGAGAATCAATCAAATTAAGGAAGAGGTTTTTATACCGATTCAGCAACGTATTGTGGAAGATTATGGTAAGAATGTGAAGTCCTTCCTCCTTTCAAACCGACAAATAAAAGAGATTATTACAGGTGAAGGATCAATACCTGATTACAAAAAAAGCCTGTTTCAAAATTACGCCGAAGAGTTGAATCTTGATGTTTCTCCTTACCTCAACTCAGAGAAAAAAGCCTCATGAATATTGATCTGTTGGATAAAAACCTCACCATTTCTCGTTATCCCAAAACGAGTAATAAGTCGCTACAGGCGTGGAATGCTTCGGATGAACTCATGCTCGAATATGTTGAAAAGCTGGATGTAAAAAGTAAATCTATAGCCATTTATAATGACCGTTTTGGGTTTTTGGGATGCTTTCTAAGTGAATTTAAGCCTTTCGTAATAATTGACTATAAAAGTCAGCAGAAGGCTTGCCGGCTTAATTTGGAAGCAAATAACCTGAGTATTCCTGAAGATCAATTTCTTTCCCCTCTCGCTCCTCTTCCTCAAAAAATAGATATAGCGTTTATAAAAATTCCTAAATCCCTGGACTTATTCCGGCTGTATCTTTACCAGGTTTCTCAAAATCTTTCAGATGAAGCCGTGGTGGTATGTGGATTCATGACCAAGTATTTCAGTCCTCAAATGCTCTCCATTGCCGAAGAATTTTTTGAGGATGTGGAGCAAAGCCTGGCGAAAAAGAAATCCCGGATTTTGATTCTCAAGAAGAAGAAATCAGCCAAGGAAATTTCCATCATTAACACTATTTCTTTGGGTGATGCAGAGACAGGTCAAAAATCAATTCAGCAATATTTCGGTGTGTTTTCAGCCAATAATATAGACTTTGCCACACAGTATTTGATGGATCAGCTTCAGGTAAAAGAAAATGAACATCGGGTTTTAGATTTGGCTTGTGGGAATGGAGTGTTGGCTTATGCAGTACAAGCTAATTATCCCAACCGGGAAGTTCATGTACAGGATGATTCCATTCTTGCCATCGAATCGGCTAAACTAAATCTTGACGGCAGGCTTACTCATTTTCATTATGATGATACCCTTGATGAGTTTGAGGATGAGTATTTTGATCTCGTGGTTTCGAATCCTCCTTTCCATTTCGAATATGAGACCAATATCGAGATTTCATTAGGCCTCTTTCATCAGGTAAAAAGATGCCTCAAACCAGACGGACGTTTTCTCTGTGTGGCAAATCAGCATCTGAATTATAAAACGCATCTTGAGAAGATATTCCCGGCCGTAAAAACAGTTGCCGAAAATAATAAATTTGTGATATATGAGGCGAGTTAATTCAGGTTCAAGGTGTAAGGTGTGAGGTTCAAGTTTTCTTCAGCACTTTAACACCTCAACACTTTAACATTTACCTTACTCCCCAAACATTTCTTCGTAATCTTTGATAGAGGCTTCAATTACTTTGTAAGCAAAATCGGCATCATAAATTCCCTCCACAAAAACGTCATTGGTCTCTTTGCCTAAAATGAGTTTATAGGTTCCGAAATAATGTCGAAGTCGCTCAATAAGTACCACAGGCAGATCGTGAACACTCTGAATGTTTTTATAATACGTGTCATTATCCAATACGGAGATAATTTTATCATCCGCCTCTCCGTGATCCACCATGTGTAATCCCCCAATAACACGGGCGCTTAAAATAACTTCGTTCCGGTCAATGGGTCGTTCACTTAGCACACAAATATCCAGCGGATCACCATCACCAACTACCTCCTGTTTCGACAATTTCCCAACATGATCGCCGCAGTAAATCGGGGGATAAATCCATAAAGTGATGGCGGCAAAGAGGAGCTCCGTTGTGGCCGGTCTACACGCATATATCCGGTTTTTTTGTCTACTTCATATTTGATGGTATCAAAAGGGGTTAGTTCGATAAAAGCGTTTACAACTTTAGGCTGATTAGTACCAACTTCCAGCCCATGCCAGGGATGTGGGCGCCATCGGAAAAAAGGATTGGGGAATTTCATGATGTCGTTTTTTGATTTAATGCTTAAAGATAATGCCTGTTTTTCTTACAGAATGCCAAATTGATTTTATGTGTTGCTATAACAGAGAGAGAATTTATATCATTTATCACAACAAAATGGAAAACATATTTTTTGAACTCCAAAGTAAAAATGTGAAGGTGATGGAAAATGTGGAAATACCAGACAACAGTAGCGATTGAACCCCCAAGGCCCAAGTATACCAGACGATAACCAAAGATTATCCCATGGAAAAACAGCAACTCATGAGCTTATCGCACAGTATTCCTTTGAGTGGCCTTGATGCGATAATCAGCTGTCTACGAAACTAAGAAACTTTAACACCCTCGTGCCATCTCCGGGTATTTGATACAGACTTAAGCTCCTGGCATTCCCGGTTTCTATGTTAGTCGATCGCAATAGCCAATCCAGCCGACACCAAAAGGGCATTATAAGAATGAACATACCCTACATTTATATATCCTCGGGCTTTAAGGGAATTATGAAGTATTGACGGCTGCTGCCCCATTAGCCTCAATCCATACCATTTTATTCTAAAACCCGAGCCGTTATAAGACCATTCTTCATTCTCTGCTGTAAATTGCATCTCTTGATTTCGGTAAAAAGCCCCCACGCTTAATCCTCCTCCTCTTTTTTCCAATACGGGGCGCTGCAATATTAATTCCGTTCCATTAAAAAAAAGATTATGATTAACTGTGAAAAATACCTTTTCTACCGTACGAACTGTGGCATCTATATGAGTACCCACAACCACATATCCGGGAGTTAAGCCTACAGCTAATCTTGTACCATCTCCATATGAAAAGCCCAGTCCAGGATATCCACCAGCTGACATGTACGCTTTGCTCAAATATTTTATTTCATCACTTCCGTTTTTTTTATCTATAGCTTTCTCCCGCAATTGTGCATAGCCAACAATGGGAGATGCTACGGTAACCCCGCCTCCATAGCGTATAAAAGGCAATATTTCCTCATGAGACTTGCCGTAAGGCTTACTTGAAGAGAATACCAAGCCTTCTGATATTGGCATCTGAATTCCACAGCCCGTGATGATGAAACAGAAAATTGTAAGAAAACAGGACTGATTATAAATAATAGTTAATCTCATCTGTACAAATTTTTAAGGAACCGTTAAACAATACACTGCTTTGCTGCCCACATTTACCATATAGCCTTCACCTACTCCTAATGAAGAAATATAAACATCAAAACTATCATTGCTGTGATTGGGCGGCGGTTCATTATAGATAACTGAACCGTCTTCAGTATCCAAAACCCAAATGCCACCGCCTCCTGAGTTATTAAAGTACATGCGCCCATCCTGAATAGTGGGAATGCTGGTGTTGCTAAACTTAATATCCCGTTGCCAAAGAACATTGCCGGTTAGAAGATCCAGACGTGTGGCAAAACTGCCAATCGAAGCTGCATACACCCCATTATCTTTAACTGCCAATCCAACATCGAATCCTCCTTTTGAGAAATAGGTTTTCCAAACTGGATCTCCTGTCATCCGATCTAATGCTACAATAGAAAAGCCAGCTAAAACAATCACTTCATCTTCGGTAACCGAAATGTCATAAATCATGGGACTGCCTGTTAGTGAATCACCGGGTATATCAGGATAGGGATTCGGTATTGTCACTATTATTTCTCTCTCCCAGATAAGTGCACCATTTAGAGCATTAAAAGCAAAAATATTGCCCCCGCTAGCTTTTTCAGGAGTTGGTTGGCTATGATCAAAGTAGCTTCCCGGTACATAAAGAATATCATCACCGAAAGGCGATATAATCGGTTCGGTAGAGCCTTGAATAACCCCATCGGGAACCATTCGGTCCAATTCATAGCGGTGGATGATTTCTCCATTGCTTTTTTGCACTTTCAACACATAGCCTTTACGCCCGGCATATAGGTAGGTCTGGTCCTGACTCATAATGGGGCTACCAATACCGGAGACTTCTACCGCATCATCGGTAATATTTGTTTCCCAAATGATACGTCCATCTGATTTCGCGTGTGCTTGAATCGTAAAACCTTGATCGATAAAAAGCAGGTCTTCGGTTTGAACAATAGTGCGGCTGTAATCACATGTTCTGCCTTGCTGGCAAATTCGCACACTCCACCGATGCTCTCCTTTTTTTAATGTATAGGATTTAAGTTTCGCATCCTGTATAAAATAAACATGATCTTCATCAATAGTGGGTTTCGTACTCACTGTAAGGATTTCTTGATTCTTAACACTCCAAACTACTTCACCTCCTTTTATATCATCATCACCTCCGCCAAACAATCCACAAGAGCTTAACAGTGAGCTGATTAGAATTACATATATACCTAATTTCAGAAGTGTCATATTTTTTTAGTTTAAATAATAAACCATGCCGATTACAAAAACCGGCATGGTTGAGGTTATTAATAACATGGATTAACAGAATTGGCTCCTAATGTTTTTACACCTGAATCACAGCCGTACACATCAAACGAATGGATGTCAGAAGCTGTTTCTCCAGCGCTGCTTATTTCAACTTTTACTGCTGAGTGGGCTGTTTCACCCCCGGGTGCACTGTAGAAGGTACGCTGGTAAGAAGCCGAGTTAGTACCATCTGCAACCCAAGATAAATAAGGTTCCTGCCGATAATACCACTGATAGTTAACCGCCCCTTCCGCATTAGAAACGTTAGTAGAGAAATATCCCGTTTGCCCGTCATTGACATAGTTGGCTCCACTTATGACTACGCTTACTGGTTCCGATTCGACAACTTCAGGAATATCTACATCTTGATTTTGAAAGATTTCAGTCAAGCGTTCTTTCACACTTGGATGCACGGTCTCTTCGACGTGATTAGCACCATCAGCACGAAGAATTCTATCATTAAACGTTCCAAAAAAAGAAGGCGCCTGAGTCACAGCGGGGAGTAGCCCATCGTTAGCATCTTTACAAACATCAGCGTTTCCACATATACTTCCGCTATAATAATTTACACCGATGACTTTTTGATCCCAGTCGCGCTGTTGATAATATACCAAAGAGGCAAAGCCACGAAACCATTCCCGGGCAATTTGGCCAAAATAAACCGCATTGTCATAATAAGAAAAATGTAGCGGGTCGTTATAGTCTGAAGTGGCATATTTGTAGAAATAATATCCCGAAAGGTAACTATAATAAGATGTTCCTAAAAAATAAAAGGATGAAGCGGCTCGATGATAATTAACAAATGAGCCGTTTTCATGGGGCTACCCTCCTCTCCCTTGACTGCCGATTCAGCTAATCGTACATATTCAGGACCATCTTCCACCCCAAAAATAGCATACCTGCTTGATGGCAGAGTATTGTTAGGTGAAGCATTTAATGTATTTAAAAATGAACTGCAAGGTTTTAGGTTGTCCACCGAAGGGAGGTTTCCATATTTTTCCTGCAAAAGGGCATTCAGTTTTTGGCCAGTTGCATCTTCAACATAGCCCAGATTATCGAGAATTTGCCGGGCGAAATTTCTCCCGCCGAGACTACCTATTGAAACTGCCGGTCCGGCAGCTAAATCCTCAATCCATCCGCTGATGACTTCCGCAACCTTACCGTCTTGCACAGCTACTGCCACAGGGGCTCCATAGTGAGGGGTACCAACCGTAATTAAGGCTTTCATTTGACCGGTACTTCGTATTCGTAGATATTCACGCGCTAATAATCCTCCCATACTATGACCCACTGAAACCGTACCGGAAGGGATAAAAACACTGGTAGCAGAGTAACTTACGTCCTGTTCTGTGTTATAACCTATATCATTCTTCGTAAAACTAAATTCATCGCCAAGCTGACCGGCCATATCATTCCAAACAGAAGTATTACTACCTAAGCCATGAATAAAAGAAACATTCTCAGATTGACTAAAACCGGCTACTGTACATCCTAATATTATTGTTACTAATAAAATATACCGTTTCATAATAATCTCCGCTTTTTAATACTTCTCGTTTTGTGTTATTTCAAATAACAAATATTCATCCTTAGATCTTTTGATCGTGGATTTTCCATAACGTTTATTTTTATCTCTATCAGTTTTAGACATATCTGTAGATATCACTTGATTATTTTTGGAAACAGAATAACCCGACTCCATTTTTCCGGTATTACCATCAAATACACTGGCAATACTCATGTTCTTGCCGTATTTATTTTTGTTATATTTACGTACAACTTGAAAGCGCCGATCACCTAATTTTTTCACCATATAGCCTTGTTTTTTTAACCACTGCTTAATTTCCGACTCACTCATAAGCTCAAGATCCAAATTCTCTTCAGAATTTGCAGTTTTAAGACAATTTTAGGTGCTGATATCTGTCTGCTTATAACATGGATCGGATGGCCCACTGCCATAGGTATGAGCATCGTCTAATTTTTGCTGTAGATCACTCAGCATGTTTCGCTGTCCGGTAGTTATCGAACTAGAATAGGATGTACCATTCATTGTATAATTAATCGTTGAATAGCCATTATAAGAAATCGCTTGTGGAGTATTCTGATAAGCCCGATATATAGGGTTTACTTTCTGCATATTTTCAGTAGTGCTTTCCGAAGCTGTGGTTATCTGCAGATTGCCTGTTACATCCATTTGATTTGTAGTGACGGCATCAAACGTTAACTGTTTTGTGGTAGATGCATTATCGGCTTCCAAATCAACTTCCGTACTTGACGAACTTGTCTGTAAAGTAAATTCTCCAGAACTTGGGTCTGTACTACTGGTAGCTGAAGAAAAAAGCTTTAATTCTTCGGTATTAGTCATTGGATTAGAGCCAGTAATATTATTTTCAGATGAGATGTAACAAGAGCATCTGAAAGAGTATTTGTTACATAAAAACTTAAATAATTTAAAACAGGGTGTCGTAGTCACCGAAAAATCCTGCTATTAATAAAGTATTCATGATTTATGAGGGTGATGGCGGCAGAGAGGAGCTCCGTTGCGGGCGGTCTACACGCATATATCCGGTTTTCTTGTCTACTTCATATTTGATGGTATCAAAAGGGGTTAGTTCGATAAAAGCGTTCACAACTTTAGGCTGGTTAGTACCAACTTCCAGCCCATGCCAGGGATGCGGACGCCACCGAAAAAAAGGATTGGGAAATTTCATGATGTCGTTTTTTGATTTAATGCTCAAAGATAATGCCAGTTTTTCTTACAGAATGCCAAATTGAATTTATATGTTGCTATAACAGAGAGAGAATCTGTAGCATTTATCACAACAAAATGGAAAACATATTTTTTGAAAGTTGGTCCAGTTTAGGAAGAACTTTTTTCATAACTATTTTAGCCTATATCAGCATCATTCTTTTACTTCGCTCATCGGGTAAACGAACCTTGTCTAAAATGAACGCTTTCGATTTTGTAGTAACAGTAGCTTTCGGTTCTTCATTGGCAACAGTAGCTCTTAATAAGAGTGTGCCACTTATCGATGGGATTTTGGTATTTGCTCTTCTAATTTTTTTGCAACTTAGCATCACCTGGCTCTCTGTTCGGTTTAAAAAGGTTAAAAGACTGGTTACCAGTCAGCCTACCTTATTACTATATAAAGGGGATGTATTTGAGAAAATTTTGAAAAGAGAAAGAATTACCATCGAGGAAATCCATCAGAGTGCCAGGGAAAAAGGTATAGATAGTCTGGAAGATATAGACGCAATTATACTGGAAACTACTGGTGATGTGACTATTATCCCCAAATTAGAAAACCTTGATGTTCAGGTATTAAGTACTGTTGAAATTCCGGATCGTTAAAAAACCCGAAGAGCTGAACCATGATTCTCAGGATTTCGTGATTCCCATGATTTCAAAATCCTGAGGCAAAACCCAATTTTTAATTTCCAACTCTTTGCCTTCAAAATCACCTCTCCCTCGATCCCTCTCCTCAAGGAGAGAGAGGATTCCCTGAATTCTGGCACCTGAAAATCCAAATCATCATCCAAAATTGAGAATTTGTTATTGGTGGGTTTCCAATTAACAACTAAACAAATAACTAACTACAACCCGTAGTAGATCCGCAAGTAATACATTTCATACAGGTTCCATTTCGCACCATGGTCATGCTTCCACATTCTGGACAAGCTTCGCCGGTATAGCCCATTTGTTTTGCTTTATCATAATCACTTTCATAACTCGCTGAAGATGATGATGCCGCAGAAGCTTTTGCAGTTTCTGAAGTGTCAGAAGTCACATCAACGGGGGCAGGCTTAGGCTCTGGCTCCGATACCACGCTTGCCGCTTTCGTTCCTGTTGTAAGAGGTGCTGGTTCACCGGCAGGCCGTAAGTCTCTCTTCATAATTTCTTCAGCCGGAACATGGGCAAGATCTTCTCTTCCCAGATATGTAACGGCGAGTTCACGGAAAATATAATCAATAACGGAAGTACTCATTTTCACATGTGGATTTCCACTCACCATTCCGCTCGGATCAAATTTGGTGAACACAAAAGCATCTACAAATTCTTCCAGTGGAACGCCATGTTGTAGTCCAAGGGATATTGAAATCGCAAAACAGTTAAGCAGGCTTCGGAAAGCGGCGCCTTCGCGATGCATATCAATAAAGATTTCGCCAAGCTGTCCGTTTTCGTATTCTCCTGTTCTCAGATACACACTTTGTCCGCCAATTTTCACTTTTTGCGTATATCCTTCTCTTCGGAATGGAAGACGCTGGCGGCGTGCAAGGTATTTGTGAATGATTTTCTCAGCAACTTCAACCACTTTATCCTGGGCCTGTGTGGTTGCGGCGTCTACTGCTTCTTCTTCCTCGTCAAGTTCTTCAAGAACATCTGCCATGCTGTTCAAAGGCTGGCTTAGTTTAGAACCATCGCGATACAATGCGTTGGCTTTCAACATCATTTCCCATGAAAGCATATAAGCATCTTTCATGTCTTCGATGGTTGCCTCGTTTGGCAGGTTAATTGTCTTGGAAATCGCTCCAGACAAGAAAGGCTGGGCGGCTGCCATCATACGAATATGGCCACGGGCTGAAATGAAACGTGTTCCAATTCTTCCGCAACGGTTGGCACAATCGAACACTGCGTAATGCTCTTCTTTAAGATGAGGTGCGCCTTCAACCGTCATGGTTCCACATACATAATCGTTGGCTTCCTGAATTTCTTCTCTGTTGAAACCAAGATGACGAAGCATATCGAAACTCATATCTGAAAGCTGTTCGTCGGTAATTTCAAGCACATCTTTGCAGAAATCTTCTCCGAGGGTCCATTGGTTAAAAGCGAATTTGATGTCGAAACTTCCGGGAAGTGCTTCTTCAACAGCTTGCAATTTAGCATCAGTAAAACCTTTTTCCTTGAGGCTTTCTTCATTGATGTGAGGACATCCTTTCAAAGAACCTGCGCCTTTTGCATAATTGATAATCTCATCGGATTCCTTAGCGGAATAACCGAGATTCTTCAATGCTTTTGGTACGCTTTGATTGATAATTTTAAAATAACCACCACCAGCAAGTTTCTTGAATTTTACCAAAGCGAAATCAGGTTCCACACCGGTAGTATCGCAATCCATCACCAAGCCAATAGTTCCGGTTGGCGCGAGAACTGTTACTTGCGCATTTCGGTAGCCATGCTTTTCACCAAGTTCAACCGCTCTGTCCGATGCATTTCGGGCGGCTTTAACGAGATAATCGGGGCAAATAGATGCATCGATTCCCATTGGCTTAATTGTTAAACCTTCATACTCTTTTGGATCTGCATTATATGCTGCTCGTTTATGATTCCGCATCACACGCAGCATGTGCTTTTTATTGCGGTCGTAACCTTCAAAAGTGCCTAATTCGCCAGCCATCTCGGCGCTTGCCGCATAAGATGACATGTGCATGGTAGCCGTTAAGGCTCCCGCTGTGGCAATTCCTTCGTCGCTGTCATAGGGAATTCCCTGAACCATTAAAGCGGCACCAATATTGGCATAACCAAGTCCCAGTGTTCTGAACTTATAGGAGAGTTCGGCTATTTCTTTAGAAGGAAATTGTGCCATTAGCACGGAAATTTCGAGAACAACCGTCCAGATTCTGGAGGCATATTCCAGAGATTCGATATCAAAATCTTTGTACTCATCTCCTTTGAAGAATTTCATCAAATTCAGCGAAGCTAAATTACAGGCCGTGTTATCCAGGAACATATATTCTGAACATGGATTACTTGCGCGAATTGCTCCGTCTTCGGGACAGGTATGCCATTCGTTTATGGTATCGTGATATTGTGTTCCGGGATCGGCGCATGACCATGCAGCATAGGCGATATCATCCCAAAGATCATTGGCCTTCATGGTTTCATGCGGTTTTGGCTCCCGGCCTTCTTCGGCAGCACTTTTCAATTCAATTCGGCCGTAAAGCTTCCAGTCTTTGTCTTCCTGAACCGCCTTCATAAATGAGTTGGGAACGCGAACGGAGTTGTTGGAATTCTGCCCGCTTACGGTTGCATAAGCCTCTGAATTCCAGTCGGTATCGTAGGTATCAAATTCAAGATCGGTGAATCCCTGTGCAGCAAGCTGAATTACACGCTCGATATAATTTAAAGGAACTTGTTCTCTTTTCGCTTGGCGGATAGCATTTGCCAGCTCTTTATTTTTGAGGGGATCGCGGCTCATCGCGCCGTTAAAAGTACGTCCTTCAATTTCAACCGGACGGTGGCAGAGCTTGATAATATTCTTCAGGTGCTTATTCAACGATTTTGACCCCGCAACCAAGGCCGCTACTTTTTGTTCTTCCCGAACTTTCCAGTTGATGTATTCTTCGATATCGGGATGGTCAAGATCTAGGGTTACCATTTTTGCAGCGCGCCGGGTGGTTCCACCAGATTTAATTGCGCCGGCAGCCCGGTCTCCGATCTTCAGAAAGCTCATTAAACCTGAACTTTTTCCACCGCCACTCAGTCCTTCATTAGCTCCGCGGATATTGGAGAAGTTACTTCCTGTGCCTGATCCGTATTTGAATAATCGCGCTTCACGAACCCAAAGATCCATGATTCCGCCTTCATTCACCAAATCGTCATCTACACTTTGGATGAAACAAGCATGCGGCTGTGGGTGTGTATAAGAATCTTTCGAGCGGGTAAGTTTACCTGTGTTGGCGTCCACATAATAATGGCCTTGTGAAGGCCCGTTAATTCCGTATGCCCAATTTAATCCGGTATTAAACCACTGTGGGCTGTTTGGTGCCGCCATCTGATTTGCCAGCATGTAGCAAAGTTCTTCATAAAATACTTTGGCGTCTTTCTCGGAATCAAAATAGTCGTGCTCCCATCCCCAGTAAGTCCAACATCCGGCCAAGCGCTGGAAAACCTGACGGCTGTCGATCTCATGTGTAAACCGCTCCTCTTCACTCAATTCTTTCAAAGCTTTAGAATCGGCATCAGATTTCTGAAGCCATTTTGGTACATCTTTTTCCGCTACTTTTTTAAGCTTAACAGGAACTCCCGCTTTTCGGAAATATTTTTGAGCGATAACATCCGTGGCAACTTGAGACCAGCTTTCGGGTACCGTCACATTTTCCATGTGAAATACCTGGGAGCCATCGGGGTTTTTTATTTCTGAAGTTCGGGATACAAACTTTGTATCTCCATATGGGGTTTTCCAGTCAGCCTTAGTATAGAAGCGAGTAAATTTCATGCTTTGTACTTCCTTTTGAATTGATGTTTACCTTCGTCGAAGAGCTTGTATTTTTCCAAAAACCAGCAGCGTTTTCTCCTAAAGAAGTACGAACTAATATATACTTGAGATACATGCACGGCAAGAAAAAATTCAATTACTTTTCCACAATATCAGCACGTTATCCACATCGGATCTTCTTAAAATTAACCGTTCATTACTTTCCTGTAAAATAATGAATTTTTTATTATACACCATTTCCACAAGTTGAATGCCAGTATTTAACCAATCAATTTATTATCTCTTTTAAAGCTATTGAAGTGAATATTGTTTCTAAATTCCACAGTCAAAGGGACTCGAAGTTATCCACACTCTTAAAACAATAGCAGTATTTAATGAAGGATTTTTTGTAATAAATACTCTACAGTATTTATATAATTTTTGATACATAAATGCTGTAGAGTTTAAGTAAAGAGTTAAATACTTGAATAAGTAAAATCATCAAAAAGCATAGCAGATGATTCCCAAGAAGCTCTATTGTAAATCAAAGTAAAACTGGCCGGGGATAATGCCGGTTGAAAAGCTATCTACTTTCGCTCCAGTCTCATTGAATTTGAATGCGGTTCCGCTTTGCGAGAAATTTCCAGCGTCAGCTCCCCATAGAACAACTTCATCATTCAGTGTGGAGAATCCCAAGGCGTAGAACTCACGGCTGATAAAATTCTCGTTTGTGATTTCAAATGCGGTCGTGTTGATTTCGAAAACAGTTCCGTTGCTGAGGTACCCTTTGCCAAGTTCGCTATCCAATACAAAATCGCCGGGATGCCCTCCAACTTCGATTTGTTCAATTATGGATCCCGTTTCCCCATTCAGGACATAAATAAAACCGGGCGTGTCGTCTTCCGGGTCAGAAAAATCGTTGTAGGCTCCAACACAAACTACCCAGATTCTCCCTGACGCATCAGCCTGAACTCCAATCGGATTATCCCCAACTGTTACCGTACTTTCCACTTCATCCGTAACCGTATTGATGATACTTACCGTGTTTCCATTTCCGAATCCGCTATTCGCCACAAAAGCGTTGGTACCCACCACTGCAATTCCCTCAGGATTTGCTCCAACTTCTATGCTGCCGGTTTCTTCCAGGCTTTCAAGATTTATAATAGAAACTGCGTTGGCATATAGATTGGTTACGTAGGCTTTATGCTCTCCCGCTTTTGCAATGTATCTGGGACTTGCTCCATTGGCGATTTCTATGGTGCCGATGTTGGTGAAAGTTTCTGGGTTAACCACTTCGATTTTATGAGAATTATTCACCACCAAATACAGCTTTTCATCAATGAGAGCAGCGCTTTGCAGGGCATCACCAATGGGAGTTCCATTTACAGATTCATACACATTTTGGGTTACAACTCCAGTCTCTGGATTATAAGATGTGATACTTGCATTTGCCTGCCCAAAGTTGCCTTCATTCAAAACATAAATCCCCGCCAGAGTTACCTCATCTGGCTCTGATTTCGTATTACAACCGGCAAAGATTAAAAGAGCAACGAGCGAGATTTTAAATAAATTAGTTTTCATAGCAGAGCTTTAGAATTTTTGAGTTAAAGTTAGATTGATGAGAAGATTTCGAAGCGGCATGGGATAAAAACGAACGATGTTGTAGGATTCATTGAACACATTATTCGCTTTTGCCATAACTGAAACCTCTGTGTTATTGATGGTTTTAGTGTAATTGATGGAGACGTCAAAAACTTTATAGGAAGCCGCCGCTGTCTGAGGATTTGCTTGTTCAGTGGTAAACCGTTCGCCCACAAAAACGCCGGTTAGCATTCCCGAAAAATTCTTGAATGCGGCCTGTAGAGAACCTGAATATTTGATTTCCGGAACATATGGCAACTGATTCCCGACTGCATCATCACCCGAAAAACGCCTTTCAGAAATGAACGCCCGCGTGTAAGCTATTGATTGTTTGGCAGCGAGCTTCCATTCATTTATTCGGGTTGAAATTTCTCCCGACCACTCCAATCCGCGCGAAGTTATCTCCTGAATATTTTGCGCCTGAAAACGCCCACTGCTATTCGGAAGCCATTTAATTCCTTCATCAAGGTAGATATAGAACACACTCAGTTGTTGGCTAAATGAAACCGCGCCTTTTTTCTCGTGCATTAAACCTGCTTCAGATTTAAATCCTTTTTCGGGATTTAAGTCCTCATTTCCTCCTTCTGGCCAGTATAAATCATTGAAGGTGGGTGCCCGAAAATTTTGTGAAACTGATGCTCTTAATGCCAGGTTATCTTTTATTATCTGAAAATTTGCTCCAAGGGATGGACTTACCGCCGTTCCAAAATCTGAATACTGATCAAAACGAATAGCCGGA
The DNA here is from genome assembly GCA_040882225.1 of Balneolaceae bacterium. Classification (GTDB taxonomy): domain Bacteria; phylum Bacteroidota; class Rhodothermia; order Balneolales; family Balneolaceae; genus Gracilimonas. The sequence goes on along the minus strand of JBBEBR010000022.1, from coordinate 402,368 downwards.
TAAAGCTTCAGTTTTTGAATTGGAATTACAGCCGCATTCAATCCAAAACTAAATTGTTGCCGGTCTTTAATATTGGAATAGTTGTTGGTTTCTACTTCGGTATGAACTCCAGAAAAAATTCCAGTCACCTTAAAATTCTCTGACGGGAAATAGTTTGCTGAAATTTCTGTATTCACCTCTCTGCTTTCGCTAAGGCTTTCGATATCCGTGTTTGGATTGAAATAATCAAGATCGGTTTTGGCGAGATATACTTTTCCTTCCCAAATAAAATCTTCTGTAAGGATTTTTAGTGCATTCAGCCACCGGAGAGATTCATCATATTGAGTGGCAGAACCCGGGCCGGAAAATATGTTTTCGGTGATTTCGTGATCTGCCCGGTTCCACCAAATTGAACTTTTTGCTGACATGTTTTTCTTATTCCAGTGTAACCCGCCAATTAACTGATCGTTTTGAAAAGTTCCTCGATTTCGATTTTGAACCAACTCTGATATCGGATGTCGATACCTGAAATTATTCTCATTTTGTTGAGATGATCCTTTCAGGCTAAAACTGAAATCTCCCGAATTTATACCCGCTGATGCGTTAGTAATAAAATTCCCAAAAGAACCAACCGATTGTCCCAGGGAAAGATGATCCACGGGGGCTTTATTTTTCAGATAAACCGTGCCGCTGATGCCACTTCCATAGAAGGAACTTCCTGAACCTGAAGAAATTTCAACATCAGAAAAAGTGGCTGCCGGAAGCAGTGATAAATCTGTTACTCCAAGCATTTGATGATTTATTGGCATTCCCTCCCACAAAACCCGGGTCTGCTCGCCGCCTAAACCACGCTGCGATATTACCGATGCTGCACCCGGGCCGTTATTCCTTATGTAAATAAACGACTGCTGGCTGATCAAGTCTCCAATGTCTAAGCCTTTTTGAAGAGCGATTTGTGCCGAATCAATTCTGGAAATATAAACCGGCTGGTCAAACAGAGGCATTTGAATACGAGTTGCTTCAATGGTGAATTCCCCGGTTGCAACGGTATCCACTTTACTTTGGGCATGAACACAAAGTGTACTTAATAAAAATAGTATTGACAGATGGAAACGCATGGCATTTTGATCAACACATCCTTTTACCCGAAAGATATGCGATGGTTAAATGACGGCAGGTCTCCTGGCTTCTCCGTTGCAACGCCTTCCCGCCGCGATAAAAATCGAGACAGTGGCAAAGGTGAGGTTGCAATATCCGCCGTGGCGGATTGGATTACAGTTGCGGGAACAGCTCCCGTTTTTCACGGGATTCCCTTTTAACTCAGCAAAATTTGCTTGAGACCATCATTAATTCGTTGCTAAAGTAAACACATATTTTTTTAAAACAAATCCAAGTTATTAAGTAAACATCTTTAACAAGCTTCTTTTTCTCATTATCCTTTCAAAGATTATATTAGGCTGAAATAAGGCAACTACCTTTCATTTAATCCTATTTGATCATGAATAAACACAACAAGTATTTTCTTTTTTTCGGGGGAATTTTTCTCGGCTTTGTTATGGCTTTTACCCTTTTCCAGGATAAAAACGCAGCCATTACCAGCCAAATGATACAACACGCCGCTACTGTGATTGGTATCGAATTTACACAGGCTGAGCGAGACACTATGATTAACGCTCTCCAAAGCACCCGCGAGGACCTGCACGCAATTCGTGATCTTAACCTAAATAATTCGATCCCTCCCGCTCTCGTTTTCAATCCTGTTCCGGTAGGTAAAAAATTCAATACAGAGAAAAAAGATCCAGTCTGGGATATACCAGAAAATGTTGAATTGCCCGAAAACAGAAATGAACTTGCTTTTTATTCGGTTGCGCAGCTCTCATCACTTATAAAAAATAAAAAAATTAGCTCGGTTGAACTTACCGAATTCTTTTTGGCTCGGGTTGAGCAATTTGGTGATACACTTGAGGCGATTGTATCTGTAACTAAAGAACGGGCACTGGAACAAGCTCGAAAATTAGATACCGAGTTAGCTGCCGGAAATTACCGCGGGCCTCTGCACGGAATCCCCTACGGCGCAAAAGATTTATTGGCGGTAGAGGGTTACAAAACAACCTGGGGAGCTATGCCTTACAAAGATCAAACTATAAATGAGACTGCCACGGTTGTGCAAAAACTGGATGAAGCCGGAGCTGTTTTAATTGCTAAAACTACTCTTGGTGCCTTGGCTTATGGTGATATTTGGTTTGGCGGGAGAACAAACAATCCCTGGAATCTTGAACAAGGATCAAGCGGTTCTTCAGCTGGCTCGGCTTCAGGGACAGCAGCCGGTATTTTCCCTTTTGCGATAGGAACCGAAACTTTGGGATCTTTGGTGTCTCCATCAACCCGAAATGGAACTACAGCCCTGCGGCCAACTTATGGGCGAGTTAGCCGGACTGGAGCGATGGCTTTAAGCTGGACGATGGATAAAATTGGCCCAATTACGCGAACCGTTGAAGATGCCGCTTTGGTTTTTGATGCCATTCACGGACAGGATAATATTGATCAAACATTATTGGATCTTCCGTTCAATTATGATACCAATCTGGATATCACCTCACTAAAAATTGGATATCTTAAATCCGCTTTTGAACGTGATTATTCCGGCAAAGAACGAGATAATGCCGTGCTGGATGTTCTTCGGGAACTGGGGGTGGAACTCATTCCGATTGAATTACCAGACTATCCGGTTGGGCCAATGAGACTTATTTTAACCGCTGAAGGCGCTGCCGCTTTTGATCAGCTTACACTAAGCAACCAGGATGATTTAATGATTTGGCAAAGCCCGAACGCATGGCCAAATACTTTCCGTGCCGCGCGTTTTATTCCAGCAATAGAATATATAAATGCAAATCGCGCCCGCTTCGAGCTTATCCAAAAAATGGATAGCCTGATGCAGAAAGTTGATGTATATGTATCGCCGCCTTTTGCGAGTGGGAACTTGCTAATTACGAACCTGACAAGTCATCCTGCTGTAGTTTTGCCAAATGGTTTTACAGAAAACATGCAGCCCACCAGCATAACTTTTATCGGAGATTTGTTTGATGAAGCTACCGTTCTTTCCGTCGCAAAAGCTTATCAGAAAGCCACAGATCATCATAAAATGCATCCCCCTTTATTTATAGAATGAAAAATCTATAGGAACCGAGAAATTCAAATTTCCAGGTAACGTAAATATCTCGCTACTCCTTCAAAGGAATGGTTATCGAAATGTGGTTTCGCTTCGCCAAAAATGACTGTATAGCAAAATATTACTCCTATCATCTCAATCCGCTTGGTTAAAAACGAAGTATGGAAACTTATGCGGGTCTAACTGGTTTAAATAATATTAAATGAGAGAGAGAAATTTACACCACAAAATTTATGAACACTAAATTCATTCTTATTTTCGCAGCAATACCGCTTATTTTTACTCAATGCAATATTCTTAATAATAAAAGTGGAGAGAAGGATTCAGATCCTCCCGCAGAGTTGGTGATAATGCCTTTGGGAGATAGTTTAACTAATGATGTTCGATCCCGAGAAACACTCTGGAATTTATTAGTGGATGATGGGTTTGAAGTCGATTATGTAGGAAATCAACATCAGGAAAGCTCTATTCCTGACCCGGATCATGAGGGAGTAGGCGGAATAAAAATACAGGGCATTGCCGACAAGATTGTTTCACTGATGGAAGAACATAACCCAGCGTATATTAACCTAATGGTAGGAACTAATGATATTGGCGGGGGATTTAGTGAAACGGGAGTACAAATAGCGGAGCACTGGAATGAATTAGTGCAACTTATTTTAGACAATATGGATGATAATGCCTATTTAATTGCTGCTACAATTCCTCCGGAATCTTCAGAAGAAGTTGGCTCACAAGAGATGGAGGAAAGAGATCGGGCGGTAGTTGTTCAACAATATAATGCTGCTATCAGGGAATACGTTGAAATGCATCAGGATGCCGGCTACCGAATTGTTTTAGCCGACATGGAAGCAGAAATGAATCTCGATGACCACGTTTGGGATGATGGTATTCATTTAACAACTCCCGGTTACGAGGTAATGGGAACAGTGTATTACGATGCAATCATTTCCACGTTAGATTAATTACCTCTTTTATCTATGGTTTTTTCATTTTCAATAGTCCTTTTAGTCTCGAACACGAGTGCTTTTTTCTTCTTTATTTTTAATAGTAGAAACAAAATTTCTTACCAAGAGTTATAGATGTAATTGTTACGTATTTGTAATAAAAAAAATTACATCATATACAACAAACAAGAGAGTTTATTCTAATTACAAAGAATAGCTAAAATCACTTATAAATTCCTAAACATTCAATACGTGAAAATTATCAATCTATCTATTTTAGTGTCCGTATTTTTTCTGTGTGTGCAATGCGATGAACCTCTACCCGTCAATGATTATGGCGAACAATTGATCCCTCCACCAACTTCCGATCTTAGTCAAATCACACAAATAGCAGATACGGTAAATGGAAATCAGGGAGACAGCACCGAGTTTCTGCTTTCCGATTACTTTGAAAGCGAAGCACCCATCAATTTTACTCAGTTTGAATCTCCCGTTATAACAATCCAAGAGAAAGAAAATGAGACGTATTTACTTACTCAATCAGATACTCTTTCGGGCGAGTTTATTATTTCCGGAATGTTAGTAAATGAAGATTCTGATACACTGGAAACCGAGTTGGTTTATAATATTATAGCGAAAGAAGATTCGACATCTGATGGTGGTTCAGGAGACAGTGGTGACGGAGACGATGAAGAAACCGGCGGCGATGATGAAGGATCAGGAGACGACGACGGCGGCGGGGATGAAGGATCTGGTGATGATGAAGATGATTCAGGAGATCCCTCCGATTCCACAGCAAACCGATCAGAACTTGTAATTATGCCTTTGGGCGACAGCATCACCAACGATGGCCGTTCCAGAATCAAATTATGGCATCTGTTAGTTGATGACGGATACAGCCTTGATTATGTGGGCGATCAGGTTCAAAGAAATAGCCTTCCTGATCATGACCATGAAGGTGTTGGCGGAATCACTATTCAGGGGGTGACTGATAAAGCTGCTTCGCTTATGCAAAGGCACAAGCCTGAGTTTGTATATCTTATGATCGGTACCAACGACATTGCCTGGTATTTTGATGAAACCGGAGAAGAGATTGCAGAACGCTGGGATGATCTTGTGCAGCTAATTTTTGACAACCTTGATCCTGATTCTTTTATAATTGCGGCAACCATACCGCCGGTTACTTCAAAAGATAATGGTAAAGATGGTATGCCTGAAAAAGATCGCGCGGTAATCGTGAAAGATTATAACGAGGCGTTAAGGGAGCGAATCGAAGATAGAAAAGCAGCCGGGGATAATATCATTTTAGCAGATGTTGAAGCGGCTTTAAGTTTAAAAGATCATGTTTCGGGTGATGGTGTGCATTTAAATGCGGAAGGATATTCTGTGATGGGAACCATGTATTACGAAGCCATAAAATCAATACTCGAAGACTAACAGATCAAAAAGAGTTAGAGTTAAAGCGCGCTGCTTGAACCTTTCTCTTTATCCTTCAAAAAAGAAATGTTATAGCAAACACCCTTTTCACTATTGATCGTCCATTCCGCACCAATTTGTGTAAGCAGCGCTTTTATCAATGTCATACCAAGCGAGGTGGACTGATTTTCACTTCCTTCAGGAAAACCAACTCCATCGTCTTTAATTAAAGCATGGAGTATTCCCTTCGATTCTCGAACTTCAACAAACAAATGTCCTTTATCTTGCCCTTTGAAGGCATGTTCAAATGAATTTGAGATGATCTCATTCATTGCCAGAGCAAAAGGAATAGCCTGATTAATATTGAGATCGGTATCTTCAATTTTGGTTTCAATTTCAATCTTCTTATGCTTGCTTTGAACACTGTTTTCGATTTGGCTGATAAGCTCATCAATATAACTTAGCACCGAAATTCTGCTCAAACTCTCAGACTGATACAGCTTCTCATGAATCATTGCCATGGTCTGAATTCTTCTTTGGCTGTCAATAACCATTCTTTGAAATTCAGGGTCTTCAAATTCATAGGATTGCAGCTGCAAAAGCCCCGAAATAACCGCAAGATTGTTCTTCACACGATGGTGAATTTCCTGCAATAATACATCCTTTTCCTTCACGGATGCCAGTAACTCAGCTTCCTTCACTTTTTGTTCGCTAATATTATGCCCCGTTCCTATTACATAACTTTCATTCTTCCGATCAAAACGTACCGTTTTAAGGTAATAAGGAATTTTTTTACCCGATTTTGCCATGGGGTTCAACTCAAAACTTGCACTTCCTCCCGCGAATAATTTCTCTAAACGCTCGGTTACTTCTTTATGCTCTTTAGGGCTGTAAAAATCAAGGGGAGTCATGTTAAGTACTTCACTTTCCGTGTAGTCAAATTCTTTGAGGAAGTTGTTATTAACCCGTACATAATTTCCCTTTCGGTTTATGATATAAAAAATACCGGGCAAGCTATTGATGATAGCATCCGCAAGCCGCTTTTCTTCAAGAAGCGCATGTTCCATTTCTTTCTGTTTAGAAATGTTCAAACCAACATTTATAAAAACTGTTTCCCCGTCAAGTTCGAGGAAATTTCTCCGCCAAAAATATGGATTTCTCTTTCCGTTCTTATGTAGCAGCGTAAGTTCCTGTCCTTCATTATCTCGTTGTAGGACGCGAAGAAGTGTCGATTCCAAATTCTTATGATCTTCTGGGGCAATAATATCATAAGCATTCATTTTGGAGAGTTCTTCTTTGGTATATCCTATTAAACGCTCAGCTGTTTTATTCCATTGCAGGAATTCCAATTTTTTGTTCACAAGCACTACAATACCGGGTAGGCTGTTCAGAATTTCCTGTGTGAAATTCTTTTGCTGCAGTAGTGATTCTTCCACAGATTTCCGTTTAAAATAAGTGCCTATAATGTCTGAAGCTGTTTTCAATAGTGTAATTTCATGCTCATCCCAGATTTTCTCATAACGGGTTGAGTCGAATCCCAAAAAACCAAACCAGTCATCCTCTATGAAAATGGGAATTAGAAGAAAAGATTTTATTTCCTGATCCATCATAAACTCCCGTTCCGGCGATGGGAGCTCTTTTATCGGAAGATTTATGATCTTGTTTTCTGAAATTTGGCGAAACACCCATGGCAGGCTATTCAGTGGCATCTTCTGCAGCTCCGAGTTATCGATTTCGGGTGTTATTCCTTCCCCACAAACTTCATGAATTTGACTTAAAAGAGATTCATGCTGCTCATCTGCTTCTCTTGTAAATATATAGACCCGGTCGGTGTCGGTCGTGGTTAGAAGAATTTTTAAAGCTTTTTCAACGGTATCAAAGTAGGAACCGTCTATTAACAAATTAGAACATCGCGATAATGCGTGCTGATAGCTCAACCTTTTTCTTAGTTCCTTCTCAATTACTTTTTGTGCTTCAAGTTCTGATTTTTTTCGATCAGTAATTTCAAAACAAGCTCCCAAAATTGCTTTGGGGTTCCCTTCCAGATCATACTGAAGTTTTATTTCATCGCGCAGCCAAATGTAATCCCCGTCTTTCTTTTTGAAACGGTACTCGTTGATCGTACTCCCGCCATCCGCTAATATTTTTGTAAACTGCTTCCCAACTTCATCTTTGTCTTCGGGATGAATTCGCTCAGACCAGGCATTTGACTTTGAATGAAAAAAATTGGGTTCGAAACCTAAAATATCCTTTACGTTTTTGCTCACAAAAGTAATTGGAAACTCTTTGGTTGCTTCGCATTTGAAAACAACCACAGAACCGCCTTCAAACAGCTCTTTAGCATCGGCATTTGTTAATCCAGTCCGTTTTTTCATACCTCTTCCATTTTTAAACCTAAAAACCAATAGTAACAAGGAACAGCGCTAAAAAAAAATATCGCCCGAAGTTTTCTCAACAGCTTTTAAACCACTTTTCAAATTCACATAAAAAGGAACAAAAAAAGTATGTTGCCTGTTTAAAATTGGTGAAATAGTTAATCAGAACAAATGGTTAAATATCATGCCCGATCGTAATACAGTTATCAACAGCACCCCCTATAGCGAAGAAGAACTTGATCATTTCAAAGAGCTTTTAATTAAAGAACGAGAAGAAACCAAGGAAGAAATTAATGAGCTTAGAGAATCGATAGAAGGCGTAAACGACAACCGAGATGACACATCATCGTCGCAAGATCATCACCCCGGAGATCTTGGTACCGAGGAAGAGAGAAAGGAAACCAATTACACCTTGATTGATCGAAACCTTGATAAGCTCAAAGAAATTACCGCAGCCTTAGATCGCATTGGAGATAGAACCTATGGTGTTTGTATAGAAACGGGAAAAGTGATTCAAAAAGAGAGATTAGAAACCATCCCTTATACCCGCTACAGTATTGGAGCCAAAGAAAAATATGACGCCGCCAAGCCTGAAGCCTTTCGAAGAAAATGATACTCGTATCTACAAAGAACTTGAGAAGAGTCAGGAAGCTGGAATTCCTGTCTCAATTGCCCGGCTGAAGGCCGCATTAAAAGAGAAAGTGCATTGAAGTGTTTTCTATTCATCCCTCCCTTTTGAAAAATTGAGCTATTCGTTCAAATGAATTTCCCGAGGAAAATTTTTCGCGGGGAACTCTCCCCATCATATATCCAAGTTGGCTTAAAGATTCCACTTCATCAAATGTCGCTTTCATTATTGCGCCAATGGGAATAAAAAGAATCATTCCTGCAAGTCCCCAAATTTCAGCGCCAACATATAGAAAAAGTAAAGCCGCTAAAGCGTTCAAACTTACCTGACGGCCCAAAACTACCGGCTCAAGGAAATTACCTTCTAAAGCTTGAACAATTATAAATCCGGCTAAAATTATAAAGGGATAAATCAATGAATCCATAGTTAAAAGCGCATAAAAAATAGGAACAATAGATCCAATAATGGGCCCTATTATTGGAACAATGGCTAAAAATCCTGCAAATAATCCAAATAAAACTGGGTAGTCAATTCCTATAATATAGAGCATGATCGAGTAAACAGTGGCTAATATCATGCAAACAATGGATAAGCCCGCGATATAATTCTGTACAACCTGTTTCACTTTTTTGATAACGGTAATCAAAGTATCCTGCTGTTCTTTCCCTTTTTTATCAAATAAGCTGACGGTTGATTCATATAAAAATTGTCGAAATATCAGGATTAAAAACATGCAAACGGGAACAAGTACAAAGGAAGTAAAAATGGAAACTGCACTTGCAAACCATTGGCTTACCGCTTCGGTGTTATTTCCCAAATATCTATAAACCGACTCTTGTAAAGTTTCGAAATCGATATATCCTTCAAAGCCGAATCTGGTAGACAAAAATTGTTGGACACCAGAAATTAGCTCCTCAAACGGCTCTTTTAAAGAGCCAACATCTACGGCCAAATCTGAAAGTTGTATATAGAAAAAAGTGCCAATTCCACCAAACAACAGAATGCTGCAAAAAATGGCTATAAAAGCCGCAAGTATTCTCGGAACTCCGTGCTTTTCCATCCAGTTACAAAATGGCAGTATCAGAATAGATAAAAAGAGAGAAAACAAGAGGATTTTCAAAAGAGATGCCGCTTGAATCATTGCAAAAACAGTTAAAATGATAGCTGTGAGAATGACCGTGTACTGTATATACCATTGCTGATTTTCTTCCGACATTAATTTCATTCTGCCAGTTCCTCTCTTGCATTTCATTTGTTGTTACAACAGCTGTAGACCGATAAACATTTCTCATTTAAAAGGGTTCTCTCTTTAGCTTCACCTCAATCTTACGGAATCACAAATGCTTTCAATAAAAAATTGAAACGCTCCAAAATCTCGGAACAGCAAAGTATATCTAATACTTTTGCATTTATTTATTACAACAATTTTCAAAAAATAGCTTCCTTCAATTTCTCATTGCTATTACAGTTGGATTGCTAATTTTTTACAGCTACTGAATTATTCTTTTCACCTTAAGAAAAAATGATTTTTAAGAGTTGCCCGGTGTTCTTCATTTTTCCAAAAGAATAACAGAAATAAAAAAGGCAGTTCAGAACAACAGAACACACGAACGAATGTCTCTTTCCCCAAAGATTAATTCACTCCCCATCTCAAATTTTTCTTTTTCCTGCAGAGAAGTGTAAAACGCGTCAATTTCTGTTTTACAAATCGGTCAAATTCTGCAGCTTTTCCTCCAACTGATCACACTTATAATCTACATTCAAATAACAGTCTCTTCTTCCTGAATTTCAAATTTTTTACTACGAAAAAATGGGTTCCGCTATGACATTGATTTTCCTGACAGTGCAATATGTTTGTACTGAATTGTGAAAGCCCGCGTGCTTTCCGATGTATTCACTGATAAATCAACTAAAATTCCATGTATCATTTGGCCGGAATCAGATATTACACTGTGTTGTTAATCCTTACTTTTTGCCTTAGTATTTTCAGCTCAAGCAAGTCTGGAAGTGCTGATTTCAACTACCCCGATTTTGACCCCGCCTCTGTTCCCTCCTTTGAAAAAGAAAATCAGCTAAGATTTGAACGTATGGTTGAACAGTTTAGAAAAGTTGGAACCGTTAACAGCATTATTGTGGGGAAAAACAATCACATTATCGCCGAAAAATATTTCGACTGGATGAATCCTGATAAAGCCACCAATATTAAATCAGCTTCAAAAAGTATTCTCTCTCTCCTGATCGGGATAGCGATTGATAAAAACTATCTCACTGGTGTTGATCAGCAAATTGAAAGCTTTTTTCCAGAGTATTTTAGTGTGAATCCTGATGCGAAGAAATCTTCAATCACCATCAAAGATTTATTAACGATGCGCGCGGGACTTAGAACTACCAGTTTTGATCACTATGGAAATTGGGTCTCAAGCCGAGACTGGGTTACCTATGCGCTCGACCTGCCACTTGTTGCTAAAAGTGGAGAAAAAATGGTTTATAGTACCGGAACCTCACACTTGCTTTCCGTGATACTTACCAAAGCCACCGGAATGAATACCAAAGATTTTGCCGAGAAATATCTTTTTGGCCCTATGGATATCACCTTGCAAGGCTGGATTAAAGATCCGCAGGGTTATTATCTCGGAGGAAATGATATGGTCCTGAAACCGGAAGACATGATAAAAATTGGCAGAATGGTTATGGACAGAGGAGTTTTTGAAGGCCACAGATTAATTTCGAAAGAATGGGTTGAAGAGTCATTGAAATCCTACACCAGGAGTCCTGCAAGCCATCATGACTACGGCTATATGTGGTGGCGTGAAAAAGTGGCTGATTATAATCTGGAATTTGCCTGGGGATATGCGGGGCAATACATCCTGATGTTTCCCGAACTTGACGCCGTTGTGGCAATCACATCCGACATCAGCAGGAATAAAGGCTCGCGCCATTATGAAAAAGAGATGTTCGCTTTCATTGAAAACTCGCTGATTCCTTATCTGGAATATTAGCGGATAACCAAGATGAATATTGTCATCATCAGCGAATATGCTACGAGAGAATTATATGTGATAGAGCAGATCATAAAACAATATCCATCCGCTGTTGTGGTGCAGCCTACCTACTCTGAAAAGGCTTCGAATCAGACATTACAAAAAAAAACATTTTTCAAGGATCTTGCAAATCGTGTTAGCTGGAAATTGCACCGAGAGCTGTGGAACCGAAAAATCTATCCCGGAAAAAACTTTCCTGAAATTTCGAATAAAGTTCTCATTCCTTCGGATGACTTAAATGGAGAAAAGGGAATTGAAACTGTCAAAAAGCTCTCCCCGGATGTACTCATAACTTGCCGTTCTCCGCTGCTAAAACCGGGTTTGATTGAAATTCCAAGTTTGGCCGCAATTAATATCCATTATGGGATTGCTCCGTTTTATCGGGGAAATGATACTCTGTTTTGGCCTCTTTTTTATAATGATTTCGATCATCTCGGGGGATGTATTCATCACTTAACGAAAGGCATTGATACAGGAAATATAATCGCAGAAGTTTATCCTGAGCTCCATTTCCGTGACGGAGAAATCTCCGTTGACTGTAAAACCACACATTTACTTGCCCAAGCTGTTTTGAGGTTTCTTCAAGCGGTTGAAAAATCGGGTGAAAGTTTTTCGGGAAAACCCCAAAAAGAAACTGGTAGAAATTTCAACAGCAAAGAACGGACTCTTTCGAAAAGCCTTAAGTATTTAGCTAAACGAGCTTTGGGTTTTTCACATCCACCAAAAAGAAGTGCGAAAGTCGTGACCTATTTTAACGAAAGCATCCCCCTTCCGAAACAAAGAAAATGAGCGTGCGTAAATGCGAAAATTGAAAATAATCTCAATTTATTGCTCTAATGAAAAATCAAAACCGGTACCTGCTCCCCTTTTTATTTGCTGCTTCCATGCTAACTTTTTCAGCTTGTAATAATGATGAAAACCCAGAAAATGAAGAGGAAAAACTTGTAATCCCGGTTGAGGTTAGCCTGGTAAACCGGGGAGATATATCGGCCTATTATGCAAATACCGCTACTCTTGAGGCTGAACGCGAAGCCACCGTTGTATCGAAAGTGCGTGGAATCTTAGAAGAAATTTATGTGGAAGAAGGGGATTTTGTAAAAGCCGGACAAGTAATTGCTAAATTAGAAGATGCGCAATATCGCATGGAAGCTGACCGCGCAAAAGCAACCATGGATCGCCTGTATAATGATTTTCAACGCAATAAAGAGCTTTACGAAAAAAACCTGATTGCGGCAGAAACTTTTCAAAACTCACAGTTCGAGTATGAGTCTCAAAAAGCAGCTTATGATTTAGCCGGTTTGAACGTGAAATACACTTCTATTAAATCGCCTATCAATGGAATAATTTCTCAACGGTTTGTGAAAGCTGGAAACATGATTACCACAGATCAGCAGATTTACAGAGTCACGGATTTTGAACCACTTCAGGCAATTTTGCATGTACCGGAACATGAAATGCCAAAAATCAAAAAAGGGCAGAAAGCACATTTACAAGTAGACGCTCTCCCCGGTCAGCTTTTTGAAGGCCATGTGGAACGTATAAGTCCAGTGGTTGATCCACTTACTGGAACATTTAAAGCCACTATTTTTGTAAATGAAACCAAAGATATGCTGCGTCCTGGAATGTTTGGCCGGGTAAAAATTGTATACGACACCCGCGAAAACACCCGAATGATTCCCAAATCCGCTGTTCTCTCGGAAGACCTTAACCAAAGCGTATATGTAATTGTTGATTCTCTCGCCTTCAAAAAAACAATAAGAACCGGATACGTAAATGGCTTGAGCATTGAAGTTATTGATGGATTAGAGGAAGGTGAAACGGTAGTTACCGTGGGACAAGGCAGCCTACAGGACAGTTCAAAAGTGAACATAATCACTATACTTTAAGCGGACCGAATAAATGAAAATCATAGATCTTTCAATCCGCCGGAAAGTTACCATTGCAATGTTCACAGTGGGTATCCTTCTTTTTGGGGTGGTTTCACTCTCCCGCCTTAATGTGAATTTACTGCCTGAACTTAGTTATCCAACTCTTACCGTTCGAACCGCCTTTGAAGGCGCCGCCCCCATTGAAGTTGAAAACCTGATCACCAAACCTGTGGAAGAAGCCGTTGGTGTGGTGAAAGGAGTTCGGCAGGTTCGATCAATCTCCCGGGCGGGCCAATCGGATGTGGTTCTTGAATTTGCCTGGGGCTCAGATATGAACATCGCAAACCTGGATGTAATGAGTAAACTTGATGCTGTTCAGCTTCCACTTGAGGCAAAAAAGCCAGTCACTCTACGGTTTGATCCCACTCTCGATCCCATCATTCGCTATGCACTTTATTATAACGAGGAGCAGCCTGAACAGGAGAAAGACTCCGAAGTTCAGTACGCCGCTTATGAAAACCTTTCCAGTCCGGAGGCAATTTCCCGCTTAAAGGGATTACGAATATTGGCCGATGAGCAACTGAAAAAGAAGCTTGAATCTTCCTTTGGAGTTGCTGCGGTAAAAATCAGTGGTGGACTGGAAGAAGAAATACAGGTAAATATCGATCAGCAGCGCCTGGCTTACCTCAATATTCCTATCGAAACCATTACTGGCATTTTGGATGCGGAAAACGTTAATCTTTCCGGTGGGCGACTCGAAGAAGGTTCTCAGCAATACTTGGTCCGCACCCTTAATGAGTTCAAATCTATAGCCCAGATACAGGATGTGGTTGTTGCCCGCCAAAATAGTAATACAATCTACCTCAAAGATGTTGCGGAAGTAACACAAGCGTATAAAGAGCGGGAGGCAATCACCCGGTTAAACGGATCTGAAGCGGTGGAAGTGGCTATTTACAAAGAAGGCGATGCCAACACTGTGGCCGTTGCTGAAACCATCGAAAGCCGGGTTCAGGAGATTAAAAAAGTTCTTCCAGAAGAAATGAAACTTGAGAAAGTTTACGATCAGTCTGTATTTATTTCCTCAGCAGTAAATGAGGTGAAAAACGCTGGAATCATCGGTGGAATTCTGGCCGTGCTGGTACTTTATTTATTCCTCAGAAATTTCTGGGCTACGGTTATTATTTCGATATCCATCCCTGTTTCCATTATTGCTACTTTCAACCTGATGTACGGCAATGACATTTCCCTGAACATCATGTCTTTAGGAGGAATTGCACTGGGAATTGGTATGCTTGTGGATAACTCCATTGTAGTGCTCGAGAATATTGCCCGCCATAGAGATATGGGCAAAAATTTACTGGAAGCAGCTCGCGAGGGAGCCGGTGAAGTGGGAATGGCGGTTATTGCTTCCACTCTAACAACCATAGCCGTATTTTTTCCGCTCGTTTTTGTGCAGGGAATTGCCGGACAGCTTTTTCGGGATCAGGCTCTTACGGTAACTTTTTCTTTACTCGCCTCACTGATAGTTGCGCTCACATTAATTCCAATGATGTCATCCATTGGCGGTTCAAAAAAAGAAGTGCCTCGCTTACAGTTGAAGGAACCAAAAACTAAATTTGGGAGAATCTTACGAAGTATTCGTCTGTTCTTGTTTTATACTATACCCACTTTCATTACCCGTGGATTTCGACTCATTTTTACCTGGATCGCAAAAATCACCAAATTCTTATTTTCACCACTGGTTTTTGTTTTTGATGCAGGTTACCGCGCAACAGAAAAAACCTATGTTTCGCTATTGAGATGGTCCCTGAATCACAAATTCATCGTTCTTTCTTCTGCACTGCTGATTTTTGCCGGCTCTATTGCCCTGGTTCCTAAAATCGGGGTAGAACTAATCCCGCAACTTTCACAGGGTGAATTTTCCATCGAATTTAAACTTCCACCCGGCACACCAATTGAGCAAACCGACCAAGCTTTACGTTCCGTTCAAAATTCAGCCAAAAGTGTGGGCGATGTAAAAACAACTTTTGCCGTTGCCGGAACCGGAAACCGAATGGATGCCAATCCTGACGAAGGCGGAGAGAACTGGGGAGAATTAAACGTGATGCTTGCCTCGGGTTCTTCATCATCCCAGGAAGAAATCGCTATGGACAATATGCGGACTTCCTTACAGCAAGTTCCGGGACTTCAGTATAAATTTGCCCGCCCTTCCCTTTTCTCATTCAAAACACCTGTAGAAATTGAGATTAGTGGTTTCGATCTCGATAGGCTAAAAGAAGCCGGTGATGCTGTTTCCCGAAAATTATCCGAGAATAGTAGGTTTGCGGATATTAAAAGCACTATGGAAATCGGCAGCCCCGAAATCCAGATTATATTTGACCGCGATCGTGCCGCAGGTTTTGGCCTTCAGGTTCATGAAGTAGCCGACCGAATTGTGAGCAATGTTCGTGGTGATGTAGCCACCCGCTACTCCTGGAAAGACCGCAAAATAGATGTCTTGGTTCGGGCGCGTGAATCCGACCGTTCATCTATCGAAGAAATTAAGCGGCTTGTGGTAAACCCCGGAAGCGATCGTCCAATTCCACTAAGTGCCATCGCGCAGGTTCGTGTGGCGAATGGCCCGGGGGAAATCCGACGGGTTTCTCAGCAACGAGTGGCTGTGGTATCCGCCAATCTTAGCTATGGAGATTTAGGTGAAGCTGCCGAAGAAGTTCAGCAGGCTTTACGTGAAATCACTCTTCCCATTGGTACGCTTGCCCGAATTGCCGGCCAAAACGAAGAAATGTCCGATTCCTTCGAATCCTTGATCTTCGCACTTTTACTCGCGGTTTTTCTTGTTTATTTGGTGATGGCCTCACAATTCGAGTCGCTCCTCCATCCTTTTATCATACTTTTCACCATTCCTTTGGCTTTGGTTGGTGCAATTTTAGCGCTATATCTCACCGGCACAACAATCAGCATTGTGGTGTTTATTGGATTGATTCTGCTTGCCGGAATTGTGGTAAACAACGCCATCGTTTTGATTGATCTCGTAAATCAACTGAGACAAAAAGGAACCGATAAACTTGAAGCCATTATGGAAGGCGGGAAATCCCGGTTCCGGCCAATTGTGATGACCACCCTTACAACCACTCTTGGCTTACTTCCGCTTGCCATTGGTTTTGGTGATGGTGCCGAATTACGCGCTCCGATGGGAATCACCGTAATCGGCGGATTGCTCGTATCTACCCTGCTTACACTGGTGGTAATTCCCGTGATGTACGACATCATGGATCGCAAACAGTATTCTCCATCCACAGAAAAATCATAATTAACAGTCATGCATTTAACCGATTTTTCTATTCGCAGGCCCGTAACCACTCTGATGGTTTTCACAAGTCTGCTTGTGGTTGGGCTTATTGCCACGCGTTTGGTTCCGCTGGAGTTTATGCCAAATATCACCTTTCCGGGAGCTTTTATTCAGATTCCATACCCTAACTCTACGCCCGCTGAAGTTGAAGAAAGCATCACCCGCCCTATTGAGGAAGTTTTGGCAACGATAAGCGGACTTGACCGAATCAACTCAAATTCTGGGGAAGACAATGCCGGTGTGGTGGCCATTTTCAAGCAGGGAAATGACATTGATTTAAAAGCCATCGAAATCAAAGAAAAAATTGAGAGTATTCGGAATCAGTTACCCGATGATTTCGAATATTATCAGATACATAAATTTGCCGATGGAGATGCTCCTACTCTGTTGCTCAGGATCTCCAGCAACCGTGATCTTTCCGATGCCTACGAATTACTAAACCGAAACCTGAAGCAACGCATTGAGCGAATCGACGGAGTGGGGCAGGTAGTTTTATATGGGGTTGAAAAAAAGCAGATACGGATTGAACTGGATGCTAACAGAATTGCCGCTTATAATATTGACCTCAATGAATTAAGCAGTACACTTCGGCAGGCAAATTTCTCGGTTTCTGCAGGTAAAATTACTGATGCCGGCCTGCGCTATATGGTACGTCCATTGGGAGATTTAAGCGGCGTTGAAGAAATTGAAAACCTCATTATCGCCGAGAATAACATTCGGGTTAAAGATATTGCCGCTGTCAATTATACTACTCCAATCCGAAATTACGCACGGCACCTGGATCAGAAATATGCCGTTGGGCTCGACATCACCAAAGAATCAACCGCGAATACAATTGAGGTTGTTGATGCCATTCTTGCCGAGATAGAATTAATCAATGAGTTGCCGGAAATGGAAGGCATTATCATCTATGAAATGTTTAATCAGGCTGATGGAATTTTAAGCTCGCTTCGGGAACTCTTCAAATCCGGAATGCTTGGAGCATTTCTTTCCATCATTGTTCTCTACATTTTTCTGCGGCAGATGAACACCACGTTGATTGTAGCTACCGCCGTTCCCTTTTCTCTGATTGTAACACTCGGCTTTTTCTATTTCCTCGATATTTCGCTCAATATTTTATCGATGATGGGGCTGATGCTAGCCATCGGTATGTTGGTGGATAATGCCGTGGTGGTTACCGAAAATATACATCGCTACCAGCGCAAAGGCAGCGATGCCAAGAAAGCCGCCATTTTAGGTGCGAAAGAAGTTTCGATTGCGGTAACTGCCGGCACGCTTACCTCCATTATAGTTTTCCTGCCAAACGTGGTGAACGAGAGTTTCATCTCTGGGCACATGTACTACATTGGCATGGCTATTATCATTTCACTCATCGCTTCGCTGGTGATTTCGCTCACCGTAATTCCCCTACTTGCATCAAAAATAAAACCTCCGGAAAAAGTCCGCAAAGAAACCTTAATCGATAAACTTTCGGTGAAATACTCCAAACTACTTGGCTGGTTACTCGCCCGAAGAACCATTTCTGTTGTTTTTGTCGTCCTGCTGTTTTTGAGTGGAATAATTCCCGCTTCATTTATGAATGTAGATATGTTTCCCCGGATAGAGGAGCGACAGCTTAACTTGCAATACAATTTGAATGGAGCTTATACCTTAGACCGAGTGAAAGAATCGGTAGATCGTGTAGAAAAATACCTGTACGATAATCAAGAGAAATTCGAGATTGAATCGGTTTATACCTATTACGAGCCCGAACATGCTTCATCAACCATCAACCTGATAAATGATGAAAACGCGGAAAAATCCGTTACGCTCATAAAAGAAGAAATCCAGAAAGATCTTCCCCAGCTAACAATAGGAATGCCCTCTTTCGAGTACATTAGTCGAAATGGCGCGGAGCAGGTGCGTGTTTTTGTGCAAGGAGAATCCATGGATGTTTTGGAGGATTTAGCGGAACAAGTAGAATGGCGGCTTGCCCAGGTAGATGGTTTCGCCGATGTGAGATCGGAAGCCGAAATTGGCAAAGATGAAATTCGGTTAACGGTTGATCATAATCGGGCAAGAAACTTCGGCCTCACTTCAACCGGAATAGCCAGCACTGTTTCCGGAGCTTTGCGTGGACAGAATATCCAAAGAATTCGGGGTGAAGAAGGTGAAATTGACGTGGTACTCGCCTACCAAAACGCCGACCGCCAGTCTATTGATGACCTCAAAAATATGCCCATTTCTGTGGGAGACAATAAAACTGTAAAACTCGCTTCTCTCGCTACTTTTGAAGAGCGAAAAGGATCTGGAAGAATTTTTCGGGAAAATCGCCGCACCTCTTTGGGAATTGCGATTAACCTGGATGACCTCTCTTCGGATGATGCACGCAAAGTCATCTCGCAGGTTATGAATCAAATTTCCTACCCTACCGGGTACGCCTGGAGTTACGGGCGCAGTTTTGGTAATGATGATGACGCCATGAATACCATGTTATTCAACATCGGGATCGCCTTCTTCCTGATTTACCTGATTATGGCTTCTCTTTTCGAATCGCTGCTTTACCCTACCAGCGTTATCACCTGTATCTTTTTTGGGGTGATTGGCATCTTTTGGTTCTTCTTCATCACCGGTACCACTTTCGATCTAATGGCTTTTATTGGAATTCTAATCCTTATGGGAATTGTGGTGAATAATGGCATTGTGTTAATCGATCACATAAATAACTTGAGAAGCGAAGGTTTATCACGTCGTGAAGCGGTTATCCAGGGAGGAAGAGATCGAATTCGACCTATCTTGATGACAGCCGGAACAACCGTTCTTGGCCTAATCCCACTCTGTTTCGGAACCACCCAAATTGGCGGAGACGGCCCTCCCTATTTCCCCATGGCTCGCGCAATTGTCGGCGGACTAACATTCTCCACAATTGTCACGCTGCTTGTTCTGCCATCTATTTATGTGATTTTGGATGATACCCGAATTTGGGCCAGCAGGATTTTGCACGCTTCTAAGTAGAATTGAAGCCAAGGCTGAAATAAACATATCTTTAATTTGTTGAGTAGGTAATTTAAACTCAATCAACAGATGATTTCAAACCCCATTTAAATGACCCCTTATTCCGTTTTAGATTTAGCTGTAGTTACTGAAGGAAGCAATCCGAAAGAGACTATTGAGCGTAGCCGCGAGCTTGCTGTGTACGCAGAAGACCTCAGGTATAACCGCTTTTGGATGGCTGAGCATCATAATATGGAACATATTGCGAGCTCTGCTACTTCTGTACTGCTTGGCCATATGGCCGAAGCGACTCAAAAAATCCGTATCGGTTCGGGCGGAATCATGCTTCCCAATCATTCACCCTATATTATTGCAGAACACTTTGGAACATTGGCAACGATGTATCCCGGCCGAATTGACTTGGGTTTAGGACGGGCACCGGGAACCGACCAAACAACGGCTCATGCCATTCGTCCAAACCGGATGCAGGAAGTTTATGACTTTCCAGAAAATGTAGCCCAACTTCAGAAATATCTCTCTAAAGAGAATGCAAGCGAGAAAGTAAGAGCGTTTCCTGGAGAAGGAACCGAAGTTCCCATTTGGATTTTAGGCTCCAGCACCGACAGTGCGTATTTGGCGGCAAAATTGGGACTTCCTTACTCCTTTGCCAGCCACTTTGCGCCTCAGCAGCTAATGGAAGCCATAAACATTTATCGGACTCGATTTGAGCCATCCAGGCAATTGAAAAAGCCGTACGTGATGGCCGGCATAAATGTAATTGCGGCAGATACGAATGAGCAAGCAGAATTTCTTTCCACTTCTACTAAACAAATGTTTGTGGGAGTGATTACCGGTGAACGCAAACCCTTGCCTCCGCCCGTTGATGATATTAATGAAGTGATGTCTTTCCATCACCAAGTAGCACTGAAGCAAATGCTTACCTATTCTTTTGTGGGAGATAAGAAGAAAATCAGCACAGAATTAACACAGTTCTTAAAACAAGCAAAGGTAGATGAGATCATTGTAGCTTCTTATATTTATGACCATGAAGAACGGCTTAAATCTCATCGTTTGTTTAGTGAGGTAATGAAAGAAATTACTGTACAAGTTTAGTTTTAAGAATGTACCCCAAAAAATAAGCCTCAATGGATGAAACCGTTGAGGCTTTTTCTTTACTTCAGAATTTTTCTCTTGATTGTAAAATCAAAGGTATTCGGATAATGAAGTTACTTTTATCATTAGAAGTAGAGCCCCTTTGTAGAGCACTCCCATGGGCGTTATCTGGAGGCTACTGCCGAAAGATCTTTGCCATTAATGCTCCCGAATCAATTCAGGCACAGGCTCTTCGGCAGTAGCCTCAAAGTGACTTAATATGATGTCTTATTCAATTAGTCTCCTCGCTGTTTGATAAAATTAAAGCAGAGTTACCTGTTTCATCTTCAGGTTTTCCCGGACAACAGTGATTTTAAATAAAGCTAAATCACGCTATTATTCATCATTATTCATCCCATTCAGGAGCAAAATCTGGATTTATAAGACGCGTGGATTTCTCCAGCTCATCTATTGCATAGAAATCGTCATCCTCAAGTACAAAATCAAAAACATCAAGATTTTCCTTAAGGTGCTGCTCCGTAGAAGCTTTCGGAATTGCGACTACTTGCTCTTGTTCAATGAGCCATCGCAGAGAAATCTGGGCGGGCGTTTTATCATATTTTTCGCCTAACTCATTAAGCAGAGAGTTTTCATTTACTTTGCCCTGTGCAAGCGGACTATATGAGGTGAACATCAAATCATGTTCGGCAGCATAATCCAGTAAATCGAATTGGCTCAGAAATGGATGATACTCCACCTGATTACAAAATATCGGAGCCGCCAGCTCTTCATTAACCTCTTTCAAAAGCTTAAGCGGAAAATTAGCTACGCCGATATTCAATGCCTTGCCTTGATCCCGAAGTGATAAAAATGACTCCAATGTTTTCTCAATATCCACTTCATTATTTGGCCAGTGCACAAGTAAAAGATCGAGATAAGGAGTATCTAACTGGGTAAGTGAATTTTCAGCTACTTTTAGAACATCATCTTTTTCGAGGCTGGTATGCCAGATTTTTGTAGTTAAGAAAAGCTCCTCCCTATCCACATGTGTTTTTTTGATGGCTTCCCCAATTTCACGCTCATTTTTGTAAACCTGCGCCGTATCTATATGGCGGTACCCCAGGTTAATCGCCAGTTTCACGATATTCTCGCACTCTTTTCCAATAAGTTTATGAGTGCCAAGACCGATTTCGGGAACATCTATTCCTTGAATATTTTTAAAATGCATAGCTGTTAAAGCGTAATCTCCGTTTATTTTAATAGTTGTTTTTGTTGATGCTTATCCAAATAACTTTTCTACACCTAAGTAGGTTCCTCTTATTTTACCAACGTCATTTTCCTGGTCATTACTTTTCTCCCTGTTTCCAGCTGATAAATATACATCCCACTTGGATGATCGGTAGCATCCCAATCAAAATGATGCTGACCCGCAGAAAGACTCCCCTTCATAATTACAGAAACCGGCTGCCCTACAATGTTAAATACCGATAAAGTAACTTCACTCGGCTCCGGCATAAAAAACGAAATGGTGGTTAAGGGATTGAAAGGATTTGGGAAATTCTGAAAAAGTTCAAGTTCCTTAGGAAGATCAGAATCCTCATCTATAAAACCACTTTCTTGAGGAGGATATACATTCAAAATAAACCTGTCCTGGGATTCATATCGATTTACTTGCCGGAAATCTGACTCATTTTCTTTCTCAACTAATTTCGTGTTATATGTGAAATTAAAAGTGAAATCCTTTCGTAAATCATACTTCTTGCCAGTTTCAACGTCCTCCAAAATAATCATCCATTCTTTCGGCACCTCTTGCCAGTCACTTACTTTAAACGTAAAAGTACCAGATTCTGAAGTACTAAATGTAACAGGAAAAGAAATTGCTGAAGCTAATTCAAACGGTTGCTCCATTTTACTATAGAACTCCTCCCCTTCTTGAATAGAAAAGCTAATAAAATCCTGCTTTGGCAAGAAAAGCTCTTTATAGGAATTCAGATTTTTTACGTTTTTGAATTCTTCACCTTCATTAAAAACCAGTTCAATAGTTTCTGATAAATCCCCACTTGAAAGCGTAAAAGCAATATTACTGACGATACCGGCAGTCTCTTCGGATATTTCATCGTTTGTAAATACCGCTTCATCAAAAGAAAAAGAGGCTTTTTCTAAGGGGCGGTCAATCATTAGCCAAAAAGGTGAATTTGCGGCAATCTTAGCATTTCCTGCCATTGGCTGATAAAAAACTTCACCGGCATCATTCTGCGCGATCCCATAAACAGAAGCGTTCAATTCCTCATCCTGTGAATTCTTTTCTAATTCGGAAAGCAGCTGGTGAACTGAAATCTCTTTTCCCAGCGAATTATAAACAAGGTTGAGTCCTTCTATTTTGTCTATTCTTTCATTCTCATCTATATCTGTGGCTGATAATTCAAACTCAAGAGTTTGAGCTGGATTTTGCTTGCCCCTTACTTCTTGTTGCCAATCAGAAAGCACCTGAATATTTTCGGCGTCAAAATACCCGAAAAGCATTTCTTCTTGAAGCTCGCTTTGCTCTTTAGCGTTGATAAATTTCTGAGCTGACCCATCCCAAATCAAAAAATCTATTTCAGGAAACTGAAGATCCATTTCCGGCTGATTAGCTAAAATTTTCCAACCGGGATTTACAGCTTTGGCAACCAATTTCTGACTTGTAACTCCTGTTGTTACCGTATTTACAACCACCTGACTTTCCGTTCGTGAGGATGCTATCGGCTCCTCTTTTACTGCCTCGTTTTTGGTAGCTTTTCTCTTTTGATATTTAGCCTTTGTGATTTTAGCTCCAATAAAATCCGCAAGTACCAGCTCTCCGCCTTTTTCATCCAGTAATTTTTTATTCAAATCTGTGAATAAAGTTTTTCCTTCAAAATTCAAGCTCTCTCGTACGGCATTATCATAAATTCTTACCATTTCCCCAGGAAGTAACACGTCATTTTCTGCAAAACGATAGTTATTTTTTTTGTTGATGATGCTCCAGCCACTCAGAGAAACCACTCCTTGTTCTTTATTCACAACTTCTACAAAAGATCTCCCGCCTGAACTATTCACCACATTCACAATCTCTACATCCGGTTGTTCATCATCATTAATGATAAGGCTGTGTGTTAAAAAATCACCGTAATTTCCGTTTGAGAGATTTTTAAGTGTGAAGATGCCCGTTTCAGTTCCCTCATATTCTTCGTCATTTTGGATAGGAATGGAAACTTCATACACACCATCTCCAATCAAGCCGGTAAAATTAAGTTTCGTTGAAGAAAACCCTCCAATGTCCTCAGCATTAGTGATACTTCTCAAAGAATCGTAAACGACATCAACCGTGAGGCGGGAGCCATCATGCTCGTAAATTGCGATATTCAGAATTGACTCATCATCCCCCTCATTAACCGTTGAAATGCTATTATCAAATAAAACCACGGGAGGGTTTAGCAGGTTGAAAGAAGTCCCAAAAGGAGGAAAAACGTTTGAATACTGACTTCTCCAATTCGCCGGATTACTCACAAACTTCAGCAACATTTCGCGGGTGCCGCTTGCGCCATTTCTTAAATGGTATTGGATATTTCCGGTTTGATGATAGGTGAATAATACTTTATCCGCATCCGTCAAACTTTGGGGAATATCTGAGCTGCCGGATGTTTCCGAATTCCAAATCCCTGGTTTTCCCCATCCTGCTCCATAAATGAAACGGTAAAATCCTTCTTCCTTTTGATAGGCAAACACATGATTTATCTCACCCTCAAAATTGAGTGTCCCTTTGATTGTGTAGCGAGCATCAAGGGCATTATTTACATGAATATTTGTACCTGCTGCGACAGGGGAAGTAAAATACAGCTCTATTTCGTTTCCAGCTAATTTCAGTTTCTCTGCATCCCAGATCCCATCTGAAAAATACAATGTCGTATTTTCCTCAATGTCGATTAGTGGGATAAAATCGATAGAGTTGGAGCTTTGATTAGCCGTCACAATAATTACATCTCCTGGTAAAAGAACAGACTGAGCTGTTATCTTCTGTGAAGAGAAAATAACAACGAAAAACAGGATGATATGTGTGAGTTTATATAAGGTATTACGTTGTAACAGTATTTGCATAGGCTGTGCTGCTTCAATAATTCCATTCATCAATTAACATATTTTCAAGCATAAAGGCATGTTAAATTTACTGATTTCTGAAATTCTAATCATCGAGATGTGCTTCGCCCAATAATCCCTCTGAGGCCCCCACAGCAACCGATACAGCGGCATCACCTGTAATATTGACCATGGTCCTGAACATATCAAGAATTCGATCTACCCCGAGAATCAACGCAATTCCCGCCGTCGGTACTTGTACCGATTCCAAGACTATTACCAGCATAATGATACCTGCACCGGGTACTCCCGCCGCACCAATTGATGCTGCTGTGGCTGTAGCAACTATGGTAAGCTGCTGTATAAGTGTAAGATCCATTCCCAAAGCCTGTGCAATAAATACAGCCGCCACTGCCTGATAAAGGCTGGTTCCATCCATATTAACCGTAGCTCCGATAGGAAGCACAAAACTGGCTACCTCTTCTTTAACTCCTAAATTCTTTTCAACCCGCTCCATGGTTACCGGTAAGGTAGCTGCACTTGAACTTGTACTGAAACCGAGTAACATAGCCGGTTGTATGGCTCTGAAAAAGGTGATCAATTTCATATTACTGGTTGCTTTGAACAGGGTTGCATACACTACGAATACATGAATGGTAAGTCCAATGACGACTGCCAGGCAGTACCATCCCAATGCATACAATAACTCGAGTGCTTTTCCGAGATCATCACCCGCAAGATCTATGAGCAGAGAGGCCATGAGGGCGAATACCCCGTACGGAGCCGTTAACATGATCAACTCTACAATGCGGATGATCACATCGTTGAATGCGTCGAAAAAGTTGGTGAGCATTTTCCCTTTTTTTCCTCCGATCTGGATAATTCCTATTCCAAACAAAATTGCCACAAATACCACCTGAAGCATATTGGAGTTATCTGAAGCCGCTTTAAAGAAATTATCAGGTACTATATTCTCAAAGAAATCGAGCGGGCCGCGATCCATCACTTCCTGGGCAGTCACACTTCGGTCATCTAAATTCTCGCTGTATGTGGCCTGAAGTTGTTCGCGGGTTTCCAGTGGCAGGGATTTCCCCGGCTTCATGATATTTACCGTTGCAAGACCAATACTAATGGCTAACACAGTGGTTATACCATAAATTACTACCGTCTTAAGTCCCATTCTTGAGAGCTTTGTTGTATCGTTAAGGCTGGTAATGCCTGTAACTAATGAGACCAACACCAGCGGTACGGCGATAAGAACAAGAAGCTTAATAAAAATGGTGCCAATTGGTTTTATAAAATTGGTTGTAAACTCGTTCAGGCCAACAAGGTTTGCTACTAAACCCCAGATCAACCCCAAAATTAAACCAATGATAATTTGCCAATGTAATTTTTTATACCACTTCATATCCCAAATATTAGAGTTAATACCATACCAATAAATGATGCCAAACCTGCTGACGCCCAGTTTACAAAATTGTTGCTAACATACAGATTCCCATCCCCAATAATACCGCGCTTTCGGAAATTAAAGGTTTTGTGTTGAAAACGAGCTCCAAGGTAGGAATCAATAAAACATCCGGCAAAACCTGTTATAACCAGAATTAAAATAGAGTTGATTCCTGCTGCAGGATAAACCCAACCGAATATCAGTGCAATTAACATAGCACCACAAAGAGCGGCCAAACTTCCGTGAAAACTTACTCCGCCGTCTGTGCCGGGAGCTACTTTTTTGCCTGTTGTAATCAGTCTTGTGTTAGCTTTCATCCGCTCGCCTCCAACTTCAGATGCCCATGTATCCGCTGTAGCCATCGCCATGCTTGAAACAGCTGCAATCACAAAAAAATCTTGAAGGGTTAAAAACCACGCCATAAGCCATATGCTGAACCAAAAGCCTTTAGACCAAACCTGGGCACCATCTCTGCGGAATCTTTTCTCTTTAAATCCCTCTCGCCCAATTAAATCTTTTGAAAGAATGGATGCCGTTATGAAAAAAGTGAGTACAACGGCAGCTCCCATCAATCCGCCAAGGCTATAAGAAATAGTACCGAAAATGATGGCGGCAGCTGTGCCATCTATGGTTAGCCAGTTTAGGATGAATGAGAAAAGTGAAAATCCCGTAGCCAAAAGCACCGCTAACATCGTACGATTATGCACTTCTGAATCCCCATACACAATGAAAATAAAAATGAGTGCGAATAGGAGAAAGATATTTACCAGACGGTCTAACACCGATTAATTAGATACAGAGATTTCGGAATCGTCTGTTCGGTCGTGTTTCATGATAGCGAAGACGACAAGAACGTAACCGGCCATAACAAGAATCGGGGAGATAAAAAGTGAGATGAACCCTTTTACTTCATTTTCGAGATACATGGCTGTGAAACCAAAGATGATTAGAAAAATAGCAAGTATTATCAGCTTAAAATTGTATGCAGAAAAAAACATGGGTTGATTATCTGCGGGTTTACTTCTTCTTTTAGCCATCCGATTTTTAATTACCTTTAATTTTCGTTTGAAACGGTGAAAGAAGTTATTTAATTATCTACAAACTCCAAAAGCCCAAACCGGCAAATGCTTCAAATTATATTAGCCTCAAAAAGCCCCCGAAGGAAACTACTACTGTCACAGCTTGGGCTCGCTTTTGAAGTTTTCCCAAGTAACTTGAATGAAGATATCTCAGAATCGGACCCTGTGAAACTTGTGGAGCAATTAGCGCTTCAAAAAGCGGAGGAAGTTGCAAAGCAGTGTAGCAACAGCCTGATTATAGGCGCAGATACGGTGGTGGTTCATTCCGGAGAAGTTTTGGGGAAACCTAAAAATGAAGCAGAAGCCGCTAAAATGCTGAAGAGGCTTAGCGGAGATAATCATTCGGTATATACCGGCATTGCTTTTGTAAAAACTGATAAAGACCGACTGATTGAGCGGACAAAATCATTTTATGAACAAACAAACGTTCAGTTCAGTACGTTATCGGCGCAGGAAATTAAGGCCTACGTCAAAAGTGGCAGCCCTATGGACAAAGCCGGTGCGTATGGAATTCAGGATGATCTCGGTGCTCTTTTTGTAGAAAGGATAGAAGGTGATTATTATAACGTTGTGGGATTTCCATTGAACAGATTTTATCGTGAACTGAAAATTTTCAGCCCAGAATTTTTCTTATTTAGTGCGGATGATTAGAAAAAAATTACCATTACTTATTTTACTTTTATCACTCGCGAGTAGTTCTTTACTTGCACAAGCGAGCAACGAGTTTCAGCTTGCGAATCGGCTAATGCAGCAGCAGCGTTACTCAGAAGCTCTTCCTATTCTTGAAAACTTGCACGCTTATGAACCTCAATCCTTTACCTACGCCGACCAGCTTATTGAGTGCCTCATCCAACTAAAAGAATATGACGAAGGTTTGAAAGTTGCCGGGAAGTTTGAGAAGCGGCCGGAAACTGCTATTCAGGCTGAATTACGTTCGGGCGAGCTTTATCACTTGAAGGGTGAAAAGGGAAAAGCGATCGATATATGGCTCGCAAACCTGAATCAACATTCGAATCAACTTCAGCTTTATGTGAATACTGCCCGCGTTATGATTGACCGTAGAGAATATATGCAAGCCGTTGAAGTGTATAAAAAAGCACGTACAGCTTTTAAAAATTCCCGTTTATTTTTTGGTGATATAGCTAACGCTTTTTTACAGGCCGGCGAGTATGAGTTAGCCATTCAGGAATGGATAAGCCTTTTAAGGGAATCTTCGGGGCAGATTTCATTTATCCAGAGAAGTTTGCTTCGCTATGATGATCCCATTTTGTACGACATTATTATAGTGGAATTAGATGATCAATTAACCAGGGTTTCTCTTTCAAGTCCGGAGTATCAAACGTTTTACCAGCTTCAGATTTGGCTATTACAAGAGAATAAACTGTATCGGCGGGCACTTGCTGCTGCAAAAGCTTATGAGAGCAAGTCGTCAAATTTTAATTATTCACTTTTTAATCTGGGCCGCCAGCTTAGCGACAACAACCAGTTTGAGCTGGCAAAAGAAGCCTTCACTTTTTATATAGAGAATTCTTACGGCGAGGTGAAATGGCGAAATATGGAAGAGCTGTCTAATACCTACTCCAAGTGGGCAAAGTTCATTGATGATTACAACCTGGATTTTGATAATAAGAGAGACAGTTTATTTCACCTGTCCTTTTCTATGCTTGATGAAATTCTTTCTGAAACAAAAAATTATAGTCGCATTCATAATGTACACCTGAAGAAAGCGGAACTTTCGCTTGATTTGATTTTCAACCTTGACGCGGCCCAAGATGCTTATAATGAGCTTCAAATATTACCGGAAATCAAGGATTCTCCAGAAATTGCCTATTTGCAGGGCCGAATAAATTTGGCCAAAAAAGAATTTTCACGAGCACGCATCAATTTTACAAAAGCGAACAAGCAAGCCGGAACCAGTGAACTTTCTGAGAAAACCCGCTACTTTCTTGCTTTGACAGATTTTTATTCCGGTGATTATGAATTCGCAACCATTCAGTTAAAATCTCTTGGCCGAAAAAGTACCTCCTATTACGCCAACGATGCCCTCGAATTACGGCTTTGGCTTCAGGAAGGTTTGTCAATGGATTCAACAGGAGCAGAACTTGATACTTTTGCCGATGCCATATTCAAAAATAGAAACGGAGCATCCTCACAGAGTTCAGAGATTTTCCGAAAGTTGGCGAATCAAAACAATTTTTCTCCTCTAAAAGATGAAGCCATGCTGTTTTATGTTAGCTCCAAGAATGTGGCAGATTCAACTAAACTGGCTGAATTAAGCAGTTTCATTAGTACAAATCCCATCACTCCATTAAAAGAAAAATTGCTTTGGGAACAGGCAAAATTTGCCGAGAAAACGAACCTGCGTGTGCAAGCCAATAATTGTAAGACACCTGAAAGTTGTGTTTCAGGATCTGCGGCGGCTTCTTCCTCCATTTCAGCGAGAGAAATTTATGAGGAACTTATACTGTCATTCCCGCAAGGTTTTTATGCCCCATATGCGCGCGAGCGATTAACCGATTTAACCCGAGAAAATTCCTGATATGAGTACCAGATTTTATCTTTCTATTTTTTTCATTTTTGCATTGAGTACCGTCGCTTTTGCCCAGCAACAGGTTTTAATTCCGATGGACGCTTCCCAAACAAATCACCTGAAAGCGTATGGGGTTATTTTCAATCACATCTCGGATGGGAATACCGCACAATGGTTATTGAACTATCGTGGAGGTAGTTTTTTAGCTAACACTGACAGTGATATCGTTCGAAAAAGCAGGCTCCGAAACGTACAGATCGAGATGATTAGCAGTAGCGAGGCACGACAAATAATTGCGGATGTCGAAAGAAACAGCAGTAATACTTCCGTGGTAAATTTAGAGAAAATCCCAAAAATTGCAGTGTATACTCCAGATCAGGCCCTTCCCTGGGATGATGCCGTAACCCTTGCCCTCACGTATGCTGAAGTTGAGTACGATAAAATTTGGGATGTTGAAGTTCTGGAAGAGAAACTCGATGAGTATGACTGGCTGCATTTGCACCACGAAGATTTTACCGGTCAGTATGGTAAATTCTGGGGAAGTTATCGACATATGCCGTGGTATATCGCCCAGGTTAAGCAAATGGAAGCAATGGCCACTGAACTTGGTTTTACTTCGGTTAGTGAACAGAAGAAAGAGGTAGCCCGGACCATCAAACGTTACGTAGGCCAGGGAGGATTTTTATTCGCGATGTGTTCGGGAACCGATACCTTTGATATCGCATTGGCCGCTGAAGGCGTGGATATTGCTCCCACTCAATTTGATGGCGACCCGGCCGACCCAAACGCCCGTGATCGCATGGATTTTAGTGAAACCTTCGCTTTTCAAAATTTTGGTATTGTTCTTGATCCCGGAGAATATGAGCATGCTGATATTGATGTTCCACCAAATACCATAAATCAAATAGATCAATCTCTCGACTTTTTTACTCTATTTGATTTTTCAGCAAAATGGGACCCAGTTCCTACCATGCTCACACAAAATCATGTGAGTAGTGTTCGTGGTTTCTATGGGCAAACAACGGCTTTTCAGAAAGACAAAGTGAAAAGTTCTGTGGTTGTTTTAGGTGAATCGCCTGGCAGAGAACAGGTGAAATACCTGCATGGAAATTTCGGTGAAGGTACCTTTACGTACTATGCCGGACATGATCCCGAAGATTATAAGCATCTCGTAAACGACCCTCCCACCGATCTCGCGCTTCATCCAAACAGCCCGGGATATCGGTTGATTTTGAATAACATTCTCTTCCCTGCCGCTAAAAAGAAAAAGAAGAAAACTTAGACGCCAAAAATACCTTCAATCGGGTATTAATTTTCTCCCCTTAATAAAATAGGTTTCGCTTTCAACTTTCATAAATCGGGGAATAATGCGCTCTTTAAAAATAATCTTCTCTATTCTTTTAATTTCGGGTTTATCGGTTGGATGTGTTCAATTTGGCAAAGTAGTTGGCAAGTTTTTGACTTCATCCACCAGTGATTTGAATGAAAGTTCCACTCAAATCAGATATGTCCGCAACACGTATAATCCGGAAGTAAAAACTACTGAAGTGTCCTATTTTAAGGACTGGAATGCCGGCAGAAATATGGTGGGCTTAAATTCATTTAAACGTGAAGGCGCCGGGATGCTAAAGATAGACGGGACAGTAAAAAGCAATGGCAATGAAATTCCCTATATCGCAAATGGTGCTTATGCTGAATTTGTTGATGATCTCAGCCCGCAGACAATAGATATTGAAACAGTATCTGGCCAGCAAATTAGTTTTACAGTTAGCCCAATTGAAGAGGTCAAAATCAAAAGCGTGAATGGTGGTTCTGGGGAAATTGACCTCAGCAAAGATTTGGTTCTGGAATTTAATGAACCGGCACAATCAGAAAATCCTAATATGCGCGCAATGCTGCTTATGGATTTTATGGGCACCCGAAGTTTTGCCGATATAGCCAATTTTAAAGCAGCCGATAAGGTGGTAATTCCAGCTGAAGCTTTTAAACATTTACCTGGCTTGAATCCTATTACCGGCGATTCTTATTTGATGATTGAACGTTATAAAGTAACCCCACATACTTCCGGTGGAATTGGAGCGGCTCAAATTTTATCTCTTTCCTGGGATACTGTTCCTGTTAAAGTGAGCAATAATGTAAAGCAAATAAATGGCCTTCCGGTAAAGAATACGATCGAAGATGAGAATGGCACGTTTACTTATAATGCTTCCAAACCGAATGCATTTTTGGGAAAGCCCTTTTCAAAAGGTAAAAAATTTGCTCTGACTTCGCTCACGGTCCGTGCCACAAAATTGCAGCAGAGCAGGTCTGAATCATCTTCTTCAACAGCATATTATAGTTCATATTCAGTAAAAACCACAACCACCACTACAGAAACCCGCGCCTTTCCGAAATTACCGGAGGTTTTCTGGGATAATCTGCTGAACAGTATGTATACCGATGTAACAGCCACTCTCCAAAATAATTTTGACATCGAGTTTATACCGGTTGAGGAAGTTTTAAAAGCTCCATCTTATGCAAAACTAAAACCCATTGAAGATGGAATAACCCAGGTTGAGGTTTCCAAAAGTTACAAGGGCACAAAACCATTATTACCAACCACTTTTTCCGCCATTATGGGATCTATTTCCACCACCTTTGCTTCAGACAGAATAGACGCCCGCTTGTTAAACGAATTAGGGGTTGATGGATTGATTGCTATAACTATTGATCTTGAAATGCCTTGGGAAGAATTTTCGCTTTCCCCGCGCATGAGTTTCAGGATCACGGGAGCACCCAATGGTTACCTCTACGGCCCTACCGTTTTTGCAGAAGGTGTAATTCATGGAAATGGCATCGAACTTGATGAGGTAAATCAGGAAGAAGTGAATATCGAATTACTGAATCAAATTGTTCGAAAGGATGCTTTAATCTCTGCTTTCGATGACGCGTTAAGAGCATTAAAAGCCGAAGAAAGCAAACATGGTTATGAGCAAATCTGGGCTTTGCAGGATTAAAAAACGATTCAAGATTTAAAATTCAAGATTATAGATTGTGTATCTTTTTTTAAATTTTGAATTTTATAATCTTGAATCTCTCATGAAACCCAGCCGCCAGTTTGAAGACCTTGTAGAACTCGTTTCCATTCTCCGAAAAGAATGTCCGTGGGATAAAAAACAAACCCACGAATCTATTAAAGACAACCTGATTGAAGAAGCCTATGAAGCCATAGATGCGCTCGACCATCAGGACTTTGATGAATTTAAAAAAGAGCTGGGAGACCTGATGCTTCATGTAGTTTTTCACAGTAAAATGGCGAGTGAAACGGAGAGGTTTGATATCGGTGATGTCATTTTTACTCTGATGGAAAAATTAATCCGCCGGCATCCTCATGTTTTTGGTGATGCTTCTGTAGATGATGAAGGTCAGGTAGCCGAGAATTGGGAGAGCATCAAACTAAAAGAAGGCAAAAAATCCACACTGGATGGATTACCGGTTCAACTCCCGGCCCTTATCCGCGCACAACGTATGCAAGAAAAAGCCGCAAATGTAGGCTTCGACTGGCCGGAATGGCATCAAGCCTGGGAAAAACTGGATGAGGAATTACATGAATTTCGAGAAACGCTGGAAGCTGGAGATAAGCAGGCATCGGCAGATGAATTTGGAGACGTTCTTTTCTCGCTGGTGAATGTGAGTCGGTATTTTGAACTAAACGCCGAAGACAGCCTGCGCAAAACCAATGCTAAATTCGAGCATCGATTTCGTTTCATAGAACAAAAATTAAAAGAACAGGGAAAATCTCTGAAAGAATCTAATCTTGAGGAAATGGATGCTTTCTGGAATGAGGCAAAAGAGAGATAGGTTACCCGGTTGTTAACGAAATCGGATTATTATTCCTTGGTTTCACCTATCCTTCATAATAGAAATATAGATTCTCATTACTCTATGAGGATTATGCATAAGAATATCTAATTGGGAGCAACTTTTTTAAACTTTTTGACTTAAAAATGTGCCACTGTTTTTGTATATTCGAAGTTCTTCTCTTTAGAGAATTCAGAGGATTCTTGTAAAATACTACAGGTTTTTGGTTATGGAAATGCAATCTTCTGAAGAGTTCTTTTTGAACTAATTTATCATTTAATAAAATTTGGAGTAAAATGTCAGAAGGCGTTCACACAGGCTTTGATGAGCAACAATATCCTCACATTAATAAGGGGTTGGATGGAATTATTGCCTTTTCTACCACTAAAAGTTTTATCGATGGCCAAAAAGGCGAATTAATATATGCAGGCTATAATATTGATACCCTTGCTGAAAACGCGACTTTTGAAGAGGTCTGCTTCCTTTTGTGGAACAATCGTCTTCCAAATGCGGATGAGCTCAAAAATTTAGAAGATCAGCTTATCAAAAATCGGTCTATTCCACAACCGCTATTGGATTACATTCAATCTACTGATAAAAGTGCCGAACCAATGGCAGTTTTACGAACCGCGGTTTCCATGCTTGCGGATTATGATGAAACCAAAGGCTCTTTTGATGAATCACTTTTTATTGATCAGGCGATTACCATCACCGCTAAAATTCCAACAATTATTGCCGCTTTCGACCGTGCACGCAAAGGCAAAAATATTGTAAAGCCTTTGAATGAAGGAAGCACCGCATTCAACTTTTTATATATGCTGAATGATGAGAAGCCTGGAGAGCAAGCAGAAAAAACCATGGACTTATGTTTGATTTTGCATGCGGAACATGGAATGAACGCTTCAACTTTCACCTGCCGTACTATTTGCGCAACTCAGTCTGATATGTTTTCTGCCGTTACCGGCGCAATAGGCGCTTTGAAAGGACCACTACATGGTGGTGCCAATACCGCTGTAATGAACACCCTGCTTGAACTTGAAAAAGATGAAGAAACAGCCGACGCTGTTGAATTCACCAAACGAAAATTAGTTAACAAAGAAAAAATCATGGGATTTGGCCACCGGGTTTATAAAACCTTTGATCCCCGCGCAAGATTGCTCCAGCATATGTCTGAAGATCTTTCGGAAGAGACAGGCCATCAGCAGTTATACAAATGGTCCATGGATATGCTAAACACCATGAAGGAAGAGAAAAACATAGATCCAAATGTGGACTTCTTTTCTGCAACCGTGTATTACTCCATCGGCATTCAGCCTGATTTATACACCTGTATTTTTACGATGAGCCGTATTTCCGGTTGGGCTGGCCATTTTGTGGAACAAGCCGCAAATAACCGTCTGATTCGCCCAAGAGCTCTTTATGTTGGGAAAAAGAATCTGGACTGGACACCCACAGAAAACCGTTAATTCTGATTTTACTGAATTACTATTTCAACAAAAAAGCTCCGCGTTTTTATTACTCGGAGCTTTTTTTATGGGATGGTGCTTTGAAATTATTTAGCCGCTATTAGCTTTTAGGTGCGGTAACTGTAATAACGCCTTTCATACCTGCGCCATAATGGCCTGGAAATGAGCAGATGTAAACATAGTCGCCCGGTTCGGACGGCACGACGAAAGTAACTTCTACTGTTTCACCGCCGCCGGCTAATGCAGTTGCTGCTACAATTGAATCTTCGAAACCCGGAGCTATATATTCATTATCTCTTGCACGGGCTGACGCATTAGCAAAAGCTTGTACATCGGTATCTTTTGTCATTACTACCACATTATGTGCCATAGCTGTTTTTGGGAAATTGCTTTTTGAGGTATATACAATTCTGATCTCCTCGCCCGCAATCGCTTCAATTTTTACCATATCAAACTTCATGTTATCAGTGCCTATTATGTTGAAGGTTTTTATATCAACGCTTTGTGCCACAGCTGTTGAAAAATTAGCGGCGGTAAATATAAGGGCGAAAAGAAGTGTAATTTTGATAAGTGATTTCATGATTGATCTCATTAGGTTTGTTTTTTGATGTCGCTTTTATTGAAGGGTTTTTTGTTTTATTATTTTGACACTATTTCTTACGTGGGCCGGCTTTCAAAGTACCTGTGGCACCTTTCTCTGCATCGGCGAACTCATGGTCAATCAAAGTGTATGATCCTTCTTCAGGCACAATGAAGTCCACGGTAGCTGATCCGGATGCGCCCACCAGTACTGTTTGCATTCCGCGCATTTCATTAAAAGGATGTCCTTCCATCCAAACTCTGTCAAAGATGGCGCCAATAACGTGGAAGCTCGAGGTTCCACTTGGGCCGTTATTTGAAAAGTGAATACGAACACGTTCTCCGGCATTTGCCTTCAAAGGCTGATCGTGCAGCATGGTTTGGTGGCCATTAAATACCACTTGAGAAGGATTTACATTTTGAGCAGCCTCAAAATCATATACATACAAATCACCGCTGCCTTTTGTCAGGTAATACTCGGATTGAACTATTACGAATTCCTTATCCACCTGATCATCTGTTGGATATCCCTCTTTCGGAGAAACTACCACAACACCATGTTGCCCCATTGCCGTGTGCATCAAAACACTTGGAGTACCGCAGTGATAGATATAAGTACCGGCATAATTGGCTATCCAGTCAAACTTGATGGTTTCACCGGGAGCAATGCTTCTCCACTTATCATCCTTGGCCACAGTTCCGGCATGGAAATCCATGGAATGAGGCATAGGCATGATAGAAGGCTGCGCACTACGGAAATTATTTTCCGCAACCTGCTGCATGAATGGTGACCCACCTTTTGCAGGGTCGGTGATAGTTACCTCTTCATCTGAACGGTTTTTCATCGTAAAAGTGATCCTGTCTCCTTCCCTTACATGCAGAACCGGACCGGGAACAGTTCCGCCGAATGTCCATGCACGATAGCGAACACCATCAGCTACCTCTATTTCCTGAACAACAATATCGATGCGAACTTCATGATGCTTGTTGCCTTCATAGTCTAAGGGCTTTAATTCAGGTAACATGGTTAAATATTCTCCTACAACAGGAGGCCCCTTATAGTCTTCGGTGAAAACTTCTGCTTCAGGCATTCCGAATAACATACCGTCTATTTCATATTCTTCAGTCTGTGCAAAAGACAATCCGCTAAATAAAATACTAACCAAAAGTGTTAATGTGATTTTTGAGATTTTCATGGGTTTGTTTTTTGTGGTTATTTTAAGTCTTTTTTGTCTTAAATATCGACCTGATAGCCTTTTTTCTTTGTCTATTTACATTATAAAAGACTTTTGTGAATTTAAGATGAAGAAGTCTTAAATTGATTCGAACTGAAATCCCTATGGAGTATTGAAGGTTTTTGAATTTGCATCACCCTATTGAGGCCCACTATGACCGATATCCAAAACGACAGCGACATCAAAAAACTGGTTTATACTTTTTATGATAAAGTACAGGCTGATGATCGTCTTGGCTATATATTCAACGATTTCGCAGCCGTCGACTGGGATCATCATCTTCCAAATATGATTGATTTCTGGTCGAATTTGTTATTCCAAACGGGTCGTTACAAAGGCCGGCCTTTTCGGCAGCATCTCCCACTCCCAATTCAAAAAGCTGATTTCAACATTTGGTATGGTTTATTTGAAGAAACTGTAGATGAACTTTTTGCTGGAGATATAGCTGAGGTTGCCAAAGATTTTGCTCAAAAAATTGCCGGCTCCTTTGCAGTACGGCTACAGATGGAAGGAAAGTTTGATTAGTTTATGTATTCGTACAGGCATGATTAAGATTCCTGCCCTAAACGCCTTCATGAGACTTGCTGAACAGTTACGGGAGCGGAGGTTATTATATTCTTGCGCCGCTCTTTGCCAGAGTGGGATTTCGATAATTTTTTGGAGTGATTTTCTGTAAGCTCACGAACGCTTCTAATTTTTTTTTAAGACCCGGTTACTTTTTATCAGGCATCCACTCGAAGTTTTCCGCTTTTGGGAATCGATCCATAACCTCCCGTAACTTCGGGGTTGGTGTGCCAAGTTTCCGGCTGTCCAGATTCAGCCAGGCACCTTCAACGGCAATTTGGGCCGCCTTGATACCGTCTTCGCCTTCCTTGAAAATTTCATGCAAAAAACTCCAGCGGGAACCGTCCCTGCGCATTGTTGTCAATACACAGGTAACCCTGATGATTTCAAGCAAATTTATTTCTCTCAGGAATTTGGTCTCTTCCCGGAACAAGATAGGTCCAAAACCCAAGCGACCGATCTCGGTAATGGAGAGCTCGAAATCGGAAAACATTCCGACCCGTGTCTGGGCGGCATAGTCGTTGTACACGGAATGGCGCATGTGGTGGTTGGGATCCATATCCGCCCATATCACCTCATAAGTTTTACTGTATGCTTGCATTACGGTGTTTATATAAATTAGCCTACGAATAAACAAAGAGTGCCAATATAAAGAAGGATTGAATGTATTCATACCTGCTCGGTATAGCGGCAAAGCGCTTAACTATCCTGCCCTTGACGCCCTGATCGTTCATTAAATCCTTTCATCGGTCAGACGGGAGGAAGCCGTCAGACCGCCTATATAGACCATTAAAGAGCAGAGCACCATAAGGAGGATAACACTCTACTGAGATTTTAATCGTTTGAAGTGCCCCCAAATATTTATGAGCATAGGCTTCATCACTAAATTTGAGAACGCTGAAATTGTTGCGATGACCAAGATTCCTATAATCGGAATTACGGCACCAAAAGTGAATGTTGCACCCAGCACATAACCAAGAATACATTCAGCTCGATAAATTGGCAAGAACAGGCCAATTAACAACACACATAAAGCCAAGTACATAGTAATATTTTCGTAGCCAAATTCGAAGGCGATTGATTGCAAAAGGCTTATAAGCAGCATTCCGAAAAAGCCTATTAAAACTCCGTTTGGAATCTTTCCACCAACCGATACAGCATCAGAGTGAAGTGTAACACGTTTTTTTACGCGTGTTGTTGAAAACCAAGCCAGAATAGGAAGGATAGCAATTGCCCACCAATTAGAGATCGCCGGTAAATCAGAACGATGAAGGAGATGGTGGCTTGGCACTCCACCATTAAAATGGTCCCACAATAAATGACCAAGCACAAAAATGGCCACTATTGAGATAAAATATGCGCTTACTTTTTTGAAGTACTTCTCACTCATGTTAATCCTTAATTAATGATAGTGTTGGGATTGTCTTTGAAGCCTTACAGATTAATGATGAACATTTCATCGGGCAGGAATGTATATAATCTCACTTAATGATGCTTGAAGCTATTAGTCATCAATTGGTTAGAGGTATAATGCTCAATAATTCCTTCCTATAAACAGGCATTGAGGCGGAGCCTCTATCGGGCATCCCGAAGCAGAGCACCAGGACGAGGACGAGAACAAGATATTATTGACGCCTTAATCGTTCATTAAATCCTTATGCTCATCCCTCTTTCGGTCAGACGGGAGGAATCCGTCAGACCGCCCTATTATTATTATTCGTCCCCATCCTGACTCATTCTCAACCTGACGCAAGCGTCCCGCTTGTGCAAGACCATCCTTCCCCCAACTTGACGCAAGCGCCCACTTTTCAGCTCATCCTTCCATCGGTCAGACGGCAGGAAGCCGTCAGACCGCCATCATCCATCTTTAGTGAAAACATCTTTCCTTCTCTTTTCCATCTCCTGGGCAATCATACGGCCGTTTTCATCTTTCTTTTTGAGCTCTTCAATGATATTCTGATAACTTTCGGCATCTCTATCCTGGCTTAATTTAAAAACAACATCCATCTCAGTCACTTCAATTTCAAAAGCCACAATAGCTTTCATTACTTTTTGTTTGAATTCAGAAGGAAGATTGTCAAATATAGTTGGTGAATGTTGATTATAGTCTTCAAAATGAAGCGTGGTTTTTCGAAGCATATCTTCTAATCCTTCCTCATCCAGAAACTTTATAATGCCTTTTGCATGCACACTCATATAGTTCCAGGTAGAAGCCAGATGAGGGTTGCTATACCATGTGGCGCTCACATAGGTGTGCGGGCCGGTGAAAACCACAAGAACATTTTCATTGTGCAAGAAAGCTTTATGATGATCGGTCTTCCTCATGATGTGCCCACTCAATATTTTCCGGCCATCCCTCTCTTCAATAAAAACCGGCACCTGTGTAGCAACAGGTCTGTTTTCTGAATCGCATCCCGTTAGGAAAGCAAATGGATGTTGACCAATAAACTCTTCAATGATTTGTTCATCTTGCTCTTTGTAATAGGGAAGATCGTACATAAAATGCCCGTTTTGGTTGATGTTTTGTTGGGGATAATATTCAAATATTCTCCCCTATATCAACTCTAATGCTTAAAAGAGATTTTGGGATATATTTACCCCAGAAACCATTACCTAGACCTGTCAGGTTTGCGAAACCTGACAGGTCTGGGTAATGGGCAAAGGGATTTTAATTCTCGTTCCCAACCACCCGGTTGGGAATGCCATGTCGGACCACCCGGTCCGAAGAAAAATAGTTTGTAAGGACTTGCACTCCCATCGCTCATACAAAGAAAAAAGACTAAACTATGAGCCGAAGCCGATACAAATTCCACGAAGAACATTACCCCTACTTTGTAACAAGCACCATACTGGAAGAATTACCGTTGCTCTCCAAACCACAGATCGCAGAGATTGTATTAGATCAATTCATCTTCATGCAACAAAACAAAGCGGTAACTCTTTATGCCTACATTCTTAGGGAAATCATTTTCATGCTGTGGTGCAAGGAGAAGATCTTGCAAACAGCCTTAGGCTTACAAAATCCTACACCGCCCGAAAAATTCTAGATTTTTTAAAATCAAATGGTCACACACATTGGCTCGATAAGTTGAAATGGAATAAACGATCTCATAAAGTTGGAAGAACTTATCAGGTATGGCAAGAGGGATTGCACCCTAAACAACTTACTTCTGCAGAAATGGTAAATCAGAAAATGGAATATATTCATTTCAACCCGGTTAAAAGTGGCTATGTTGATGAGCCGGTTCATTGGCGGTATTCATCGGCTCGAAATTATTTGGGTGAGGAGGGTATGATTCCGGTTACGTTGTTTGGTGGGTAGTTCACTGCTGGTTTTGCGCATGGGGACCGGGTGGTCCCGGGCAGCATTCCGCAACCGGGTGGTTGGGAACGAGGGAAAAACCAATAATTGAAAGAGAAGTTATTGCTTCAGCACATTGAAGATTTAGTATAAAAGCCACATATAAAAAATGGTCTTCTTTTCGCCGAACCACCCTCGAATTCTTTTCATTTCACCGGGACCTGCTAAACTAGTACTCTTATTCTCCACTTCGTTCAGGTTTAAGAGATCTTTGGATTGAATAATTTGCTTGTAGAATCATCTAATACTTTCAAATCTATACCGCACAATTTCAAATTCTCCCGATTCAAAATTGGTTTCGATAGTATATATTTTGTTGTTCTTGATTTCTCGTATCCATTTATCTCTGGATAGGGAAAATCGTCCCAACATTTCTCCATCTTTATTTAAAACCCACCAGTTGTCCGTATCCACGCTATCGGTAAATGTAGATATCCAAAGGCGTTTCTCATCATCCATCAACAAATTTTTTATTACCGGATGGCTTCTGGAAGATCAATTTTTTGAATTACGTTTCTATATAAATCTCTGTTTTCCTTATTGACCAAATCTGCTCGATTAATCTCATTTTTATCGAATGGATAGTAAATGGCTCTGATGTAATCACCGTGTGAGTTATACACTTTAATCAGAAATTCATCATTCAGATTTGTAAAAATTTGATCGTCTACTGATAAAACTCTTAACGATCTCGGAGTAAAATCAAAGGATAACATGGAGTTTTGATACTCTCCAGTGCCGTTGTAATAAATAAATCCCTGCTGAGCAAGAACTCTGTCAGGTTGAATTTTTCCTGAATTATCTATGATATAAAATAAAAGAGAATCTGGTGATTGAGGGTTTTCAGTCAGAAAAGGAGGAGTGAAGAAACCTGTTAATACGCTTCCATCACTTCTAATTAAGTAGTGGTCAGGATAACGATTTGAAAGTTCTTCAAATTGACTCTTATTTTGTGGAATAAGACTAATGGAATGGGATGGATTAAGACTATTTAAAGAAAAAACATTAATTCTTCGTTGATTAGCATCGATAGCATAAAGTTGATCTGATACGATCTTTAATTCGCTGATCTGTTGAAACTCACCCGGCCCTCTTCCTTGGCGCCCTATGCTTTGTATTCA
Source organism: Balneolaceae bacterium (assembly GCA_040882225.1). Lineage (GTDB taxonomy): Bacteria > Bacteroidota > Rhodothermia > Balneolales > Balneolaceae > Gracilimonas. The sequence goes on along the minus strand of JBBEBR010000022.1, from coordinate 360,211 downwards.
ACTCCCATCAGAATCAAAAACATGAATTTTCAATTGTTGAATATCTGCAATAAACACTCGCCCATGTTCATCTGCAGCAATCCGTTTATAAACTCGGTTTTGGTCAAAGGCACTCTTCATCTCCACCATACCGATGGTTACGTCATCTGTATCCCCAAACTTCAATTCCTGAATCAATTCAATTTTTTGCACTGATTCCGGCTCAAAGGCAAAAACCGTGACATTTTCTAATTCATGAACATTTTCCGGGATATCAAATCGGGTTTCAGAGTTGCAACTTATAAAAAAGAAATACACAAGAAGGGGAGGAATTAAACGAAACCGAACTTTATTATCTCTAAATATCTGCATGTGATAAAATTATTGATTGGAATAATGATAATTAATTGAACACTAACGACTCTGCTCGTAACAGGTGTAGAGATAAAGTTAATAAACGGCTAAAAATTTAAAACAAATAATATCTTTCACGGTGTACTTTGAATATTTTTACTAATTATACTGCTTTTTTCTACTCTCTCTCTCCCACTTTTTAGATGTTTTTATTTTAATCAGATGTTCGCCAATGATATAACTAATTAAATAAGTGTAAAGGAAGAAGTTTAAAAAAGGTAGAAATATGAATAAGAAATTAAGTATTTCGTTCTCTATCTGGATGAATAGAGAGACAACCAACGGTAAAACAACAGCTGTCAAAAGTACAACCACTGATTTATACCACATTGCTTTAAGTAAATGCCAAAGCATATAAGGTGTAAAAACAAAGACTATGACTTTTAGGGCGGTTAAGATCAAGCTAGCGGGAACCCAGATAATACCAGCACCTAAAGACCATGTGTGTTTTCCATATTGCAGCCAGTGTTGTAGCTTACTAAGCGAATGCTCTTCTACTGTGACTGCGTTAGCTAAAATATCTGCCTTATTCATTGGTATTTAATATTGCTAAAATTTTCCTGATCTAACTATAGTCTGTTTACAATCTGCAGGAGTTGGTACACCACATATTAATGATGAACATTTCATCGGGCAGGAATGTATATAATCTCACATAACAATGCTTAGAGGAAGAGATCTTCTGATGTTTGTATTAAATGGGATATCATCACCTAAACAAACCCGAAAAACAGAATCAGCGGTTATAGGTTAGCACTCTTTTCCAATGGAGAGATATGAAAATGGCAACGGCGGCGGCTTCTGAGATTCGTCCGATAAGTGCGCCTTTTTCGGGAAGGAGTCCATATTGGGAACTGGCCACCAGCCAAATCCCAAGATTAAAAAGCAGCACCATAATAGTGGCTAACCAGGTTTTCCCACGGCCGTCTTCCCCGAAGAAACGGGGTAAAATCCAGTAAGCCACACCTAAAGTAAATTGGATGATCCAGCCAAAGATCATGAACTCAATATGTACCGGAAGCAGCTCCCAAAGTGAGGAATCAAAATGGTATGCTTTATTAGTTAAGATCAGTCCCCCGAGTGTACTTCCAATCAGGAAATACATAAGGGCAAGGCGAATCATCAATCTGCTTTGAAAAACCATCCTACCTCGCCTCTTTTCTTTTCTGAATGCTTTGCTTTTTAGAAAGTACCCTTGGCCAAATTTCTATGATATAAAATACCGCAGCCAACACCTGCAATACCGCAGATACTGCCAGCAGGGCTTTAAAAAAAGTATTTTGATAGGTCACAAAGGGTTCCGTTATCACCCTCAAAATTAAACCTGTATTCAGACAGGAAAAGGCGAGCCATGCAAAAATCTGATTCCTGAAACTTTCTTCGGTTTTTCTTCCGGGAAACATCCACAGGGAAAGGCCCATGATTATTTGGGTGATCCAGCCTAACATCAGCATGTGCCAAAAAAGCGGTAAAAGTACAGGGAATGTAAATTCTTCAAACTGCATGATGACGCCGGTAATCAGCGACAGCACAAAGAAAATCATTCCTGATTTTATGAATAAGCGGGTTATTAAAGGCATAGATTTTTATGAAGACAGGTGTTTGAGGAAAATACTTTTTGGCATCAGAAACACCAATCTTCCAATTTTCAATTCATTCGGGGCTGTTTTTGACCCTGGAAGGGTCACACATTATAGCCCGGGACAATGAAATGCGGCAGCATTGAAGCAGTCCCGGGTAAAGAAGAAGATAAAAAGCAAAGCTTCGCCCGATAGGTGGTTCGGCCTTTGTTTTTTTCGAAGCTTGGGCAACCATCTCTCTAATGCCTCCTTGCCCCAACCCTGCGATAACCAATGGATTTATTAACACCATCTTTGCTTGAGTTTTCTTTTTTGTGTCGATATATCCCAGGATTGCTACCACTTACGCGGTTTTACCCTGGGCTATAATATTTGACCTCTACAGGATCGTCTTTATCTCTGTTTTAACTGCCTGTAAATATCAGGCCACATTTAATTCAGTCTTGATTCCAAAGCCAGGGCTTTTGGAAACAGAATATTATTCTCCAGGTGAACGTGCTTGTGAAGGTCGTCCTGAAAACCTGCTAAATTTTGGAACAGAACCCGGTACGATGCACACGCGTCTTCCGGTGGAGTAAATCCATTGGTCAACTCCTCAATTCTTTCTATCAATCGGCCGGCTTTATCATGGTCTTCTTCAAGGGCTTCCACAATTCCGTCTTTTATGGATTCGGATTTATTCTGCTGAACCAGCTCCTTGATTTGGTGGAATAACCCCTCCTCTTCTTCCTGAATATGATGCATCATTTCTTCACTAAGAACCCGAACGTTTTGGAGGATATCTATCAGCTCCGGATGCCGGTCTCCGTGCACACGAGCCACTTTTTCTGCATAAAAATTGATTTCAGGCAATTTTGAACGGACAAAGCTGTGGTGGTTATTCACGATATAATCAACCAGGAAATCGAGATTCCACTCGTTGTAATTATGTCCACCGGCAGAACTTTGCTGAAGGCTATTCAGATCCTCTATTACGCTCTCAAGATTGATCTTCTTTTTAGCGCAAGATTCTTCGAGAGTCTTTTTGCCACCGCAACAAAAATCCAATCCATACGGTTTTATATTTAAGAGTATTTTATCTTTATTTATAATAAATTTTTTTTATTGCCAGACGAAAGAGCCGTTAGCCGTTATTCTGAGGTTGCTGTTTTTACCTTCTTCCGCGAGATGCTCGATATCGGTTCGTTGCAGCATTTCCTTGATAGATTCTCTTGTTACTGCCCAGCTATCGTGTAAGGGGCATGGTTTTTCAACTCCGCAACCCGGTAAACCAAGGGCACATTGTGTGAATAATCTGGGGCCATCAATTGCCAGTACTACATCCAAAAGTGTGGCTTTTTTTCCTTTGTTAGAGAGGCGGATTCCCCCTTTTGGTCCCGTATAAGATTCCATTAAACTATCACCGGTTAATTGCTGTAGAATTTTGGTTAGGAAATGAAATGAAATATCCAGCTTTTCGCTCATCTTTCGAATAGAATGATATTCCTCATCCCTTTTTGCTGCAAGATATAGAGAAGCCCGCAGGCCGTAAACACAGGATTTAGACAGCAACATATTATTCTCCGGTTCTAAGTCTGATCTATTGGGTGGATGAATTTAAGAGTAAAATATCTTAATTAAAAATCGTTTGTGAATCCGAGGAATATTCTGAAATAACTTTTAACTGTTTCGATTATTAATACCTCTTGGATTCCGCTTCGTTCAGGCTTAAGAGAAATGAGTTAGCCAGACCTGTCAGGTTTCGCAAACCTGACAGGTCTGGCTAACGGGCACAATTTGCTACATTTTTTCCTCCAAAGGAGTGCCTTTGGCAGGAGGCTGGGCTTTCTGGTTTCCGTGGCCACAAATTTGCGGCGGAGCATCTATTGGGCATTCCGGAGCAAAGCACACCGGAACAAGAGCTAATTAGCCTGCCCTTAATGCATTCGGAGACTTGCTGAAAAGTACTCTTATTCTCCACTTCGTTCAGGCTTAAGAGATTTTTGGGGTCTGATGATTTACTGCTTATGCCATCTTAACATTTCCAGCAAATAATTACTAACTTGATATTTGGTTTGAAACAAACTGGAATTAAATGAGCAAATATTTAACAACTGAGGAAGCAGCAGAATTTTTGGGAGTTACACCATCCCGCATTAGACAGCTTATTTCTGAAGAAAGAATTAAGTCTAAAAAATATGGAAGAGATCATCTGATTCAAGAAGAAGATGTTAAATATTTTGCTAAAGAAGGTAGGAAAAAACGAGGAAGGCCCTCTAATAAATAATATTGCGTGTGCGTTAGGAATTAATTAACTTTTAGATAGTTTTTAAAGCAAGAATGGTTCTATGGAAAACAAAATAACAATCGGTGACAATCTGATCTTACTTAAAGGAGATACAAGAGATGTGTTAAAAAATCTACCTGATGAATCAGTACAAACTGTTATAACTTCACCACCTTATTGGGGAATGAGAGATTATGGTTTTGAAGATCAAATAGGAGCAGAAGAAGATTTAAATGATTATTTGGATACTTTGGTAAATATATTCAGCGAAGTTAGAAGGGTGCTGAAATCAGATGGCACGTTTTGGTTGAATATTGCGAATACTTATACCTCTGGAGGAAGAAAATGGAGGCAAGAAGATTCAAAGAATAAAGGTCGGGCTATGAGTTATAGACCTCCAACTCCAGATGGTTTAAAGAAAAAAGATTTAATTGGAGTAGCTTGGATGCTTGCAATGAAGTGTCAAGCAAACGGTTGGTATTTGAGAAACGATATTATATGGCATAAACCGAATTGCCAACCTGAAAGTGTAATGGACAGGTTTACTGTTGCTCATGAGTATCTTTTTCTCTTAACTAAGTCTGAAAAATATTTGTTCAACCAACAAGACGTTAAAGTACCTTCAAAGAATGGTAATGGAAGAAAAAACAGAAGAACTGTCTGGTCAATAAATACAGAACCCTATCCTGAAGCTCACTTTGCAGTATTTCCAGCGGATTTGATCACCCCATGTATTTTGGCAGGAAGTAATGAAGGTGATACAATTTTAGATCCATTTTTTGGTAGTGGTACAGTTGGGGCTGTAGCCCAAGAGTATAATCGGAAGTGTATCGGGATTGAATTAAAAGAGGAATATATTGAGCTTGCAATTAAACGCACCTCAGAAATTCAATCTTCAATTTTTGTCAGTCAATAGTAAATTTTAATTCGCAATGTACACGACAGAACTTTTTGTCAAGGCTTTTAATTTGTAGTTTGCGCTCTGAACCACCATCAAAGTAAAGTTGATATTTTAATTCATCATCAGATCCTTTGACATAACAATAGCCTGGTTTGGGAAATTGGACACTTTCGATTTTCATTTCTAATTCACCATTTTCTGCCTCTCTAAGAAGCTCAATAGGAATTTCAACAAGCTCATAATGCCAAGTAGGTTCTTTGGATAGGGCTCTTAATATCAGGATCCGATCATAATTTTGAAGATGAGTTAAAAATTGATCAAGCAAGAGCGTTAAATCCATGGGATTATCTCCCCAATTCCCTTTTCCAAGTTCCATAAATTTACTGATCCAAAGATAATCCTCTTTGATATTTCTATCAGCCTGAGTCTTGAGACTGACTTTAGTGTCATTGATGGTAATATCATGTCCGGGATTACCTCTTGGTGCATGACCCGAATTTACATCATGCATTTCCAAAATTCTGACGAGCACGTATTCGAATTTATCTTTAGAAAATGGTTCGTTTGAAAAAGTATGATGTATTAATAAGGCATATCCAAAATCTTTCAGTATATCTTCACTTATAAGCTTTGAGTCAAGCACTTTGAATTCGTGAATCGATTTGAAAGACTCTATTATTTGTTCAACCCAGTAAATCTGGCCTTTTGTCAAGTTTGGGAGCGAATCAATTATTTGGTCGATCTTTTTTTCTATATCGTCTGGCACGGATAGGAGTGGTTATTAAATGTGGTTGATATTAAGCGTTGAAAAGTTATTAAACACAATCAAATAAGCAAATTTAGATCCGACTGCCATTAATAAGTGGCATAACATTCGTTGAGGAACATTTCATCGGGCACAAATGTATATAATCTCCCTTAATAATGCTTAGAAGTTAATGCTCATCAATTGTTTAGAGAAATAATGTTCAATAAGTTGTTCATATAAATTGTCTGATACTGATTCCCCTTCAGGAATGAAGGGGTGGCATCCGCTACCGGCGGATGACGGGGTAGTCGAAAGCTTCAAAAACAGCAATGAGATGGATGAGCGGAAAAGCTGTAGTAAATGGAATACCCCGCAATTTGTTTCTGAACGAAACAAATATATCCTCTCTGGCAGAGGAGAATTTTAAGATTTGAGTTCGGTTTTATTTTTCATTCCAGCGCCACACTCTGTGCATGGGCGAGAGATTATCGCTTCGGTGCTGCTGAGTATTGATGAGGCGGATTTTTTCGGTACAAACATAACTTACTATACTGGCTGAAGCGACTACGGGTAACATGGTACCTCCGGTTAAACTTACAAGGATAACACTGGTGCTGATTGGAGTTTTTGTGACGCCTACATTAACCGCGGCCATCATTCCAATAATAGCTACCGGCATGGAAATCCATTGATTTGTTGCGAGTGAAATTGCAATTCCAGCCGCTGCGCCAATAAAGAATAGCGGGAAAATGAATCCTCCGCGATATCCACTGTGAAGTGTAAAACCGATAGACAGCATTTTTACCAGCACTAATAAAAGCAATAAACCAACGGCTCCCCAAACACTGTAATTCAGTTGTAATTGGGATATCCCATTTACCAAATCTATGATCTGGAATTCACTCCAGAAAAGCGGTGTGGTAATAAAATTAGCAGGAAAAACAGAAGCCAGTATTCCAATGGCCAATCCGCCGATAGCACCTAATAAAATTGGTTTTCCGGTTAATGGTGTTAAAAGCCTTTCGATTTTCCTGAATACAAAGATGAAGAGAATGGCTACACCCGCACCAATTAGCCCCATCAACAATCCTTCAAAAACAGTAAAAATAGAAATTGTTGGTATTTGGGGAAGGTGATATAAAGCGCCTTCATAACCGATAAAAGTTCGGAAAACAATAAAAGCTCCTAATGCAGAAACTACAGAGGGAATCAGGGCTTCATAATATTCGAGTCCGCGGTTGTGGGGAATTTCGAGGGCAAATAAAGCTCCGCCTATCGGGGCTCCAAAGAAAGCACCTAAAGCAGCGGCCATTCCACAAAAAGTAAAAGTACGAATGAGATCGCCATGCAACCTCAGCTTCTCTCCTAACTTGCTGCCGTTACTTCCGATCAATTGAACAAGTGGAGCTTCCGGGCCGGCACTTCCCCCGAAAATAATGCTGATAAGCGAGTTTACTGTCATCGAACGGTTTTGGCTGTAATCCATTTTCCCATGCTTCAGATGGATGTTATTAACCACGGCAGAAATTTCGCCCGGTGATTTCATCCATTTTATAGCCATTCCTACCAGAATACCACCCGTTAATGTTAGCGCAATGAGGCTGCCGCGGCTCATCCATTCCTCATCAAAAAGTGCCGATAACCATGGGTGAACGATATCCCAAACAACAAATAATCCACCTTCTAATACCAGGTAATAGGCTGTAGCTATAAATCCGCCCAACAATCCGATGATCAGCGCCCACAAAAGTGTTTGCCCGTAAGGCATCAAACGGTCTTTATTAGACCGGCTTTGAACTCGTAATAATTTTGGAAGCTGAGGCCTGCCGGGTAATTTCAAAATGATGATTTAAGCTGTTTAAATTTCAGCATGGAAAACTAAGGAATATAAGCAGTAATCTCAGCTACAGTTCTAAGCTGAATTACTTTTTATGTTAGCCACTTACAAAAATTTCAATTCGAAATTGGTGGCAAGTATGATTAACGTACCGGCTGTTTTAGTAGCAAAATTAAATCTCGAAAAATGGAAAAAGAAACTGCTGAACAAATCAGAGAAGCTTGTATAAAAGCAGCCCGTGAAGGATTTATAGATGCATCCATCAGTGGATTATGTGAGGAAGGCGCGATGGAAGCAGCAATTAGCGCAATACAATTACTGGATTTGGAGAAGATGATTAAAGAGCCTTCAAAACAGAAATGAAACGTGTAATTACCGGCTACTGGAAAAAGGAAAGCAATCACTTCTGAGAAATAAATTAAACTGCAAAAAGTGTGAGCATAATAAGGAACCTGCTGACAGTCCCAAATAATTGAAAAATATGCTGAGAACGAAGCGAGTTTATGAAGAGCCGGAAGAGTCTGACGGTTATAGGATATTGACCGAACGGCTGTGGCCAAGAGGGGTTTCCAAAGAACGAGCGAAAGTAGACCAATGGCTGAAAAGTATTTCGCCAAGCAATGATTTACGCAAATGGTTTAATCATGATCCTGATAAATGGGAGGAGTTTAAAGACCGCTACCGAAAAGAACTTTATGGTTCAGAAGCGGTTTCAGAACTCTTGGAAATCATTCAGCAGAATGAGAATGTGACGCTTGTTTTTGCTTCTAAAGACGAGGAGCATAACAGTACCATGGTACTAAAAGATTTTCTTGAACGGTTTTTAACATGATCTCCGCCTCCTGACTTTACCAAAGTTATTTAAAGACAATAAATAGCTCTTTGCCCCTTTCAAATTTGGAAATTTGTGCCTGTTTATCCCCAAATTTTCAGCAGAAAAAAAATGAGTACTCCCGTTACGGATACATACAGCCAAATGGGAAAAGTATAGCGTGATACTTTCTTATGTGTGTTAAATTTGCCGGATAGAGAAAAGTAGAAACTGGATAGAGCCAGGGGCACAACAAAAACTGACAGTACTATATGAGTTATTAAAATGAAGAAGTATATATAGCGTATAAAACCTTCACCTAAAAAAGGAGTATCTCCTGCAAAATGATGATACACTACATAGCTCACCAGGAAAAGTGTGGAAGTAACAAAAGCACTTAACATGAACTGCATATGTTTCCGGAAATTCCTTCTTTTAATTTCCCTGAATCCCAGCAGAAGAAAAATCGTGCTGAGAGAATTCAGCCCCGCGTTCAAGGCTGATAAATTTTTCACCCACGGTAAGGAAGTTTCGGCTCCCTCTTTGAAATATATAAGCCAGAAAAGAAATAAAGCAGCTGCTGTACTCAATCCAATGATAAATGCGATGGCTTTTTTAGCGGAAACTTGTTCTAAAATTTTTGGTGGCTCAGGGAGAATAAATTCTTTAGTCATTATACATTTTTCAAAACTGCTATTTAAAACCTCCATTAAGTGATTGGAGGAGTCCAGCTTAAATGCCTGAACTTTTCTTTATAAATAAGTTACGGCTTCCATAAAACAATCGTCACTATCCTGCTCCTTTTTCGGCATTTTTATAAAATGTGTTATATCTTTTCCAGCTGAAACAGAATTGTAATCGTCTTTAGCCGCTTATTATTTAGATTCATTTTAAATAAAAATTAATTGGTCTTTTTTGTTCAATTTAGAATCAAAAAATCGATAGATTTGCGCGGCTTTCAACAGGGAGCTTATTTGCTCGATATTAAAACCTAAACAGCATTCTTTATGGCGCAGATTTTCCCAAAGTGGACGAATCAGGTACCCCGCAAAATTTTAATTGGAATCATCGTTCTGCTCAACGTTGTTGTTTTTGGAATTTGGTACTTCTTTTCTCCTGAATTCACTGATGTTGGTTACGCACCGGAGCAACCTGTTCCTTACAGCCACAAATTGCATGTAGACCAACTCGGTTTAGACTGTCAATATTGCCACACAGATGTTTTTGAATCTAAAGTTGCAAATATACCCGCTACTCAAACTTGTATGAACTGCCACAGTCAAATTCAGACGCAAAGCGAAGACCTTGCACTGGTACGTCAAAGCTGGGAAACAGGAGAAGCTATTGAGTGGATTAAAGTGCACAATCTTCCGGATTATGCCTACTTCAATCATTCCGCACACGTAAATGTGGGAGTTGGTTGCGAAAGCTGTCACGGACGAGTAGACAAAATGGAAGTTGTATATCAGGAGGAACCTTTAAGTATGGGATGGTGCCTGGATTGCCATCGCGAACCGGAAAAATATGTTCGTCCTGTTGAAGAAGTTACTACTATGGGATATCAGGTAGAAAACCAGTTAGAGCTTGGCAAAGAACTGGTTGATAAAAAGAATATTCATGCTCCTACATATTGCCAGGGCTGTCATTACTAATGAAGGATTTAGAACCTACAGATCATCAAATGAGCGAAGTAAAAGAAAATACTTACTGGAAAAGCTTAAGCGAATTAGCTCAAAATAAAGAATATCAAAAATTCACGGAACGCGAGTTTCCCGAGAACGCTACCGAGTTAACTGATGGCGTATCTCGCCGGGGATTTTTGCGTGTGATGGGAGCCTCCATCGCCCTTGCCGGTTTAGCGGCTTGTCGGCGCCCGGTTCAAAAAATACTGCCGTATTCTAATCAGCCTGAGGATGTTGTTGCAGGTAATCCTCTTTTTTATGCAACAGCAATGCCTTTTCAGGGAAATTTAATAGGGCTTGTTGCTGAAAATCATGAAGGCCGGCCTACAAAGCTTGAAGGCAATACATTGCATCCTGCGAGCCATGGAAGAACGAATATTTTCAATCAGGCTGCGATTTTAGAACTATACGATCCCGATCGGTCGCGTTCCCCTTTGAAGAATGGAACTCAGGTTTCTATTGAAGATTTTGCTGAATTTGCCGCTTCTCATTTTTCGAACACAAATCAGCGGGTGGCTTTTATTTCTGAGGCCAACTCATCCCCTACTTATCAAAACCTGAAAAACCAGGTACTGAACAAATTTAATAATGCAAGCTGGGTTACCTACGAACCTTTTGGCGAAGATAATGCCATTGAAGGTAACCGAATCGCTTTCGGGCGAAGATTGCGTACTCTTTATAATTTTGATAATGCCGACGTTATCGTTTCCCTGAATGATGATTTCATGGGATCTCATCACCCAAATGGAATTGATTATGCCCGGCAAGTTGCTTTGCGCAGAAAGCTGAATGACACCAACGATACGATGAACCGTATCTATGCGGTTGAAGATTCTTTCACCCCAACCGGGTCATTTGCTGACCATCGTTTGCGATTAAAAGCGAGCGAGCTTGAAGGATTTACTTACGCACTCGCTTCTGCTCTTTCGGGAAGAATCAGCGGATTAAGCACATTCAGTGGTTATAGCAACGAGTTTAGCGACCATCAATGGATTTCAACTTTAGCAGACGAGCTGATTGCTAATGCAGGACGATCTGCTTTAACGGTAGGATTCGAACATAATCCAAAACTCCATGCCGTTGTTAGTGCTATAAATGTTGCTTTAGGGAATGTTGGCAGCACCGTTTCTTATTTGGAAGTGCCTCATATTGATAATCAGGATACTCATCAGGCCCTGCAAAATGTAGTTTCCCAAATGAAAGCCGGTACTATTGATACGGTTGTAATGGTGGGAACAAACCCGGTATTTACCGCGGCCGCCGATCTTGATTTTGAAAACGCGCTTTCTAATGTTGATACTGTTGTAAACCTCTCAAGTTATGTTGATGAGACTTCCAAAAAAGCACATTGGCATGTTAATAAAGCTCACTTCTTAGAAGCCTGGGGTGATGGTTATTCTTTTGCAGGTGCACGATCTGTAATTCAACCTCAAATTCAACCCTTACATAAAGGATTAAGTGAAATCGAATTTTTAAGCACGATTCTCACCGGAAATCTTGGTAACGGTTATGAGTTGGTTCAGCAGACTTTCAACGGATATTATTCCTCTGGTTTTGAGAAACGCTGGAGAAAAATTCTTCATGATGGAATTGATACCACCGATAATTTCAACGCGGTATCAGTGAGTCTTGCTTCCTCCTTTAATTCTGCGATGAATGCAGCCAAAGAAAATTTACCCAATACAAGCGGTATTGAAGTTGTTCTTCGTCCAGACCCTACTTTATATGATGGACGTTACGCCAACTTAGGATGGCTTCAGGAGTTGCCTGATCCTATGACCAAAATTACCTGGGATAACGTAGCAGTGATGAGCCCAACCACTGCCGAAAGCCTTGGAGTTTCTAATGAGGACGTTGTAGAGATTAATTCGAATGGCAAATCGATCAAAATTGCCGCATGGTTACAACCCGGTCATGTTGATAACAGCATAACCTTAACTGTAGGTTACGGCCGTGAAGGAATCGGACGTGTAGCGAATAGTTATATAGATTATACAGCCGGTGGAGTTGACACCTATCCATTACGAGCTACTTCATCTACTCTTTTTACAGACGCTCAGGTTTCAAAAACCGGCGAGCAATATGAAATAGCCTGTGTTCAGGATCATCACAGCCTCGAAGGGCGTGATATGTATCGCCAAACTACACTCGAGAAGTATAAAGAGAATCCTGAGTTTGCCACTTTCAAATCGGTGCATGGCTACGGAGTTCCGGGGATGGAAGAAGGCCATAAATTATTTGGTGAAGCTCCTATATCATTATTTGATGAACAGGAATTTCCCGATAAAATCTCTTATCCCGAATATGAACCCCAATGGGGAATGGCAATCGACCTTAACTCTTGTTTTGGTTGTGGTGTGTGTGTAATTGCATGTCAGGCAGAAAACAATATTCCGGTTATTGGCAAGAAAGAAGTAAAACGCGGCCGCGAAATGCACTGGATTCGTAACGACCGCTATTTTGTGGGCGATGATGTTAACGAGCCACAAGCAGTTCATCAGCCCATTCCATGTATGCATTGTGAATTGGCTCCTTGCGAGCAGGTTTGTCCGGTAGCGGCAACCACGCACAGCGATGACGGTATCAACCAAATGACCTACAACCGTTGTATTGGTACACGATATTGTGCAAATAACTGCCCGTATAAAGTTCGCCGATTCAACTTCTTCAACTACCCGAAAGAATATTTAACAACCGGCGACGATCCGGACATCATCCAAATGGCGATGAACCCCGAAGTAACCGTACGTTTTCGCGGGGTGATGGAAAAATGCACCTATTGCGTTCAGCGGATAAACCGTGCAAAAATTGAAACAAAGATAAAAACAGGCTCTCCTAAACCAGAAGACAAAACTGTGCAAACAGCTTGTCAGCAAGCCTGCCCTACCGAAGCAATCACCTTTGGTGACCTCACCGACAAAGATAGCGTGGTAATGCAAGCAAAGAGCAACAACCGTAATTATCAAATGCTTGAAGAATTAAATACGCGTCCCCGCACGTCATATTTAGCAAAAGTTACCAACCCAAATCCGGCTTTGGCTTAAGATATTAATCAGGAACAGACCCAGAAATGAGTAAATACGAATACGTACCAGAACCCGCTCTTGTAAAAGGCAATCATGATTTTGCCAGCCTTACCAGATTGGTTACTGATGTAAATTTACGCCCTACTCCAAAAGGTTGGTACGTGGCGATGATCGGCGCCAACGCACTTCTTCTTGTATTACTGGTAGCCATTGGTTATTTGTTTTGGGAAGGAACCGGAATCTGGGGATTAAATAATCCTGTTGGCTGGGGTTGGGCTATTATCAACTTTGTTTGGTGGGTAGGTATTGGTCACGCCGGTACATTAATTTCAGCTATTCTCTTTTTATTCCGACAAGACTGGCGTACCGCTATTAACCGATTTGCTGAAGCCATGACCATATTCGCGGTTATGTGTGCCATGATTTTCCCTGGAATTCACGTTGGCCGAATTTGGGTGATCTACTGGGTATTCCCCATTCCAAACCAGATGGACATTTGGCCTAACTTCAATAGCCCTCTTCTTTGGGATGTATTTGCGGTTTCAACTTATTTCACTGTTTCCTTTTTATTCTGGTATGTAGGTTTAGTGCCTGATTTAGCAACAATCAGAGATCGCGCCACAGACAAAATCAGGAAAGTTGTTTATGGGATTTTCTCCCTCGGCTGGACCGGCAGTAACCGCCACTGGTGGAATTACGAAAAATCTTATATGATTCTCGCCGGCCTTGCAACACCTCTTGTACTCTCCGTTCACACTATTGTATCCTTCGATTTTGCCGTGTCTGTAATACCAGGCTGGCACACTACTATTTTCCCTCCTTATTTTGTTGCCGGTGCTATTTTCTCTGGTTTTGCAATGGTACTCACTCTTATGATTGTTGCCCGAAAAATCTACGGGATGAAAGACATCATGACTGATGACCACATGGAGAAAATGAATATTATCATATTGGTAACAGGCTCTATGGTTGGTTTCGCTTATATGATGGAGTTTTTCGTGGCTTGGTACAGCGGCGTAGAATATGAAAAAGCCATTTTCTTGTTGAGAGCCACCGGCCCTTATGCGTGGGCTTACTGGACCATGATGATTTGTAATGTGCTTTCGCCGCAGTTCTTTTGGTCGAAAAGATTACGCCGTCATGTTGGGTTTACGTTCTTTATTTCGATAGTTGTGAATATCGGCATGTGGTTCGAGCGATTCGTGATTACGGTTACTTCACTTGCCACAGATTACCTGCCTTCAAGCTGGGATTACTATTCACCAACTATTTGGGACGTATTAACTTACGTTGGTACTTTTGGATTATTCTTCACAATGTTTCTCTTGTTTCTGCGGTTCCTGCCAATGGTTGCAGTTGCAGAAATTAAAGCAGTATTGCCGCAGGCTGATCCACATAATTATGATGAAAACTACGATTACCAGGAACCTGTTGAGGAAGTACCGGAATCACAAGCAAGGCTTTATTAAATATGAGCACGAATAATCAAAACGATTTACACGGAATTCTTGCTGAGTTCAAGAACCCAAAGCAACTTTTAGATGTTGCCAAAATGATGTCAAAATCCGGTTATACGAAATTTGACACCTATAGCCCCTTCCCTATTCATGGAATTGATAAAGCTATGAAACTCAAAAAGTCTAAACTTGGCTGGATAGTTTTAACGTGCGGATTTCTTGGCTTTGCCGGAGCTGTTTCTATGATGTACTATATGCTTGTGATCGATTATCCAATAAACATAAGCGGAAAACCTTTTTTCAATGCTCCAGCATGGGTACCTGTTACTTTTGAGCTAACTGTTTTACTCTCAGCTTTTGGAGCCGTTTTTGGAATGTTTGCCCTTAACGGACTACCAAAGTTGCATAATCCTCTCTTCAATGTAACACGATTCAAAAAAGCTACAGATGATGGTTTTTTTGCATGCATCGAAGCAAACGATTCTATGTTTGAAACCTCTAAGGTTAAAAAATTATTTGAAGATGCCGGCGCTTCGCACATCGAGGAAGTGTATGAATAAGATGAACACTGAAATATCATTTCTAAAGATGCTAACTGGGATGAATAATCGAATTTTAAAGCTTCTTGGTATTTTTGCTCTCGCTGTGACATTTACAGCGTGTAAAGGGCAAATTTCACAAACCCCTCCTGTTCACCTAAATCAGAACATGGATGACCAGCCGCGAATGGAAGCCCAGGAAGAAAATCCCTTCTTCGCCGATAAGCGTTCAATGCGCCAACCTGTAGAAGGAACTGTAGCCCGTGGCTTTGAAAAAGCTGATGTCGCTTATTATGAAGGCGTTGATGAGTCCGGCGATTTCATCACTTCAAACCCAATCGACCTAACAAAATCTTTTCTCTACCGAGGGAAAGAGCGCTATGAAATATATTGTACTCCCTGCCACGGCATTGGAGGCTCTGGAGACGGAATCATAATGAACTTCGGATATGTACCTGCTCCCTCTTTCCATCAGGCAAGGATTCAAGATTTACCGGATGGTGAAATTTATTCCGCAATTTACAATGGTGTACGAACCATGCCTTCTTATCGCACACAAATTCCTGTTGAAGACCGATGGGCAATTGTCGCTTATGTTCGCGCTTTACAAGCAAGCCACAATGTAAATGAGAATGAAATACAGCATTACAATACGGACGTAACTGCCCTTCAAAATGAATATAGAAAAGAACAGGCGAGATTAGATTCACTGGCAGAAGTGCGCGAACAACAAGCAGCCGAGGCAAGTGAAAATGCCCCCGAACCAACCGCTGAAATGGGAGAACAGCTTTTTGCTGAATTAACCTGTCAGGTTTGCCATTCTGTTGATGGAAGCGCCGGAATTGGGCCTTCGATGCAAGGCATTTATAATTCTGAAGGTGATGTAGTTACGGAGGAAGGCGAAACAATCACTGTTACTAAAGATGAAGAGTATCTTGTGGAGTCCATATTAAATCCATTCGCTAAAAAACCGATTGAATTTGAAAACCAGATCATGAGCCAAATACCTGTGGAAGATCATGAGGTAGAGGCTTTAATTGAGTACATAAAATCTCTGAGCAACAACTAATTAATTGCTGAATACACCTGAATAATGAGCCATAACCCTACCATAACCGATTCACTACAATTTCCTACCGACAGTAAGGTTCCGCGCGCGCTGTTCGGAATTGGTGCCGTTGGGCTGATCGCAAGCATGATCGGCTATTTCCTTGATGCTGATCAGTTTTTCTTTTCGTATCTGGTTAGTTTTGTATTTTTTACCGGAATCGCGCTCGCCGCTTTACTGATGGTTATGCTTCATCATATAACACGCTCATCATGGGGAGTTTTAGTTCGTAGAATTTCGGAAACCTTTTCTGCCAATCTTTGGATTTGGAGTATTTTTGCCATTCCCATTCTGCTTGGCATTCACAACTTGTATCACTGGAGTCATGAAGATGCCGTTGCCGCAGACAGTATTCTTCAGGGAAAATCGCCTTACCTGAACACCACCTTTTTTGTAATCCGTCAATTCATTTATTTCGGTATATGGGGATTTCTTGGCTATAAACTTCATAAAGCCTCTGTTGATATGGATGAAACCGGAGATTGGGGCATCACTTCTTTAATGCGGAAAATAAGTGCTCCCGGCATCCCACTGTTTGCACTTTCTGTTGCTTTCGCGAGTTTTGACTGGTTGATGTCTCTTGATCCCCACTGGTTTTCTACCATGTTCGGCGTGTATTTCTTTGCTATGTTTTTTCAGGCTTTCTGGCCAATAATGATTCTTCTCGTATTCTTTATGCAAGGCAAAGGGATCCTTCAAAACACCATTCAAAAAGTTCATATCTATGATTTGGGCGCATGGTTTTTCGCCTTCACCATATTTTATGCCTACATCGCTTTTTGTCAGTTTTTGCTTATTTATTACGCCAACCTTCCTGAAGAAACACTTTGGTATTATCACAGAATGGAAGGCGGTTGGAAGTATATTTTATATAGTTTATTGCTATTCCGATTTGCGGTTCCATTCCTAGTATTATTGAACCGGGAAGCCAAGCATAACCGCAAAATACTGGGCACTATGTCCGCTTTGGTAGTGTTTGTACATTTTGCCGAAGTTTACTGGATCGCAATGCCGGTATTAAACGCGCATGATATTCACGTTAGCTGGATGGACGTTACCACTTTCCTTGGTTTGGGTGGAATTTTCTTTGGATTATTTTTCAACCGGTTCAGTAAGCACAAAATGGTTCCGGTAAATGATCCAAAACTGGATGAAAATCTCTCAAAATCATATCACCAATAAACGCTTTATAATGTCAGATAACTATAGTTCAGAGTTTAAAGCCAAAGTTGCCCTCGATGCCGTTGCGCAGGGCCGGGCTGTGATTGAAAAAGTAGCTCAAAAGCATAATGTTTCTGAAGAAGAAGTTATCGCGTGGGCTTCCCAACTACAGGATGAAGCAGCAAAAGTGTTCAGCGGCACTACATTTGCCGGTGATATTGAAGAGGATGTACCGGAAGCCGAAAACGTGACCATCACCACCGGAAATAAAGTTTTTCAAATTGCCGTAGACCGTGGCGTCACAAAAGATGACTTAAATTATAGTAAACTGATATTCTGGAGTGGCCTTGGAATAAGCCTGTTGATAATTTTTATAGTATCACTCGTTTACTTCACACAGTACAGTTTATTTGAAGCACAAAGAGAAGTATCCAGCCAAACACATTATTCTGATGTAAAGGCTTTATATCAATCTCAGAAACAAGAACTCAATAGTTTTGGCGTTGTAGATCTGGAAAACGGAATTTACCGAGTACCCATTGATAGCGCTATTAGTAGAATGGCTATAGATTAATTTATCATGAGAATCTACGCACTGCCGGCCTTTTGTATGCTTGCAGTGTTTCTGCTTTCACAGCCTGCAAATGCACAGGTAAATCGTGAAGAACCGGACGCACTGCAAAATCTTGGGATAGATGAACACTTAGGGGATATCATCCCTCTTGATGCCAGGTTCGCTACATCAACTGGCGATTCTGTAGAAATTGGTGACTTGCTGGAAGAAGGCAAACCGGTTCTTCTCAACCCTCTATACTATGATTGCCCAATGTTATGTGGCTTAGTGATTGACGGGGTAATAAATGTAGTTGAAAAAATGGAATGGAAACCGGGGAAAGAATTTACTGTGATTTCATTCAGCATTGACCCAAAAGAGGATGCGGAACTGGCGGCACAGTCAAAGCAAAATTATTTATCCGGAATGGATAATTCGGTAACGGATGGATGGCATTTTTTGACCGGTAACAAGCCACAGATTGACAAGTTGATTAATGCTACCGGTTTTCAGTATAGGGAAATTGAAGAAACCGGAGAATACGCGCATACAGCTGCGATAATTTTATTGAGTCCGGAAGGTAAGATTACACGTTACCTCTATGGAATTTCTTATAACGAGTTTGATGTGCGAAGCGCACTTTATGAATCGGCGGATGGCAAGATTGGAAATACCCTTACAAAAGTGATTATGTATTGCTATCAATATGATCCCGATTCCAACAGTTACGCGCCTCTTGCACGAAACATAATGAAGCTTGGCGGCTTGGCTACACTGATATTTCTCGGTATATTCCTCGGCCTACTTTGGCTTCGCGAAAAACGACTAAAAACAACTTCAAAAACTGAATTTAATTAATGGACAGGATAATAGGCGGTTTATTTGACTTTATGCTTCCCGAACTAAAATCTCCATTAACGGGAGCCAGTTCGGATGAGATAATGGCCTTCATTCATATCGTTAGTTTCATCATTTTGGGTGGTGTAACATTTGCTTTGATTTACTTCGCGGTCAAATATCGCCGAAAATCCGAAGATGACGTAACACCTCTCATTACACATCATAATCAACTTGAAATAGCTTGGTCAGTAATTCCGCTGCTACTCGTAATTATTGTTTTTGCCTGGGGATATAAAGGCTGGTTAAATCTGAATACCGCCCCTGATAATGCTTATGAGATACAAGTAACAGGTTTTAAATGGGGCTGGACATTCCGGTACGACACAGGCGCTCAGATGCCCAATGAGGTGCATGTTCCTGCAGGGCGGCCGGTAAAATTAGTAATGAAATCAGAAGACGTAATTCATTCATTCTTCGTGCCCGATTATCGAATTAAAATGGATGTTCTGCCAAATAGATTTACCACAGTTTGGTTTCAAGCCGAAGAAGCTGGAGAATCCCAGGTTTTTTGTACTGAATACTGCGGAACCTCTCACTCCAATATGTTAGCCAAAGTAGTTGTTCATGAGCCGGAGGACTTCCAAAGATGGCTTTCTGAACAAGGCTCTGGCGGTGGTGGAACTCCCGTTGAACGCGGAGAAAATCTTATCTCTCTTCAAGGTTGCGCTACCTGCCATTCAACAGATGGCTCAACTTTAATCGGTCCGTCATTCCAGGGATTATGGGGAAGCGAGCGTACCTTCGAAAACGCTGAACCGACCATTGCTGATGAGAATTATATACGGGAATCTATTTTAGATCCGGGTGCAAAAATTGTACAAGGATTTCAAAACCAAATGGCAAGCTTTGAAGGCCGCCTCTCTGACGATGATATCACCGATATTATAGAATATTTAAAAACCTTAGAATAAAACATGGCACCTGCTGAAGACTCAAATAAACGCAAGCTGCAAGTAAAGCGATTTGTCCCTTCTGAAAATCCAAAACGTACCTACCTCACTGATGAGACAGGTGTTTGGGCTTGGATGACAACCGTTGATCATAAGAAAATCGGCATCATGTTTTTGGTTGCCGTTACCTTCTTCTTTTTTCTTGGCGGTGTGCTGGCACTACTCCTGCGCACCGAATTACTAACACCCGCCAAAACTTTTATTGAGGCCGATACTTATAATCAGTTGTTTACGCTTCATGGCGCTATTATGGTATTCTTTGTGATTATCCCCGCCATACCTTCCGGCTTGGGGAACTTCATACTGCCGATGCAGCTGGGGGCAAAAGATGTAGCCTTCCCAAGGCTAAACCTGGCGAGTTTTTATATCTATATAACCGGTGCAATTTTCACTTTTATCGCACTTGCTCTTAACGGCCTGGATACCGGCTGGACTTTTTATACCCCCTACAGTTCAAGCCATTCCGGTTCAAGTGTGATTTGGGTAACAATGGGTATTTTTATCCTGGGATTTTCTTCTATCCTGACAGGAACCAACTTCATTGCAACTATTCATAAGCTTCGTGCACCCGGTATAACCTGGGGTAAGCTTCCGCTTAATCTCTGGTCTATATATGCCACCAGTGTTATACAGGTTTTGGCAACACCGATTTTGGCCATTACCCTCCTGCTTTTAACAATGGAAAGATTTCTTGGTATCGGGATATTTGATCCAGCAATGGGTGGCGATCCTGTTTTATTCCAGCACTTTTTCTGGTTCTATTCCCACCCCGCCGTTTATATTATGATTGTTCCCGCTTTCGGCATCGTTTCTGAAGTGATCACGACTTTCTCTAAAAAACACATTTTTGGATATTGGGCTATCGCGTTTTCATCTTTGGCCATCGCATTTATTGGGTTCTTAGTTTGGGGTCACCATATGTTTGTCTCAGGACAGTCTCCTGTTGCAACAACCGTATTTTCATTTCTTACTTTTTTAGTGGGAATTCCAACAGGTATTAAAGTTCTAAACTGGGTGGCAACGCTTTATAAAGGCTCTATCGATCTTAAAACACCGATGATTTACATCTACATGTTTCTGTTCTTATTTTCTATAGGTGGCTTCACTGGAGTTATGGTAGGAGCCCTTTCCGCAGATATACATTTACATGATACTTATTATGTAGTAGCGCACTTCCACTATGTAATGATGGGCGGTACTATCATTGCTCTTCTTGGGGGATTGCATTATTGGTGGCCGAAAATCACTGGAAAAATGTACGACGAGTTTAAAGGGAAGATTGCAGCCGGTTTAATTTTTGTAGGATTCAATATGACCTTCCTTCCCCAGTTCATAATGGGATCAATCGGAATGCCCCGAAGATATTATAACTACATCGATCAGTTTACCATTTTCCACCAAACCTCTACCATTGGATCTTATATAATAGGAATCGGATTTCTGCTTATAGCTTACTATTTAGCTAAATCTCTATATAACGGAGAACAAGCA
Organism: Balneolaceae bacterium; assembly: GCA_040882225.1. Classification (GTDB taxonomy): domain Bacteria; phylum Bacteroidota; class Rhodothermia; order Balneolales; family Balneolaceae; genus Gracilimonas. The sequence goes on along the minus strand of JBBEBR010000022.1, from coordinate 338,808 downwards.
CCTGCGAATCCCTGGGGAAGCCGGGCCTTAGAGTGGCAAGCAACTTCACCCCCACATTTACACAACTTCGATCATATTCCTGTTGTTATAAATGGCCCTTACGATTATCACAAACCTATGGAAGAATTCCAGCTTGGTCTTGCCGATTCTCATGGTGCTCACTCAAAAGACTCAGACAAAACTATTGAGATGACAGAAAAGGAATGGGTGGATTATAATCTTGACTGATAACAATTTTAAATTTTTAAATAAATCGGAAAGCTAAATGTCGAATGAATCAGCGCATGGATCTCATGTTCAGCATCATTTTGTAGATTCTGATCACCAGTTTGATACTGCAAAGATGGGAATGTGGGTTTTCATTGTTAATGAAATCTTGTTCTTTGGAGGGTTATTTTGTGCCTATATCATTTACCGAACCTGGTATCCCGGATTATTCCAGGAAGCTGCGTTACAACTGGATACCTTCTGGGGAGCCGTAAATACAATTGTGCTTATCGGAAGTAGTTTAACGGTTGCGATGGCCATCCGTTCTGTGCAAAAAAACCAGATCAAAGGTCTCAGAATTAACCTGTTAATCACAATTGCCCTTGCTTGTGTTTTTATGGTGATTAAGGGTTTCGAGTATTCTCACAAATTTGAATTAGGCATTTTACCAGGCAGCCTCTACACCTTCGAAGGCATTGAGCACGTTCAGGCTCCGGTCTTTTTCAGTATCTACTACATGCTTACCGGCGTTCACGCCCTTCACGTTTTGATCGGAATCGGCCTCATTTACTGGATTTATCGCCGGGCTACCAAAGGTGAATTTAGCAGCGAATACTATACTCCCGTTGAAATCACTGGCCTTTACTGGCACTTGGTTGATTTGATCTGGATTTTCTTATTTCCACTACTCTATTTAATTGAATGACAGGATTATTGCCATGAGCACACCACATCACCACGAACATCACGAACATCATATTTCAACCGCCAGGCAACTTTGGGCCGTTGGTACCGCATTGATATTTCTCACAATCGTTACCGTAATACTGGGAAAATATGTTGCCATCCCGGCTCCCTTTGATATTGTAACAGCGATGGTTATTGCTTTAACTAAAGCTACTTTAGTAGCTGCTTTTTTCATGAACCTTTATTGGGATGTAAAATTCAACGCCATACTTCTCGTTACGAGCGTAATCTTTTTCCTTTTGATGGTTTCCGTAACGCTCTTGGATACCCTCTATCGAAATGATGTAGTTCCTTCGTTCTAATTAATTTCAGCATTCCATTTGCTTAAAAGCCTCTGAACAGAGGCTTTTTTTGTATCCCCAAATCACACATTTTACCGGCTGTAAAGTGAATCTCCACTTCCCTATATTCTTGTTCATCTAAAAAGCGTATATGAAATTATCAAAAACCACTCTTGGACAATTCGAACTTTACACCATTGAAACGGGAGATATCCGGCTTGATGGCGGTGCTATGTTTGGGGTAGTTCCCAAAACCTTATGGTCTCGTGGTATTCCTGCTGATGATAAAAACCGCATCCAAATGACCATGCGCTGCCTCCTCATCAAATCTAACCAAACCGGAAAGATTTACCTTATAGACAATGGCGCAGGCAATAAGTTTGATGATAAAATGGCCAGCATTTACCACTTAGATCAAACGGAAAAAAACTTAGAGAAATCTTTCGCTCATCATGGTTTTTCTCTTGATGATGTAACCGACATAATTTTCACACACCTCCATTTTGACCACTGCGGCGGTACCACTGCTTTTAATGAGAAAGGTGAGCTAACTCTTGTTTTCCCAAATGCGCAATATCACGTAATGAAATCACATTGGGAAAACGCCACACATCCCAATTCTAGAGAGAAAGCCAGTTTTTTCCCCGAAAATATCAATCCACTTTCCAGCACAGATCGTTTGCATCTGGTTGAAGAAGGCCACGAATACGAGCCCGGTTTATCAGCTATTGTTGTGAATGGGCATACCATTGGCCAGCAACTTCCAAAGATCGAGGCCGATGGAAAAACCTTAGTATTTGTAGCAGATTTAATGCCTACGCACGTTCATCTTCCCCTGCCCTGGGTAATGGGTTATGATATGTACCCGGTTCAAACGCTAAGTGAAAAAGAGATGTTTTTGAAGCAAGCGGCCCATGAAAATTGGTATATCTATCTTGAGCACGACTCTGAAGAAGAAATTATTCGCATTCAATCTGATGGCAGGAAATATTCCGTGGCAGATACGTTACATTTAGAAGATCTTTAATTAGCACAGAAATTTGAGCAGCTGTACACTACCTTCCATATAGATGAGCAAAGAACAACCCGGCATATCTTCGAATAAAGCAGAAAAAAAACTATCCACTGCTCATCATTCTATCGTTTCCAAAAAAAGAAGTACGGTTCTGCTTCGCTCAATTTTCATTTTATTGGCTGGTGTTACGGCTTTTATTCTCGCCGAGCAGCTTGTTTATTTCTCGTCGCTTACTAAAACCATTTTTTTGCTTACGCTCGTGTTTCTGACTTCTTTTTCTTACTGGAAAGGATCGAAAGCCACCTCCAACCAAACCTTTAAGGAATTTTATCGCAGTTTTAGCCGAAGTAGCAATTTACCGGAACTTAAAGACACCCTTGATCTCGAAAAATCAACAAGTGGAAACCGAGCCTTAATCGATGCCGCTATTCTTCAAAATCTGGTAAAAATAAAGCCGGAAACACTTGAGGAAAAACTTTCTGACTTCAAAAACAGATCAGAGATTAGCCATCATTATAAAAGAACGCTGGTTCTTAGTTCTTTTACTTTTCTGATTGCTGTAGCAACCCTGGTTAATTTTGATCAGGCTTTTCAACGTACCCTTAGTTTTTGGGAAGAATTTGAAAAGCCCAATCCCTATGCATTCGAGATAGTTCCGGGAAATATAACTGTGGAGCAGGGAAGTCCTTTCAAAGTAGATATTCAATTTTCAGGAGACCAAATCCCGGAAGAAATTTCACTACAAGTTAAAACCTCTGTTGAGAACAATTTTCGAACAAGGAGAATGACCGCATCTGGCAATACCTTCAGCTCTATCCCTTTTGATTTAAATAATGATTTAGAATATTTCATCCAAATGGATGAGTTCAAAAGCGAAACCTTTAAAGCCGATGTGCAACTAAGGCCACGCTTCTCAGAACTCCAGGCAACAGTAATTCCCCCCGCTTATACTCAACTTGACACTCTAAAACTTTCTTATCCATTCTCTCAGGTTCGGGCTTTCGAAGGCTCTGAAATCGTTTTGTCGGGACAGTTGAATAAACCGGTTCAGTTTGTTGAACTTCAAAAAGTGGGCAGCACTGAAGCCATTTCAATGACTTCCGAAGAATCCATTTCGCACAGCATTCAGCTTACCAAAAAAGATACGTTAACTTTCTCTATGGCTGATGAAAGCGGATTGACAAACAAAAATCCATTTCAGGTTATTCTTTCTCCGCAAAAAGATGAATATCCTTTTGTTGAAATACTTGAGCCTGAACGTTCATTCGAGAAAGTAAATCCCAAAGAAATTGAACTATTATTCCGGGCTTCTGATGATTTTCAGCTGACGGGCGCTTCTCTGCATTTTGAACATCAACGGGCATATGTGAATACCCCTGCCACCGGATCAACTTCCCTCACAAAACCAGAAAATGGAGTGTTGCAGGCGCATGTGTGGGATTTAAACGAGCTTAAAATGAAGCCACAGGATGTCCTGACATTCTGGATTGAAGTTCAGGATAATGATGGCTACCACGGCTATAAAACTTCGAAGTCGAAAGTAATCACCCTTACTGTGCCATCTATGGTGGATTATTTTGAGGGATTAGATGACCGGGAGAATGAAGTGGGGAGTGACCTTGAAGATGCATCGGATTCATTTGAACAAATGCAGGAGCAGTATGAGGAGTTCAAAGAGAGCCTAAAGGAGAATCCCCAAGACGCCGGATATGAGCAACAACAAGAGCTGGAACAAGTCAAAAAACAGCAAGAAGATGTTCAGTCTAAAATTGACGAACTCAATGAAAAATTCGACCAGATAAAAAATGAGCTCAGTGAAAACAGCATCCTTTCCGAAGAGACGCAAAAGGCTTATGAAGAGCTGAAAAAACTAATGGAAGAAATTGACGATCCCGCTTATCTCGAAGCTTTGGAGAAGATGAGGGATCAGTTAGGTCAGATGAATCCAGAACAGCTCCGGGAAGCAATGGAAAATCTGGAGTTCAACGAGGAATTGTATAAAGAACGGCTTGATCGAACCATTGAGCTTTTTAAGCAGCTAAAGCTGAATTCTGATCTTGATAAATTAGCCAAAGCCTTTGAAGATCTGGCCCGAAAAGAAGAAGAATTGAGTGAGAGTAATTTTTCCGAAGAAGAGAAAAAGCAACAGAGGGAACAATCCCAAAATGAAAATAAGAAGCTCAAAGATAAAGTAGATTCTCTTTCTGAAAATACGAGTAAAAAGAATGAAAAAGCCGTAAGTGAATATCAGAAAGAGACCGCAGAAGAGTTAGAACAGCTTATAGAAGAACTGAAAAAACAAGCCGAGAACGAACAAAGCGAATCAAATGAAAATCAGGAGAATTCAGGCGATGAACAAAATGAAAATGGCAGCCAACAGCAAAAAAGCCCACAACAACGATATCAGCAGCTTACTGAGATGACAAAAAGTTTTATGGAAGGCATGAGTCGCGAGCAAATGCAGATTAACATCGCCGGTATGCAGTACGCTTTACATTCTCTGTTGACCTTATCCATTGAACAGGAGGATTTAACTACACTTGCTTCAGCTACAGAAAACCGCAGTCAGGCTTATGTTTCCTTAGCCCGTAATCAGAGAAATGTAGAAGAGATTTTTTCAGCTATTTCGGATTCCCTTTTTCAGCTTTCCGCCGAAATTCCCCAGCTTTCGAATGACATCAACAAAAAGAAAATGGAGGTTGAAAAACAGCTTCAACTCTCGCTTACGCAGATGGCTGAGCGTGATCAGGGAAAGTCTTCTGTGGCCTCCCGGCAAGCTTTGGGCGGCATAAATGATATATCGTTCATGATAGCGAATTTGCTCGAACAGCTTCAGAATTCACAGAATAATGGCGGAAGCGGGGGAATGTCGACACAGCAAATGATGGAACAACTCCAGCAATCGGGAGAGCAACAACAACAGCTGAATCAACAGCTCCAGGATATGATAAACGATATTCAGGGCGAGCGTCTTTCGCAGGATCAAATGGAAAGGCTGGACCAAATGGCGCGAGAGCAGAATCGTATTCGAAAACAACTGCAAGAGTTACAGCAAAACGGGCAAGGTGGAGACAAAATTGGAAGCCAACTTCAGCGAATGATTGAAGATATGGAAGACACCATCAATGATTTAAGAGGCGGAGCAGCTGACCCGATGATGATTGAGCGTCAGCAGAACATTCTCTCACGAATGTTGGAAGCGGAAAATGCAATGCAGGAACGTGATGAAGAGGATAAACGTGAAGGCAATACCGCCGAGGATTTTGAACGAGCTACACCGCCCGAACTTACTCTCGAAGAGCTGGAAAAGCAGATTCGAAATCGCTTGAATGATCCGGATTTCACGAAGTACTCGCCCGATTACCAACGCCTTATCGAAAAATATTTTGAGTTACTGAAGCAGTTACAGAAACCGAATAGTTAACATTACTGAATCATCCTTTCTGATTTCTGTTGGATGAGATCACATCTTCATAAGCTTCCAACACTCCAAGCGTGGCTTCTGCGGTTACTAAACCGGCTATCTCTTTGACGTAAGAATCCGCATTGATGGGAGCATATGACTTTCCGACAAGTTTCAATGCTTCCACATCGCCACCGGTATCCCCGACATAAGCAACTTCACCTGTACTCAAATTCAGTTTCTTACACAGGTGTTTAATGCCTTCCGCTTTATTATTTTTTTTCAAGATCGTGTTTACAGAAACTTCTGTGTTATGAACTTCAAAATTGGGATAATTTTTATGCACATGATTCACGATATCTTTGTGCATTAAAATAATTTTTGAATTATCAGGATTGATAACACCTGCATCCGTAAACTTTGTAAACTCAGCAATTGTGCCACTATACCTGCTGATGATATTGTCTTCTAACCAGCTTTTAAGTTCTATAACGGTAGCTTTTGCCTCTTCATCAAAATGAGTGCTCCATGTAAGAACATTCTCTTGAAGATTGTACATCCCTCCCCCACTTTCAAAAAGCATAGGCAATCTTACATCCAGCCACTGCGCTACCGCTTCAACAAAAGGAAGTGGCCGGCCGGAACAAATTGTAAGTGGTGGAATGGTTGAGTCCGTTTTACTAAGATTGTTTAATTCTTTAATTCTGGAAATACCTTCCCAATCCGGACTTATAAAAGGATGTGCTATACATCCATCCAGATCAGAAATAAAAAGTTTGATCATTAATTTTTCTTTCTAAAGTTTGGAATCATTGCAGAAAAAGCCAGAAAAAGTAATCCGAAGGCTCCCATCCACTGAAATTGGTTTTTATAGTCGGCATACTCCTGACTCGCAAACTCTCCCTTCTCAAGTTCATCAACCCGTGCAAGGAAAGTGTCGATTCCATCATTACCCCTTTCTATGGAATAAAAATCGCCATTGCCGGTATTAGCAATACTCCGTAAAACATTACTTTGCAATCGGGTTGTTACCACACTCCCGCTATTATCTCTTTTATAGCCAATCAAGCGGTTTGAATTTTCTTCGTAAACAGGAATAGTTGATCCTTCATTTGTACCAACTCCAAGGGTATATATTGCGATATTATTGTTAGTAAGCGCTTGGAGAGCTTCGTCATACGACTGCCCATGATCTTCCCCATCGGAAATAATAAGCAGGACTTTGGCGGCATCAGTAGAATTATCTTCTAACGCTTCAAAAGCCTCAAGTGCGGATTCCATCGCTGATTTAAAATCCGTAGCGGAACTCGGCATTTGATCGGTCTCAGCAATATCAAGAAAAAGACGTAGTGCTGAATAATCGAGCGTCATCGGGCTTTGTAAATATGCTTCACCAGAAAAAACTATAAGGCCAACGCGATCTCCCCGCAATCGTTCTATTAGTCGGTTAATCTCGAACTTCGCTTTCTCCAACCTGCTGGGGCGCACATCCTCCGCGTTCATACTTGCGGAAAGATCAAGTGCCACAAGCATATCAATCCCCTGCCTCTTCACCTCGCGAACCTCGGTTCCAATTTTAGGCCCCGCAAGCGAAATAATCACAAAGAATATTCCCGTCAATAACAGTATTGTTCTGAGACTGCCTCCAAAAGGCCAGTATCCCTTTCGCAGCAAAGAAAATAATTCCTCACTAAAATAAGATCTCTTTTTTGATTTCAGCTGCTTTGCTCGCCACCAGATGAGCCCAATCGCAAGTGGAATTAACAATGCAAACCAGAGATAAGAAGGGTTTTCCCAGATCATAGATGAATTTTTTGATTGGTGATAAAATAAAGAATTTGAACCCTATGTTGCAGTTATTTTATGTAAGATTTCAGGTGGGGAGACAGAATCTTCAACAAGTCAAACCTGACAGGCTTTTTCCTAATCAGAATGATGGCCTTTTACTGAGAAAGCCTGTCAGGTTTTTTAACCTAAAAACCCTCAGAGACCCCATATCAAGTCCTTCTGAACCCCCTCTAGTCATTCTGAGCATACCTGCGAAGAATCTTAGTCAATGAAGGAACGGGTTCTGAATTCGTGCTTGTTAATTATCTCAGGCTTAGATTCTTCGGAAGTGTCCTCAGAATGACTATAAACTAAAGCTAAACCCCAACCAATACCCCCGCCAAAATATTCCAAACCACTTCAGCAATTAGTTTATGGCCTTCTTCGGTGGGATGGATTCCATCAGGCTGATTCAAGTCTTCTTCTCCCCCAACGCCTTCAAGAATAAATGGAATCAAAGTGAGGCCGTTTTCTTCCGCCAACTTCGGATAAATACTTCTGAATTCCTCGGCATAATCACTGCCAAGATTAGGAGGTACCTGCATCCCCGCAATAATGATTTCCATCTCTGGATTATTGGCCAAAGCTTTGTTTATTATTTCCTGAAGATTTTCTTTAGTTGATGGAACCGGAATCCCGCGAAGCCCATCGTTTCCGCCCAACTCCAAAATCATGATATCAATTTTACGCTGCAGAACCCAGTTGATACGCCGCACTCCACCGGCTGAAGTCTCTCCGCTTAACCCGGCATTAACTACCTGATAATCCAATCCCAGGGAATCAATTTTATTCTGGATTAAAGCGGGAAAAGCCTGCTCGGAATCAACACCAAGCCCGGCTGTAATACTATCCCCGAAAAAAAGGATGGTTTTTGTTTGCTGAGCTTCCGCCGTTAGTGCGGCAAGGAAACTGAAAAGGATTAAGAGATATTTCATATTATAAATTTTTACGCCAAACAGCTGATTTTGTAAAATAATTCTTTGTTAGTTTAGTATTGAATGAAAACAATTCAAATTATGTATCGTATTTGCGAATAAATAATTCAATTCATATCGGCAATAGAAAAAGGGAAACGTGCTAAATATACTCGAATCAAAAAGGTTAACCCGCGAATTTAAAAGTGGTTCAAAAACATTAACGGTTGTAGATGATATCAGTTTCTCGATAGAAACTGGAATATCCTGTGCTATTGTCGGCCCATCTGGTAGTGGAAAAACTACACTGCTGGGTTTGTGCGCCGGACTCGATCGCCCAACTTCCGGTACCATTTCGTTGAATAATATTCCACTGAACCCGCTTAATGAAGATGAACGCGCTTCCGTCCGAAATCAACATGTAGGTTTCGTTTTTCAAACTTTTCAGTTGGTGCCCACTTTAACCGCTTTAGAAAACGTAATGGTTCCTCTTGAATTGCGTGGAGAAGCCACAAAAGATGTCCGCTCCCGTGCCTTTGAACTACTCGAAAGCGTTGGGCTTGGCGACAGAACCCATCATTACCCGACACAACTTTCTGGTGGCGAACAACAGCGGGTAGCTATTGCACGAGCTTTTATCAATGAGCCCAAAATCCTGTTTGCAGACGAACCCACAGGCAACCTCGATACCGAAACAGGAGAATATATCGAGAGCCTGATTTTTGATTTAAACAGGGAGCAGAAAACCACACTCATTTTAGTTACTCACGACCTGGAACTTGCCAGTAAATGTGATCGCATCATTAAATTAAAAAACGGCCGGATTTCTGAGGATTCTTTTGTTCAGGCAGAAACAGAAACTGAGATTAACAGCGCATTTGATGAATAAGAATTCTTTTTTGTGGACTTTCAAAATGGCTTGGCGGGATTCCCGTTCTAACCGCCCAAAACTTTTTCTTTTTATGGCCGCCATTATCGTTGGTGTTGCGGCACAAGTGGCCATCACTTCTTTTCGTGCCAGCTTAAACCACAGTATTGAAAGTCAGGCAAAGGAATTGTTAGGAGCGGATCTTGAGGTTGAGCGAAATGCTCCTTTCCAGCCCGAATTGCAGGAAGTTTTAGACTCTTTAGGCGGCGAGCAATCTACCGCTCTCGCATTCACTTCCATGGTTTATTTCCCAAAAAACGAGGCAACAAGGCTTTCGCAAATCAGGGCATTCGAAGGTGGTTTTCCTTTTTATGGGGATTTACTAACTAATCCGGCATCTGCGGCGGCAGAATTTCAGCAGAATAATACTGCCTTGGTGGACGCACCCATTATGACTCAGCTGGGAATTGAACCCGGAGATTCGATAAAAGTGGGGCAAGTTACCTATAAAATTGAGGGTGCCATCCTGGAAATTCCGGGACAGCCTGTAGCCGCGTCCTTTTTTGGGCCGCGTATAATCATCCCAAAAGAAAACGTAGAAGAAACCGGGCTTCTGCAACGGGGAAGCCGACTCGAATACATCGCATATCTTAAACTTGATGCCGGCACCGATATGCAGGCCGTTGAAGACCGGCTCGATCAACTTCGGGATGACAATATTCGCTTTAGTTTTGATACTGTTCGCGAGCGAAAAGAAGAGGTTGGTGAAGCCATTACCTATCTCTCCAATTTTTTGAACCTCATTGGTTTTATCGCACTGCTTTTAGGTGGAATTGGTGTGGCAAGTTCCATTTTTGTGTACATCCGCCAAAAAATAAACACCGTCGCGGTGTTGCGCTGTGTGGGAGTTTCTTCGCAGCAGGCGCTAAGTATTTATCTTATTCAAGCCACGGCAATGGGATTTATTGGCTCAGTAATTGGTGCCGCTGCCGGATCCGTAGTACAGCTTTATCTGCCTGTTTTGGTGCAGGATTTTTTACCTGTATCCATTGAGCTTTTTATCTCATGGGTTTCCATTTTAATCGGAATTTTAACCGGACTGGTAATTTCCGTTTTATTCGCATTATTCCCGCTGCTTGCCATCCGAAAAATCTCACCTCTTTTTACTCTTCGATCGGTAGATGTAAACTTGAGCGGGTTGTTGGAAAACCGGGTTAAAGCCATTCTTGGCTCTGTGCTTTCAGTATTTGTTGTCGGTTATGCGTGGCTGATGCTGGGTTCCTTTCTGCCAGCGTTATTTTTTGCATTGGGATTGTTAGCCTGCCTGCTTTTATTAACCGGCTTCGCCAAATTAATTATGCGTTTTTCCCGGAAACTCATCAAACCGGGTTTGCCGTATGAATGGCGGCAAGGGCTTTCGAATTTATATCGGCCTAATAATCAAACCACAACACTGCTGCTTACTTTTGGTTTGGGAGTTACCCTGATAAGCTCGTTGTATTTGACTCAAGATTTATTGCTTGAGCAGATAGATTTCAGCGAACAGGAAAACCTGCCTAATCTCGCTTTGTACGATGTTCAGTATGATCAGAATGAAGGCGTAAATGAGATGATTGTGGACAGAGGTTTGGAAATCATACAGAATGTACCCATTGTAACTATGCGCCTGCAGGCAATTAACGGCAGGTCTACAACCGAAATCATGGAAGATACCAGCCGGAATGTTAGGCGCTGGGCCTTGAACCGTGAATACCGTTCAACCTATCGCGACTCTTTAGTAGGTACCGAAACACTTCAGGAAGGCGAATGGACAGGAAGTGTAGATAATACTGATGAAGCTGTGCCTGTTTCCATAGAGGTCGATTTAATGGAAGATCTTAACGCTTCCGTTGGCGATACGCTGGTTTGGGATGTGCAGGGAATTCCAATTGAAAGCTTTATCGCAAGTACGAGATCGGTGGATTGGGGACAGCCTCAACCAAATTTCTTTGTGGTTTTCCCGGCTGGCGTTTTAGAACCCGCACCACAGTTTTTCGCAACTACCATCAACACACCAAACCAACAGGCATCTCTGGATTTGCAGCAGGAAATAGTTCAAAAGTATCCCAATATTTCCGCCTTAGATATCAGCCAGATTGTGCAAAGCATTCGTGAATTTATAGACAAGATTACCTTCGTGATTCAGTTTATTGGCTTGTTCAGTATCATAACCGGATTGATAGTTTTAGCCGGATCAGCAGCCACAAGCAGGTTTCAGCGAATGCGGGAAGCGGTACTATTGCGAACCCTCGGCGCCTCCAAAAAGCAAGTGATTAAGATTCAGGTAATCGAATATGTTCTTCTTGGGGTGATGGCTTCTATCACAGGATTGATACTTTCAATCGGTGCGAGTGCTATAATCGGATATTTCTACTTCGAGTTAACATTCGTGCCAAATCTTCTCATCATTGGGGTAGAAATTCTGATTCTGACCTCACTTGTGCTCATAATCGGGTTGATTAATACGTGGGGAGTTCATAATAAACCACCGTTAGAAGTTTTAAGAGCGGAAGCTGCTTAACTATATCATTTGCTGATGTGCCAATTCTGCATTAACCTTGTACACATTCAAGAAATTATCAGAACATGAAGAAAATCACCAAAAGACTGCCTCTTCCCTCATTTTTAAAACATAAAGCCATTGCAAAAAAACCGGGCCTCCCCCCAGGAACTCTTCAGTTTACAGGGAAAAAGCGGCTCGATGAAGTAATCATCAAGCTGAATGATTATGATACGGAGCAGCTTGGTGAATATAACCTCGAAACGGTTGATGCCAGTAAACCTTACCTCGATTCTCCTTCCAAAACCTGGCTCAGTATTTACGGTTTGCATGATGTGGAAAAACTGAAAGAAATCTGGAGTTATTTTGAACTGCATCCACTGGTGCAGGAAGATATTCTTAACACTAATCAGCGTGCAAAAATTGAGGCATATCCTGATCACATGTTTTTTGTTTTACGGATGATCAGTGTTGACGAAGCAAGCGATGAGCTAAACGTAGAACAGGTGAGTATTGTGCTTGGAAAGAATTATGTACTATCCTTTCAGGAAGATGATATTCCTATTTTTGAACCAGTATTACATCGCCTAAGAACCGCCGCTCCCCGATTGCGAAAAAGCGGCCCCGATTATCTCGCCTACGCGTTAATTGATACTATCGTGGATCATTACTTTAAAGTACTTGAACATTTTGGGGATGAGATTGAAGAACTGGAAGAGAAAATCATCGAAAATTTTGATGATAGCATACCTCAGCGGATTCATGCGTTGCGCCGAAAGCTCATATTTTTTAGAAAATCAGTTTGGCCGATGCGGGATAATCTAAACGCGCTTCTTCGGGATGAATCTTCTTTTATTGACGAGGAAAATAAAATCTATTTCCGTGATGTAAATGATCACCTTGTGCAAATTATTGATGGATTAGAAAATTATCGGGATATGGTAATTGGTATGCTTGATATGTATATGAGTCAGGTGAGCAATAAGATGAACGAAGTAATGAAAGTACTTACTATTATTGCGACCATTTTTATTCCACTCACATTTATAGCCGGTGTGTATGGGATGAATTTTGAATACATGCCCGAGTTGGGAATTCGCTGGGCTTATCCGGCTGTATGGGTAATAATGATTATTGCTTCTATAATTATGCTCTATTTCTTTCGGAAGAAAAACTGGCTGTAACTAAGAGCTATTTACCTGAAGAGTTAAAAAATTATTTTAATGCCGGCAAGAATATTGAACTTGCTGTTGCTTTCAGAGATGGTTTCTTGTCTGAATTCTCCTGCCCCATCATCGAAATAGGAATACGCGACAGAGCGGTCATCCCAAATAGTATACTGTGCATTCACATCCAGCACAAAGCTTTCTGAGAGTTTGATGCCGAATCCACCGGAGAAGACATTTTTATCGGCTTCAAATAGTTTGCTCTTTCCGGGTAAATAAGCGTAGCCTCCTCTCAATTCAAACTGATTGTTTATCTGATATTTGGCACCAGCCTTCAGGTTAATTACCATGTTGTAATCATTTGCCATTACACTATCGAGCTCCGCTTCCTGCTGGCGAATCACTCTTTCTTCATCAAAGCCGCCAAGATCGCTACCCGATATTAAATCCAGGTCAAGATTTGAGTAGTCAATAAATTCAGCTGATGTAGAGACACTCAGGCCTCCTAAATCAACAGCTGCAAACCCGATGTTGAGTTGCCCGGGTTTGGTAAACTTATATGTGTAATCAGAACCCTCCAAATCATATTCGAATGGGGCGGAACCGTCATCAAGATTAGTCTCAATTGAGGAGTAGTAATTTTCAGTAACAGAGAATGTAGACGGAAGCAGATAACTTGCGCCAATATTAAAATTGGGGTTCAGTTGATATATGAGTCCCGCTCTTAGTGCAAAGCCAACAATGTCCGCATCAATTTCATCATGAACCAGAATATTATCTATATCTGATCCTTCTATAAAATTGCCGTCATAATCGTTTCGGTCATCCAACTCTAACAAATCGCGTCGATAGGTATAGGTGCCGGAGGTTATTCCACCCGAAAAGCCTACATATAAATTCTCCTGAAATTCTGTTCCAAAGAAGAAAGAATATTCTCCTATATGTGTACTGTAAGTAGTTCGCGCATCTTGGGTAATTCCGGGGTAATCAATGCCTATTCGGAAAATGGACTCCAGGAATGAAGAGTCTTCGGTTGCATAATCAATGGCGTAGGTTTCGAAAGCTAAATCGTAATAGTCACTCCCTGGATCTTTGAAATGATCTGTAATGGTGCTTTGTGAATTTCTGCCGTTTGTCTCATTTATGCGGTTTTGGCTGGTGTGTAGATTATATCCCCCACCAATCACGAAGCTGCCTTGTTCGGTTGGTAGCGTGTATGAAAATCCGAGATTCCCTAACTTCGTTAAATCATCCTTTGAGGTTATGGTATTTCCGAGATAGGAGTTTTGCTGTTCTACCCTGCTGTTTAGCAATCCAAAGCTGAAATAGCTTTCATCAAAAAAAGCAACACTTGCGGGATTATCGATAAAACTTCCAAAACCATTTGAGGTTGCCACGGATGGAATAAATCCTGAGGCGGCATCCCCGTTTACATTCCAATCACTAAATTGCAGAACCAGATTCGAATAGGAAACCTGATTGTTCCCGTCTTGGGCGAAAAGAGTGATTTGTGAAAATAACAAGGGTAATAAGAGAAGATATATCCTCTTCATGGGCTTAAAAATAAAGGTTGGTGTTGATTACGATGCGGCCGGTTAATTGCCTCTGCTTCTCTTCGAAGAACTGCTTCCTTTTGAGCCAGAAGACCTGCTGCTTGAAGAACTACTTTTTGTAACAGTTCTCGACCTTGTAGTGTTTGTGGATGAAGACTTAACTCGTGTAGAACTACTGCCTGATGAACCCACACTTTTTGAGCCGGATGTAGAACGAGGGCTCAGTAACTTTCTCACACTTGATGAGAATGAAGAGCTTCTGTTGGGAGCTGTAATTCTGTTAGGTATGGTATAGGTAGGGGTTTTAGTAACGGTGCTATTTCTGATTCGGCTTCTTATGGCTGCGTCATTTATAGAACTCGAATTATTTCCGCTATCGTTACTGCTTAAATTTGAACCTGAACCTCTTGACCGGCTGCTACCGCCACTACTGTTCCCTGAGGATGATCGGTCTTTTTTGACTGATGATGATCCTGAACTTCGGCCTGTACTCCTGTTTCCTGTTCCGGAGGAAGACCGGCTTCTCTCAACTGAAGAGCTCCTGCCTGTAGAGCGAGTTACTCCAGAGCCTCTAACCCTGCTTCCGGTATTTGTATTTCCAGACCTGATTTTACTATTTACAGTTCCTCTTGATCGGATGGTAGTAGTTCCACTAGATTTTAAACCGGACCGGGTTCTGGTGGTATTATTTGTAAAACCGGAATTACGCGGCCCTTTTCGATATATATCGGCATCACGGCTGTATCTCTGGCTCCGATGATAATTATTGAACACATAGACATTTCCATAATAAGGATTTCCCCAATAACTGCCGTAATATCCTCCATAATAGGGATATCTGTAATACCCGTGACCATAGCTATAAAAAGCAGCTCCGAATCCTATTGAGTACCCATAATGGCCGAAACCTGCATACCAGCTGTCCATATAATATGGACTGTGGTAGCCGAGATACCATCGGTTAAAAGACCATGGTGTGTAACCGTACACATATTGGTTATGAATGGCTTTCCTGTATCCATCTTCAAAACCATCTTCATAACCTAACCAGTAATATTTATCAGCGTAGTGCTCTTCATACCATCGTTGGGTCTCAAAATCTTTGTAATAAATTTCTTCGTTCGATATCGCTTCTTCTTCATATTCCTCGTAATAGACTTCAGGGTCGTTTTGTTGAGAAGACTCTCTGGCTCTTTCTTCTCCATCCCAAACATAATAATCTTCATATTTATCGCTTAAAGGGAAGCGGTCTACCGATTGAAATTGGGTATAGCAACCGGTTACAAGAAATGCTAAAAGTAGTATCGAAATCCGGTTAGTAATCGTTGAAAGCTTCATAGCCAACTCCTGTGTGGATATTTTAATTCTCTCTATTAATATGAGGTGAAATGAGTGCTTTTTTTATCACATGTTAATGTTAGAATGCTAAATTTCTCCCCGAAGGGATTTAGCAATCACTTCTGCTTTAGAATTAACGTGCAGTTTTTTATAAATATTTCGAATATGAGCTCGTACCGTATCTATCGAAATATCAAATCGATCTGCGATCATTTTATAGCTTAAGCCATCAACAAGGCCATTCACTATGTCTTGTTCGCGATTTGTGAGCATACTTTCTTGATTTTTTTTTGGAGCCTCTTCATTGAAATGTGAAATCACTTTTCGCGCTATTTGCGGTGACATAGGTGCTCCACCTTTTAAAAGATTTTCTATAGACTCTTTTATTTCAGGTAATGAAGTATGTTTCAACAAATATCCAGAAGCGCCGGCTTTTAAAGAGTCAAAGATCTTGTGAGAATCGTGGTAAACAGTAAGCATAATGATATCAATCTCGGGGTATTTTGATTTGATAACCTCCATCCCTTTGATTCCAGACATACCCGGCAGCTGAATGTCCATTAGAATTATTTCCGGTTTTTGATGCTTCTCAAGATGTTCCAGCATTTCTTCAACCGAATCTACAGCAACAGGACATTCCATATCTTTTTGCATATCCAGATATCGCTGTATCAGATTTCTGATTTTCGTGTTGTCTTCTACTATTCCAATTACTGCCATGGCATCCGGTTTTTTATTCTACTTCAATTTACCCTTTACTGATATAGAAAATCCATTTTCATTGTTGAAATTTATATCAGCACCAATCCTCTTTGCCCTCATTTCCATATTGCGTAATCCTTGTCCACTTTTCTTCTTTCCCAAACCGGCGCCGGAGGTTCCGTTATCAGAAATGGAAAATTCGAAACCTCCATTCCGGCTATGCATCTTTATGTGAACCAGATCTCCATTCGAATATTTAGCAATGTTATTTACCGACTCCTTGAAAATAAGGTACAAGTTCTCTTTAAGTGATACTGGTACTTTATTATCCATGTTTAGATTCTCAAAATCATATTTCACATACATGTTTTTCTGCTCCAGGGTATTCAAAACATAATCCTGCATACGATCTGTTAAATCACCGAGAGTATCATTTCGGGCATCAATCGACCAAACTATATCATCCAGGCTGGATACAATTCTTCGGCACTGTTTTCCAATCTGGCTTAATGATTGACTGAAATCAGGAGGCAAGTCTCCAGCTTGCAAAAAGTCTGATTGCAGTGCTATTTCAGTTAAGCTTGCACCTACATCATCGTGAAGGTCACTGGCTATTCTAACCCTCATTCGCTCAATATCAACCATTTTACGCACCCGATAATAATTGTAGAACAGCAGAATAATGCCGACAATAACGGAGAAAATCAGAAGTAAAAACCACCATTGTAGATAAAAAGGAGCCGTAATTGAAAAATCAATGGTTTGTATGTCTTCACTCCAGATCCCATTCACATTTCTCGCATGAACCTGAAAGGTATACTCGCCCGGAGGAAGTGATGGATATGTTGCACTCCGTGAAGTGGTTCGCTGCCAGTCTGGGTCTATCTCGCTCAAACGGTATTCGTAAATAATTCGATTTGGTGCCGTAAAGTTGATACCTGAATAGGTGATTTCTACAAAATTTTCATCTGGAGGTAATTTCAGATTTTCGACAGAACCATACTCTCTGCCCGAAGCATTCACCCCAAGTATATGAACTTGAGGAGGAACAGGATTCCCTTGATAAGCACTTGGATCAAAATGGCTAACGCCTTCTACACTTCCAAACCAAAAATGGCCGTCTTTATCTTCAAAAACAGCACCAAGATTTAACTCATCAGCAATTAAGCCCTGATCTTTTGTAAGCAACTGAAATGCTTGCTCGCGATCTTCTTCAAAAGCATTAAAGTAGACACCGGCTTCAAAGCGTATAATGCCATTGGTGGTGCCAATCCAGTAATGGCCATCTCTGCTTTGCGTAATGAAATAACACACTCGATCGGGAAGTCCATCTTCAGGAGTAATGCTTTGAAATCTTAATCCGTCAAACCAGGCTATGCCACCGAATGTGGAAGCCCAAACGGTGCCTTCATTGTCTTCAGTAATATTCATTACACCATTGTTGGGTAAACCTTCCTGAATAGCAAAACTTTGGAATTCTCCGTCTTTAAATTGTGATACCCCGCCATATGTGGCAATCCATACAGAGCCATCGGCGGTTTCAATTGACTTTAGAACTGTGTTATCAGCAAGCCCATTTTCTTCATTATAAACTGTGTAGCCATCCTCATCAAGCCTTACGATTCCGTCTTCGTATGTGCTTATCCAGAAATCACCGGCATCAGTTTCCATGATATCTCTTACTTTTTCGAAAGGAAATTCATCTTCGCTAAAAACTTTAAGGTTATCGTTCTCCAGCCGAGCCAAGCCCTCCCTCATTCCTATCCACATTCTACCCTCTGAATCGGTTACAATTTTATAAACCTGATTATCCGGCAACCGGCGATTAATACCATAATCGTTGAAAACTCCGTCAGCAACCGAAGTTATTCCACCACCATACATTCCAATCCAGATTTTATCCTCAAATTCAGTGATTGATATTACCAGGTTATTTGGCAAGCCGTGGTCGGTGCTGAAATTTTCGAAATAATCCCCCAAAAAAAGATTGGCTCCACCACCATAAGTTCCTAACCATATGTTTTCTTCGCGATCAATGATTGATGAATATATTATTTGATTTGAGAGGCCGGAACCCATCTCATAATTCCTGAAATTTTCACCATCATAAAAACTGAGGCCTTCTTCTGTACCCACCCAGACTCCTCCATTTTCTGTTAGTGAAATGGTTCGCGTCTGATTATTCACCAATCCAGCGGATTCATCCATAACCTCAAATCCCTCACCATCAAAACGGACAAGCCCCATCCTGCTCGCAATCCAAACAAGCTCGCTATTGCCGGCTTTTATATCCCAGGTTCGGTTATCGGGCAATCCATCTTCTGTAGTATAGTTCCTGAAGTTGCCGTTGCTTAGCATCGTAATTCCATTCCGGGTGGCGAACCATAAGTCTCCATTTTCGGCCTCAGATATCGCTCTAATCCTATTATCCGCTAAACCATTGGATGTGGAATAGTGGATAAGAGCGCCATTTCCAGAATATCGCCAAAGTCCTTGGCCATCGGTGCCAAACCAAGTATATCCTGCCCGATCCTGAAAAATGCTGATTACAGTTGAGTTAGAAAGTGGCGCGAAAACCGGATTAGTATAAATACTATCTCCTCTCCGATAATTGACTCCTTCTTCTGTACCTATCCACAAAATGCCATCCTGATCTTTATAAAGAGACTGAATTCGATTACTGTTTAATCCATCTTCCTCAAAAAAGCTTTCAAAACGAATCCCATCAAACCGATTGAGGCCATAACCAGTTCCCAGCCAAATATATCCTTCATCATCCTGCGCTAACGCATTCACGACCGATTCGCTTAAACCTTGCTCTATCGAATAAGTGCGGAATGGATAGGTCTGACCAAAAGCAGATTCCGCAAGAAAAACTAAAAACAGAAAATTGATAAGTTTTTTCATAATGAGTAAACACTTTAGCACACCGTTAGTGAAAGCGGTTGTAAGTGGAATATAAAACAAAAAAAACCCTGCACATCAGTAAATATGCAGGGCTTGTAGGTCAGAAAATCAATAAAAATTTAACCCAGGTAGGCTCGTAACGCGGCGCTTCTGTTGTGATGGCGTAATTTACGTAATGCTTTTTCTTTAATCTGCCGAACACGTTCACGGGTTAGATCAAAACGCTCGCCAATTTCTTCCAGTGTAAGTGAATGCTCGCGCCCAATCCCAAAATATAAACGGATTACTTCGGCTTCACGACTGGTTAATTTTGAAAGCGCCCGCTC
Source organism: Balneolaceae bacterium (assembly GCA_040882225.1). Taxonomy (GTDB): domain Bacteria; phylum Bacteroidota; class Rhodothermia; order Balneolales; family Balneolaceae; genus Gracilimonas. The sequence continues at coordinate 319,015 of JBBEBR010000022.1, read as the reverse complement.
GATTTCAACTTTCAGGGATTCCCCCATCAACTCGAAATCCGGATTCGGAATTTCTTCGTTTTCAAGAACATCAAGCAGCCTGTTGTCCTCACCCTGTGCAAAAGGCGCATCCATTGAAAGGTGCCGGCCAGAAATTTTTAGCGTATCGGCAACTTCGCCAACGGTCATTTCAAGGCTTTCAGCTAATTCGTGCGCTGAAGGAATTCGCTCATATTCCTGTTCCAGTTTCGAAAGCTCTTTTCCAATTTTGTTAAGCGCTCCAACCCGGTTGAGTGGAAGGCGAACAATTCGACTTTGCTCGGCAAGCGCCTGCAAAATAGACTGGCGAATCCACCAAACCGCATAAGAAATGAACTTAAATCCACGGGTTTCATCAAAACGTTTTGCAGCTTTTATAAGCCCCAGGTTTCCTTCGTTGATCAAATCACCCAAAGAAAGCCCCTGATTTTGATATTGCTTAGCAACGGAAACCACAAATCGGAGGTTTGCTTTGGTGAGATCTTCAAGGGCGCGTTGGCTTCCTTTTTGAATCTCTTTTGCTAACCGGACTTCATCATCCGGAGTAATTAATTTCTCTTTCCCAATTTCGTGCAGGTAGCGATCTAATGACTCTGACTCACGAGTAGAGATTCCAGAACTTTTTGCCACTTTAAATACTGTTTAATGAATGTTTGCGTAAGCTAAATGCGCAGGTAAATGTCCTTCCAGCTTTTAGTTCACGATTGAAAAGCTTAGATATTGCGTCATCGGCCATATTAAAATAATTAGCTTTCAAGTATACGGAATTTTCACTCCATTTTAAACAACAAAGCAGCATAAGTATTAATTCTCACCAAGAAAAGATTTCCCCGAAAAGTTATGATCAATCCCGAAAAACTCGACTACACTACGAGCTATATTTGAGAAGCTTTCCCCGGTCCCAAGATCCTCTGAAGTCGCCCTCTTTTTAGGAAAAACAAGTAGGGGCACAAACTCCCGCGAATGGTCTGTACTTGTGGAACATGGATCGTTGCCATGGTCGCCGGTGATTATCAACAAGTCATCTTCTCTTATTTTTGACACAATAGCCGGAATCGCACGGTCAAATTCCATCAAACTTTCTGCGTAACCCTTCGGATTTAACCGATGCCCGTAAAGCTGATCTGTGTCAATTAAATTCACGAACACAAAACTGTTTTCCAGCTGGGCAGACATTAAACTTAACAGTTGGGAAATTCCTTCCGCATTGCTTTTGGTATGGCGGAATTGAGTAAAACCTTCGCCCGCAAAAAGATCAATTACTTTACCGATGGAATAAGTTTTGAATCCTTTATCATAGAGAACCTGAACCAGGTTATTTTTCGGGGGGATGGAGGAGAAATCATGCCTTTTGTCCGAAATTCGTTCAAAATTACCCCGGTTTCCACTAAAAGGGCGTGCAATTACCCGCCCAACTTCATGTTTCCCTACACAAATTTCATTCCGAGCAATCTCACACCATTCATACAACTTTTCGATGGATGTCACATCCTCATGACACGCAACCTGAAAAACACTATCTGCTGAGGTGTATACAATCGGGAAGCCGGTTTCCAGGTGTTCCTCCCCAAAATCGTTGATTACATCTGTGCCCGAATAAGGTTTGTTACACAGCACATTTTCGACTCCAATGGCTTTGCAAAAACTGTTGATAATTTCATCCGGAAAACCATCGGCATAAGTTGGAAATGGTTTTTCGAGCTGAATCCCGGCAATCTCCCAGTGCCCAGTTGTGGAATCTTTACCAGTTGAGACTTCCCTCAATTTGCCTGTTGCCGCCAGTGGATTTTCATTTTCAGGAACTGTTTCTAAGGGGATGATATTTCCTATGCCCATTTTTTGCAGATTCGGAAGTTTACATCCGGTTTCGCTGCAAACATGGCCGAGCGTGTTCATTCCTTCATCGCCATACAAATGCGCATCTTCTTGCGCACCTACTCCTAATCCATCTACAATAATCAAATAAACGTTTCCCATCACCCTTCACACAGTTCAGCGTTTTCATCATTCATTACTTTCGAAAGGGCTTTTTTTGCTTTTTCCATCACTTGGTACGCGTTGCTTGTGTTGCCATTTACGAGAGTGAATCCCGCCTTGAAAGAAGCCCTTAATGATCCCCCACTTGAAAGCTGCAACCCATTTTTTAATCCGGACTTTACTTCCTCCATCCAGTCGGCAACAGCATTTTCATTATCACTTTGAATGATGAAAGCGTAGACGTAATCCGAATTATAGCCAATATAACCTGGTATTCCGTAGCGGGAAGGATTCAGCACCGAAACAAAATCGGTTTGAATACTCTGTAGCTCTTCGAGCCTGAATTTTGTACGTAAAGCGGAAATATCATTCGGAGTGGCAAGCCCCAGCCAGGTTTTTACCTGCGTTCCATTCTTTAGATTTTTGAGCTCCTGATTTAGAGCCGCTTCCCACAACTCCGGTAAAAAAGCTCCGAAATTTTGAGTCATTAAATCCTGAACCATACCCGTTTTTTTGAATGCGGACTGAATACTCAGTGAAGCAATTCTGGCAAGATTCACCAATTTATGCTTCGTTGATTCCTTAAAAGTGAGCGGATCATTATCAAAACAAACCACCACTCCCTGCCGCCGGTCGTGAATCATAATCGGGATGGCGAAAGTGGCGCCTTCCGTTCTTTTCTCAGCTGAAGTTATTCGCCTGGGATTATTATTAAAGTGCATGCTAAAAACCGGGATCCCCTTCTCTAAAGCTTCATAAGCCACACTTTTCTCTTCCAGCAGTTGACCCAGTTTCGGAGGCTGAACAGCATCCTCTGATTGCAGAACCACGTTCCAGGTATTCATCCCAGGGCAAAGCAAAATAGCACCTCCTCCCGGTAAACTCTTCTGCATCTCATCCAGCATCTTCGTGACTAAATCTACCCGGTGCAAACGATAGTCCAGTTTGTTTACGGAATCCTCATAATCTTCCCATTCCTTTTGCTGCTCGTGCAAATCAACCACTTCCAAATAAGTTGCTAAAACATTCACCAAGGCATTATTGTAGGCGAGAATGCGGTCGTGGATGACTTCCAGTTCAAGCTCATTTTCACTTTCCAAAACAGTGAGCGCTACGGTTTCTCCTTTATTTATGAACGGAATTATCAGGATGTTTTTAGCCTGCACAAAGTCGAAATAATGCATCAATATGGCTTTGGCGATATCCTCTCCCACTGATAACTGCACAATCTCTTCAGCGTCTTTATACTCATCCAAGAAATGGTTTTCAAAAGCCACCCGATCCTGAAACATCACGTTAGGCAGACTGGTACTGTTTGTTTCCCATACAAATTGCTGCCGTGCCTTGTTCACCCAGCACATATAAGCCAGCTGCGATTTAGTGGAGGAGCGCAGCAGATGTACTAAATCCTGTATGATCTGCTTAAATTCCCGAAGAGCTTTTTCTTGTCTGTTTAAAGACATGTTTTTTATTTTTGAGATGCTTAATTAACTATGAAAAATTTCCAGAAACAAATTCTAACCCGAATTCTGATTGTTTCTGAAACACTATTGGATTTCAGCTGCCAGTTCTTCCGCTTCAACTACCATCTTTTCGAACGAAGCCAAACCTTTATTCCAGAACTCTGGATTTTTGATGTCCAGCCCCATTTTGGCAATCAGGTCATGTGGCCATTCAGAACCTCCTGCGCTCAATAAATCAAAATATCGGTCGGCAAAACCATCTGGCCGCTGAGTAAACTCCTCGTACAATGCGAGCACCAGTAATTCCCCGAAAGCATATGCGTAAACATAACCCGGTGTATGAAGAAAATGCGGAATATAGCTCCACCAAATCCCATATTCTTCCGTCAATGAAACGGAATCCCCGTAAAGCGCTTTTTGCTGCTCCATCCACAATTCACCGAACCGCTCTGAGGTCAGTTCCCCTTCTTCCCGACGTGCGATGTGCATTGCGTCTTCAAACCGATTCATCGAAATCTGCCGGAAAACGGTAGCGATGGTATCATCAATTTTTCCGATAAGCAGCGCGAGCTTTTCTTTGGGATCATCAAGCTCCTTTTTCAACTTCTGAAACACAAGCATTTCACCGAAAACGGAGGCCGTTTCCGCAGTAGTTAACGGAGTTGAAGATTGTATAACCCCCTGCTGCCGAGAAAGATACTGATGAACTCCATGGCCTAATTCGTGCGCCAGCGTTTGCACATCCCTGATTTTTCCATCAAAATTCATGAATACGTAAGGGTGAACCGATGGTACAGTACTCGCCGAATACGCCCCTCCTCTTTTTCCTGGTTTGATGGCGGCATCAATCCAGTTCTGATTAAAAAATTTCTTCGTTATCTCACCGATTTCAGGATGAAATTTTGAGTAAGAATCTATTACCATTTCCCTTGCGCTCTCCCAGTTAATAGCCGCCTCATTCTCAATTATTGGCGCATAACGGTCGTAATCTTTCATCTCATCCAGCCCAAGCAAACTCCGCTTCAGATTGTAATAACGTTGAACCAGGCCGTACTTTGAGGATACCGCATTCACCAAAGCGTCAACCGTTTCATTATCTGTTTGGTTGGCGAGATTTCGGGATGAAATCCAGCTCGGATATTTGCGCAGTTTATCATTCGTAGATTTATCCGCGAGCAAAGTGTTGAAAACGAAAGTGAGCGAGCGGCCTAAATCTTTAAAGGTTTTGGTGAGGGAGGCATGTGCGCGCTGCCTCAGCTCTCTGTCACTTTCGTGGAGTTTGCTCAGTGCTTCTTGTTCTGTGAGTTCTTCTCCGTCAAGTTGAAATTTTGCGGCGCCTAAAGTTTCATCGAAATAACGAATCCACGCACTTCTTCCCGTTACTGATTTTGCCGAGAGAATCTGTTCCTGCTTCTCTTCCAGCACATGATCTTTGTACAACCGCGAAGTTTCTAGGTAGTGCTTATATCTTGAAAGTTCTTCACTGTTAATTAAATTCTGAGCATTTTCATCAGGAATCTTCAGCCATTCAACATCCAAAAAAACAAGCTTTTGGTTTATCTCTGATGACAATTCGGTAGTCTCCGCCACCAGTTTTCCATAGCTTTTATTTCCGGTATCTGTAGACCACTGTAAATAAGCGAAGGAGCCAATCTTTCCCGACAAATCTATAATTTCCTCATATTCTTCCAGCATTTCTCTGAAAGCAGGGGCATTCAAGACGGATACTTTTCCATGATATCTTTTAGCGAAGGTTTCTGCCAGTGAAACCATCTTCTTTTTATCGGCAGTTAAATTTGGATCCTCATTCGATGAATAAAGATCGGATAAGTCCCAATTGATATTCTCCGCACCTGTTTTTTTTGTAGTGGTAGTATCGCTCATTCGCTCAATTTTTTATTTGGAATATAGGGGAAGATGTAAGGGAATTAAAGGTCAGGATTGGCTTTCTTTTTGTAACAAAAATGGAAATCAGGATTAGTAATAAACGAATTGATTTCTTGTTGTTCTCTTATTTGATTCACAATTAAAAAACCCGAATTCAAAATCACTGTCACTCATCATTTTTTATGATATTCTCATAATAGATAATCTCGTTTTTTAGCTATGTAATGCTTAATTTTGGGCTTATATAAATGTTACCAAACCATTGGTTTTTGAAACAATTTTACGGCATCACCATTCCTATTATAAATCGTTGCATAAATCCCGCAAGAGGTTAATATACCATTGAAATCATTAGAAGCTGTTTTTGGTCCTAATTCCGCCCTTGTCGAAGAACTTTACGAGCAGTATAAAGCTGAACCAGATTCGGTTCCCCCTCACTGGAAACGCTATTTTGATGAGTTGGAGGGTAAGCCTGTTGATGAAGCTCCAGCCCCTGATCCGCAAACCGACCTTCAGCGAAAAGCACTTCAGCAAGATGGAAGTGGAAACGGAACCCATGCTGACGGTGTGAAGGAAGCTCCCGCAAAACCTCAGGCAGAAGCACCCAAAAAGAAAGAAGCTATTGCACCGAAAAACGCCTCTCTCGAAAAAATAAAAGGTGTTGCTACCAAGATTGTAGAGAATATGGACGAGAGCCTGGAAGTTCCTACGGCTACTTCGCTAAGAGTGCTTCCGGTAAAAATGATGGTGGAAGATCGTACTATTGTAAATCGCCACCTGCTTCAAAAAAATGAGCCCAAGGCGTCATTCACTCATTTTATAGCCTGGGCTGTAATTCGTGCGCTTAAGGATTTTCCCAACATCAATAACTCTTATTTACATAAAGAGAATGCGCACTACAAAGTAATTCCTGATTCGGTAAATCTCGGAATCGCCGTTGATTTAAAAAGCAGAGACGGCTCCCGAAACCTGGTAGTACCAAGCATCAAAGGCGTGGATAAAATGAACTTTAAAGAGTTCCTTTACGCTTACGCGGAGTTGATCGAAAAAGCCAGAAACGGCAAGCTTCAAATTGAGGATTTCCAGGGGACCACTATCAGTATCACAAATCCTGGAACATTAGGCACTATTTCTTCGGTTCCGAGATTGATGCAAGGACAAGGAGCCATCATCGCAACCGGTGCCATTGACTACTCCGCCGAATACCGGGCGATGTCAAAAGAGGTGTTAAATCAGCTCGGTGTTAGTAAAGTTATGACCGTTACCTGCACCTACGATCACCGGGTAATTCAGGGCGCCGAGTCTGGTTCCTTCCTTTCAAAAGTTGATCAGCTGTTAAGCGGGGAAGAAGATTTTTACGATCAGATTTTTGCTGATCTTGAAATTCCTTACGCACCCATCCCTTACGGAGAAGATAATTATGCAGGCCCATTTGCCGGTGGCGCCAATACGCTGGAGCAAGACCGCCGTGCGGTTGGCGTGTGGAGGCTCATCAATATGTACCGGATGCGAGGGCACGTTCTTGCAGATCTTGACCCACTTGGAGATAAGCCGGGATATAACCCCGAACTCGATTTGGATTACTACGGGCTTTCGCTGTGGGATCTGGATCGTGAATTTTACTGTGGCGGTTTGGGCGGCAAAGAAAAAGCTCCGCTTCGTGAAATCATAAAACTGCTTCGCGATACTTATTGTGGAAATATTGGTGCCGAATACATGCACTTACTGGATATGGATGAGCGGCAGTGGCTGCGGGAAACCATGGAGTCTACAGGAAATAACGCGCAGCTTTCAAAAGACGACAAGCGGGAAATTCTGCACAAGTTGAATCAGGCGATGGCCTTCGAGGAATTTCTACATAAAAAATATATCGGGCACAAACGCTTTTCACTGGAAGGTGCTGATACTCTGATTCCAATGATTCATTTTATGCTGGAAAAAGCCGGCGCACATGATATTGAAAAGATTTTCCTGGGGATGGCTCATCGTGGACGCCTGAATATGCTCGTGAACATTATGAACAAACCCTACCACAGGGTATTTGCGGAATTTGAAGGAAATATTGACCCCGACACTATTCAGGGCTCAGGAGATGTAAAGTACCACCTTGGTGCAAAAGGAAAGCATAAAGCTGCCAATGGAAATGAAGTTGAAATGCAGCTAATGCCAAACCCAAGTCATCTTGAGGCGGTTTCTCCCGTAGTTGAAGGAGCCGCTCGCGCGATGCAGGATCATCACGAAAAAGACGACGCCGCAAAAAGAATTCTCCCTGTGTTATTACATGGTGACGCCGCATTTGCCGGGCAAGGTGTGGTCGCTGAAACCTTGAATATGTCGCAGCTTGAAGGATATAAAACCGGCGGTACTATTCACGTTATCATCAATAATCAAATTGGATTTACCACGCTCCCAAAAGATGGAAGATCTACAGAGTATGCGTCTGATCTTGCAAAAATGATTTTAGCACCCATTCTTCATGTAAATGGAGATGCACCCGAAGCGGCTGTTCATGCTATTCAAATGGCTGTTGAATATCGGCAAAAGTTTGCCAAAGATGTGGTAATCGATCTTATCGGCTATCGAAAACATGGCCATAATGAAGGTGATGAACCCGCTTTCACCCAGCCGGGAATGTATAAAGAAATTAATGACCACGCTCCGGTTCGTGATATTTATACCGAAAATCTGGTAAAGAATGGCGAGCTCACGAAAGAAGAAACCCAACAGATTTTTGATGAATTTGAACAGTTACTTCAGGAAGCTTTCGAAGACGCCAAGAAAGCTCCAAATTTAGAAATAACCGACAACCTCATTGACCGGTTTGAAACTCCACAGGAAAAATGGAATAAATACCCCGATACCACTTATTCTTCTGAGGAGTTAAAAGATATTGCGGTAAAATTGAATACCGTTCCTAAAGATTTTGACGCAAACCCGAAATTACTGAGACAGCTTGCAAAGCGAGCCGAAATCGTCAATAATAATGAGAGGAAAATCGACTGGGGATTTGCAGAGCTTCTCGCATTTGGGTCACTCTTGAAAACCGGAACTACAATCCGGCTTACCGGGCAAGATGTAGAGCGGGGAACCTTCTCTCACCGCCACGCGGTATTACACGGCACCGATACGAATCAAAAGTTTGTTCCTTTGAATAATCTTTCAGACGATCAGGCGAGATTTCATGTACATAATAGTTTGCTGAGTGAATTTGCTGCCCTCGGTTATGAGTTTGGATACAGTGCTGAAAAACCCAATGCCCTGGTTATTTGGGAAGCTCAATTCGGAGATTTCGCTAACGGAGCCCAGGTGATTATTGATCAGTTTCTTTCATCCAGTGAGGCTAAATGGGGACAAAAATCTTCGGTGGTTCTGAACCTTCCTCACGGATATGAGGGTCAGGGACCTGAGCATTCCTCGGCTCGGCTTGAACGATTCCTTCAGCTTTGTGCGGAAGATAATATGCAGGTAATGAATGTGACCACTCCTGCCCAGTATTATCATATGCTGCGCCGGCAGGCACTTCAAACAAATAAAAAGCCTGCCGTACTTATGACTCCAAAAAGTTTATTGCGCCACCCGCTGGCTACATCCAACACAGAAGAATTAGCCAATGGAAAATTTCAGCCATTTATTCTGGATGAAGAGCTAACTGATCCCAAAAAACTAAAACGATTGGTTATTTGCTCGGGCAAAGTTTATTACGACCTATTGAAACACCGCAATGACAAAGAAATCGAAGATGTAGCCATAGCTCGTTTAGAACAGTTTTATCCTTTTGCCAACGATGAAATCCAGGATCAATTGAAAGATTTTGCCAACGTTAAGGATATTGTGTGGTGTCAGGAAGAGCCTAAAAATATGGGCGCATGGTTCTTTGTTGCCCCTCGCTTTGTAGAGCTGTTACAGAAAGGCCAGAAAATCCGATATGTCGGGCGGCAAGCTTCAGCGTCTCCAGCTGCGGGACAGAAAAAGATTCACGAAGCAGAACAAAAAAAATTGATGGAAGATGCTCTGGAATGATCGAGAGTGTCATGACTCGCTGAGCTGTGAATAATCATTATTTGAAAACAGAAATCTAATCCCGTTCTGTCTTCTGATTTTTATCTATTATATTCCCAAAAATTGAAATCATAAAGGGAATATGAAAATTAAAATCGCTCTTCTATTTGGTATCGCTTTATTAGGATTTACTTCTGTAAGCGCTCAAAAAACAATTATTCATGCCGGTACACTTATCGATGGAAACAATGATGAGATAAGGAATGAAGTCAGCCTCATCATTGAAGATGGGAAGATCACAGCCATTCAAAATGGCTATACACGAGCGGGTAGTACAGATAAATTGATTGACCTAAAAAATAAAACGGTAATGCCGGGTTTAATTGATTTACACGTTCACCTTGAAAGTGAAACCAGCCCTACTAAGTATATGGAGGCTTTCACACTAAATGATGCCGACATCGCTTTTCGCTCTTTGCAGTTTGCCAACAGAACCTTGCTGGCTGGGTTTACAACAGTGAGAGAACTCGGTGGTTCAGGCGTCAATATTTCACTTCGGAACGCCATTAATAATGGAACAGCAACCGGTCCAAGAATTATAACCGTTGGTAAATCTTTGGCTACAACTGGCGGGCATGCTGATCCTACTAATGGATGGAAGAAAGTTCTTATGGGTGATCCCGGGCCAGCTGAAGGTGTGGTAAATGGTGCTGATGATGCCCGAAAAGCGGTTCGACAACGATATAAAGAAGGAGCCGATCATATTAAAATAACAGCGACCGGAGGAGTATTGAGTGTCGCCAAATCGGGAGATGCGCCTCAGTTTTTTGATGATGAATTGGAAACCATCGTTCAAACCGCTAAAGATTACGGAATGCATGTAGCCGCTCACGCTCATGGAGCCGACGGAATGAAACGTGCGGTTCAGGCTGGTGTTTTGACTATCGAACACGGCACAAAAATGACTACAGAAGTAATGGATCTTATGATTGAGAACGGCACTTACTACATTCCTACAATTTCTGCCGGAAAATGGGTGGCTGAAAAAGCTAAGGTAGAAGGCTATTATCCGGCTCTTGTTGTTCCAAAGGCACTTGAAATTGGCCCCATGATTCAGAATACCTTTGCGGAAGCCTATAAAAGAGGCGTTAAAATCGGTTTTGGTACCGACGCCGGTGTTTTTCCACATGGCCTGAATGGCCGTGAGTTTGCATATATGACTGAAGTAGGAATGCCGGCAATGGAAGCCATCAAAAGCGCGACAAGTGTTGCAGCAGAGATTCTTGAGTTGCAAAATGTAACCGGAAGTATTGAAGTCGGGAAATCCGCTGACATTATTGCCGTAGATCAAAACCCACTGCAACATATTGAAACGATGGAAAATGTTACTTTTGTAATGAAAGAAGGGAAAGTGTATAAGAATTAAAAAACCTTATCCAAAGCCATGGCTAAAGTTAAATCAGCAGAAGAATACATTCTACGTCATCCAGAATGGAAGTCAATATTGTCTGTTTTTAGGGATGTCCTTGATGAGTCTGAACTTGAAGAAAACATCAAATGGGGTATTCCCTACTACACACTTGGTAAAAAAAACATAGTCGGTTTCGCTGCTTTCAAAAATCACGTAGCGCTTTGGTTTCCTAATGGTGTTTTTTTGGATGATCCAGACAACCTGTTGATAAATGCACAGGAAGGTGTCACAAAAGCCGGCCGCCAACTCCGCTATACAGCTGATGAGAAACCTGATCGTTCAATAATCAAAAACTTTATAAATCAGGCAATTGCCAATCAAAAGGCGGGGAAAGAATTAAAACCTGAAACCAAAAAGTCAGTATCTGTGCCAACTGAACTTTTAGATGCTTTTTCTGATAATCCAGATTTGGAAGATCATTTCAATTTCTTTACCCCTTTCAAGCAAAGAGAATTTTGCGAATATATTTCCGATGCCAAACAACAAGCCACAAAGGAACGAAGGCTGGTTAAAATCATTCCTATGATAGAAAAGCAGATTGGCCTTCATGACAAATACAGGTAATTCAAATAGAACCTGAATGACAAAACAACTCCTTTTCCGGCCGTTGACCTCCAACGACTGGGCAGCCGTTTCCGAAATTTACAAGCAAGGTATAGAAACGGGAACCGCCACCTTTGAGCAAAAAGTACCACCCTGGGAAGAGTGGGATCTCAGCCACATGAAAAGTTGCCGTTTGGTGGCTATTGTGGGAAATGAAATTGCGGGTTGGGCGGCGCTTTCACTCGTATCTGGCCGTTGTGTGTATGCAGGTGTTGCTGAAATTAGCGTGTATGTTTCATCTACTCAAAGAGGCCGGAAAATTGGAAGCAAGCTTCTCGGGAAATTGATATCTGGAAGTGAATCGGAAGGTTTATGGACTTTACAAGCCGGGATTTTTTCAGATAATTTATCAAGCATCAAAATCCATGAGGCTATGGGTTTTAGGAGAGTCGGTTATCGCGAAAGAATTGGCCAGCTAAACGGTGAATGGAAAGACACTGTTTTGTATGAACGCCGGAGCCCGGTTGTAGGTACTACTTAAGGTTAAAAAAAATAATCCCTGAAAATCAGGAAAGATTTCACTCATTAAACCAATACAAGCTCATGGAAAATGATATTCGACTGGCGGTACTAATTGATGGTGATAATATTCCATCCACGCACGTAAAGGAAATGATGGAAGAAATCGCGAAGTATGGAAATCCTACGATAAAAAGAATTTATGGCGATTGGACAAATCCGCATGTATCGAGATGGAAATCTATCATGCTCGAAAATGCCATCACCCCTATTCAACAGTACGGCTATACCACGGGAAAAAATTCTACCGACTCGGCTTTAATAATAGACGCAATGGATATTCTCTACTCCACAAAAGTGGATGGGTTTTGCCTGGTTTCCAGTGATAGTGATTTCACCAGGTTGGCGTTACGATTACGTGAAGCCGGAATGAAAGTAATTGGGATTGGAGAACGGAAAACGCCAAATCCCTTCATAGTTGCCTGCGACCGGTTTATCTACATCGAGATTCTAAAAAACAGGGATGATGGTGAGAATAAGCCTTCCAAAAGTAAAAGCTCTCAAAAAGATGGAGTAGACAAAATAAACCCGAAGATAATTAACCTGATTTCTTCCACCATTTCTGATTTGGAAGATGAAGACGGTTGGGCTTTTTTGGGTGATGTGGGTAATCTGCTTCAGAAAAAGCAACCCAATTTTGATTCCAGAAATTATGGCTTTCCAAAACTTACGCCATTAATAAAAGCTATCGATACATTTGAAATAGACCACCGGGAACATGGCAAGGGAAATCACCGGTTGGTTTTCGTAAGAAATAAGGGGTGAGAAAAGTTCAAAAGCTTTTTCTCTTCACTCTGAAACCCTCTCTTATTACCAGCGAAGAAGGTTAATCTTGCCCACATCAACAGAAAGATTATTCCGGAAAATGGAAATGATGATAGCCAAACCGACAACAGCTTCTGCGGCGGCTACGGCAAGTGCGAAAAACACCAAAATAATGCCATCAATATTCCCGTGATGGCTGGCAAATGATACCAGTGATAAGTTTACCGCATTCAGCATCAGCTCAACGCACATAAAAATTACAATGGCATTTCGGCGAATAAGCACACCCACAATTCCGATGGTGAACATGACAGCACTAAGGCCCAGAAACCAATCAATTTCTATCATAATTATATCTCTTCTGTTCTAATAATTTTATGCTGAGCCAACATTAACGCGCCTACAACTGCCGCTGTTAATAGAATAGCGGTAATCTCAAAAGGAAGTAAATATTTGGTGAACAACACGTCACCAACAGCTTCTACGGTTCCTATGCTGGCCATTTCTTCTGATATCTGTGGCAGCATATCCGTTACACCTGCCAAGCTGTAAATTACTTGTCCCATAACAGCTATGGCAAGAAAAAAGGCCAGGAAATACTTCATTCGGAATTTATCCCAAAGCTTCTCTTCGCTTTCCACATTTAAAAGCATTATCACAAAAAGAAAAAGCACCATGATGGCACCGGCGTAAACGAGTATCTGAATTACCGCGAGAAATTGGGCATTTAAGAGCAGGAATAGTCCCGCCAGCGAAACCAGATTCAGCACCAGAAATAGTGCGCTGTTTACAGTGTTTCTATTTATAACAATGGCTAAAGCGGAGCCAACGGCTAAAACAGCCAGTATGATGAATAAATATACGATCATGAAAAAAGCATTTTAGTGAGCGACAAAGGTAGTTATAATTGGTTCCGCCTTCAAGAACCATCGCTTCATTTTTATGAATATTTGATCCTTTTAAAATTATTTTCGCTGGATCAAACCATGAAATAAATTATACCAATGGTGCCAATTGTCCAGCAGTAATAGGAAAAATAATGAAACCCTCTTTTTTTGAGCAGAATAATCAGATACTTCAAGGCATAATAGCCGGAAATCAAAGCCGTAAGAAAGCCGACTATCAGATTCATCACCTGTGCATCACTTATTCCAATTTCTATCATTTCAAAAATTTGAAGTAGCATTGCTCCGGCAATCACAGGAATTAACATCAGGAAAGAAAAGTTAGCAGCGGCTTCGCGGTTCATGCCCAAAAAGAGAGCGACCGAGATAGTTGAACCGGAACGGCTAATACCGGGAATCATAGCAAAAGCCTGGGCTAAGCCAACAACAAAACTTTTAGGAAGATCTACCGGTTTCGTGGTTTCCCCAACAAAACGAGTTAGAAATAGAATGGTACCGGTAACCAGCAACATTATAGAAACAAGAAATGGATTCATAAAGATGTCTTCTACATAATCTTTTATGGTGAATCCAACAGCCATTGCAGGTATCATACTTATCAGGATATAACCAATAAGTTTTACCTGTGGATCTTCTTTTTTTTGTGATGGAGATTTCAGAAACTGAACACCCGAGGTAAATAAATCAGCAATAATCTTTCGATAATAAATGAGAATGCTGCACAGAGTTCCGAAATGAACAACTATTTCAAATGTTATGCCTGTGTCTACCTCAACCCCAAGAAAATGTTTACCAAGTACAAGGTGGCCGGAACTGCTAATTGGTAAAAATTCTGTTAATCCCTGAATTAATCCCAATAAAAAAGATTGTAAAATGTCCATTTGTTATATTCGATAAATTTTGAAGGCGAGAAAATAGTCATATCATCAACAAATACTAAACAGATTTATATAAAATGAGCGAATACGCAATGGATATGGAAGCATTAGGTGAGAAAATTGAAAAAAGCAGCGCTTTTATTGAGGATATCAGAAAGGAATTAGACAAGGTAATTATAGGCCAGCGATATATGATTGATCGCTTATTGGTTGGCCTTCTTACAAATGGACACGTTTTACTTGAGGGCGTTCCCGGTTTGGCAAAAACCTTGACGGTTTCTTCACTCGCTAAAGTGCTGAATACCGCTTTCCAGCGTATTCAATTCACCCCCGATTTGCTGCCCGCCGATTTAATCGGGACGCTCATTTACAACCAGAAAGAAGGTGACTTTTTTGTGAAGAAGGGGCCAATTTTTGCGAATATTATTTTAGCTGATGAAATAAACCGCTCTCCCGCCAAAGTACAAAGTGCGCTTCTTGAGGCCATGCAGGAGAAACAGGTGACAATCGGTGAAACGACGTTCAAACTTGAAGAACCTTTCCTGGTGCTTGCTACGCAAAATCCGGTGGAACAGGAAGGAACCTATCCCCTGCCCGAAGCACAGGTAGATCGCTTTATGCTGAAACTAAAAATTGATTATCCCAATGAAAGTGAAGAGTTGGAAATTATGCGAAGAATGGCGCGAACGGGTGTTAAACAGGAATTAAATACAATCATTAAAACGGAAAAAATTCTGGAAGCCCGCGCAGTCATCAATGATATCTATATGGACGAAAAAGTGGAGAAATATATTGTGGATTTGGTATTTGCCACTCGTAAGCCAAAAAATTATAACCTTGATGATTTGTCTGATTTGATCAGCTTCGGAGCCTCTCCCCGTGCAAGTATAAACCTGAACCTTGCCGCCCGTGCTCAAGCATTTATGGAACATCGCGCCTATGTTACTCCCGAAGATGTGCGCACTATCGCCATGGATGTCCTTCGTCACCGCATCATCCCAACTTTTGAAGCTGAGGCCGAAGATATTACCCCTGAAGATATCGTAACAAAGATTATGAGTACGGTGCAGGTGCCTTAAGGATGGCTATATTTTAGGAAAAAGTCGAGATAAACCAGTAAGGTTTAATCTTCTCTTTTCAAAGTTTTCATATAAAAAAAGCCCGGCACAATTTAATTGCGCCGGGCTTTAATTTTTTAAACAAAAGCTAAGGCTTATTCTTTGTCGTCTGAGGATTCTTCTTCATCTGAAGAGTCGTCGTCATTTTTCTCAGCTTCTTTAGCTTCTTCCTTTTCAGCCTTTTCTTTATCAGCTTTGGCTTTTTTGGCTTTAGCTTTATCAGCTTTTTCCTGAGCTTCAGCTTTCTCTTTATCTTCCATGTCTTTTTTAAGGGCTCCGAGTCCTGACATTTCACCAAGTGTTGGAGCACCGGTTTCCATCTCAGAAGGCTTCACATCTTTCTTAACTTTAGCTTTTTTAGCTTGTTTCTGATCAGACTCAAGCTGGCTAAGTTCGATGTTTTTGTTGCTTTCATCGAAGTTAAACACGAAAGCGTCTTCAATTTTATCGCCTTCTTTATATTCGGCTTCAGTAGCTTTGGCATAGTTAAGGAAAGCTTCGGCGCCAAGTGGCAACTTAACAAAAGCACCTTTATCAGTAGTTTTGATTACTTCCCCTTCTACTTTATTACCCGGTGCATATTCCACAGCATATTTTTGCCAAGGATTTTCTTCAACTTGTTTGTGGCCAAGTGTAATTCGGCGGTTGTCGAAATCAACACCAAGGATTACTACTTCGATTTCCTGATCTTTATTAACCACTTCATTTGGATGCTCAACTTTTTCTGTCCAGCTAAGGTCAGAAACGTGGATAAGCCCATCAATTCCCGGCTCAAGCTCAACGAACACACCAAAGTTGGTAAGGTTGCGAATAACACCTTGATGTTTAGAACCGACAGGATAGCGTTCGAGGATATCTGCCCATGGATCTTCTTCAAGCTGTTTCACACCAAGAGAAATTTTCTTCTCTTCTTCGTTGATGTTCAGAACAATACATTCTACCACATCGTCTTTTTCAACAAGTTGCGATGGATGTTTGATGTGTTGAGTCCAGCTCATTTCACTAATGTGAATCAAGCCTTCTACACCTTTTTCAAGTTCGATAAATGCGCCGTAATCAGCTATAGAAACCACACGGCCCTGAACTTTCATGCCTTCAGGATATTTCTCGTTAATGATTTCCCACGGATGTGGTTGCAGTTGTTTCAAACCAAGAGAAACTCTTTTGCTCTTCTCGTCAAAATCAATAACAGCCACATTCAGGCGCTGATCTAATTGAACAATCTCGTGCGGATCATCCACGCGTCCCCAAGAAAGGTCCGTAATGTGTAACAATCCATCCACACCACCAAGATCAATAAATACACCGAAGTCTGTGATATTTTTAACTGCACCTTCAAGAACCTGTCCAGCTTCGATAGTTTCGAGAATTTCCTCACGCTGCTCTTCAAGATCAGACTCAATAAGCGCACGGTGAGAAACTACTACGTTTTCGGCAGCCATGTTCAATTTAACCACCTGGAATTCCATGGTCTTGCCTACGTAAGCGTCAAAGTCACGAACAGGACGTACATCAATTTGTGAGCCCGGCAAGAAAGCATCAATACCGAATACATCTACAACCATACCACCTTTAATGCGGCGTTTGATGTAGCCCTCGATGATGTCGCCATTTTCGTGTGAAGATTCAATTTTTTCCCAAGCCTGCAGAATATCAGCTTTTCGGCGGGAAAGTATAAGCTGGCCGTCTTTGTCTTCAACACGATCCAGAAATACTTCAACATTCATCCCCGGCTCCATTTCCTCAAGAGCACTATTGGAAAATTCGTTTACCGGAATAATACCTTCAGATTTAAAACCGATATCAACAACCACATATTTGTCATCAATAGAGACAATACGGCCATGAACAATTTCTTTTTCTTCAATTTCATTGAGGGTATTTTCATACATACCCACCATTTCATCGTACTCATCGTTGGTGTACTCATCTGACGGGCCTTGCAAGTCGTCAAAAGAATAAATTTCACCCTCTACTTCTCCGGAATACACATGAGTTAACGTTTCTTTTCTCTCTTCAGCAGCCACTTCTTCTTGCGTGGACTCTGCAGTTGCTTCGTCTTTTTCTTCTTCAGTTTCTGCGGCATCAGTTGTTTCCTCAACAACCTCATCCGTTGTGGTTTCTTCCGATTGTTCGGCTTGTTCTTGTTTTATTTCTTCAGTCATTCTGTTTAGTTAATTGTTTTACCTCACATCTGACTTTCAAATGTGGGATAAGATTTAAGGTTAATTCTGTTTTGATGCGATCAATTCTTTGACTTTATCACTTATGAATGATACTTGTTCCTCAAAAGAGAGTTCCGAAGTATCAATCAGGATAGCATCCTCTGCTTTTTTGAGAGGATCAGCTGATCTTGTCGAATCAATTTCATCGCGTTGGGCAATATTTTCTTTCACCTCATTTTGGGTGATATTTTTGCCCTGGGCTTTTACTTCTTCAAATCTGCGTTTGGCCCTGGTTTCCAAATCTGCCACCATAAAGAATTTTAATGGTGCATCAGGGAAAACTGCTGTTCCTAAATCACGGCCATCGGCAATAAAAATATCGTGATTTACAACTTCACGCATAAGATTATTGATAAAAGCACGAGTTTCAGGGTTCGAAGCCACTTCGCTTACATGTTGAGAAACTTCCATTTTCCGTATGGCATCTGAAACATCATGGCCATTCAGCAAAGCATGGAACTTTTTCTCTTTGAAGTAAAATGAAATTTTATCTTTTTTAAGTTGTTCAAAGAACTGTTGAAAATCTTTGTTACAGTTCAAATAAATTAAGGTGGCAACACGATACAAAGCTCCAGAGTCAAGAAATTGAATCTGAAGTTGGTCGGCTACTGCCTTAGCGGTTGAACTTTTTCCCGATCCTGCGGGGCCATCGATTACTACTATCATAACAGAACGGCTAAATTAACTTTATCCTGTTAATTATTCAATCATTTCTTGTTTAATGTTTACATAAATCTTAATTTTGGCTTCTCGAAAAAAATCGGGCAATAACGAACTTAAAAAGCATATTACACATGCCACAGACTAAACAAGCGATCAAACGTGTTCGCCAGGCAGAACAAAAAAGAGATCACAACCGTACCCGGCGTTCTAAAATGAGAACTTTTGTTAAAAGAGTTTTCGCAGAAACCGACAAACCTAAAGCAGAATCTGCTCTTAATGATGCTATATCATATATCGACAGAATGAGCGTAAAGGGTATTATCCATAAAAATACCGCTGCCCGGAAGAAGTCACAGCTTAACAAGCACGTAAATAATTTATAAAGACCTGATGGGTCAGGCCCATCCGAACGGAATCCCAATGGGAGAATCTAAAGCCTTACTTGTAATTTTAGATGGATTCGGACTGGCTGTTGACCCTTCCGTCAGCGCTGTTGATAAAGCTGACAAGCCTTTCATTGATTCACTCTTTAGGAACAATCCGCATTCCAAACTCTCTGCAAGTGAGGAGAGTGTGGGTTTACCAGAGGGACAATTTGGTAACTCTGAAGTAGGACATCTCAATATTGGAGCCGGGAGAATTGTATGGCAGGAACTTTCCCGTATCAATAAGGCCATCAAGGATGATTCTTTCTTCGAAAACAAAGTTCTTTTAGAAGCTATTCAAAAAGCCAAGCTTAAAAACAAAATTCACATGATGGGTTTATTTTCTGATGGTGGCGTTCACAGTCATAATCAGCATTTATTCGGGTTGCTCGAGCTTTGCAAACAAGAAGGTTTGGATGATGTATTTGTACACGCTTTTACTGATGGACGAGATACTTCTCCTAATGGTGGATTAGAATACGCCCGTGAGTTTGAGAAAAAAGCTTCTGAAATCGGAGTCGGAAAACTTGCCTCAATAATTGGCCGGTACTACGCTATGGACCGGGATAATCGATGGGAGCGTGTTAAACTCGCCTACGATTTATTAGTTAATGGAAAGGGAGAAAATTATGATTCGGCAGAGAAAGCCTTTGAAAACTCCTATTCAAATAAGGTTACAGATGAATTTGTTGAACCTGTCGCCTTGGACAGTTCTAAAAGATCGAGGATTGAAAAGGGTGATGCGGTAATCTTCTATAATATTAGAGGAGACAGGGCCAGGGAAATTTCCCGTGCATTAAACCAGCCCGGCTTTGATCATTTTGAAACGGAAAACTTGCAGCTCCATTATGCTACATTTACTTCATACGATGAGACTTTTGATTTTGCCCATGTAGCCTACCCTCCTCAATCTCTGAACAACACTATTGGAGAATGGATTAGCAAAAAAGGTTTCAAACAGCTCAGAATAGCGGAAACCGAAAAGTATCCCCATGTAACTTACTTTTTTAACGGCGGCGTAGAAATCCCCAATAAAGGAGAACACAGAATTGTAATACCAAGCCCTAAAGTTGCTACTTATGACCTTCAGCCACAAATGAATGCTGAAGAAGTTGCCTCTACCCTTTGTGAGAAACTCGCCACGGAAGAATATCAATTTGTAGTATTGAATTTTGCCAATCCTGATATGGTGGGCCATACCGGAATTATGGAGGCAGCTATTAAGGCAGTAGAAGCCGTTGACGCTCAACTAAAGCGTGTGATAGAAACCGCAAATTCTCATGGTTACCAATCTTTAGTTATCGCAGATCATGGAAATGCCGATTGTATGATTAAGGAAGATGGCAGCCCGCATACCGCACATACCACCGCGCTTGTGCCAGCTATTATTGTGAACCATCCCTGCGAAATAGAAATGCATGATGGCAATCTTGCCGATGTTGCCCCAACTATTCTGAAACTAATTGGAATAGATCAGCCGGAAGAAATGACTGGCAATCCGCTCTTTTAATCAATTCTCTAATCATTTAGTTTGCATTTACAAACACGCCCTACTACCTTCGGATAGTAATGAACTAAAGTGTCGGTAGGCACGTTTTTTATCTGAATTAAGAATCTCATTTTAGCAAAAAAGGACACGTCAGATGGAGGGAAATTTTTCAAGTAAAGTTCGCGATGTAATTCAGTTTAGCCGTGAGGAAGCCTTGCGATTAGGACACGATTATATAGGAACGGAACATTTAATTTTAGGCATAGTTCGTTTAGGTGACGGAGTAGCGGTACGCATCCTTAAAAATCTGGATTGTGACCTATTTAAACTCAAAAAGACTATTGAAGATACCGTTCGAGGAACGGGCGGCACAGTTCAGGTGGGGAATATTCCCCTCACTAAACAAGCCGAAAAAGTACTTCGAATAACGTATTTAGAAGCTAAACTTTATAAAAGTGATACAATTGGCACCGAGCATCTTTTACTATCTCTGTTGAGAGATGATGAAAATATAGCCGCTCAGATATTGCAACAATTTAGTATCTCTTACGATGCAGTTCGCGAAGAACTGGACCTTATAATATCTGGGAAATCTCGTGAAGAACATGCTGACGCTTCGTCAGTTTCCGCGAGTGTTTCCTCGTCAAAAGGATCAACAGGATCAGGAAGCTCAAGAGAAAAGAAAATGGAAAAATCTAAAACACCTGTACTTGATAACTTTGGCCGGGACCTTACCGAAATGGCTGAAGAAGGACGGCTCGATCCAATCATCGGCCGCGAAAAAGAAATTGAACGTGTAGCCCAGGTACTTAGCCGCCGCAAAAAAAATAACCCCGTTCTTATTGGAGAACCCGGAGTTGGAAAAACCGCGATAGCTGAAGGCCTTGCTGCTCGCATTATTGAAAGAAAAGTTTCTCGAGTTCTTTATGATAAGCGGGTAATTGCTTTAGACCTTGCCGCTCTGGTGGCAGGTACAAAATATCGCGGCCAGTTTGAGGAGCGAATGAAAGCGGTTATGACTGAACTCGAAAAAACAGACAACGTAATTCTGTTTATAGATGAGTTGCACACTATTGTAGGTGCCGGTGGTGCCAGCGGATCTCTTGATGCCTCTAATATGTTAAAACCGGCTCTTGCCCGGGGCGATATTCAGGCAATTGGCGCAACTACTCTTAATGAGTATCGTCAGTATATAGAAAAAGATGGCGCACTTGAACGTCGGTTCCAAAAAATTATGGTTGATCCGACTACAGCCGAAGAAACCCTGGAAATTTTAAATCAAATTAAGCCTAAATACGAAAAACACCACAGCGTTCATTATACCGATGAAGCAATTGCAGCTTGCGTAAAATTAACCGACCGGTATGTGACCGATCACTTTCTTCCGGATAAAGCCATAGACGCTTTGGATGAGGCAGGTGCAAGAGTCCACCTATCAAATATCACGGTTCCTCAGAACATTGTAGACCTCGAAGATAATATTGAGGTCACAAGTAATGAGAAAAATATGATGGTGAAAAAGCAACGGTTTGAAGAAGCCGCCCGACTTCGAGACAAAGAAAAGAGATTGATTGAAGATCTTGAAATGGCGCAAAGAGAGTGGGAAAAAGAATCTGAGAATATCGTGTATGATGTTTTAGAAGATGATGTTGCATCTGTCATAGCCATGATGAGCGGTGTACCCGTGAATAAAATCAGCCAGAACGAAGGCCAAAAGCTGCTCAAAATGAAGGAGAGCCTTTCAGGTAAAGTTATTGGGCAGGAAGAAGCCATCCTCAAACTTACCAAAGCTATACAGCGAACAAGAGCAGGCCTCAAAGATCCTTCCCGGCCAATTGGAACCTTTATCTTTTTAGGCCCAACAGGCGTAGGGAAAACCGAGATGGCTAAAGTACTTTCAAGCTATCTTTTTGATAAAGAGGATACATTGGTACGTATTGATATGAGTGAGTATATGGAGAAGTTCTCCGTATCCCGATTGGTAGGTGCCCCTCCCGGATATGTTGGTTATGAAGAAGGCGGAATCCTAACCGAAAAAGTTCGGCGAAAACCATACAGTGTTGTTCTTCTGGATGAAATTGAAAAAGCTCACCCGGATGTATTCAATATTCTGTTACAGGTTTTGGATGATGGAATTTTGACCGACAGCCTCGGCCGAAAAGTTGATTTTCGAAATACGATCATCATTATGACCTCAAATATTGGAGCCCGCGATATTCGCAATATGGGTAAAGGTATTGGGTTTGATGCAGATGATTCCGCTTTCGATTACGCGAAAATGAAAACTACTATTCAGGACGCACTAAAGAAAGTTTTCAACCCGGAATTTCTGAATAGAATTGATGATGTAATTACGTTCAGGCCACTTGAAAAAGATGACATATTCAAGATCATTGATCTGATGAACAAAGAACTCTTTTCAAGAATAAATGAGCTTGGGTTTGAAATTGATATCACCAAAGCCGCTAAAGAGTTTATTTCTGAAAGAGGTTTCGATCAAAAATATGGTGCCCGTCCTCTAAAACGAGCAATCCAAAAATACATCGAAGATCCGCTTGCGGAAGAACTCCTTGAAAACAAACATGGCGAAGGTTCAGTCATCAAAATCAAGATGAACAAATCCCGCGATAATATTGAATTCGATTGGGTAGATGTGAAACCTTCTGTTAAGAAAAATGGCGAAGAAGAGCCTCAGGAAGATACTTCCGAGGAAGCGAAAGAAGCTTAAAGTCTTCTTCTCACTTCTCGCAAAAGAAAGTAAAACCTCACTCAAACGAGTGGGGTTTTTTTATGGCTGAAATTTTGATGGAATATTGGAAAAGAAATCTGAATTCAACCCTTAAAAAGAAGCGTTCACTTTTAGCTTTTGATTGAATCCTGAAAAGGTATAACTGAATCTGCCTTCGCGGGTCAGTTTTAAAGGGATTAAGTCTGTTACGCCTAAAGAAAAATTTAGCTCTTCACGTTCAATAGCGCGCTCTGAGACATTTATAGCATGTACTTCAACGTTCGTTAAAACAGAACCTGATTTATCTCCCGTCAACGCGATTATCGTCTCATCTTCAGGGATATATTTGGCAAAATGAAGTGTACTCCTGAAACTCGTACTTCCCACTCTTTCGCCAGTAACAACTGAATGTGCCGCCACCCTGCTGTTCGATCTCAGGGTAACAAACCTGCCGTCATCCGAAAACCTGACATCCGTTATAGTTTGATCAAACGGAATTTTACTAAGCTCATTTCCAAAACGGTCGGTGATTGAAACTTCATCCTCAGTGCCTGCATTATATGTTACAATTCCAATAAATTGGCCGTTTTCCGATACGTGAACAGATCGGATAGCACGATTCTGACTACTAAAAAAATCGATGGCTTTTCCGTTTTTGATATACCGGGCTCGTGATCCTTCTTGCCCGTTTCTCACAATTTTAGGATTGAATAAAACCACCGTTCTAAATGCAGGATCTGCCGCAAGTTCCGAAATGGATTCCCCTTCTGTACTTTGAGAGCTATTCGAAACAGAATAGTCGATGTTTCCAAAGGAGTTATACATCGAGAAATTGGCAATATTATCTCTGACGATAAAACTTCCATTCCAGGTTGCGTAAATTTTCAGAGAACTATCATCACTTATCATATCATAACGGGTGTCGATTAGTTCAGAACCATTTCCGTCAAACACAGAAATACCGCTCGCATCAACGGATGCCGAAAGGCCTGATTCAGAAACATCAGCTGAAACGGCATCAGGATCAAACTTTAAAGAAGAATTTGTTATTGAGATTTGCTCCCCTTCCCCCACCAAAAACTGACTGGTACTATTGCCTTGAGTGGAAGCATCTCTCGAAACCTGTAAAGATTGAGCATTGGCTGTGAAAAAACATAATCCAAAAAAGAAAACTAATGAGATTTTTTTCATAAATACATTTCCTGTTTATTAGCTATTACAAGAACGGGATTTATTGAGAAAACTTCTTCTTTTTCCAAGGCTTTTTCTCAAATTTCCTATCTTAAGGCAGAATCTTAAATAACTAAATATAATGGGCTATCATCTAATTACCGGCGGGTGCGGATTCGTTGGCAGAAACTTTGTAAAACGGCTGTACAATACTACTCAAGACACTATTCTTTTTATTGACGACCTTTCCGTTGGTACTCATCCTTCAACCTGGCTTCCCGAAAATACACCATCCAGAGAAGAAAAGGGACTTACTTTTTTTGGGGATGATGAGCGCATGATCTTTCTAAAGCAGGATGCACGCTACTTTATCCGTGCTTTACTGGATGACGAAAACTACATTCAGAAAACATACGGCTTGGAAATCTCCCGTTTCAAAGATGTATTCCATTTCGCAGCCATTGTTGGCGGACGAGCAAAAATTGACGGCGATCCCATGATGGTTGCTCTCGATCTTTCCATTGATGCCGAGTTTTTCCTTTGGGTTTGTCGCCAAAAGCCCGAGCGTGTTTTATATCCCAGCTCTAGTGCGGCCTATCCTGTTGATTTACAAACAGAGTCTGACGCAATCGCTTTAAGTGAAAGTGATATTGATTTCAAAAACATGGGGCAGCCTGATATGACTTACGGCTGGTCTAAACTTACCGGTGAATATTTGGCGCATATTGCAGCAAAATATTACGATGTTTCCATTACCTGCATCAGGCCGTTTTCAGGTTATGGTGAAGATCAGGATCTCTCCTACCCCGTTCCTGCTATTGCACGCCGCGCGGCCCTAAAAGAAAATCCTTTTGAGGTTTGGGGAACAGGAAAACAAGGCCGGGATTTTGTTCATATTGAAGATGTGATGGATTGCACGCTTCTCGCAATGGAGAAAATAACTGATGGAACGGCAATCAACATTGGAAGTGGGAAACTCACCTCTTTTCTCGATATAATTGAAGTGTTTACTTCTTTTGCGGGATATTCACCCGATATCAAAACCTTATTAGATAAGCCTGTAGGTGTACATTCAAGATATGCAGATATGAGTTTTGTGGATGAAAAACTGGGATGGAAACCAAAGCTGTCTTTGGAAGAAGGAATGCGACGGGTATATGGTGTCGCTGTAAAAAAATATACCTGATATGGCCGTTATTATCTGTTTCGGACCCGGACCAAAATTCAAGGGAGGAATCTCCAATTACAATACTTCTCTGGCTAAAAACCTGGACAAAATTTCCGAAAATGAAGTACATATTGTTTCCTGGACAAATCAATATCCATCTATAATTCCGCGGGAATTTGTAGATAAAAGCAGCCAATCCGATTTTCTTGAAGGAACCCGCGTTAAGGTAAAGTATATCACCAATTACAATAACCCCTTCAGTTGGAAGCAAACTGCGAAATACATAAAGTCATTAAATCCTGATCAAATCATTTTTCAATGGGCTATCTCGATACAGGGAATTCCAATGGGTTCGATTGCGAAATGGCTCAAGAGAAACACTGACGCAGAAATTATATTTGATCTGCATTTCGTAATTCAAAAAGAAGGCAGCCGAATAGACGAGCGTCTCACTAAGCGAGGAATAAAATACGCTCACACTTACATCGCCCATGCATACAAAACTGTTGATGAACTAAAAGAGCTCTATCCGAAAAAAAAGTTCTCTGTAACAGAAAATGGTGAGCGTTCGGCTTCGAATTCTACAACGGTTATCAAGCTTTTTCATCCCGTTTATGATTTGTACAATCCAGATCCTTCTTTTGATGTAGAAGCTTTTAAAAAAGAACTTGGGCTTAAAAAGCATGTTTTTTTGTTTTTTGGATTCATCCGTAAATACAAAGGACTTCATCATACTATTGAGGCTTTTAAAAAGGTCACCGAGCAAAGAGATGACGTTTCTTTGTTGATCTGCGGTGAAGAATTCTGGGCAACTCTTGATACTTCAAAGATCTCAACAAAAATAAAGAATGCCTTATTTTCAGTTGCTCAGAAACTGCTTCTCAAAAACAAAGAAAGTGAGCAAGATTATCGCCCGCTTCAGCTTATAGACGAGTTGAACTTGCAAGAAAGTACGGTGGTTAAAAATGAGTTCATCCCAAATGAGGATGTACATAAATATTTTCAGGCCGCAGATTGTAGTGTACTGTTTTATCTAACTGCCACGCCTTCTGGAGTTGAATCACTGACCTACAATTTTGAGCTGCCAATTTTAGCAACAGATGTTGGCCATTTCCCCGAAACAATAACCGATGGCTTTAACGGCTATCTTGCAAAATCCGGCGATATCGATTCTATGGCAAAGCAAATGTTTCGTTTTCTTGAACACCCACTACCACGAGAGAATGTCCGGAAATCAGCATCCAATATGAGTTGGGAGAATTATGTAAAAGCCATTCAAAAAAATCAGCCCAATTAATTTACAATTTTATAAGAAAATGGTTTTTATAGTTTGGTAACCGTCTGAAATAAGTCCTATATTTGGAGTCTTTCGCAAGAACGGGGAGTGGCGCAGTCCGGTAGCGCATTCGCTTTGGGAGCGAAGGGTCGCAAGTTCAAATCTTGTCTCCCCGACTACAGTTTTTGAAAGAGCTTTTAAACTTTTTCTCTGACATTTTGGAATTTCTGATTCGTCAGGATTCCCTTTTTTTTGATTTATTGAAGTTGAGCGCCCGTAGCTCAACCGGATAGAGCAACTGCCTTCTAAGCAGTAGGTTACAGGTTCGAGTCCTGTCGGGCGTACTTGAAACTGCTTTAGAAGGCGACATGGCCGAGTGGCTAGGCAGAGGTCTGCAAAACCTCGTACGGCGGTTCGAATCCGCCTGTCGCCTCAACGGTTAATTTGACATATTGAGTTTATAATAAATGCCGCGTTCGTCTAGGGGTCCAGGACGCCGCCCTTTCACGGCGGTAGCACGGGTTCAAATCCCGTACGCGGTACTATAACAGTGAACAATGATGTAAACAGTATGACAAACTGATTACTGATGTATTGTTTCCTGAATACTGATAAATGGAGCTCGTAGCTCAGTCGGTTAGAGCGCTAGGTTGTGGCCCTAGAGGCCGTGGGTTCAATTCCCATCGGGCTCCCCATTTTTTAAACTGTGGTTTAATAGCCACGGTTTTTTTATTGAAAATATTTTTTGCCGCGTTCGTCTAGGGGTCCAGGACGCCGCCCTTTCACGGCGGTAGCACGGGTTCAAATCCCGTACGCGGTACATTAAAAGCTTTCCCGTCAAGGAAGGCTTTTTGTTTAATGGCCCACCGCCTCGTCACATGCGGAGGTAAAGATCTATGGTAGTATAATCTATACATTTGTTCCCCATATAGCTTTCCTGGTGGTAGCCTAATGACATCGAGGTTCTTTGCGGTCGTTGCCTAAATAAATAGCAATTATCTATCAAATTCATTTATTTCGAGCTGCTCACGTCCGGCTTCCAGCCGAAAAAGGTCCAGCATATTATCAAGTAACTGAGATAGGTTATCTGTTGCCTTCGATATTTGACCTACGATTTCGGTGGCTCCTTCATTTAGATCAGTTTGTCTTAAAAGAGATAAATTCAACTTGAGTGCAACCATACTTCCACCCACATCATGAGAAGCACTTTGAAGATTATGCCCGCGATCCTTCATCAGCCCATTATTCTCTTTAATAATCTCTTCCAGATCTCCCATCTGGGCTTCTGCCTATATTTTCTACTAAAAGATAAATGATGCCTTAGAGTTCCACAGAAAGCTATATGGAGCTAAATTTCTTCCCTGATTCTCGGTTTTTGCTTTTCTACATGATTCTTGTTGATGAGCTCCCCCAACAAACCCGTAGAAAAGAGTTGGACCCCAAAAACCATTAATAAAATGCCAAGAAATAACAGAGGCCTGCTTCCTATCCCCGCCCCGTAAAATATTTTAAGAAAAGCCATATACGAATTTATCACGGCCCCAATCAGTAGAAGCAATACACCAATCGTGCCAAAGAAATGCATTGGTTTTTGAAGATATCTTTGCACAAACGAAATGGTGATCAAATCCAAAAAACCATTCATGAAGCGGGATAAGCCGAATTTTGTTTTGCCGTATTTTCTGGGATGATGTTTCACCACCTTTTCTGCAATGCGTGTATAACCTTCTCGTTTGGCAAGCATGGGAATGTAGCGGTGCAACTCACCATATAAATAAATATCCTTAACAACGCCTGAACGATAGGCTTTTAGTCCGCAATTGAAATCATGAAGCTCGATTCCCGCAACTTTACGTGTTACAAAGTTGAAAAATTTAGAGGGAATGGTTTTTGAAAGAGGATCGTGGCGCTCTTTTTTCCAACCACTCACAAGATCATACCCTTGCTCAAGAAGTTTTATCATTTCTGGAACCTCATTGGGATCGTCTTGTAAATCTGCATCCATCGTAACAACATATTTCCCCTTGGCCGCTTCAAAACCCGCTTGCAGTGCTACGCTTTTCCCATAATTATGACTGAAAGAAACCCCATATACATTCTCTTTCTTGCTGCTCAGTTCCTTAATTTTCTCCCAGGATGCATCTGAGGAACCATCATCCACAAAAAAAATCTCATAGCTGAAGTTTTCCGCTAATGCAATCTCGATGGCTTTTTCTAACTCCGGCAGCGAATCCTCTTCGTTGAAAACAGGAATCACAAGGCTTATATCAATTGTATTATTAAATTGTACTTCTTCCAAAATGCTTTCTTTTAAAAAAGTTCAGAATTGATTTACTTCCACAGCATAAAAATCGATTTTAAAATACACTTTCTACTTGCTATGAAAAAATTGTATTACTCAATGGGTGAGGTCAGCAAACTTACAGGACTTGAGCCTCATGTGCTCAGAAACTGGGAAAAAACCTATCCTGAATTACATCCTAAGAAAAACAGTGCGGGTAACAGAACTTATAAAGAACAGGAAGTCGAATTAGTGTTCCGCATCAAAGAGTTACTACATGAGGAAAAATATAGCCCTGAAGGTGTGAAAAAAAGATTGAATGGAGAAAAAAATAACTCCGATCCCGGTTTAAGCGCAGAAGCAAAAAAAAATCTTACGGAAATTCGTCATTTCCTAAACGACCTACTCGAAAGGCTTTAAACAACTTATTCGCTTAACTTTTTTCTTTTCTTATTGGCTGCCAATCCTAATACAAGGATAAACAGAAACTGTGCGCAAACCATCAATGCTATTCCCACCAGGTGTAAAACCTGCAGAACCCGTGGCATATCGTAATAATACAACGCTAATCCGGTGCCGAGTTGCAACAGAATCAGAAATATATTTAGCTGTCCCAATTGCAGGATAAGCCCTTCCGCTTTTTCTTTCCTAAGCATGTAGAATAAGTAAGCGCCGGCAAGAAATATTAACCAGGAAAAACTTCGGTGAATCGGAAAGATGGTGCCGATACTATCAATCCAAAAACTTCTTGGAGGCACATATTCACTGCCTTTGACTAAGTCAATCGCTTCGCGAACTTGTGTCCCCAATATCATTTGAATGATTGTTAATGCGAAAAGAACAGACACTAACCACAGAAGTTTCTTTCGAAAATTCTCCTCAATTCTGATACTAATTAAATCGGTTGACGCCTTAAAAGCAGCATAAAGAAGCACATTTACAATAACCATTGCCAAAAGCATGTGAATGGTTATCAGCCATTCGCTTAATCCAGTTTGTACCACTCTGCCTCCAAGCCAGCCTTGTACCAAAACCAAAATAAATGCCAGTGCGGAACTATAAAAAACCATTGGTTTTTGTTTCCTGTAACGAAAAGAAAGAACAAAAGTAGCAATTATTAATAAGCCGATAACCACCCCTACCAACCGGTTTACATACTCAATCCAGGTTTTGTACACGTTAAACTGACTGGCATCAAACCCGGCGGGTAAATCCGCGAGATTCGTTGGTGGAATCCATAAACCAAAACAGGTGGGCCAGTCGGGACAGCCAAGTCCGGCACCGGCTGCACGAACAAGTCCGCCTACTAAAATCAAAAATAATGTTGCAGCTACAGTCGTTATAGCTGTTCTTTGAAAAGTATTTAAATTCATTGCCAATCGGGTGTCAAATTTGGGTAATAATACCTAAATTCTGATGCTATTTTTTCAATTATCTGTTCATCAAATTTACATGAATTCAGCAGAAGATAACATTCTATTTGAGCGCCCTCTTTCTACCGTAATTTCTGATTATTTCCAACTTACCAAACCCGGAATTACCCTCGCAGTTTTAGCAAGTATGTTGGTGGGATTTGTTCTCGGAAGCGGCGCTGAAATCAATTTTGTTATAATGATTCATGCGTTAATTGGAACCTTTCTTATAGCATCCGGAACAGGAGCACATAACCAATTTATGGAGCGAAAACTGGATGGTTTGATGAAGCGCACAGCAAAGCGCCCTCTCCCCGATCATCGTATTGATTCTCGTAACGGGATGATTTTTTCGCTCAGCCTCATCTTCACCGGATTGTTCTATTTGATTTGGTTTGTAAATCCTGTAGCCGGAGCGGTTTCGTTTTTAACTACTCTGATTTATCTCGCGGCCTATACTCCAATGAAGCAAGTTTCGGCAATTAATATCGCTATTGGGGCAGTTCCAGGAGCACTCCCTCCTGTAGGCGGATGGGTGGCGGCAACAGGAAATCTCGCTGATCCGGGCATGTGGCTTTTATTCGCAATCGTATTTCTGTGGCAGGTTCCACACGTTCTCGCTATTGCCTGGATGTGTAAAGATGATTATTCAAGCGCGGGATTTAAAATGCTTCCAAAGAATGATGAAAGCGGGAATAAGACTTATTTCTGGGCGTTAATTTGTGCTTTATTACTTTTTCCCGTGAGTATAGCCATATATCAAACTGGAGTTTCAGGAATCATCTTTCTGGTTTTGAGCCTGATTTTTGCAATCGGTTTCTTACTTTATACCATTAAGTTTGGCCGCGAAAGAACCAAGCTTAATGCGAAAAAACTTATGTTTGCTTCCATTTTCTACCTCCCCCTTGTTTGGATAGCCGTTTTCGCAGACCGCTTCATCTCCCTGTAAACTAATTCTCTTTTTTTAGTGTGATGTTGAGAAAATCAACGACTTCTCAGTGTCGGCGTAAACCATGGATTAAAAAAGCCAAAAGAAATGCGGGGGATCAAGCTGCTCCGTGAATTGCATTGTAATCCTTAATCACCGTTTCCAGAAAAACTTCTGCATTCATATCCGAACGGGGAATTCCCAGCTTTTCTTCCACCAGCTTCCGGGTTCGCTGAAGCATTAGAAACCAGGTATCGTAGTCGTAATTTTTGCGAGCGGAAAGTACTTCCCTGATTATTCGGACATCTTTATCTGTGAGTTCTGCTACTTGTGGAAAGTTAGGCTCGTATTGTTCCGCTAAATCAGAAAAAAGAGTGCTCTCTAACTTCACCTTTTGCCGGACTTTTATGACGCAGGTTTTACCAACAATATCCCCAAGGCGCTGGCCTTTTCCATTGAGCAGAATGGTGACAAAAGCGATCACCCCGCTGGACATGGTAATTTCTACAAGCCTGAAAAGCCACCGAACCAAATAGCCGCTTAAATCAGCACGAGTACCGTCAATCTTCACCACCCGGATACCTACAATCTTTTTCCCGAGGCTATATCCTTTCCACAGAACTTCAAAAATGAGATGATATAGCATCATGGGAATGACTAAAACCACAAACAGAATCCAGTCATTGTTACCTGATAAACTTTCTGAGCTGCCAATAGAATTTGCATATCCCCAAATAAAAATCACTACTAAATAATACACCGCGATAAAAAAGCCATCCAGGATAAAAGCGAGAATTCGCTCGCCTACTCCGGCTGTTTCATACTTTAACTTTACGTGTTGGCTGGTTTCAATCTGATTCACAAAATTTCCTTTTTTTTTGGCACTCCTTATCAGAAAGCAAAATCGATCAATAAAATATCACCGATAAAAAATTTCCGATATAAGAAATTTATTACCTTCTGTTTAAGCGAGCGGAAGTTATGTTCATCAATGCTAAAACAAAAGTAGATCAGTAAAATGAGGGAAGTTGCCTTTTTACGGAAAAACGCGGATAAGTGGAAGGAGTTTGAGCAACTGTTAAAAGACAAAAAAAATGATGAACCCGATAAACTTGCCGAGCTTTACATCGAGTTAAGTGCCGATCTCGCTTTTGCCCAGGCAAATTATCCCGGAAGCAAGACTGAAGAGTATTTAAATCAACTCTCTGTTTTTGTTCATGATACTATTTACCGGTCTAAGAAAGAAGAAACCAATCGATTGATAACATTCTGGACCCGTGAACTTCCCCAAGTGTTTGCCACTAAACAGAAAGAACTTCTCTATAGCTTTCTCCTTTTCATGATTGCGATCGGTATCGGGGTTTTATCTTCCATGAATGACCCTTCCTTTGTGCGTTTTATTATGGGTGATGCTTACGTCAATATGACCATCAGCAATATTGAGCAGGACGATCCGCTGGCCGTTTACAAAAAGGCGGATGAAATGAATATGTTTTTCGCCATCACCACGAATAATGTGAGAGTTTCGTTTTACGCTTTTGCCAGTGGCTTGCTTACTTCGATTGGCGTTGCTTTGGTGATGTTAAGTAATGGAATTATGGTGGGCGCTTTCCTGCACTTTTTTGCCAAATACGCTTTACTTCAGGAGGCTGTACTGGTGATTTTCATCCATGGCACGCTTGAACTTTCGGCTATTGTAATTGCCGGTGCCGCAGGATTTGTAGTGGGCAACGGATTTCTTTTCCCCGGCACTTATTCCCGAAAAGATTCTTTTATAAAAGCTACCAAACAAGGCCTCAAAATGATTATAGGTTTGGTTCCGGTTTTTATAGCAGCCGGTTTTCTTGAATCATTTGTCACACGTTACACAACCATGCCACTGTGGTTGAGCTTGATCATAATTTTAGCTTCATTGGTATTTATTCTCTACTATTTTGTACTTCTACCTGCTAAAATCAACTTAGAAAAATGAAAGAATTTACCTTACAAAAATATCGGGATCTTGGGGCAATTTTATCTGATTCCTTCATGTACGTCCGCATTCACTATAAAAGTCTTGGAAAAGGATTACTGCTTTTTGTGTTTCCATTTTACCTGGTTTCGGGGCTGCTTGTGGGAAATGCCTATACCTCAATTTTTACAGCTGCATTTAGCAATCCCGAAAGCATGGAAAACATGATGCTTGGGGGCGATCTCTGGCTTGGGATATTACTGCTGGGATTGGCTTCCGGTTCATTATTCACCATAACTCTAAAACATGTTCAGTTGGCCCGCCATACCGAGGACATAGAGGCTATGGATTTATTAGAGGATTTCGGACGAAATTTTCTTACGCTCGTTGGCCTTTATTTTCTGGTGATATTCGCTGTTGGATTTTCCTTCCTGCTCCTGATAATTCCTGGTATTTATGTTGGAATAAAACTCTTTGTATCTCCGGCAGCCGCAATTTTGGAAGACAGAAATCCCTTCGATGCCATTGCCCGTTCCTGGGAATTAGTTGAAGGACATTGGTGGTTTACTTTCGCGGTTTATTTGGTGATGTACTTCATTACAACATTTATGACTTACGTGCTGATCATTCCTTTTACAATGGTAATCACTTTTATGAGCGCTTCTGGATTAGATACCACAGGTGAGGGTTTAGGATCTATTATGGGCGTTTTTTATGGAATCCTGATTATTTTAGCCTCGTTATTTTCAGTGTTATTACTCATCGCGATGAGCCTCCATTATTTTAATCTTGTAGAGCGAAAAGAAGGCGTCGGTTTACGTGAAGAAATTGAACAACTGGCGTAGAAATTTTCCCAATGTCCAAACATAGCGCTGTACAAATCCTGAAAAAGATGGTTTTGGCAGGAATCTTTTTCCTGCTTTTTCATCCAGTTACTTTTGCCCAGGATTCGCTGGCTACACTTCCCATCGATAGTAGCGAAGTAACGGTGCGTACCGCAGATCCGCAAACACTGGAAAGTATCACAAGCGATGAAGTTTTCGACTACCATCACACCGCACAAAATCCTGAAACACTGTGGACAAGGATTCAGCGGTGGTTAATTCAGGGATTAGTCGCAATTCTTGATAACAGGTGGGCTTCTTTATTTATCAAAATTGCCTTTTTCGCAACGTTTGGAATTGTACTTGTAGCCCTGATAAATCAAATATTGGGAGGAAATATACAATCTGCTTTTTCAACTAAAAGAAGTGCTCAAAATGTTAGAATGAGTACGGACGTGGGCGACTTCAAAAAAGAGGATCTTCAACAATTACTACGTCAGGCGCTCACGGAAGATCGTTATTCCGATGCCGTTCGCCTGCTTTATCTTCAATCGCTTCAGGAATTAGAGCATCTGGGTTTAATTACTCTCAAGCCAGATAAAACCAATCATGATTACCTGGACGAACTCAATCGCCATGAAACCGCCGCTCATTTTTCCCGCCTTACACTCTTTTATGAATATGTAGAGTATGGCGATTTCAAAGTAGAAAAGGCGGGGTATCAAACGGTAGAAAAAATCTATGCAGAGTTTAGGGAAAAGGCCGGTTTGCGATGATAAAAAAAGAACGCACATATTTTATAATTCTCGGGGTGATGATCTTCGGGTTCATTCTCGTTCAGATTTTAAAGCCGAAACCACTTGACTGGAGAGAGAGTTTTTCTTCATCTGAAAAAATTCCTTACGGTGGGTTTATCATCCATCAGTTACTTGAACCTGTTTTTCCCGGGCAAAATATTTCCGGGAATTTTGATCCTATTTTTGAGTTATCTGATACTTCATCCACAAAAAACTGGATTTTCCTGAATTCAGAATTTAGTCTTGATGAGTTTGAAAGTGAAATCCTGCTTTCGCAAATACAAAAAGGCAATAATGTCTTCATAGCATCGCGAATTTTTATTGGCGAATTCGGTGATACTCTAAACCTCGAAACTCGATATGGTAACCCACTTTTGAGCGGTGATTTTATTCTTAGTGATGATACTTCTTTTGTGAATTTCACCAGTCCATCTCTGAAAAAAGAAACCGGATGGCCTTATATACAAAGTACAACTGAAACTCATTTTTCAAGTGTTGACTCCTCTAAAACCACCGTTCTGGGCCTTAATAGCGACGGAAATCCAAATTTTGTGAAAATCTCCTGGGGTGATGGAAATATCTTCCTGCATTCAAATCCCACACTCTTTACCAATTATTTTGTACGTGATTCCCTGGGTGCCGAGTACGCGCTAACCGCTCTCTCCTATCTTCCGGTTCAGCAAACTATTTGGGATGAATATTATAAGACGGGCCGATTGGCTTCGGGAAGCGCTGTCGGTTATATCGTTTCTCAAAAACATTTGAAATGGGCTTGGTTTTTGAGTTTATCAGCAGTGATTTTATTTATGATTTTTCGGGCAAAAAGATTGCAGCGTATCATTCCGGTAATTGAAGATCCAAAAAATTCGAGTATAGAATTTGCCAAAACAATCGGCAATCTCTACCTGGAAAAGGGAGATCATAAGCTGATCGCCGATAAGAAGATTCGCTTTTTTCTTGATTATATTCGCAGCAATCTCGGCCTCGACACAACCAAAGTGGATGATTCTTTGCGAAAAGATATCGCCAACCGGTCAGGGTTAGAAGAACAAGAAATTTATTCTCTATTTGATTTGATTGAGATAACATCCCAAAAGGAAAAACTGAGTCAGAACGAACTAGAACTATTAACAGAACGAATCGACCGATTCTATAAAGAAAGCCAAAGATGAGCACAGAAGATCAAAATCTACCTCCCGAAAACGATTCGAAAAACCCAGATACTATTCCATTCAAGAGCAGAAAAGACCTTTCCGGAGTTGAAAAGCTCGTTGGAGATATCAGAAGAGAAATCGGGAAAATCATTGTCGGACAAAAAGAGATGGTGGATCTTTTGATTGCCGCATTGCTCGCTGATGGCCATGTTTTAATTGAGGGTGTTCCCGGAGTAGCGAAAACCTTAACCACAAAGATACTTGCGCAAACCATCCATTCCGATTTTTCCCGCATTCAGTTCACGCCAGATTTAATGCCCGCTGATGTGCTGGGAACCTCTATTTTCAATCCGAAAACTACCGATTTCGAGTTTAAACAAGGGCCGATTTTCTCCAATCTTGTGCTCATTGATGAGATCAACCGTTCGCCCGCAAAAACTCAATCGGCACTTTTTGAAGTCATGGAGGAGCGGCAAATAACCATAGATGGCAAAACCTACTTTATGGAGGCTCCTTTCATGGTAGTGGCAACTCAAAATCCCATCGAACACGAAGGAACTTACCGTTTGCCGGAAGCTCAGCTCGATCGTTTTCTTTTCAGAATTGATGTGCCCTATCCTTCTCTTGAAGAGGAAGTTCAAATTTTAGCCGGTAGTTATTCCCGCAAAAATACCCTCGATATTAAGATGCTCGAACAGGTAGTTTCGACAAGTGAAATTGGCGCTCAGCGTAAAGTTGTATCGGAAATACATGTTGAGCCTGAGCTGATGCAGTATATTGCCCAGATCATTCAAAATACAAGAAACAGCAGTTCGGTTTCGATTGGCGCTTCTCCCAGGGCTTCCGTATTCGTGATGAGGGCCGCGCAAGCCTGGGCTGCCATGCACGGCCGGGATTTCATCACCCCGGAAGACGTGAAAGAAATTATAAATCCGGTATTGCGACACAGAATCACATTAACGCCCGAACGGGAGATGGAAGGCCTAAGCCCTGATCAGGTAATCCAAAGAATTCTGGAAAAGGTTGAAGTGCCGAGGTAGGTAAAATTCAGCAAAAGTGAAGAAACAAAAATGAAGTTCTACCACTACTTTAAGCAGCTCTACCTCACAAACCTTTTTTTTCAGGGCTTGGTGGGAATTGTCCTCGCTTTTCTTGTAGGTTATTTCATTCCTGAAGTGGGAGCAGTGGCCGAAATTCTCTTTTTTGGATTTATCCTGATTTTCGTAATTGATTTAATCCTCCTCTTTAGCAAGAAAGAAGCAATAAATGGGCGCAGAATTCTTCCTCAACGTTTATCAAACGGAGATGAAAACCGGGTTCGCCTTCATATTTCAAATAGCTACAATTTCCCGGTTCAACTTGAAATTATTGATGAAATCCCGCATCAGTTTCAGCTAAGAGATTTTAGTATTCGTTCAGTTATCCACCGAAACTCAGAAGAAGAATTCACCTACCATCTAAGGCCAACTCAACGTGGTGAATATGATTTTGGCGATATTAATGTTTTTGCCCATTCACGAATTGGATTAGTAAAAAGAAAAACCAGCATCGAAGCCGAAACTAAGGTTCCGGTTTATCCTTCTTTTATTCAGATGCGAAAATTCGAATTATATGCTATCTCCAATCGACTTTCAGATATTGGCATTAAGAAGATCCGAAGGCTTGGCCACACGATGGAGTTTGATCAGATTAAGGAATATGTGCCCGGCGATGATGTACGCTCCATCAACTGGAAAGCAACAGCGCGAAGTAACTCCTTAATGGTGAATCAATATCAGGATGAACGTTCACAGAATGTGATCAACGTGATTGATATGGGACGGGTAATGAAAATGCCTTTTGATGGGCTGCATCTTCTTGATTACGCCATCAACACAAGCCTGGTGATTTCAAATATCGCGCTAATCAAAGACGATAAAGCGGGATTGATTACCTTTTCGAATACCGATTCTGTTGTAGTAAAGCCTGAAAAAAGGCGGCCTCATATTCAACGAATTCAGGAGGCGCTGTATGGTTTAGAAAGTAATTTTTTGGAATCAGATTACGAACGGCTGATGATTTCTCTACGGAAGCATCTAAATCAAAGAAGCCTTGTTCTGCTGTATACGAATTTTGAGACGCTTTCATCCATGCAGCGGCAACTCCCTTACTTGCAGCGAATCGCAAAAGACCACCTGCTGTTGACCATCTTTTTTGAGAATACCGAGATGACAAAATTGCTGCATCAGGAAACCCACACCATTGGTGAAATTTACACTAAAACGATTGCTGAAAAATTCAATTTTGAGAAGAAACAGATCGTCAAAACATTAAATCAACACGGAATTCAAACGATTCTAACCCCACCCAAAGAACTTTCAGTGAATGCAATTAACAAGTATCTGGAATTGAAAGCGCGGGGATTGGTTTAATTTTGAAACCTTTCTACCTTAAAAGAAAATCACGTTTTTAATGAAAAACTTTCTTTCTGCTTCACTTCTTTTTTTCTTGATAGCTCCAGTTTTAAAAGCTCAGTCAACAGGTACTTTAAGGCTTAACCTGGATATCGAATCCTATTTTCTTATAGTGGATGAAGATTACCAGAACCCATACGAAATGGGCAAGCTTGATTCCGTAAGAGTGGATACTGGGCTTCACCAATTTAGGTTAGTACAACCTTTTCAAAATGACCGGATTTTTCGGGAAAAAATCATTTCAGGAGAAACTGTCGCAAGAAATTTCTTTTATTCAAACTATCAATATCCACCTGATTTCAGCTCCTATCCGTTATTGTTTTGGGATTCTAATTTGATGATTTTTAGTGAGCCAGAAGGGAGAATTTTTATTGATGGAAATGAAAAAGGTACATCAAATGTAGCTTTAAGTTTGCCAGAAGAAGAGTATGAATTAAAAGTCCAAAACGGTAAATACACTAATTCCGGAAGAGTTAGTGTCGCCGAAAATTATTTTCAAGCGATTACTTTATCCACTCTGCCAATAAAAAAAACTGCTCAAAGATATTCTTTTGTTCCCGGGTTGAGTCAATTTTATAAAGGAGACACTTATAGAGGTATAGGATTTTCTGTGGGCTTTGCAGTAATGTCTGTGTCTTCAATTATCTTCCATTCAAACTTTATAAAAGCCGACAATAATTTTAAAATGTATGAATCTTTATATAATCAAACTCACGATCCACATGAACTATTAGTATATGGAGATAAGGCAGAAGCATACTTAAAAGATTCTCAAAAATATTACGATAAAAGGAATACAGCTTTGATAGTTAGTGGGATTATATATGCTATAAGTTTGACAGATGCTTTACTTATGAAGCCTAAGAGGGGATATTTCCAGGGTTGGGATTTTAATCCTTATACCGATTTCGGTGCCAAAGAGACTTTACTTGGAATTAGTATTAGAAAAAGATTATAGGTGATGGTGATGAAAATACTTTGCTACTCCTTTATTCTTTTGGGTCTAATTAGCTGCAGGCAACCAACTGCTAATGACTTTAGCCGTTCAAATACTAATGACCCGGAGAACCCGGAATTTCAGCTACCTCCTATCTCAGAACTAAATTTTTCTTTCACGGAAAATAAAGAAGTAGTGATAGCCTGGACGGATACTTCAGGATTTCCTACCTATTATGAAATTAGTAAAGCTATCACAGAAGATGATGATTTTGTAGTGATAGACTCTGTTAATAGTAATCAAAAAAGCTATACTGATACTTCGGAAGAAATTACAAGGAATACCCTTTATCAAGTTAGGGCACTTCGACAATTAGCCGATACCACTATCTCTGCAGAACCAGTTTCCAGGAAAGTGGGTTTTACAGGCTATACGCTTTCTACTACTCTTGTATCTATTTCCGATGATTCAGTTGCGTTAAAAATTGAGTGGAGATTCAATGATCATTGGCCTTTTATAATTTTAATTAAGGATGTGGATAATACATTTTCAAATACACTGAACGCGGGAGCCACAAACTATCAAACCCCAACATTCCCACATAGTTTTAAAGAGAGGTATTTTAAGTTTTTTATTTACCTGAATGATGTACAAGATGCTGACTTGATTGACGACGGGTTCATTGAACATCTACCAGCCGAGGGGCAATGGCCGAGTGATTTAAATGCCGAAATAATTGATGAAGAATCCGTACAACTTTCCTGGACCGATAACTCAAATATGGAAGATGATTACAAGATCTTTCGTAGTTATAATGACGATAATAATTTCCAGGAAATTGCTTCTCTTGATAGTAATTCAGTTTCCTTTTTAGACGATAATAACCCTTTTGTACTCCCTCCAGCATTTTTCAACGATTACAATTTCAAAACATATTACCAAGTCAGAGCATACAAAGGAGATTCCTATACAGGCAATGCTACTGAAGTCGAATTTACCATAAGCCGCCCTGAGTTTAATAATTATACTTCTGATGAAAATGAGATTACACTCTATTGGGAACCCCCAAAAGATCAGGATAACAATATATCCCCTTTCATTAATAAAGTCTTTATTGAAAGAAGCATCAATTCGGAGACTTTTGATACTATAGCAGAGTTAGGTTCTGGCGCAACTTTTTTTACTGATAATATTCCTGTCAGTTCTGATTTATTAAGATACAGAATAAAGACCGTCAGCCAGATTACTTCTAATACTTTGTTATTTCATTCTGCACCAAAATTACAAACATACGATTTTATCGAATTTCCTGGTTTTGGTTTTGAAAATAAAAAATCCATTCGGTTTAGTGAAAATGATAATTATTTAGTGGCTGCAAATGGCTTTTATAATGAAGCTGGAAATGAAGAAGTGATAGTTTATGATATAAATTCAAAGAGCATCATTTATCGCTTTAATCCTTTTAATGCTTCCGTTGTTGGAGTGGATATTCATGAAGGCACAAATCGGATAGCTGCTGTTTCAAAAACAGCCCGCTCAGTTAAAGTTTATAATTTTATAGAGGATACAGTAGTTTTTCAAGCCACTGGTGTTGATGTATTTGATATAGTACTCAGCCCGGACGGAAGGTATATTTATACCAACAGTAGTAATGGAAATATGATAAAATTTGATTTGGAATCAGGTACACAAATTTTCAGAACTAATTTATCAAGTATAACATCCACAATAAGGGGGATGGCGATAAGTCCTTCCGGTGACTCCATAGCTTATAGTTTTGATGGTTATTTTAAATTAATATCATCAAATGGCAACCTAATCAATTTCCCTTCCGTTGATTTAGGCTCTACGTCTCAATCGACAACATTTTCTGGCAATGGTAAATATTTAGCCACAGTTCGTAACTTTAAAACTGCTCAGATTCAGGATACACAAAATGGCGATGTACTCTCCCAATTTTCAGGTCAATATATCGCCTTATCTGATGATCAGGCAATTTATTACTCTGCCTCATATTTTTCTCCTGAATACCTGAAGTTCTTTTTACATTTTTGGGATTTAAGAACCAAAACCACACTTTTTTCAGAACCAATTTCTGAGATTAATGGATTAAGCTATGCAAATTTTCATAGCTTATTTGCAGTTGGAACAACCCAGGGAATATACTTGAAGACTTTTTCTGATGAGGAAATGTGGAAACTAAAAATAAGGTAAACTATACGTAGATATTCGGAAACTTCCCCGGATTCACCTCTCTCATTATTTCGTACACCTTTTCAAAAATATCTTCCGCATTGGGCTTGGTGAAATAATCGCCATCAGAGGCATAGGGCGGACGATGATCTTTCGCCGTTAAGCATTCAGGCTCAGCATCGAGATGGAAATACCCGCCCTGCTCTTTCAGTACATTGTGTAATATATAGGCCGAAGCCCCACCGGGAACGTCTTCATCAACAATTAGCAGTCGATTCGTTTTCTTCACTGATTCACCAATGGTGTGGTCTAAATCAAAAGGCAACAGCGTTCGAACATCAATCAATTCCACAGAAATGCCAGCCTCAGAAAGCTGTGGCAACACGCCTTCCACAATATTAAATGTAGAACCATAAGAAACTATGGTGATGTCTGTTCCCTCATGCACAATCTCTGGCTTTCCAAGCGGGGTGGTAAATTCACCTAAATTCGAAGGTAAATCTTCCTTCAATCGATAACCATTTAAAGGTTCCACTACAATGGCGGGATCATCTCCCTGAAGCAACGTATTGTAGAAACCAGCGGCTTCGGTAAGATTCCTGGGCACGCATAAATGAACTCCGCGCGCACCGCTTATTATCATTCCCATTGGAGAACCAGAATGCCAGATTCCCTCCAATCGGTGCCCACGGGTACGAATTATTAGTGGCGCCGCCTGACCGCCTTTAGTACGGTAACGAAGAGTTGCCAAATCATCACTTATTCCCTGAAAACAGTACAACAGATAATCCAGATATTGAATTTCGGCTATTGGACGAAGGCCGCGCATCGCCATTCCTAAACCCTGTCCTAAAATAGTTGCTTCACGAATTCCGGTATCACTTACTCGTGTTTCCCCGAACTTTTCCTGAAGGCCTTCAAGCCCTTTATTTACATCGCCAAGTTTTCCGGCGTCTTCTCCAAAAACCAGCGTGTTGGGGTATTTTTCAAATAACACATCAAAATTTTCACGGATTACCATCCGGCCGTCTACTTTTTTGATTTCCTC
This sequence comes from Balneolaceae bacterium, assembly GCA_040882225.1. Lineage (GTDB taxonomy): Bacteria > Bacteroidota > Rhodothermia > Balneolales > Balneolaceae > Gracilimonas. The sequence continues at coordinate 276,290 of JBBEBR010000022.1, read as the reverse complement.
TTTATACTCTGGTTTCACCTCTTTTATATGCAGTGGTGAATGCAAACTTTCGCTGTATAAGTGAGTGTTATATCGTTCACTGTTTATTTCCCGGTACTCTTCAACCCAATCTAACAGTGCTTTTCTCGAAGACACCTGCAATCCCGCTGTTGTCGCCAAAGCTTTTCGGGCTGCGGCTAAAATATCTTTCCGTATAGCGTTCGGATAGGATTTCAACTTCTTTACTTGCTCTTCAAGTTTAGCACTTTCTGATTCTTCCTTCAGCGCCGCAATGAGCTTTATAACTTTTGCTTTTTCATCTTTGATGGGATCAATAAAAGCTTTCCAGGCTGTTGTTCTTGCCTCATTTACTTCAGTTTGTGCTTGCTCTTCAAGCTTATCCAGCTTTTCATCTGTGGTTATTTCATTTTCTAAAATCCATTCCCTGAAGCGTTCCAGGCAGCAATAATCTTCTTCCCACTTCAGGCGCTCTTCCGATTTGTAGCGTTCATGTGATCCAGAGGTTGAATGCCCTTGCGGTTGGGTTACCTCCTGAACATGAATCAAAACAGGAACATGTTCTTCACGAGCTATTTTGCTTGCTTTGGCATAAACAGCTTTTAAAGCTTCGTAATCCCACGCTTTTACGGTGATGATTTCATAGCCGGTTTCGCCTTTTGTTCGCTGAAATCCGCTTAAAATTTTTGATATACTCTCTTTGGTAGTTTGATATTTTTTAGCCACGGAAATTCCATAACCATCATCCCAAACCGAAATAACCATTGGAATCTGTAAAACTCCGCCGGCATTTATGGTCTCCCAGAAAACTCCCTCCGATGTGCTCGCATCTCCAATAGTACCAAAGGCAATTTCATTTCCCTTGTTGGAAAATTTCTGCCATTCTTTTCCTTTTAAAACTTCTGCATTGCGGTAAACTTTGGATGCTTGCGCCAACCCTAATAAACGTGCCATTTGTCCGGCTGTTGGCGAAATATCGGAAGCCGTATTTTTTGTTTTGGTTTGATCAAGCCAGTTTCCCTCTTCATCAAGCAAACGAGTGGCAAAGTGGGAATTCATCTGCCGGCCTGCGGAATGTGGATCCGCTTTAACATCGGCGTGGGCATAAAGCTGGGCAAAAAATTGTTGCGGGGTTAATCCACCAATTGCCAGCATAAAAGTTTGATCTCGATAATAGCCCGAACGGAAATCACCGTTTTGAAAGTTTTTGGCCATCGCTATTTGAGGAAGTTCTTTTCCATCTCCAAAAATTCCAAATTTCGCTTTTCCGGAAAGCACCTCCTTTCTCCCCACTAACGACATATGCCTGCTTACCCATCCCAACTTGAAATCATCTAAAATTTCTTTCTTATGGGTTGCGGTAAACGTGCTGCTTTTCTTTTTGTCTTTAACTTGGGCCATCATCTCATTAGTTATAATAATTTCTTTTTAAGCGCCCTTCCAAACGGGGCGATAGTATACGGAAAAGCGCTTTTTTAAAAAAACTCCTCACAATAAAATTATAGATGATTACTATTCTGTAAAACCACCTTTAGTCATTTTGATTGGATCTAAAGCATTATCCAGTTCCTCATCAGAAAGATCCGTCATCTCCTTAGCCACCTCTTTCAAGGGCCTGTTTTCCGCAAAAGCTTTTTTAGCGATTTTTGCTGCCAAATCATACCCAATAATTGGGTTAAGCGCTGTTACCAGAATCGGATTTCTACCAACCATATCAGCGATTTCTTTCGTTCGAACTGTAATCTTTGAAACCGACCGATCGGCAAGGTTACGTGCAGCATTCGCCAGAATATGTATAGATTGAAGCAAGTTATGCGCTACTACAGGAAGCATTACATTAAGTTCAAAATTCCCTGCCTGCCCGCCAATTGTTACTGCGGTATCATTCCCAATAACCTGGGCGCAAACCATCGTCAGAGATTCTTCGATCACAGGATTCACTTTTCCGGGCATAATAGAAGAGCCCGGCTGTAGCGCTGCAAGCTGAACTTCGCCAATGCCACTGTTGGGGCCGGAATTCATCCACCGAAGATCATTTCCAATCTTCATCAATCCTACAGCGATGGTTTTTAACTGCCCGCTTAATTCCACCGGAGCATCAACTGTTGCCTGTGCTTCAAAATGATTTTCAGCCTCTCGGAAACTTTCTCCGGTTAAGCTGGATATTTTTTCAGCGAATTTCGCTCCGAATTCACGATGGGTATTAATTCCAGTACCAACTGCAGTTCCTCCCTGTGGTAGTTCTGAGACTCGTTTTAAAGCGGATTCGATTCGATCAATTCCTAACTCCAGCTGCCGGGCGTATCCCCCGAACTCCTGTTCGATGGTAACAGGCATGGCATCCATTAAATGCGTACGGCCCGTTTTTACTACTTCCGCGTATTCCTTTCCTTTTTCCAGGAAGGTTTCTCGAAGATGCTGAAGAGCAGGAATCAGATTTTTTTTGGCTGATAAAACCGCCGCGACACGAATCGCGGTTGGGATTACATCATTCGAACTTTGCCCAAAATTGATGTGGTCGTTAGGGTGAATTTGAACATCCACATTTTTTAGCTCGTTAGCGCGATGAGCAATCACTTCGTTCGCATTCATGTTGGTGGAAGTACCGGAACCTGTCTGGAAAATATCGATCACGAATTCTTTATCGTGAAGCCCATCTACTACTTCCTGAGAAGCAGCTTCAATTGCACTTGCTACACCTTTATCAATCAGGCCAAGTTCGGCGTTTACCGCCGCCGCGGATTTTTTTACAAAACCCAGTGCCTCAATAAACTCTCTGCTAAATTTGATTCCGCTTATGGGGAAATTATCAAATGCTCGTTGTGTCTGAGCTCCATATAAAGCGTTTTTTGGAACTTTAACTTCACCCATGGAGTCTTTCTCTGTACGAAATTCACTCATAATCGAAATATGGTATTATTGAAATTTGTTTTGGGATGTCAGGCCTATAGCTTCAAAAAAGCCATTTAAAAATATAAGAAAAATTGGCGGCAGATGGAGGGAAAGACGGTAAAAGTACAGAAGCTTTTAGAACGAGTTTTTAACTCCAACTTGAGTTAAATACCAACTGAGACTTTACTTAAAGCTCTTTAGAATACATCCGGTAGGTTTTGTCAAGGCGGGCACCAATACGTTCTGCCACCCGGATCATTTCTTTATTGCTTTCGAGTATCCAGCTTAATTCCGACTCTACTACTACTTTTTCTTCCAATCCTTTTTTTATAGACCGCTGGTGCAGCAGAGCATCAATCCCCTTGCCTTGGTATTCAGGCAAAACTCCCATTAAGGCGGTTCGCAACGAATTTATTTTTTTCTTTCCGAACAAAATTTTGAATAACCCAAGCGGAAACAGAGTGCCATCCATTTTCTTCAGGATTTGGTTGAGATCTGGAAGGCCAATTGAAAAAGCAATAGGCTTCCCATTAATTTCGGCAATATGAGCGTAATCGGGATTGATAATCATCTTCATATCTTTTCCCGCCGCCTGAAATTCTTCCTTAGTAAGAGGAATGAACCCCCAATTATTTTTCCAGGCCTGATTGTATATTTCCCGAACGATTTTTATCTCATCATCCATTTTCCTCAAATTGACCGAACGGATTTTAAGATCTGGCATTCTCTTTTTCACGATATCCAGCGCACGGTTCATGCGATCTACGGAAACTGTTTCCGTATCTACAAGGTATGCGTACATGTCCATTTCTTTGGAGAAACCGGAATTTTGAATCAGCTCGTCATAATAAACGAAGTTGTAAGGCATCAGGATGTATGGGTCTTTATCAAAGCCATCGATTAAAACTCCGATAGTATCCATCATACTTGGGCTGGCTGGCCCCATTACGTTTTTCATCCCTTTATCCCGCAGCCAGTCGGAAGCTACCCGAAACAGCAAATCTGCGGAATGTTGATCGTTTATGCATTCAAAGAAACCAAAGTGACCGGTTTTTGTACCATGGAACTCATTGTAGCGGTGATCAATAATAGCCGCTATTCTTCCAATATCTTTGCCGTCTTTTTCAGCAAGAAAAAGAGCCATCTCAGCATTATTAAAAAATGGGTTCTTCTTTTCATTGATGAGCTTTTTCTGATCCATTTTCAGAGGCGGAATCCAATGTTCCATGCCTTTATACAGATCGTATGGCAATTCCGTAAATCGCTTCTTTTCCTCTTTTGTAGAAACGAAAGTTACACCCGAACTATTCATACAGCTTTCGTGAATTATTATTCTATTGTCGAATGGCCGTTTCTGTCAATGATGCCGTTCTTGATTCCTACTTTCCGAAAGGCTTCCAGAATTTCATCAAGGTGTTCATCTGTATGGCTTGCCATGTAACTGGTTCGCAATAACGACTGTCCTTTGGGTACTGCCGGTGGTACTACCGCATTGGTATAAACTCCGGCTTCAAAAAGATCTTTCCAGAATTGAAAACATTCCATCATCTCACCAATTACGACAGGAATTATCGGGCTTTGGCTACTCCAAACGTTAAATCCGAGTGCCCGAAGTTCTTTCCTCATGTAGTTGGCTATTACTTCAAGCCTATCTAACCGCCAGTTTTCTTCCTGAAGGATTTCAAGCGCTTTTAAAACGGTAGCTACATTGGCAGGCGGCATAGACGCGCTAAAAATGTGCGCTGGGGAATGATGTCTCACATATTCAATTACTGATCGGTCTCCCACTAAAAATCCGCCAAGCGAGGCAAATGATTTCGAGAAAGTACCGCTGATTAAATCAACCTGATCGGTTAATCCAAAAACTGAAGCTGAACCTCGTCCCCCATCTCCGATTACTCCAATCGCATGAGCATCATCCAGATATAAGCGGGCGTTAAATTCTTTGGCAAGTTTCAGAAGTTCAGGCACTTTTGCGAGTGTTCCCGACATTGAGAAAACGCCATCACTAATAATAATTTTACCCGCATTTGGGTCAGCTCGTTCCAGTAATTTCCGAAGCTGATCCATATCATTATGGGAATAACGCATGGTTTTGGCATTCGAAACCAAAGTTCCAACTACAATACAAGCATGATTATCACGATCTGAAAAAATAATATCATTTCGGTCGGCGATGGTCTGAATAGTCCCTTCATTGGTTTGATATCCAGTACTAAAAAGTACGCAGGACTCTTTGCCCATAAATGTGGCAAGCTTTTCTTCGAGCAAAAGGTGGCTGTCTAAGGTGCCGTTCAAATAGCGGGAACCGGTGCATCCGGTGCCATATTTTGTTAGGGCTTCTTGTGCAGCTTTTATAGTACGTGGGTCATTGGTCAGCCCCAGATAGTTATTGGAACCTGCCATAATTACTTTACGGCCTTCAATTTCTACGATGGTTCCATCGGTTGCTTCCAGGGGCTTAAAATAGGGATAAAGCCCCATTTTTTTAACTTCATCCGCCTTTGTGAAATTAAAGGCTTTAGAAAAAATATCTGTTGTTGTGGCGCTTGATTTATTATCGGCCATTCGGTTTCCTTTACAAAGATTCGAAATAAACAGCGAAATATAGCCAGTATAAATTTTCTATCAAATTGCGGATAAGAGAATGTTAACACCGACGGCTGCATTGGTATCAACCAAGATAATAAATATATCTTTCAGCTACTGAATTCCCCTGAAATTTTAGCAAACTAATAATATTCACCACGGCTAACATTCAGCCCTTCTTTCTCTCTACTAATTTTTCGTATTCCTTGAACAACAAATCAAAATGGTCATCAACGGTGCCGATATTTTGAGACGCCGCTTTCGCGCAAGCTTTGCTGAGTTCATCCCTGTTTCGGGAAATAATATCCAGCAAAGCGTTTGCAAAGCTTTGAGAATTGCCTGGCTTATAAACCTCACTGAATTCAGGTTTGGCGATATCGGCGGCTCCTCCTTGTTCAGGCACTACCACCGGCAAACCGCTGCACACAGCCTCAGCTACTACAATTCCGTACGTTTCTGCGGCTGAGCCGTGCACAAAATAATCACAGGAAGCTAAAATATTAGCCAGTTCATCACGGTTTTCCGTAAATCCCATCAGCTTTAGGTGACTTACATTTTTAGCTTTGTAGTCTACAAATTTCCGTAAAGGGCCATCACCAAAAACCAGCAAACCCATTTCTTTTTCTCTTGATGCGGCTTGGAATCCATCAATCATTGTACCCAATCTTTTTTCGGGGTGATGGCGGCTGATCGCGATCAGCAAGGGTGCTGATTCCGGCAATCCTAATTCTTCTAATAATTTTGCGCGAAGTTTGGAGTCTCGCCTTCCCGGAGAGAAAAATGATTTGTTGATGCCGAAAGGAACCGGCACCGGATTTTCCACTCCGTATTTGCCAATGCGGTCGGCAAGCCATTCTCCACTTACAATGGTGGCGTCAAATTTTTCACTCAGCTTTTCCAGATACTTCCAATAAAATCCAAAAAGTTTATCTACACGATCTGTTCCCAGCGCCTTCCCCAAAAATGTATGCGGATATGCAGCAACCGGATCTTGATGAAAGATGAAGGTTTTAACTGCATCGCCTTTCCAGCGCCCGGCAAACCAGCCGCCAGTCCAGGGAGAAGAACCTTCCACAACATCGGGTTTTTCCCTGTCTAAAATCTTGTGTACAGCTTTTTCCCTCCAAAGTATATAATAGCGCCAGTCTACTGGCAATCGAGGGCCTTTCACCCAGATTACGCGCCCACCAAGTCTTTCCTCCTCACCCCAGTCTTTTCCAGGAGCTACAATCACCACTTCGTGACCATTTCGGGCGCCTGCTTCCAGTTTTTGGTTGATGTAGGTTTTAACCCCTCCACCCTGATCAGTATAAAATTCCGCTACATCAATAATCTTCATAAAAAAATCATGTTGCCGAACCGGCTTTTGTTTAATAGGTATTTTCAGGAACTGGCATTTTTAATGCTTCACTGTAGTTTTTAACTAACCTGCTGTTAATATCATCCCATTCATAATGCAGTGCTTTTTCACGGGATGAAGCCGCCATTTTTTCCCTGAGTTCCTGATTTGAAACGATCAGCTCAAGTTTTTTCGCAAAATCGGTTTTGTTCTCGGGTTTTGCTAAAAAACCATTCACCCCATCTTCTACCAAAGATTTACTTCCTGTGGCATCTGCAACAATACAAGGCAAACCTGAACTCATAGCTTCCAGGGTAACATTTCCAAACGTCTCTGTATGTGATGGAAACATAAAAATATCACTGCTGGCATAGGCTTTGGCTAAATCTTCTCCCTCCAAAAAACCCGCATAATGAGCTTCAGGCATTAATTCCTGTAATTCTTTTTTGATGGGGCCATCACCCACAATTAACGCTTTTACTCGCTTATTTTTTGCAGCCACTTGCTGCACACTATGAACAAAAGTGGCTAATTCTTTTTCCCAAACCAGTCGAGATACAAATGTAACCACGATATCATTTTTTTTGAATCTGGCTTTTAGCCGCCAGTTTTCATCTCTTTTTTCGGGTGAAAAAAGTGTGGTATTCACACCACGCGACCAAATTTTCATATGCTGGCCTATATCATGCGTGGCAAGTTCCTCAATCATGGATTGGGAAGGAACATAAACATGCGTGCAGGTATTGTAAAACCAGTTGAAATATCGCCACGCAATAAACTCAATCGGCGTTAACCCATAGTATTTAAAATAGCTTGTAAAATGGGTGTGGTAAGAAGACACCACCTGAACCCTGTTTCTCAATCCCCATTTAAGAGCTTTATAACCAGAAACATCGGGCGTTGCAATATGGATCAAAGTAGGCTGGAAATCTTCAAGTTCCTTTTCAGCATGAATAGACATCCCAATTGGAACCCTATATTCACCCCGCCCAGAAACCGGCATTCGAATTGAAGGAAGGCTAACTAACCGACCATTATGTTGTATAGCAGGATTTTTAATAGTTGGGCCAAAAACCAACACCGGAATGCCTTGCTGTTCTAAAAAAGCCACTAACCGGTTTAAAGTAAGAGAAACACCGTCTTTGATATGATTGTAATTGCCGGTAAAAAGGGCTACACGTAATTCTTTCATAAAAATTTAAAAGCAGATGGCAGATTTGTATCTTCAATCGCGCTGCGGTAATAGTTTTTTCTATTGTCTATTTTGAAATAAATAATCCTCAAATATATACATTTTAATGGTAGCCTTTGTAACCGGCGGAACAGGTTTTATCGGAAGTCATTTAGTTGAAGCTCTCATCAAATCTGAAAAGTATAGTGAGGTTCGCTGCCTGGTGAGAAATGAACCAAAATGGATCTCCGGGCTTGAGTATATAAAAATCTCTGGCGACCTTGATAATTTCAACGCTCTCTCAAAAGGCCTGGAAGGCGCGGATGTATTATTTCACATTGCGGCCATTGTGAAAGCTCCATCCAAAAAAGAATTTACTTATGCCAATGTAGATGCCACTGAAACCCTTGTTCGAATCGCCCAAAAAAAGAGCGTCAAGAATATGGTGATTTTATCCTCACTGGCAGCCGCCGGCCCCAGTTCAGGAACTCCGGTAACTGAGAAAGACGCGATGCATCCGGTGAGTATGTACGGGAAATCAAAAAAAGAAATGGAAGAACGGGTTCGAAAGATAACCGATGAATCTTGCAGCATAAAAATCATCAGGCCGCCGGCCGTTTATGGGCCGCGCGAAGATCAGATTTATTCATTTTTCCAGGCTTTTTCTAAAGGAATTTGCCCTATAGTTGGCGACGGGAACAATCCTCGCCTCTCGATGGTGTATGTGGATGATTTGGTGGATGGGATATTAAAAGCCGCTCAAAAAACTGATACCGGAATTCATACTTTTTTCATTACGGGTGAGGGAATTCATACGTGGAACCAAATCCGGGCTATCACCGGAAAAGTGATGGGTAAAAAAGCAATCCCGATAAAAATAAAACCTCAGCTCGTGAAAAAAGCTGCCGGTGTTATTGAAGGAGTGGCATCATTATTTGGCAAATATCCCGTTATCAATAAAGAAAAAGCGAATGAGTTAATTTTGGAATGGACCTGCTCTGGGGAAAAAGCGAGAAAAGAACTGGATTTCCATCCTCAGGTTTCATTGGCAGAGGGTATTTCCCGAACCATTCATTGGTACAAACGTCACAATTGGTTATAGAACTATGAATTTCACCCAAATAATATCTCTGATTATCGTTGGCCTGCTTTTTTGCGGGATTGAAATGCAGGCTCAAAATAAGCTTGTGCAAAATTATAGTCAGCTCATGGAAATACCTGATGTAATCACCATGGAAGCTTCTTCTTCACATCTTTACGTTCTTTCCGGGGAAGATGGAATGGCTGTTTTCCGCACATATCCTGATTCATTGCAATGGCTTTATACCTCTTCGGGGATGCAGCGCCGGGGCGATAAGATTATGGCAGATATTCGCTTTGCCTATCTATTTGGAAATTCCCGCCGCCTCACGGTTCTTGAGCCTACTTCCGTTTTAGGAGTATATTCCTCTACTATTCTGCCCGCAACTCCCAGTGCTGCCGCCCGCATAAATAACAATCTTTATATAGCTTTGGGTGATGAAGGGCTGGGATTTGTATCGCTTGAGACACCTGAAACCGTAGATTCGGATGTTCAGTTTACCGCAAAAAATGATATCGGCCGGTATTCCGTACTTGATTTAAAAGCTTCTGATTTAAGCAAGCAGCTTTTTGTTTTGACAGACGCCCCTTCACTGCTGGTATTCAATTTTGCCGACAATGATATGCGGCTTTCTCAGGAAATCCGTTTGAGAAATCAGGTTGAAAAGATCTTTGTTGATGATGAAAAAATTTGGGGCAGTACGGCATCTGGCGACATTTATGAAATAAATAATTCAGGAATTGACAGTAGAATTGGAAATGTTGAAGAGTCCGTCTCAGAAATCATTTTTTGGAAAGATCAGGTTTTAGCGAGAAATGAATCAGGGAAAATTTGGGTGACCGATAGTTCCGGAAGATTAAGATCCTGGAAAAGTGATAAAAATGCCGGGAATTATATCACGGATAGTGAAGATCGCCTGTGGATTTCTGAGAATAATAAAATAGCTGAAGTCTTTTTGAATACTCCCGAAAGGACCTCTTCTCCCTCCGCAACAGGTTCTTTCAAAATTAAAGATATACCCAATCAGATTCTTACTTATCCCAATCCATTATTGCTTTCGCTGGAGCTGGAAGGCGATTATCCCGCTGATGATGTTGAATTTTCATACCGGTCAAATATTCAATCCGCAAAAATCAGGAAACAAGGTTTTGTGTGGCAGCCAAATGTAAATCAGGTGGGCACGCATTGGTTTAATATCATCGCGGTAAATTCAGATGGCCAAACAGACAGTACTCGTTTTACCGTCGATGTTCGCTCTTTTAATTCCCCGCCAACATTCAGCCCAATGAGAACTTCTTCCATTGCGGTTAATGAGCCTTATACCATTCAGTTTAGAGCCGTAGACCCTGAAAATCCTTCCAGTAAATTAATACGATATATTGGAGTTGATTTGCCTGTTGGCGCCGACATCAAGGAACAAACCGGCGTTTTCACATGGACACCAACGGAGCGACAAATCGGAGAATCCACCTTCAAAGTGATTGCTACTGACAAACAAGGAGCCGCCGCTTCGATGGATGTAACTATAAACGTACTGAATATATCCAGAGATAGTCAGTAGGTAAGTATTGAAAACTTCTGACTTCTGACTTCTGAAAAAATAAAATCATCCATTGCATCATCCCGAATTTTCCCATCACCTTTTAAACTGGTACAAAGATCATAAACGGGAAATGCCCTGGCGGGGTGAGCTTGATCCTTATAAAATCTGGGTTTCGGAAATTATGCTCCAGCAGACACGGGTTGATCAGGCCTGGCCCTATTTCGAAAATTTCATCTCACAATTCCCCACAGTTTTTGATCTCGCCGAAGCAGAGCAACAGCAGGTACTGAAAGTCTGGGAAGGTTTGGGATATTACAGCCGCGCCCGAAATCTTCATTCCGCCGCTAAAGATGTAGCCGAGAATTACGGCGGAAAACTTCCTGAAACATATAAAGAGATTATTCAGCTAAAAGGAATTGGGCCTTATACTGCCGCCGCTATCACAAGTATTGCTTTCAATGAAGCAAATGCGGTTGTGGATGGAAATGTGATTCGTGTTCTGGCCCGGTATTTCGGTATCGAAGAGGATACAAGAAGCGGCAAAACGCGTAAACTTGTGCAGGAATTGGCAAGTGAATTAATAGATGTAATGCGGCCGGGTGATTTCAATCAGGCTTTGATGGAGTTGGGTTCTGTGGTTTGCAAGCCATCAAATCCACTTTGTATTGAATGTCCGGTTTTGTCAGGATGTGAAGCAGCAAAAACCGCCCGAACTGATGTAATCCCCTACAAATCTCCTGCTAAGAAAAAGCCCCATCACCATATTGGAGTTGGTATTATTGAAGATGAAAATGGCAAGGTCCTAATTGCACTTCGCCCCGAAAACGCGATGCTTGGCGGTCTTTGGGAATTTCCAGGTGGCAAACAGAAAGAAGGTGAAAAAATCACCACAACGGTAGAGCGCGAATTACACGAAGAACTGGATGTAAAAGTAGAGGCTCTTAAAGAGTTCATGATTTTAAAACACACCTATTCGCACTTTTCGATTACTCTTCACGCCTATTTATGCAGGTTGATTTCAGGGAATCCCAAACCAAAAGTAAGTCAAAAAATTCTTTGGGTAGAGAAATCCGAATTAGAGAAATACCCTTTTCCCAAAGCAAATAAGATGCTAACAGAAAGGTTAATCAATGATCAATAGCCAACACGGAATATCTTTATTGGATGCAGAATGCTCTGCCAATAAGGGCGCATGGCAATGCGCTCCTTACTGGAGTCAAAGCTTGATTCACCAAAAAAAGAGCACTCCAACTGACTCCTGAATTCAGAATTCAGAATTCTTCTTCACAAAACCCCCTCATTTCTCAAACTCAGGAATTTATAACCGGCTATGATTACGTGGTCATCTAAAGGAATACCGAATATTTTACAACATTCCGCCAGTCTTTTGGTGAGTTGAATATCAGCTGTGGAGGCGCGGTTATTCCCGGATGGATGGTTGTGTATCACCACAATAGAGTTCGCTTCATTCAATACCGCTTGCCGCAATACCTCCGCCGGTTCCACGATGGTTGATGTTTGTCCGCCATTGCTGACTCTATGAAATCCAGTAAGTACTTTCTTGTTATTCAGAAAAGCCACAATGAATGTTTCTTTGGTAAGATGCCGAAGTTTCGGCCCGAAATAGGAGTTTACAATTTCAGGATCGGTGATTTGCACTTCTTCACCAAGGCTTGCAACCTGAATTCTGCGTGCGAGTTCGAAAGCAGCTTCAAGGGTAATGGCTTTAACTTTTGCAATTCCTGGTATGATTTTCAGCGACTGCCAGTCTTTTCGAACCAGATTATGCAAGCCATCAAATTGACTGAGCAGCGCCCTGGATGTTTCAATTACATTTAGCTTTTTTGTTCCGGTTCGTAACATGATTGCGAGCAACTCCGCATCGGATAATGCTTCCGCTCCGTAGCGCATCAGTTTTTCGCGGGGTTGTTCGTCGGGCTGCATGTCTTTTACAGATCGGTTATGGAAATGCTCAACAGAAAAAGATTCTTCGTTTGTCATAGGTTTGATTTGTTTCTTTTTCTTTGTGAGAGCGATTTCGGGAGCATTCCTTACAAAAAAGTTTTAGGGTAGTGTTGGACACCCCGAAACCTGTTTCTGAACGAAACAGGTTTATCTCCTCTGTGAGGGAAATTATCCATGCACTTTGTGATTACTCAGCTTATAGTTTTGCGAAAACTGCGTAAAGCTTCATTTCTCGCTGAGTTTAGCAGATGAATACGCAAATTCACGCAGATTCGATAACAACTTGTTGTTGCATCTACGTTTAGAATTGGCAAACCAAAATATCTCCAGGTTGGCAGTCAAGTGCTTTGCAGATAGCCTCTAATGTTGAAAAACGAATGGCTTTGGCTTTTCCGGTTTTTAAAATGGACAAATTAGACATGGTGATGTCCACTTTTTCCGATAACTCCGTGAGGCTCATTTTTCTTTTTGCCAGCATTACATCCAAATTTACGATGATGGCCATTATACCGTCAGTTTTTGTTCTTCGTAAATACGTGTTCCCTCTTTGAAAACATAGCTTATAACGATCACTAAAATCCCACCAAAGATGTATAGGTCACCACTCAAAAGAAGATGTTTAATTTCATAACCGGCCGGTAAATCGGCTGTTCCAATTAGTGGAATTGGCAGAAGCATTAGCAGAAGGTTGATGCATCCTCCTATAATTAACGTCCAGCCAATCGCATATAGATAAGTTTGGTTCTGAAAGTGAAAAGGATCTTTTTCTGCCACTCTTTTCAAAACGCGGCTTAGGAATATCAAAACTACAAAGACAATCAGTCCGTCAAACATTTTAATTGCGTATAGCCACGCAATCTTAAGCTTTTGATTTTCTGAATTAGCAAAAACAAAAACATTTGTTTTAATGGATTCAGAAATTCTGAGGGTATTTCCATCATTATTAAGCTCATTTTGGTTGGGAACATGATCGACCTGCATCACAACCGGAACATCCAGGATTACTACTTTTCCATTATCGCTCATCAGGCTGCTGATAGTTGCAACTGTAACAAAAGACAATCCTATCGTCCAATAACCAATCCAGCAAATATAGTAGAGAAAGTACGCCGGCGACCAATCTTTTTTCAATTTCATAAGGATCGAATGAATTTCATGTTATCCGAATAAAAAGGAATATGTTTTTGAAAAGCAATAATTAATTATTGATAATCAATAATTAAAACCCAGAATTCAAAGTGTGTAGCTAATTTCAAATCCATAATTTTGAATTTTGAATTTTTGCCGAAGGCATCCCTTTGGGAGAATTTTTAGCCATCACCACCGCCCATTAGCGGCTCATTGAACGCGCGGATGCTGGAATTTGGAAGTCCTTCGGGGTAATTATCTTTCACCATTTGCAGGGCATCGATAACAATTTCCAGGTGCAGTTCTTTAGAATTTTGATAGAAAGATTGGGCAGATTCAGAAAGTTTTGGTTTACCATGAAGCGGCTTATCACTTACACATAAAAGTGTGGCATGAGGAATGCGATATCGAAACCCGTTTGTTGCTACCGTAGAAGATTCCATGTCTATGGCTACGCTTCGGCTGTGATGAATTTCCTCTACCGTGCGCATTTTTGAGAATTCCCAATTCCGGTTTGCAGTGGTATAAACAGTTCCGATTCGATGGTTTAAGTTATTCTGATCCAGAACTTCCTGCAAATATCGATTCAAAATGTAATTTGGAGATACGGGAATTCCAATCGGGAACAAATCATCAAGAACCTTGTCCGCTCGCATATATCCATTTGCAAGTACAAAATCACCAATATCCTGGTGATTCCGCAATCCGCCGCAATGCCCAACCATAATCATGGCATCAGATCTTAGCACGCCCACATGATCAGTAATAGTTTTTGCATTGGAAGGGCCTACTCCGATGTTTATCAATGTAAGGCCGCTATTATTATCCATTTTATGATGATAAGCCGGCATCTGAACTCCCGTTCTCGCCGGTTTCACACAATCAGGAAACTTGTTCAGGAACACATCTACATGCATATCATAATTGGTAAAAAGTATGTAGCGCTGAAAATCTTCAGCAGGGGTTCCGGTGTAGTGCTGCAACCGGTCCAGTGAAATATCAATACGCTCGGCCCGGAAAAGAAAAAGTTTCTTTTGGGTGATGTCCCAGTCGTTTTCATCCAGGTTTGTGAATAAATCCGGGTCTATTAATGGCAGTACGTTCCGTGATGGCTTTACCGTAACAACCGCTCCATAATTCAGAAGCCGTTCAATTTCTCTTTTCAGATACCAACGATAAGCTTTTGGCTGGGCAAGTTCGCCATCAATTACCGGGTTATGCTTCGACCAAGCCCGTTCAACAATCAGCTTCGGATATTTACCTTCATCGTAAATTTTTTCCATCAGATCACACGCTTTATCAATAGCTTTTTTAAGTTCTGCCTCCGAGGAAAATTGATCTTTAATTAGTTTAAGCGTGTCTGACATAATGGGTAAAAAAAATTTCGAGTTTAGTGTTGAGCCATGGATTACCACAAGCGAGCGGTTGGAATATACCACGAATATTTTCAAACTTTTGCAGCGAGACATGCATATTGCTTCTGAAAATCATTCGGCTACATTTTCTATTGTTGAAGCTCCGGATTGGATAAATGTGATCCCCCTCACCCCAGAAAATGAGATCATTCTTGTTGAACAGTTTCGTTACGGAATTGACAAACCTACTTTGGAACTTCCGGGTGGAATGATTGATGAGGGAGAAAAGCCACTTGAAACCGCTAAACGTGAACTTTTGGAAGAAACAGGTTTTGCAGGAACTGATTGGGAAAGCCTGGGAAAAGTGAGTTCAAATCCTGCTTTTCTAACTAACCACACACACTTTTACCTGGCAGAAAACTGCAAAAAAATCCAAGAACAACAACTGGATGGCAACGAGAGGATAAAAGTTCACCTGATGCCAATGTCAGAATTTCTTGAAATGGTCGCCGATGGGCAGGTGCACCATTCGTTGGTAGTAGCCGCTGTTGCTAAATATCTTTTAACCTGTTCGATTTAAAAAAACGTCATTGACCCGAGGGGATGCCTTTGGCACGAGAAGTGAGCGATAGCGAATGCCGAAGTCCCGAAGGGAACACTGCGTGTCAATCTCCCGTACACTACTTTCCAGACATTCCAGGGAGATCGCTTCGTCGACAACACTCTGAATCAAAGTCTATAACAAGCCTCTCTCGCGAAGACGAGATAGTTTCTTAATCGAAACAGGTCAATAGATCATTTGAGAGTCACTAAATCAAAAGCTTCAAATATATCCCCTCTTCTTTTCGGCCTTGGAATTGTGGGCGGGAGAAGCGAACAGGAGGCTCTGCGTTAGCCTTCGATGCGAAGCAGCCGAAGGCGGCAAAATTTCATACCGGCTCGAAGATTTAAGTTATTTAGAATGTTGATGGACCATTGAAAATTTGCAGCGGAGCCCACGTGAGCGCCGCCCACAATTCCCAGCCTTGACTTTTTGGTTACTTTTGTGTCAAGACAAAAGTAACACCCCATCATTTTTAAAGTGCTATGGAAAGACGTTTAGAAAACGAATTAATTTTTAAACTATTCAAGCGAATTAATCAGCCTTTGAAACAACTCGCTGTTTGTATTTCCCGTGCCGAGATTCAAACCCGTAATTTGTTTGTTGATTGCCTTTACCCTGTTTTCAAGAGAAAGCCCGTTCCACTCCATTCTCGCTTCGGTTTCAGAAATTCGAATTCGGTTCAGGTATTTTATGGCTTCATTGGGATTATACCCTGAAAGATAGGTGTAGATTATTCCCCATTTATCAGCATCGAACTCATAATCTTCGAGCCTTTCTTTGTTGATGTAATCATAAACCTCATTTGTCCACGCGGTAATCGACTGCTCCATTTCCCTGAGCTCTGTATTTGAATCTTGTGCATCAACTTTAGCGCGCAGTTCGTCAAGAGCATTTTCCATTTTGATGCGTGGCTCGCGCTCCTTGTATTCCACCATTCCATGACTAAAAACAAGGTGAGCAACTTCATGTGAGAGAAAGTGAACCAGTTCGGCTTCGTTTCTCATCTGCTTTAAGGCACCTTTCGAAATAAAGATATAGTTACCGGGTAGTGAATACCCCTGAACTTCATCCAAATCCAGGATAAATACACTGAAGTCGAGCTCCGGTTTCTGGCTGTTTTCAACAATCAGGGCAGAAAGCAGATCAAGGTAACGCTGAAGGTCGTAATTACTTACCAATCCTTCCTGTGCCACAATACTTGCAACGGCATAGCCGATTTGATCGATCGCAGGATCGTTATAAGGGATATAAATCACCCCGGGATAAAGAAGCCTGCGCCGGTCTCTTGGTGAAAGTTCACGGTTTCGAACGTCTATAAAATTCTTGAACTCGGTTGGGGAAGGCGGATTAATCTGAAACCGCTCAAAATCCACATTATATTCAATATTTCTTTGCTGACGATATTTTTCAGCAAAACCTTTTACCGCCGCCGAAACCTGTGCCGCAGAGGCTGTTAACTCTGTTTCATCCGCATCACCTTCGTTGTTAAGCTGAGAAAACATCAAATTCATTCTGCTTTTGAGTGAATCAGATTTTAAAGCATCAGAATTTATTTTTGAATCAGACAGCGTAAAACTGGGCACCCAGCCAAGATTTTGCTGGAAATTAATACGATCCCAATAACCCTGACTTGAATCCAGCTCCACTTTATTATTGATATACAACCGCAACATAAGTTCGTGATACGCCGCGGGACCTTTCCGCATATCTGTGGTTTGGTTGGTGTATTTGACCTGAGCTAAAATAGCTACGTTAGAAATTAAGATAACTACAATTAATATTCCGAACGAACGTGTAAGTGTTTTCATCATTTATTGATCTGTTGATAGCTCCCGTCCCAATTTTTATCGGGCGGATTATTTTTAAATTCCTGAATATTCCGGAGATATATCTCGCAGAGTTTATCTTCTGTTTTAAGGCTCTTACTCTTTTTAAAGAACTCTTCCGCTTCTTCCCAGTTTCTTGAATAATAATGGACGAGTGCCTGATTATAAGCTTCCAGAAAATCTTCCCATTCTTCTTTTTTGGGTGAACTTTCCTCTCCAATCAGTTCATAAATACGAATAGGCTTCGTTTTTCCTTTTGCCTTCAGTAAAGCGACTTCGCGGGTAATAAGGCGGCCATTTACTTTTTCCTGAGTGAATTCCGAGATGAGAATATTTGTACCAAAATCTTTATTCGCAGGTTCAAGCCTGGCTCCCAAATTCACATTATCTCCTAAAACGGTATAGCTAAATCGGTCATCTGAACCCATATTTCCCACTACCATTGCCCCAGAATTTATGCCATAGCGAACATGAGGAGCGGGCTTTCCTTCTTTCGTCCATTTCTGTTGAAGCTCCGCCATCTTCTCTTCCATTTCGAGCACACATTTACAAGCCAAATAAGCGTGGTCTTCAGCCGGAACTGGAGCTCCCCAAAACGCCATAATTGCATCACCAATATATTTGTCCAGTGTTCCGCGATTTTTGAAAACGATGGAGGTCATTTCACTTAAATATTCATTCAAAAAAGCAACCAATTCCTCCGGTTCAATATCTTCTGAAATAGAAGTAAAACCTGCTAAATCGCTAAATAAAACCGTCAATTCCTTTTTATCGCCACCGAGTTTTAGCAACTCCGGCTGATCTACAATTTGCTCTACCAGTTCCTTTTGCAGATAAAGATCGAAGGCACTTCGAAGCGCACGTTTTTGAGCATCTTCACTTACATATTTTGTTGTGAAACCCGCCACAACTGTTAAAAGTGATGCAAGAAAAATTTCAGCTGTCGGAAACCAAATTCTATAGGCCGAAAACAAAAACAATCCTATAACTAAAATTCCCGCTAAAATAAGTACTGTAGCAGAAATATTGATTTTTGACGGAGCCCAAAAAATCAATCCTAAAATGGCAGCGATCAGAGATAGTAGCAGAAGGGTTTTTACAGCATTCGGGATGTATGTGATGAAGTCGCCTTCAAGCAAGTTGTTGGTAACGGTAGCATGAATCTCAACGCCGGGAAATGGCTCGAAGGGACTCATTGGTGTAGATTTTATGTCAGATAGTCCGGCGGCGTTGGCTCCAAGAAAAACGAGTTTATCCTCTAAATCCACAAACTGATCATTGCGGGGCACTCCTGTCATTTGAAATTGCAGGGCGGCTTCAAAAATGCTATAAAATGAATGGTTCTTGAAAGTTCCGTCTGTGGTTCCTCCTTTTTTATACCAGTTTACCAGGTATTTGCCATCGCTTGATAGCGGAATATCAAGAGAATCCACCGTCAGATAGTTCTCTTTAGAATCGGTGAGATATTCTCCGTTTTTCAAGCCCAGATAAGCCGCCATCCCCAAAGAAGGAAGAGCCTGATCTTCCGAGACATTGAAAAATAGTGGAACTGATCTAATCAGCGCTTCATTTTCGGTGGGAATGGCTACCGAACCCAATCCTCTTGCCGTGCTCAAAAAACGCGGGATCGGTAAATTGCTAACCGAATATAAATTTTGGTCGGAGGTTTGAGTCAGGTGACGAGAAAAACCGGCTATACTCGGAATCTGTTTTACACTGTCCGCTTTGGTAGTTTGAGCTGCAAGAATTCCATTTTGATAGGTCCCTAACATTTGTTCAAGAGATTGATCGCTCATTTCCCCGGAAATACCATTTCTACTAAAATCCGGTTGATCAAACAGAATATCATACACAACAAGACGGGCTTTTTTCGCCACCAGATAATTGTGTACGGTGCTATACACTTCCCGCGGCCAGGGCCAGTAAATGCCATGATTACCCACAAAGGCATCAAGACTTTTTTGGTCAATCATCAGCAACCTGATATTATCAGAGGCCGTTTCACGTTCAAAAGTCCTGAATTTCTGATCCAACAACGATTCTTCAACAGGTTGGAAAAAACCTACAGACTGAAGAGTGAAAATGGTAATCACTATACCCAGAAAAACCAGAAGCGCTACGGTAGCTTTATTTAACTTTATGAATGTACTCATGAATTCTTGCCCGAAAAATTATTGGCTATAATAATAAAATTATGATTCACATTTTAAAAGTGAGTTTGGTTATCCCAAATTACCTTTGCTGATTGTTTTATCTTTCCTGAAATAAATACACGGAATATTGATAAAAAAGAAACTGCGAACGCTTTCCAAAAAGAAAATTCTTGAGCTCAAACCCTATTTAGATAGGCTGGTTTTGGAAATTGAAACTCCGGATTATATAGATTCTGATCCCATTCAATTTATGCACGCTTTTGAAGATAAAAACGACCGTGAACTGGCGGGGTTTTTTGCCGCAACCATGGCCTGGGGCCGCCGTGATATCGTGAATGCTAAAGTTGAAAATCTGCTAAAAAGGATGAATTTCAAACCGGCTGATTTCATTATGAATTTCTCAGAAAGTGACGCGCCGGTTTTGGAGGGCTTCAAACACCGTACATTTAAAGCCGTTGATATTTATTGGCTGATAAAAAGCCTTCAGTCTATTCTTTTGAAATATGACACCTTTGAAAATTTCTGGGCTCATTGTCAAAAACGAGCTTCATCAGAACAAAAAGAACTTATCACGGTTTTTCATGAGCAGTTTTTTTCATTTCATCCTGAGCTTCCACAACGGACAAAAAAGCACGTCTCCAATCCGGCAAAAAACAGTTCCGCTAAGCGATTATATATGTATCTGAGATGGTGTATTCGGAAAGGAAGTCCCGTTGATTTAGGAACGATGAACTTCATTTCCCCGGCTGAACTCAAGATTCCGCTGGATGTACATGTTGCGCGGCAGGCACGAAAGCTGGGATTACTCTCCCGTCATCAAAATGATTGGAAAGCTGTTTGTGAACTAAGCAGCAAGCTGAAGTTGCTCGATCCTGATGATCCCGCAAAATATGATTTTGCCTTATTTGGAATTGGAGTTTTAGGCTCTGACATTCCAGAGGAGTTAGTAGTGAATTCCAACATCTGATTAATACAGCAAAAATCATTTTAGAATTAGGCTTAGAATTCTAAATAGCTATTCTTATATTGAAGGCTCCCAATAACGGGAAATAAATTTAACGAAAGGAAGTGATACTTCATGTTAGGTGTTGAAGTAAAAGACAACGAAAGTATTGATCGCGCGATAAACCGTTTTAAAAAACTGATTACGCGTTCCCGTGTTCTTAATGAATTCAAGGAACGACAGCAGTTTACAAAACCGTCTATAGAGCGACGAGAAGCTTTGAAAAAAGCGAAACGCGAACAGCGTCGTCGTCAGCGCGAAAACTACTAAATCGTAGTTGACACGAATTTGATAGCCCTTAGGTTTTTAACCGAGGGCTTTTTTTATGGCCATATTTAAATGGTTTACTCCCTTGCCGTTTTTCCCGGCAGGCAAAACCAGCTGCTTATAGCCTAATTTCTCGGATTCTTTTTGGCGTTGGTCCAGGTGAGGAACAGTTCTCACCTCCCCTCCCAATCCCACTTCCCCAATAAACGCCATGTTCGGAGTGATGGCTTTATCAAGCAGGCTGGAAACCAATGCGCAGGTTACACCCAAATCTCCGGCAGGATCGTTTAGTTTGAATCCACCGGCAATGTTGAGATATACATCATGATTGGAGAAATTATGGCCGGCACGTTTCTCCAAAACTGCAAGAAGCAGCGTAAGCCGGTTACGGTCAAAACCATTCGCCGTACGTTGTGGTGATCCATAAGATGATGGAGTTACAAGCGCCTGAACTTCAATCAAAAGCGGGCGCGTTCCTTCCATTGTGCAAACAATAGCATTCCCGCTCACTCCTGATGTTTTATCGGAAACAAAAAGTTCGGAGGGATTTGAGACTTCGAATAATCCATCCGATTTCATTTCAAAAACACCGACTTCCTGTGCGGCTCCAAACCGGTTTTTCAGGCTTCTAAGCAGGCGATAGGTATATTGTTTATCCCCTTCGAACTGCAAAACGGTATCTACCATATGCTCTAAAACACGAGGGCCGGCAATATCGCCTTCTTTGGTTACATGGCCGATAATCAGTGTGGTAATATTCTTCTTTTTGGCTAATTGCTGAAGCAAAGCAGAACATTCTTTCACCTGTTGAATGCTCCCCGGCATACTGCTCAATTCTGTTCGGTATACGGTTTGGATGGAATCTACAATCAATAAATCCGGCTTTTCCGCCTGGGCTTCTTCAATGATCATATCAATCTGGGTTTCGTTGTAGATCAACAGATTGTCGGATTCAACCCCAAGCCGAAGCGCGCGTTGCTTAATTTGTCCGGCAGATTCTTCCCCGGCGCAGTAGAGAATTTTGAGATCAGGATTCGATTTAGCTATTTGAAGGGTAAGTGTGCTTTTTCCCACTCCCGGTTCACCCCCAATTAAAATATAAGAACCCGGTAAAAATCCACCGCCCAACACGCGGTCAAATTCTGAAATATTACTTTTGAACCGGTTTTTCTCAGAAGTCTCAACCGCCGATAATTTCCGTGGTTTCTCTGAAGACTCCAGCCCTTTAACTTTTGCTTTATGGGTTGATGAAGAAGCCCCAATGGTTTTCTCGGTAAAAGTATTCCACTCTTCGCAAGAAGGGCAGCTTCCATTCCACTTTGGGGAAATATACCCACAGTTTGAGCATTCGAACTGGGTTTTAGTTTTCGCCACTATGCCTCTTCTTTAATCTGGGTTTCAATCACCTTTTGATTTACGTACCAGGTAGTGGCCATCATTCCTAAACCAATAGTGATGTAGTAGCTGATAATTCTCCACAAGAATACAGCCAAGCCAATAAATCCTTCCCGGGCAATAAGCGGGCCCTGAAACAGCACAAAAAGGCCTTCAACTCCGCCGCTTCCTCCCGGTGTTGGCACTACAAGAAAAGCTAAGTTCATTGCAAGGCTTCGCAGAAGAGATAAAACCTCCGGGGCTGGAAGTAAGCTCAGAACTACAATGGTTGCTAAAGAAATCCTTAAAATCCAGGACATTGTGGACAGGAAAAAAGCTTTGAGTAAAAAGCTCAACGGTTTTTTGCGAAGCTGATGCGCATACTCTTCAAGGTTTTCAGCTTCAACTTCAATTTTACCGCTATACTTTTTTAGAATGGGAAGCCGAAACACGAAATTCACCACTTTCTTTATCGCGGAGGGATTCACTAAAACTCCATAAGCCAATAAACCCGCATACGCTAATAAGCCGATATACAACAAGGCCATCGACAAATCCCCAACCAAACCTATTTCTGGTGGAACCACTTCATAAAACATCCCACATATCAACAGGATTGGAATAGCGAGTGCAAACCAAATTTGATCGAGCAACACACCGTATAGCACAATGGCACCTGCATCGCCGAGCTTGATACCCTCCTTGCTCATCGCATAAGTAGCTAATGGAGCACCACCGATAGTTGAAGGTGTTACCGCGGAGGTGAAATCCCAGGCTAATACTACCCTGATTGCAGCCATCCAGCCAAGCTCTTTTCCAGAGAGAAAACGAATTTTAGCAGCCGAAAACCAGACCCTGAGAAAAGAAACCACAAGAGCTATTACAAGGCCCGGAAGACGTTTAGGAGCCAGATGTTCCAACACCCCCGGCGTATAGGTATAGTAAATAACCGCGCCCATTGTAAACACACTGAGCAAAATAGATATCACCAAATACTTTTTCGAAAAAAAGGAAGTAGAGGGATCAATATGTACGGAATCTATACTCAAATTTTATTTTTAAGAAGAGAGGCTAAAGATAAAAAAGCCCTGCGAAGATTGCCCGCAAGGCTTTTAATATCACTTATTATGCAAGAGTTATTTCATCATTCAGATACACATCCTGAATCATATTTAGTAGTTGTACGCCCTCATTTAATGGCCGCTGGAATGATTTTCTCCCACTTATTAACCCCATTCCCCCTGCTCGTTTATTGATAATGGCTGTTCTTACCGCATCCGCGAAATCATTTTTTCCTGATGCGCCGCCCGAGTTGATTAATCCCGCACGTCCCATAAAGCAATTCGCCACCTGATAACGGGTAAGGTCGATTGGATTGTCGGTTGTAAGCTCCGAATAAATTCGTTCGTCCAATTTTCCGTAACTGGAATCGCCGGAATTCAGCGCCTTATATCCGCCATTATTGGTAGGCTGTTTTTGTTTGATGATATCAGCCCCCATCGTTGTACCGAGGTGGTTTGCCTGCCCGGTTAAATCTGCGGAGGAATGATAATCTACACCGCCAACTTTAAAAGCGCTGTTTCGGGTATAGCACCACAAAATTGTGGCCATTCCTAACTGATGCGCATATTCAAATGCTTCGGCAACTTCAACAATCTGCCGGTTTGATTCTTCCGAACCAAAATAAATAGTAGCACCAACCGCAGCAGCTCCCATATCATATGCCTGATCGATGGTTCCAAACATAATTTGATCGAAGTTATTTGGATAGGTTAACAGCTCATTGTGATTGATCTTCACAATGAATGGAATTTTATGAGCATACTTTCTTGAAACAGAAGCCAACGCTCCAAAAGTTGAAGCAACCCCATTACAACCGGCTTCAATAGCAAGCTTCACAATATTCTCGGGGTCGAAGTAATCTGGATTTTTAGCGAAAGAAGCTCCGGCAGAATGCTCAATTCCCTGATCAACAGGAAGAATGGAAAGATATCCTGTACCGCCCAATCGTCCGTTGTTCAATAATCTTTGAAGGTTTTGAAGTACCCTGTTATTCCGATCGGAGTGATACCAAGCTTCATCCACGTAAGATGGTGATGGTTTGAGCAGACGATCCTTGCTTATTGTTTCGCATGTATGATTTAGCAACTCGGACGCCTCATCGCCCAAAAGTTCTTCGATGCTGTTAATTCCAAGTGACATAAGTATGGTTCTTTTTAAAAATTTTCTGGGATTTTAAGTAGATGGAAAATATAAGATTTAGTAAGGGAAATGGCTAAAGCTAAGTTTTATCTCCACACAAAAACTTACGTTCAGGATAAGTATTTCATTATTTCAATCCCAGTTTTTTGGATCCCACCACCAGTTCCCTTTCTGAGAATAATGTGTATTCGTAAGAAAATTACGAGTATCCTCATCTTTTAATGCTTCATTTTCAACAAGCGCTTCTCGTAGCTCTTTCCACTTGGATTTATTCTGATCTTGATCAAAATAAAGGGATAATTGCAGAAATGTATCTTGTATGGCAGAAACAGACCGCTCATGCGTCCACGTTCTAATAGTGTGAATGTGTTGTTCTAAGCTCTGGAACTCATCATTAGCCATTTGTTACATATATGGAAAAATCCCGTGAAATTCTGCTCATTAAGCGTCGTCCGTATTTTAATACTTCATCACAAAAAATAAAACAGAACGCTGAATTACTATTTCACTAACGTCATTGGCCGGGTGAATGTAGCTTCTGCTGTTTGTAAGGTGTAAAAATAAATTCCACTTGGGAAATCAGAAGCGTCAAAAACCACTTTATTGATTCCCTCCGAAACCACCTGATTATTAAGCAGGGTTTTTACTTTTTGCCCCAAACTGTTAAACACCTGCAACGTTACTGGGGTTGCTTTCGCCAGTTCGTAGGTGATCGTTGTTTGTGGGTTGAAGGGATTGGGATAATTTGCACCCAGTTGTATAGAGTTTGGCAGCTCATCATTTGGTGAAATGGAAGTCGGGATTTCAAATCCCACCACATGAAGATAGCCCCTTGTAAACCCGGTATCGAAGACACGCTCGACCTCAGTTCCATCCAAGTTTGCACGATCAACAGATCCGCCCTCGCCCGTCATGAAGTAATCATTTAACCAGTAGATTTTTCCATTCTCTAAATCAAGGGAAAGTCCGGCAGGATCTTCTGCAACTACTAATACTTCCGCCTCTCCATTTTCCATATCCGCATGCATGATGGCGCCGCTGCTGGAATCGACCCAATACACAACTCCGTCTCTTGTGTTCACCGCAATGGATGGTGGCTGCACAAAAGATGTGATTTCAACCACCGTCTCTACATTTGCACCATCAAGGTCAGCACGCATTATTGCGCCTCGTTTTACCCAGTACATCTTTTCATTTTCCAGGTCGAGATCAATATCTGTGATGCCGCCAGTAACCCCGTCTTCATCACCGGCAACTAAACTTTCCGAATTTGATCCATCAAGATCGGCACGTAAAATCTCGCCATTATTAACCAGATCTACCCAGTACACTTTATTATTCTGAAGATCGAGCGCTATGCCTTGCGCGCTATCGCTTTCATCATTCAGCACGTTGTCAACCTAT
Organism: Balneolaceae bacterium; assembly: GCA_040882225.1. Classification (GTDB taxonomy): domain Bacteria; phylum Bacteroidota; class Rhodothermia; order Balneolales; family Balneolaceae; genus Gracilimonas. The sequence continues at coordinate 250,397 of JBBEBR010000022.1, read as the reverse complement.
AACCTGACAATTAAATTGTTTTTGTCAGGCTAAAGCCTTACTTTTGTTTACAATTAATCAGGTTATAAGCTGACAATATGAATAAAAAGAAAATTCAAATAGACCAACTTGAATCAAGAGTAAAGCGGTTTTCCCATGCTCGTGAATTACCTAATCCTCCAACGGGATGGATTAGAGCCATTCGCTTAGCACTGGGGATGTCATTACAACAACTGGCAGATAAACTGACAATAACAAAACAAAGTGTTCAGGAAATTGAGATGAGAGAAAAGGAAGGCTCAATAACACTTAGATCTCTGAGAGAAACTGCAAGGACTTTAGATATGGAACTTGTGTATGGCTTTGTTCCAAAGGATGGGTCATTGGAAAAATACATTGACAAAAAAGCTCGTTCTTTAGCTGAAAAGATAGTTTCCCGAACTTCAAACACCATGAAACTTGAAGATCAGGAAAACACTAATCAGCGACTTAAAAAAGCTATTGAAGAACGGATGATTACTATCAAAAGAGAACTCCCCAAAGCATTATGGGATTAGACTTAGAATATATTAATGGACAAACTCCTTTAGATGAAGATGAAAAGGAAGGTCTATTGATTCCTACAATAGCTACTCGTGAAGAGTTAGATGAATTCGAGCAACAAAACATTGAAGAATCTATGCAATGGGTTTTCAACAGATCAGTAAAAGCAGAAACAATTTTAACCGAAAAGTTTATATGCAATCTACATAAGCGGATGTATGGTGATGTTTGGGCATGGGCTGGAAAATTCAGAAAGACAGATAAAAATTTAGGCATAGATAAATGGCAAATTCCTATGGCGCTAAAAAACCTTTGTGATGACACGTTATTTTGGATTCAAAAAGAAACATTCACCGCTGATGAGATAACTTTAAGGTTTAAACACAGAATTGTAAGTATACATTGCTTTCCCAATGGAAATGGTCGGCATAGTAGGTTAATGGCAGATATAATTATTAGTACGGTTTATAAAATGCCATTATTCAGTTGGGGTACAGATGATTTAGTAAATGAAGGTAAAGTCCGTTCTAACTATTTGAAAGCGGTAAGAGCAGCAGATAATGGTGACTTTGAACTACTATTGAAATTTGCCAGATCCTAAAAAAATGAATAGTGCGCAAGCACAACATGCACCAACTCCCACCTTATAAAAGCTTCAGAAAAACCGTATCTTGTTTTTCAATTCAACGCATTCAAAAGAGCTTAATTCATCTATGAACATCGGGCCTATTTCTTTACAGGATAAACCACTTTTTCTCGCGCCAATGGAAGACGTTACGGATTCTCCTTTTCGTCAAATCTGCCGGGCCAAAGGTGCGGATATCGTATTCACTGAATTCATTAGTTCCGAAGCGTTGATTCGGGATTCAGATATCGCTCTCCATAAAATGGATTTTGCGGAAATGGAGCGCCCTTTTGGAGTTCAGATTTTTGGCGGACGCGAAGAAGCCATGGAAGGTGCCGCGAAAGTTGCCGACAGTAACAATCCTGATCTGGTGGATATAAATTTCGGTTGCCCCGTGTATAAAGTCGTGAAAAAAGGTGCCGGTGCCGGTTGCCTGAAGGATATGGATTTGATGGAGCGCATGGCGGGGACAGTGGTGGATGCGGTTCCGAATCGCCCGGTAACCGTAAAAACCCGGTTGGGCTGGGATGAAAACACCATCCGGATTCAGGAAGTTGCGCTGATGCTCCAAAAACTTGGGGTAAAAGCGCTCACCGTTCATGCCCGAACCCGCTGCCAAAAATACAAAGGTGATGCCGACTGGGAATGGCTGAAAAAGCTAAAAAATACACCCGGACTCGAAATCCCCATTATCGGAAATGGCGATGTGACATCTCCCGAACTTGCCCAAAAAATGTTTGATGAAACAGGAGTTGATGGTGTTATGATTGGCCGGGGAGCTATTGGAAATCCCTGGATTTTCGAACAAACCCGTCACTTCCTGGAAACAGGCGAAAAGCTGGCGGAGCCTTCCCTGCAAGAGCGCCTGAGAACCTGCGCAAAGCAGCTACAGTTGTCGGTTGAGCATCAGGGCGAGCATTACGGCGTCATCATCATGAAAAAGCATTACGGGCAATATTTGAAGGGCATCCACAACGGTAAAAAGCTGCGCATGCAATTGATGGAACATTCTGAGATGGCGCCAATCCTCGAAATCCTGCTGAATTTTTCTGAGAAAGAATATTTCGCCGTAGCCTGATTAGAAGTCATACGGTTTTAGTGGGGTGAATCTTTTTTCTTATGGAAATCGTAGCGTTCATCGAATCAACAACAAAAAAATTCTACGCTCATGTTAGCACGATTAGCGCGTCTTCTTCGATCTTTTCTTGGAGCTTCCGCCATAGCCGCTTCCCCGCTTAAAGCCATCACCGGAATCGTTATCAGTATTATCATTCCTTACCTGCTCTACGCTTTTTTAGGCGGAGTTGGAATCGCGCTTGCGCTTGTTGGGTTAGGCTGGGGAGTCTGGTGGTTAGCTACAAAGGAATGATGGATTTATACGGCAGAACCCCAACATTCGGCTCAGCCTTCTTTCAAGTCATTCCTGCGGAGGCAGGAATCTACGGTGTTCTTGAAGGGGTAAACGGCGGAACCTCCACCCTTCGGCTCAGCGAGCCAAGGTACTTTTAGTATAACGGCTCGCTGAGCCGTTCACTACTCATAAAAAACGGATCCATCACCCCGTTTAACTTTTCCAAAGTTATGAATCGGGTATCCAAAATTAACTCCGAAGAAAATTGGAAAAGTTGCCCTGCGGGGGCAGGAATCTACGGTGCTTCTGAAGGCTAGCAGCAACTGGAAGCAGGAGCTTCCCCCGGGCATTGCGCAGCAGAGCTACGCAACGAGAGATAAGCGAACCCATCAACAAAACTTAAACACTTAAACACTTGCCTAAAGAAACTCCCGCCCGAAGAATCCTTTCAGAACCTCAGGTACTTTTACCTTTCCATTCTCTTGCTGATAGGCTTCCAGAATTGCTGAAACTACTCTTGGCAAAGCTAATCCCGAACCATTCAAGGTATGTGCGATCTCGATTTCATTATCTTCCTTTCGATAGCGAAGCTGCATACGCCGCGCCTGAAAACTTTCAAAGTTTGAACAAGAGCTGACCTCCAGCCACCGCTTTTGTCCCGGACTCCAAACTTCGAGATCGTATTTTTTACTTTGAGTAAATCCCATATCTCCTGTACACATCAACAAGGTTCGATACGGAAGTTCCAGCGCTTCAAGTAATTTTTCAGCGTGCTCGCGAAGGCTTTCAAGTTCATTGTAGGAATCTTCGGGCTTCACGATTTTAACCAGCTCCACCTTATCAAATTGGTGAAGGCGGTTGAGTCCGCGTACATCTTTTCCATAAGAACCGGCTTCGCGTCGCCAGCAGGGAGTGTAGCAAACGTATTTTTTTGGGATTTCCTGATTAGGCAGAATCTCATCTCTGTGGAAATTGGTAACCGGAACTTCGGCTGTTGGAATGGCAAAAAATTCATCGCGGGGAATAACGTACATCATATCTTCCTTATCGGGAATTTGGCCGGTGCCGCGCGCGGAATCTTCATTCACAAAATATGGAGCCTGCAATTCTACATAACCCGCAGCCACAGCTTCGTTGATAAAATAGTTAATCAGCGCTCGTTGAAGTTGTGCTACCGGGCCCACATAAAAAGGAAATCCAGCGCCGGTAACCTTCACTCCGCGTTCAAAATCAACCCAGCCATAACGTTCTACAATCTCCCAATGCGGTTTTCGCCAGGCGTCCTCATTTCCCTTTCCCCAGGTTTTGAACACCTCATTATCTTTCTCGGTTGCGCCTACAGGCACGGATTTGTGCGGCACATTTGGAATCCGAAGCAGTAAATTATCCCGATCCTGACGCAGCTCTTTTACCTCTTCTTCCAGCTTTTTTATCTCCTCTTTCATATCAGAGGTTTGCTGAATGATAACCTGCGCTTCCTCCTTCTTTCCCTGCCCCATTAGCGCCCCGATTTCTTTAGCTTTTGCGTTACTCTCGCTGCGAAGCTTATCGGCTTTGTGAACTTGTGTCCGCCATTTCTCATCAGCGGCCAGAACTTTTTCCACCACTGAGATGTCTTTTTCTCCTTTATTCAGGATTGCATTTTCAACTTCTTGTTTGTGGCTTCGAATAAAATTGATATCAAGCATTCGTCTGTGTCGGGCGCGGTTAATTTATCATTGAAGGCTTGAAGATAAGAGGTATTCCACTTTTAGTTGAGTTATTTTTTGGAATGATAGGTTTTACAAAATGGTAAACCATGGAAGCGCTTTTTTCGGTTGACTACCTAAATAATTTAGGTTAATTTCGGCTTAACAAAGAAATTTTAGGGATAAACTCCACTTTTATGAGCCAATTATTAGATGAAATTGATATCTCGATTTTAAAGCATTTGCAAGAAAACGGCAGAGCGCAACGCAATACCATTGCCGAATTAGTTAAGCTTTCCGTTCCCTCGGTTTCTGAAAGAATGAAAAAACTTGAAGAGCGTGGCTTGATCGAGGGTTATAACGCGATCGTAAACAGCAAAAAATTCCATTTCGATATAACCGCCTTCATTTTTGTTCAGGTTGATGGTTCTGAACATTATTCCAAATTTGTGAAAAAAGCCGTTGAGGAAGCCGAGATTCTGGAATGCCATTCAATAACCGGAGACGGCTCTCATTTCCTGAAAGTAAGAACCAAGAATACAGGATCTTTCGAAAGCCTGTTATCGAAAATTCAGTCTTGGCAGGGAGTCAGTAAAACAAGATCTAATCTTGTTTTATCCAGTTTTAAGGAAACAAGATCATTGCCTGTTGAGCGGGCGGTGGAGCTCATCAAATCGTAAAATATTACTGCTTTTTTTAGGATTTAATCTTAATACTCTACGTTGGAATCCGTAACTTACGTCATTCTGGCAGTAGGATATTTTACAGCACCGGCATCACCCCAAAAAAATAACGGTGCTTGAACATTGAATTTTTTATATGGATCGAGAAGTATTTCAGGAACAATATGGGTTGATTGGCACCTCCGATGCCATGCGGCAGGTTATTGATAAAATTATGCAGGTAGCCAAAACTGATATCACGGTAACCTTGCATGGGGAAAGCGGTGTTGGAAAAGATGTAACCGCCCGCGCCATTCATGCGATGAGCGAGCGAAAGCGCAATAACCTGGTAATCGTGAATTGTGGTGCCATTCCCGAAGGAATTATTGAAAGTGAACTTTTTGGCCATGAAAAAGGAGCTTTTACGGGAGCTAACGAATCGAGGGAAGGCTATTTTGAAAAAGCCCATAACGGCACAATTTTCTTGGATGAAATTGGTGATACCCCAAAAAATGTTCAGGTAAAACTGCTTCGGGTTTTGGAAAGCGGAGAATTTTTCCGCGTGGGTTCAAGTAAAATTCAAACCGCGGATGTCCGGGTAATTGCAGCTACTAATCAGGATTTATGGAAGCTTGTTCAGGAAGGGGCTTTTCGGGAAGATTTATACTATCGCCTCGACACCGTTCATATTCATTTACCCGCATTGCGTGAGCGGCAGGAAGATGTCATCCCAATATTTAAGAAATTTGTGCAGGAGTTTTCAACCCGATATGATTCTGTTTTTAAGGGTTTTTCTGATGAAGCCCGGGAGCTTCTTACCTCCTATCGATGGCCGGGAAATGTGCGCGAACTTCGAAATGTTGCCGAGCAGCTTGTTGTGCTCGAAAAATCTCAGTTCATTGATAAAGATAAATTAAAGAAGTATCTGAAAGGCCGCCAACACGAGGGGAGTGCCGATAACCTTCCAATGGTCGCCAATCATCAGGAGCAACAGAATTCGTCTACCGCAGATTTCGACCGCAAAGATCGCGAGCTTGTATACCGTGCTTTGGTTGAGCTTAGAAACGATATTGCTGATGTTAAAAAGATGTTCGCTAACTTCCTGTATTCATCTTTTACCACTAAAAACTTACAGGCTCTACCGGCCGCTGTTCGCGATGAGGTTGACAAAATGGAGGTATCGGATTCAAAAATGGATATGGGTGATCATACCTCTCTTGGAATGCAATCGATGCCTAAAAAAGAAATGGAAAACTCCGGCGAGCCAGACGTAGTTGAGTTTTTAAATGGCGAAGAAATTCCTTCCATTGAAGAAGCTGAGAAGTTTTTAATTGAACAGGCGCTGAGAAGATTTGACGGAAACAGAAGAAAAGCTTCTGAAACATTGGGTGTAAGTGAACGCACGTTATATAGAAAATTGGATCAATATGGCCTGGACTAAAAAGATTTGGCTCATCGCACTGCTTATCTGTTTTAGTTTTAGCGGATGTTTGAGATACAGTTTTACGGGGACTTCTATCCCTGAGGGAGTTGATACTATTTTCATCCCTTTTTTCTCTGACCAGTCTAACAGCGGGTTGGGAGATTTGAGCGACCGCCTCAATCAGGCGCTCATTAACCGGTTCGTAAATCAAAGCCGGCTGCAATTGGCAAACAGCGAAGGTGAAGCGGATGCAGTGCTCGAAGGCGTCATCATCAGTTATAGCAATCGTCCTTTCAGTATTGGCGGAGATGAACAAGCAGACCAAAATGAGGTGGTTATTGCCGTACAGGCTTCCTTCAAATTCACTAATGAAGAAGACGTTGAATGGGATAAATCTTTCAGGGGAAATTTTACTTATGATCCTGCTGAAAATCCAATTGAGGGTGAAAATGAAGCGGCAAGCGGAGCCCTGCAACAAGTGGCGAATAACATGTTTAGCGATGCAGTAAGTAATTGGTAATTTGCTTTGATTGTAACACTCCTTCACTTTATTATAGCAGAGATATGCAACAACTTCCTTTCAACATACCGCAGTCACTTTCCTCTTATACAGAGAAGTTTGAGGACGATCCTGAGAAGGTAATTCAGAAGCTTAAAAAACATCTCCGAAAAAGAGGCCCTGATGCCGTGGGACATTTTTTACTGGCTTGGTTTCATCATCTTCAGCAACAAAAACAGCTTGCCGTCAAGGAAGCATTGAAAGCTAAAACCTACGCGCCCGGAAGTCCGTTGATGGATCATTTGCATTACTTTCTTGTTCACCCCGAAAAATTTGACGCCGCTATTCCTGTTCAAACTTATGCCTCTGCAAACACTCGTTTACAGCAAGGAACCCGCATTTCCCCAATTCTTGATCTTGATAAACTGATCGCTTTGCTGGAAGAGGTTGAGTCTCACCGAATCAAAATTCCTGCCGATGGCGAACCTTTTAATGATGCCGATTTGAGTAAAGAGGCCGAAGAAGTTGATGATGTGGTTTCGGAAACTCTGGCTAAAATTCACAGCAATCAGGGGCGAAAAAAGGAAGCTATAAAAATGTACGAACGCCTGATCGATAAAAATCAGGATAGGGCCGAGCTTTATTTTGATGAGATAGAGAAGTTAAAAGATCCCAAAGAAAAGAAGAGCTAATCGGCTTTCACAAAAGGGTTCATTCGCTTCTCATGGCCAATAGTAGTTTTTGGGCCATGTCCTGGGTAAACGGCTGTATCATCTGGGAGCGTGTAGAGTTTTTCTTTGATGCTTTTCTCGAGAAGATTGAAATCCCCTTTATATAAATCGGTTCGGCCAATGCTTTCCCGAAACAGAGCATCTCCGGCAATTACCACCTGCTCCTCTTTGAAATACAATGATACATGATCCGGGGAATGCCCAGGAGTATAAAGACATTCAAACCTAAAATTCCCGATTTCAAATAAACCTTCTGTGGGTAAGGCTTCTGGCTCAAATGAGAAATCACCCTGGTTTATGCCAAACATTCCAGCCTGATTCCCAAAGTTTCCCCACAAAAAAGCATCCTCTTTATTGAGATACACCGGAACGTCGAAATCCCGTTTTAGGCGGCTCAATCCTAAGACATGATCAACATGAGCGTGAGTTAATACAACGGCCTTAAGCTCGCCTTCCAATCCGGATTTAAATTGCTGATACTCCGTTTCATTTGAGAAACCGGGATCAATAATTATACTCTCTCCCTGATTGGTTAACAGGTAAGTATTTTCTAAGAAAGGGCCTACTTCAAAAATCTTTAATTCCATGGCACAAAATAAAAAAGGATGTATCCCGGTGGAATACATCCTCAAAATTTTAGCGTTGGCACACTACATTACTTTTTGTTACCGTACATGCGCTTAAAGCGATCAATACGGCCATCAGCACTTGTAAATGTGTTGCTTTTGGTGTAAAACGGATGATTCTTTGAATCAACCTCGCTACGATAAACGCCATCTTTGGCATTCATTGTGCTGCGGGTTTTTACTTCCGTTCCATCACTCATCATTACGGTGATTTCTTTATAATCTGGATGAATTCCTTTTTTCATAATCTTGTTGCTTCCTTGAAATTTGCAAAGGCTTTAAATATACGGTTATCTGTGCGTGAATTCAATGTATTTTACAACTCAAATTCATCAAATCCTTCTTCCCCCATATCCCCAAAAGAAGAGAACATCGAACCGATCATATCCGAGTATCGAGATTGATCATCCATATCCTGTTTGCTTAGCATAGAATTTTGATGCAAGGCTTCGAGCACAAGATCCATCCATACAAATTTTTCGGCTTTTACTATACTATTAGCGTGTTTTTTTACGATTTTCTCCAAGCCATTTACAGAGGCAAGCGCTTTCTCGTATTCTTTAGTTGAGAGCGTATCCGATATATTAATTTCATTGCCTTTTGCGAACCAGTCTGTCACTTCTTTATAAACCGTTTTTTTCTCTTCCGATTTACTCTGCGGATTGGGAAAGTGGTTCCGAAAGGTTTTGTTGATCGCTTTCCCCAAAATATGCTTGGCAACACTTATAGCGCCTTCCTGTTCACCTTCATAAACCAACTCCATTTTCCCGGTTAAAGCCGGAACCATATGGTATAGGTCTGCGATGCGAAGTATTTCGGATTTTTCATTATTGAGGATGGCGCGCCGTTCGGCTGATGAAACCGCCTGTTCGAGCGCGGTTATCGTCATGCGGGTGGAAACCCCACTTTTCTGATCAACATACTCGGAAGTGCGTGCTTCGAATGCTGATTCTTCAATGATAACTCTGAATGGTTCCGGGATATGAATTTTGATTCCTGATTCTCTTTCCTGCCACGCTTCCTGCTTGGTGATGCTCACCCCAATCCCGACTTCTTTTGGATAATGAGTAATGATTTGAGCATCAATTCTGTCTTTTAGCGGGGTGATGATATTTCCGCGGTTTGTATAATCTTCGGGATTAGCTGAAAAAGCCATCGCCACATCAAGGGGAATTCTCACATTGAAACCACGAATCTGAATATCTCTTTCCTGCATAATATTGAGCAGCGAAACTTGTATTCTCGGCTGTAAATCAGGCAATTCATTGATCACGAAAATACCTCTGTTTGTGCGGGGAATGAGCCCGAAATTAATCACATTTTGATCAGCGAGAGCCAGTTTTTGAGTTGCGGCTTTTATAGGATCAATATCCCCGATTAAATCGGCTACGGTGGTATCGGGTGTTGCAAGTTTCTCACCATATCGAAAAGAACGGTGCAGCCAATCGATGGGAGTTTCGTCTCCTTTTTCTGCGATTAAATCTTTGGCAAATTTCGACAAAGGATTGAAGGGGTCATCATTCACTTCAGAACCTGTTACAATCGGTATATATTCATCCAGAAAATTAACCAGCAGACGCAAAATTCTGGTTTTCGCCTGACCTCTTAATCCGAGTAAAATCATGTCGTGCCGGGAAAGCAGTGCGTGCTGAATTTGAGGAAGCACGGTTTTATCGTAACCTAAAATCCCAGGGAAAAGCTCTTCTTTAGCCCGAATTTTATTGATCATATTTCGCCGGAGCTCGTCCTTTACCGAAACAGATTTCCACCCGCTTTTTTTCAACTCTCCAATTGTATTGGCCTTCATACCTAAATTACCTCTGTTTGATCTTACGATTGTGTTCAATTAACCCCGTTCTAACTTTCTTCATTCGGGGCTATCAACTTTCTCTTTTATGTTTGTGAGAGCTCTCGCTTTTGTCAAGGTTTCCTCCCATTCGGCTAAGGGATCGGAATCGCTGGTGATGGCTCCTCCCGCAGGATAAACCAGTTTCTGATTTTTTATGATGGAGGTTCTTATGAGCACGTTAAAATCGAAATCACCATTGGGTGCTATATATCCCATTGCGCCAGAATAAATGCCTCTTCTGTAATTTTCAAGCTTCTCAATGGCTTTCATTGCCGCGATTTTTGGCGCGCCCGTCATAGAACCCATTGGGAAGCAAGTTTTTATAAGCTCTATCGGATCGATGGCTTCTTCCACTTCACACTCCACGGTCGATACCATTTGGTGAACCGTCTCGAAAGTTTGAATCTCAAAAAGATTCCGAACCCGGACACTTCCTTTTTTGGCAATTCGGCTTAAATCATTTCTTACCAAATCAACAATCATCAGGTTTTCGGCGCGCTCTTTTTCGGAATCTAATAATTTTTGAATGATCTGCTTTTCGTCAGCGCCTTTTGTTCTGGAAGCCGTTCCTTTTATCGGTTGCGACCAAACTGTTTTTCCTTTCTTCGCCAAAAAGCGTTCTGGAGAGGAGCAGCAAATGGCAAAGTCATCAACACTAAAATAACCACCGAAAGGTACTGGGCCAGCTGATTTCATTTTCTGATACAGAGGCCATGAATCTCCATCGAAATCAAAAATCAGCGGGTGGGATAAATTGATTTCGTAATAATCGCCTTCGTAAATGTCACTCTGAGCCTGCTCTACTAACTTCAAGTAGTCCGATTTTGATATCTGGTGGGAAAGCTTCAAATCGAAGCTCGAGGATGACTTTCTTCCATTCGAATGAACAGGAAACTCTCCTTTTATAGCCCAAATAGTTGAATCTTCATCCACTTCAAAAAGAAGCTCCGGTTTCATGAAAAATAAATCTGGTGCGCCGGTTAAATCTTCATGATCAGAATTTAAGTCTTCCACAAAGTTCTTTAAATCGTAGCCGAAATAACCAAAAAGCCAGTCCTTATGTTTTTGGCGAAATTGTTTGAGTGCTTCCCAGGGATTCTGTTTTTTTCTTTGGGTGATGCCGCCTTCCATCACTTCAATTTCATTACCAAAAGCTTTTATCCACGCGGAAGGCATTCCCGCTATATAAGATTTCTTACTCGCTGAATGGCCGCGCATCTGAGATTCCAGCAACATCACCGCGCCCTTTTCCCGAAGATGCTGCACCAAATATGATATGTTTGCCTGTGATTTTTCCATAGATTAGTAGCAAACGAGTATAAGGCTTCTTTCACTATTTTTGAACGTTTTTTCCTATTTTGATGGTATGAGTTATCAACATCTCCTAAAACCATTTCTTTTCAGAACAGATGCCGAAGAAGCCCATGAGCTTGCTATTTCTCTGGCGTCAAAAACGAACAATTCTCCGTTCTTACAAAAGCTTGCTTCCGCTTTCTTTGACAGCAGCAACGATGGATTAGAACAGGAATTTTTTGGGCTGAAATTTCCAAATCCTGTTGGCCTTGCCGCTGGCTTCGACAAAAACGGAACCATGCCTTTGGCGATGCAATCACTGGGTTTTGGCTTTGTTGAAGTGGGAAGCATAACCGCGAGGACTTCTGCCGGCAACAAAAAACCGAGAGCTTTTCGCCTCCCTCAGGATAATTCCATTATAAACCGAATGGGTTTGAACAACGAAGGAGCTGATGAAATTGTAAGCCGGCTTGCGAAGATCAAAACTGACATTCCGCTCGGGGTGAATATCGCTAAAACCAACGATGCGAGCATTCATGGGGATGCCGCGCTTGAGGATTACCTGTACAGCTATGAAAAAGCTCAACCGGTTGCCGATTACATTACGGTGAATATTTCCTGCCCAAATACTGGTGAAGGAAAAACGTTTGAAGATCCGTCCGCGCTTAATGATTTACTCGAAGCTCTTAATCCCCAACAAAATAATCGCAAACCCACACTTATAAAATTCTCGGTAGATACTCCCCGGCCTTCCCTTGAGAAGCTTGTTAATATTTGTGAGGATTATCAGGTTTCGGGATATGTTGCGACGAATACTTCATCATCCCGACAAAATTTAACTGCAAGTGCAGAAATGTTAGAACGCATTGGAAATGGCGGATTAAGCGGAAGAGCTATCCAAAAAAGAAGTACCGAAGTTGTGCGTACACTCAGGGATATTTTAGGCGAGGGAAAGCCAATAATTGGGGTGGGTGGAATTGACAGCGCCCAAGCCGCCTTAGAAAAACTGAATGCCGGAGCTAACCTGTTGCAAATTTATACCGGGTTAATTTTTGAAGGCCCCGGATTGGTGAAATCCATTAAAAAAGGATTACCACACCATTAAAATGCAGGTTTTTAATTTTTAAGAGGGAAAGTAACTTCGCATTGTACGGCAACAGCCTGCCCTTCTTCCAAAACAGGTTCAAAACTGAGGGAAGATTCGAAAGCAGTTTCAAAAGCAGCGTTTATATTCTCTGGAACTAAATCTGTGATGAGAGTAAACTCGTCAATTATGCCTCGCTGATTCACCAAAAACTCGTAGGTAATTTCAGGGATTTCCATTTTTCCTGGCAATTCGATGGATCCAAGAAACTGTTCCATTCCTCCACGAATTTCCAGCTCCGCTTCCAAATCGGAACAGCTCGTATATCCTTCTTTTGCTTCGGTGAGTATTTCCGGCTCTTCCGCTTTCTCCATTCCTGCAATTCTATCCCCCGAAAGTTCCAGTTCCTGCTGAAGTTTCCGTACTGAATTATCAAATCTGGTATTTTGAAAAGATTCAAGAAACGTATCAATAGCGGCGCGGGCACTGTCCCATTCAGCACCGGTATATGGAAATATCAGGGTGAAATCAGGATGAGTAAGAGAAGAATCTGTGATAGCTGTCAAATCGGTTCTCTCAGCTTCGGTGAGCGTAGTATCTGCCAGCATCGACTGGGCGGTGTCTTGCTGCACCTGAAACGCTTCCTGTTGCTCTTCCCACTTTTCATTCTCTTTCATCCAGCTGTCTACTTTTTCTTCATACAAAGAATCCTGAGTACCCGATTCCATATATAATTTAATAGCATTGTACTGAGCTTCAGGCGCAAGTTTATGCTCTTTAAAATTGACAGCAAATTGTTTCAGTTTTTCTGCTTTCTCTGTTGTGGAAATTGAATCCTGATCCATAATTGCGTTATGAATCTGCATTGGATCGATTTCAGCCGATTCATCCAAAATTGTTAGCTCTATACCAAAACGCTCCCCGAGCCGACGGGCATAATCTGATGCCGGATACTCTTCAATTAAATGATCAGCATATTTTCGCGACTGTGCTTCATCTTCTTCTATAGAATACAATTCGGACAGAGAGTAAAGCGACAGCACATTAATATTATCCCGCGAAGGATTTTCTACCGCTTTTTTGAAATAATAGGCGGCGCTATCAGGCATATTCAGCGATAGAAAAAACAAATTCCCCAACTGATACTGATGAGTGGCAATCTGCTTGCGTACAGAGTCCTGCTCATGTTCTGTGAAAGGAATACCACTTAAATCAATTTCTACCATTTGCCGACTGGCATTTCCACTCTCTGCAAAAGTTTCACCTTCTCCCTCTTCATCATCGCCATTCGAAGAACGGGACGACCTAATCATACTGCTTACCCGCCAATTATCTGCAAGCGGGCGATCACCCCAAATAGCTAAGAATTGCATTTTGGCATTTTGCTGAAGTGCCGGATTATCAGAGTTCAAAAAACCATTTCTTAGGCTTGTGGCATCCTCTTCTTCAGCCTCCTGATTAACATTAACCACGGTATTTTGTTGATTTTCATTTTGTCGCCTCAACTCTTCTAATTCAGCTATCTTTTTCACCCTTAATTCCGCTATCACTGAATCAAATTTTTCGGGTGAAAGCTGGCCCAGCCAAAGCAAACTGTCTTTCAAAGCCATTTCATTTTTGATACGGGCATAATCTCCAAAGGAATCGGCCAATTCTGAGGCAGCAAAACCTTCCGGCAACTTTTCTGATGCCACATTTTTTTGCGCTGCGGAATCATAATAGGTGGCAGCCAATGAGAAATCGTCGTAATCGTAACGATATATTTCCGCTAAACCGTAATAGGTTCTTGCTGCAATTTCAGGGGTTGGCTTGCTAAGCTGATTCCGCAAAAGACTTTTATAAACAGCTTCTGCACGTTCATAGTTACCTCTTCTTTGCTCGGTTTGTGCTAATTCGAAGTCAAGTTCTGATTTGTATTCAATGTTTTTATCGTCACGCACCATATCATTGAAAATAGATGAAGCCACTCCATAGCGCTCTAAATCCCGAGCAACTTCTGCTGTTTTTCTTTTAGCAAGATATTGTAGACGATACTCCGAATAATGATTCTGCACATTATTATAAGCTTCGAAAGCTGAGGGAATGTCTTCCAGGCGCTCGTAAATTTGGCCTAAAAGAAAATATCCACGTTCTCTGTATTCTTTCTTAGCGAGATTCGGAAGTGCGGCGGATAATTCCTGTCGCGCTAATTCCCAGCTCTCCAGCTTTACGTAATGTTGAGCTAACAAGGCGTGCATTTCGGCACGGCTGCTTTTGTTTAATTCTTCATCAAACAGGGCGAGTTGTTCAGTCAAGAAGGAAACGCCTTCATTATAGAGCTCCATATCAAGTAAAACCCGGCCTTGCCACACAAGAGCTTCCTGTTCCAGCTTTGGGTTATTGGAAGTAACAAAAAGTTCTTTAAATTTTTGATCGGCTGAAAAATATTCTTGCTTAAAATAGTAGGACTTCCCGATAAGCTCCAGGGCATCATCCACCCACTTAGAATCTTCATATTTACGAAGAACATCCGCTCCCTTCTCAATAGCTTTATCGAATTCCTGAACTCCGGCGTTTACCGGTTTTTCATGAATCCTGATTGGCTGAAGAGGGTTGTAATCTCGCGGTTGCCCCAGGTTTTTTTTCAGCCCTGCATTGTAACTCTCTTTGGCGTTATAAAATGTATTGTAATAGGCATTGAAATTTCTCCAGTTAGATTGCATCGTGGTTTTGCAACCTGTAGTAAAGATCAAAATAATGAGGAAAAATATCAGCCTGGGCATGAAGTTAAATCTGTAGAATTTTTTTAAAGGTACTCTGTTCAGGTTGTGGATTCAAATGTTGTTGAGATTTCAACGCCAGATCAATCTTAGCTACACTAACGCTTTTGATTATTCAATCGTACTTACTTTTATCATATTTGTACGGCCTCTTTTTGCGATGGGCATTCCTGTGGCAACAATTATCCGGTCTCCTTTCTTTACCATGCCGCTGTCTTTCAAATAATCTTCCATCATTTTAACACTTAAATCGGTATCAAAAAGTTCATCAAGCCGCACCGAATATACTCCCCAAACCAAGTTGAGCTGCCGGCGTATTTTCCGGCTTTCCGTGAAGGCGATAATAGGAACTGTGGGCCTGAACTTAGCAATTCTTCTGGCGGTACTTCCAGAATGCGTAATGGTGCTGATTGCTTTCGCTTCTACATTTTCGGCAATGGTTACGCACGAGTATGCGAGCGATTCTATAACCTGTTTCTCTTTCCATTCTGGTTTTCGATAGACCAAACTATTGTAAAGCTGCGGTTTTTCTTCGATAGACCGGCAAATCCTGTCCATTACATTAACGGCTTCGTTTGGATAAGCACCTGCTGCAGTTTCCCCGGATAACATCACGGCATCTGTACCATCAAGAACGGCATTGGCTACATCTGAACTTTCCGCTCTCGTAGGGCGTGGATTTGTGATCATGGAATCGAGCATCTGCGTAGCCGTAATAACCGGTTTCCCTGCTCTCCTGCACTTCTCGATAATCATCTTTTGAACTACAGGAACTTGCTCGGTCGGTATTTCGATTCCCAAATCGCCACGGGCAACCATAATTCCATCAGATTCTTCAATGATTTCATCTATCACATCGAGCGCTTCGGGCTTTTCAATTTTAGCGATGATACCCGCCTGACTTCCTGCTGCTCTTACTCTCGAAATAATATCCCGAACATCAGCGGCACTTCGCACAAAAGACAACGCAATCAGGTCTACATCTTGTTCTATTCCAAACTGCAGATCAACTAAATCTTTTTCGGTAAGTGATGGAATGGTTAGCCGCACATTTGGTAGGTTTACTCCTTTTCGGGATTTTAACACCCCCCCTACAACCACCTTTGCTTCCAGTGAATCTTCATGTTTTGCGGTGATTTTGAATTCGAGTAATCCATCATCCAATAAAATATTATTTCCTATCTCCGCTTCCTGAATCAGTCCTTCATAATCAATGGGAATTGTTTTTTCGTCACCTAACACATCCTTCGCAATGATATTGATGACTGAACCTGCTTCTAAATGTGTGCCTCCATCCTTCATTATGCCAACACGGATTTTCGGGCCTTGCAAATCCATCAAAACAGGGACACTATACTTGTATTTTCGGGCGGCTTTTCGAATGTATTTGATTACCTGGGCGTGGTCGGCATGGGTGCCGTGCGAGAAATTTACGCGTGCCACATTCATTCCATGGAGTAATAAGTTTTCGATTTGTTCTTGAGTGTTGCAGCTTGGGCCAATGGTACAAACTATTTTAGTTCGTCGCCTTGCAGATATCATAAACAGTTACTATTTATAAGTGAGAAAAATTTTTATTTGCACTAAAGATATGCTAAATGATGTTATCATTATGTTTGTTTTATTTCAAACATTAATAAAATAAGAAGAATCAAAATTCAGGGCACCTATTATCATGCGAAGTAATAATTCGGAGAACAGCTGTTCAACAAAGCTGTGGCTCTTACTCTCCCAGAGTTTGCTAATTGTATTTTTTGTTAGCTGTTCAAATTCCTATGTAGATGATATTAAAAGAGGTGCTGGATATGAATATGAACCGGGATACCCAGAAGTCCGTGTTGAAGTTGCCGGTCTTATTGATGAAGAAAACCAGCCAAAACTTATTGTTACAGGAAATTTGGTGCACAACAGTTTAGTTTTCAAAGAAGTTGACGGGCAGTTACTTTCTGAGGTTGGTATTGAGATTAATTATAGAAACCGAACTACCGATTATGCCGACAACATTAGTTACACGGCCACAGTAACAAAAGAATCTGCATCGGATTTATTTAGTGAAGATATTTATGTGTTTGACAGGGAAATTGAGGTTACCCCCGGAGAATATACCGTAGATGTTTCGGTAACAGATCAGTCATCAAATAAAACCACAGTGCGTTCTGTGGATGCTTTTCTGCCTAATCCTGAAGAAGAAAATTCCAATATTACCAATATTCGGATACTTGCTAATCGTGATGTTGCAGGATCGGAATTCTATCCCGTTACAACTTATGATGTAAGCCTCGGCACTGATACCATTAAGTTTGTTTTTCAGGTTACCAATAATGACCCTGATGAACCTATAACAATTGAATCACGGCTAATAAAATTTAACTCGGATACGACTATAGCTCGTTCTATGAGCCATAATAATTATAGCCCTTCTAATATATCCTACAAAGGAATTGAATTTGGAGACTATGATGTAATTCAAAGTTCATCCCGAACCTTAGATCAACCCGGAAGTGTTCTTATTGAATTTGCTTATACAGACCTAAAAAAAGGGAATTACCGGTTTGAAGTAGCGGAGAATCTTGATAACCGAGGTTCATTATATAAAGCAAGAGATTTTTCATTAAAAAGTGATAATTATCCATCATTAAAAAATACACGAGAACTGGCTGAACCACTATATTATTTAATGGATGGAAAAGAATATGAGAGTTTGCTCGCGATAAAATCTCCCGATTCTATGAAAAAAGAGATTGATCGGTTTTGGTTACGTAATATCAGAGATTCCAGAGTCGCAAGAAATGTAATTTCAATGTATTATCAGCGGGTTGAGGAAGCGAATAAGCAGTTTTCAAACTACAAAGAAGGTTGGAAAACAGATGCCGGAATGGTCTATATCTTATTTGGTCCTCCCTGGTATATCGACAGACGCTTAAGCAGCATGCAATGGTCTTATGCCTACGACCGGAACGATCCGGATTATAATTTTTATTTCCACCTGCCTAAAATCAAAAACTCATCTTTTCCTTTCGAAAATTATATTCTTCAAAGAGATAATTATTACTTCACGCTCGAATATCAACAAATACAATTGTGGAAATCAGGTGATATTCTAACGAGGAATTTATAGCCTTTCTATATAATTATTACATTTTATAATACTTTTTTTATTACATAAATTTTCCTTTTTCTGAAACTTATATTTTATTTTCATTTTTTTATATAATTCACAGAACAATTGAAATTATGTTAAATATTTTGTTGATTCGTTAGTGATTTATTATGAGTGTTAGTTTTATAATAAAAAGTATTACTAAGAGAGATATAAAATAAAAGAGAGAGGTTTCTTATGTTAAGAAGGCTAATATTCCTATCCGTGTTAGCAGTATTTTCTATTAATATTGCAGTTGCACAAACCGGCACATTAAGCGGTCAAATTACAAGTGGAGATACAGGCGAAGAACTCCCTGGCGTAAACGTGCTGATTGTTGAACTCGAAAGAGGTACCCCAACTGATGTTGAAGGTAATTATGAAATTACCGGTATTCCCGTAGGTACTTACACCGTAAGAGCCAGTTACGTGGGTTTTGTTTCTTATGAAGAACAAGTAACAATCGCCGAAGGTGAGAATACTTTTGACGTGGAATTAGAACCCGATACTCAGCAATTAGAAGGTGTGATTGTAACGGCATTCGGCTTAACACGAGCAGAAAAATCTATTGGTTATTCGGTTCAGTCTATAGATGAAGAATCTGTGACGCGTGTAAGCGAGAACAATATTGTTGGAGCACTTGCAGGTAAAATAGCGGGTGTACAAGTAGTTGGAAGTTCTGGTGCAAATCTCGGAGGCACCGAAAGAATTAGGATTCGTGGCACTAACGGGCTTTCTGACGAACAGCCTCTTTTTGTCGTTGATGGTACGCCCATTGACAACTCCTCTTTTCTTGTTAACCCCGGAACGGGACAATCTTTGGGTAGAGATTTAGGAAACCTTGCCTCCGATTTAAACCTCCAAAGTGTGGAATCTATTTCTGTGCTGAAAGGAGCCGCTGCCGCAGCTTTATATGGTAACCGGGCTTCGAACGGGGTGATTTTAATCACCACAAAAAAAGGCCAAATGGATGCGAATCAGCCGATTAGGATAAATTTCTCTAACAGCACATATTTTGAGAATGTCTACATTCTTCCAGAATATCAGAATGAGTACGCTGGTGGGTATAATCAAAATTTAATTGAATATACTGACCCTGAAACCGGTGCTACGGTAATGGGTTTGAACTACGCGGCCGATGAAAGCTGGGGTCCGCCCATGGAAGGGCAAATGTACCGCCCGTGGTGGTCTTGGTTCCATCATGATTTTACTGGTGACGGCAATGATGACTATGGCACAGAAATACCATTAGAGTCAAACCCTGATAACGTCCGCAACTTTTTTGATACAGGTGTACGTATCTCTAATAACCTTGCAATTTCAGGCGGCTCATCTAATGCCTCGTACCGTGTAGGTTTAAGTAATACTAATCAGGCGGGGGTTATTCCTAATTCATCTCTGGATAAGAATGCCATTAACTTTAGTGGAGCACTAAGCCATTCAGAACGATTTACTTCCAGTATCGCCTTCAATTATGTAAATACACAAGCTGAAGGCCGCCCGGCACAAGGTTATTCCGCTGTTCAGGGAAATGCTGTTCAATCTTTCAACCAGTGGTTCCAACGACAGTTAGATATGGACAAATTAAGGGAATACAGAACTTCTACTGGAACTCCTACGACCTGGAATATTCGCTCACCGTCGGATACAAGGCCACTGTACTGGGACAGCCCTTTTTTCTCTGTAAACGAGAATGTTTCAAATGATGACAGGGACCGGGTTTATGGAAATTATACTATGGCCTATAGCCTAAATCCTTCAATAGACGTGATTGGTAAAGTTCACCTGGATACTTATTCATTTACTGTGGAAGATCGAATTGCCACTGGTGGATTAGAGGAAGACTGGTATTATGTAGCACAAAGATCACGCCGTGAAGTGAACTATGAAGTAGGTGCGCAATATGCTAATACCTTTGAAAATTTCACTTTAGACGGCTATGTGGGAGGAAACATAAGAACAGAGAATTTCAGTTCTCTTATCCAACAAACCGTAGGCGGGCTTTCAACGCCAAACTTCTTCAATATAGATGCTTCCATCAATCGTCCAAATGTTTCCAACTTCAACCAAGAGAAACAAGTAAATAGCGTTTTTGGTACGGTCACATTTGGGTTTCAGGATCTTATATATCTTGATGCCTCACTTCGAAACGATTGGTCTTCTACCTTACCCGCAGACGATAACTCCAATTTATATTATGGGCTTTCCGCCAGTTTAGTATTCACTGAATTTGGCGCATTTGAAAATCAAAGCATCTTAAGTTTTGGTAAGCTGCGTGCTTCAATCGCACAGGTAGGGAATGACCTTAACCCTTATCAAGTATTTCAGACATTCAGCACCGCTGATCCTTATGGATCAACACCTGCTCAAACAGTTCCTGATGTCTTGAACAATCCTGATATCAGGCCTTCTGTTTCTTCAGATTATGAATTTGGAGTAGATCTTCGATTTCTTGGCGGACGTTTAAGAGCAGACATTAACTATTATAACTCTGTGCGGGAAGATGAGATTCTGAATCTTGTTATTCCTGGCTCGAGCGGATATGAACAATCTGTTGTTAATGCTGGTAATTTTACCACCACAGGCTTGGAAGTTGCTTTAGGTGCGACTGCCGTACAAACCAACGACCTGGAGGTGGATATGGCTCTTAACTGGGCAACAAGCCACTCTGTGGTTAATGAATTGGCAGAAGGGATTACTTCTCGTGTACTCGAAAATGCCTCTTTTGGAGTGGGGTTATATGCAAGAGAGGGCGAGGAATGGGGAACTGTAATTACTACAAGCGGTTATGGTGGTTATCTGCTGGATGATCAAGGCCGAAGAATAGTTAATGATAACGGCACCTACGCATTAGAAGCAAACAAGGAAATAGGCAATATTCTGCCAGACTGGACTGGTGGCTTCAACCTGGATGTGGCTTTCAGAAACTTCAGTTTAGGAACATTTTTCGAATTCCAAAAAGGTGGGCGATTCTATTCAGTAAGCCAGATGTTTGGCACCTATTCAGGTTTGCATGCCAATACTGTAGGTAATAATACTTTAGGCAATCCAGTTCGAGACCCTGTATTAGACTCTGGTGGCAACGAGGTAAGTTCTGTTTCTTTAGGTGATGCGGATCCTGCTTCGGGAGGAGCTTTAGTAGAAGGTGTAGATGAAAATGGCAATGAAGTGGCTTACCTGCGACAAGCTTCTCTGCATTACTTTGAGCAGTTCTATAATAAAGAAAGATGGTTGATGGATGCGAGTTATATCAAACTCCGTGAAGTAAAACTTACCTATAACCTTCCTGGAAATCTTATTAGTAACCTCCCAATCCAAAATGCCAGTATAGCTTTAGACATTCAAAACGCGTTGTTATTGTATTCCAGCGAAGAAGGAGTTGATCCTTCAATAATACAAAATAACGGTGCTGGTTTTGGCTTCTGGGAAGGTGGTGGTTTACCAGGCACTCGCTCAATAGGATTCAATATTAACCT
This sequence comes from Balneolaceae bacterium, assembly GCA_040882225.1. Classification (GTDB taxonomy): domain Bacteria; phylum Bacteroidota; class Rhodothermia; order Balneolales; family Balneolaceae; genus Gracilimonas. The sequence goes on along the minus strand of JBBEBR010000022.1, from coordinate 228,670 downwards.
CAGTTTCTAATAACAAAATTATGAAAGCTTTAAAGAAAATAACAATGAATGCAATGAAGAGAATAACTCTCGTTGTGTTGTTAACAGCATTTATTACGAGTTGTGATGATTTCGGAGACCTAAACGTAGATACGAATAACCCCCAGGAAGTTGATACCGCTTTATTGCTAACCAATGCTCAACGCAGCATGAGTGACGTGGTAGGCGCTACAACCGGGGCTGTTTGGTCTCAGTATCTTGCTGAAACACAGTATACAGATGCTTCACAATACTCAATCACCAGCTTCAATTTTAATACGTGGTACTCCGGACCTCTTAAAGATTTGGAAACCATGATTGAAGTAAATACAAATGAGGAAACTCGTGATATAGCAGCTGTAGAGAATGGTAGTAATGCCAATCAGATAGCAGCAGCGCGTATTCTCAAGGCATATTTCTATCATATGATGACTGACCGCTGGGGAGCTATACCTTATTCTGAGGCTCTGCAAGGCCGGGAAAATTTAAATCCCTCTTACGATCAGCAACCAGATATCTATGAAGATTTGGTGAATGAGCTAAGTGAAGCCGTTGCTCAAATGGATGACGGAGATGGCGTAGCTGGTGATATTATTTTTAGCGGAGATATGGATCAATGGGCATTATTCGCTAATAGCCTCCGGGCCAGAATTGCACTTCGTATGGCCGATTCAAATCCAACTTTGGCGGAATCAGAGTTTACCGCTGCGATAAATGCTGGATTGATTACAAATGATGTATTGTATCCCTATTTGGCTGATGCAGTGAATGAAAACCCCTGGTATACACGGTTCAGAACACGTACCGATTATGCTATTTCGGATGTACTCGCTGATACCATGATTGCCTTAGGGGATTACAGAGTACTCGAATATGCCAATCCGGCTCCTGATTTAGATAATAATGACAACGAGGTTACCTTTGATGAAATAAACGGCATGCCTTATGATGCAGAGAATGCAGGAGATATTACCAATGCATCAATATCTTTTCCAGGCGCTGCAATTGGAGCTGGTGGCCCTAATGTGGGAGAGCAAAATGCTCCTCTGCCCATCATAACAGTAGCAGAATTGAATTTTGCACAAGCTGAAGCCGCTGAGCGTGGCTGGACTGCTAATGCCGCAGAAGAACTATACCTGGCTGGAATTGAAGCTTCCTGGATGCAATGGAATAGGTATGAAGAAGTTACCTTTGCAGCATACATAGCCCAGCCCGAAGTTGCTTATGTGTCTGCCGAATGGGAAGCTAAAATAGGTTACCAAAAATGGATTGCATTATATCCTAATGGTTATGAGGCCTGGGCTGAATGGAGAAGGTTAGATTATCCAGAATTAGTGCCTCATCCCTTTGCCTTAAATGCAAGTGGGGAAATCCCCCGCCGGCACGTATATCCAAGCACGGAGGCTGAAATAAATACTGAAAGTTATGACGCCGCTGTTGCCGCACAAGGGCCTGACACTCCTGATACAAGACTGTGGTGGGACGTGGATTGATTTTTGTGTCAAAACTATTGGTACTGCTCTAAAAAAGGCTCCTTTAAAGGAGCCTTTTTTTTTATTTCCGTCGGGTACTTAAAAAAATCAACGTTAAAATTTCCTCAGACTATCCCATTCAAGTATTCATTTTAACTTTTTACAACCCCCTATTGTATTTTTATTACTAAAAAAATAGCTTTTGTTTTACTTATAATCTTTGTTTCTTGCGAAGCAAATTTCACATTGACAAAAAGTCAAATACAAAAATCAACAAAATAGAGGTTATCTATGATTAAAAGGCTACTTACCGTGGCTTTGTTCGCTTTATTAGCAGTTAATACTGCTTTTGCACAAAGCGGAACATTGAGCGGGCAAATAACGAGTGGAGATACTGGAGAAGAACTCCCAGGCGTAAACGTGCTGATTGTTGAACTCGAAAGAGGAACACCAACAGACGTTAACGGAAACTATGAAATAACTGGTTTACCATCTGGTACTTATACCATACGAGCCAGTTACGTAGGTTTCATTACCTATGAAGAAGAAGTAACAATTGGTTCGGGAAGAACTAATTTTGACATTCAACTATCACCAGACACACAACAATTAGATGGTCTTGTTGTAACTGCTTTCGGTTTAACCCGACAAGAAAAGTCAATTGGTTACTCTGTTCAGTCTATTGATGCAGAAGCGGTAACAAGAGTAAGTGAAAACAACATTGTTGGTGCACTTGCAGGGAAGATCGCAGGTGTTCAGGTTGTTGGAAGTTCTGGCGCCAACATTGGTGGTTCTGAAAGAATTAGGATCCGTGGTACAAACGGCCTTTCTGAAGGACAGCCTTTATTTGTTGTTGATGGTACTCCTATCGATAACAGCTCTTTCGTAATTGGTGGAACATCAACCGGTAGAGATTTAGGAAACCTTGCTTCTGACTTAAACTTACAAAGTGTTCAGTCAGTATCTGTGCTTAAAGGCGCTGCTGCTGCTGCATTGTATGGTAACCGTGCTTCTAATGGTGTGATTCTTATTGAGACCAAAAAAGGCCAAATGAGTCAAAATCAGCCTATCCAGGTTAACTTCTCAAATAGCACTTATTTTGAGAATGTATATGTTCTTCCAGAGTATCAGAACGAATATGCTGGTGGTTATACCCAAAGTCTACTTGATTTAACCGATCCTGAAACAGGAGCTACTGTAAAAGGATTGAACTATGCAGCTGATGAAAGCTGGGGTCCAAAAATTGATGGACAGATGTACCGCCCTTGGTGGTCTTGGTTCCATCATGATTTTGATGGCGACGGACAAGACGATTATGGTAAAGAAGTACCTCTCGAAGCAAATCCTAACAATGTTAGAGATTTCTTTGAAACTGGTATAAAAGTAGCTACTAACCTTTCGGTAGCTGGTGGTTCAAACAACTCTTCTTACCGTGTAGGTTTAAGTAATACAAATCAAGGTGGTGTTCTTCCGAATTCCTCACTTGATAAAAATGCCATCAACTTCAGTGGAGCGTTGAGCCATTCAGATCGCTTTACTTCAAGAATTTCTTTCAACTACGTGAATACACAGGCTGAAGGACGTCCTGCCCAGGGATATTCTGCAACACAGGGTAACCCAGTACAAGCTATGAACCAGTGGTTCCAGCGTCAGCTCGATATTGAGAAACTGAAAGAATACAGAACTTCCGATGGTACATTAACTACCTGGAATATTCGCTCTCCGTCAGATACAAGACCTCTTTATTGGGATAGTCCATATTTCTCTGTAAACGAGAATGTGTCAAATGATGACAGAGATCGTGTTTATGGTAATTACTCCATGAATTACAATGTAAATAATAATATTGAGTTGATAGGTAAACTACACCTTGATACTTATAGCTTTACTGCCGAAGATCGCATTGCAACTGGCGGGTTAGAAGAAGATTGGTATTATGTAGCACAGCGTTCAAGAAGAGAAGTGAATTATGAAATTGGCGCTCAGTATTCTGAAAGTTTCCAAGACTTTACCGTTGACGGTTATGCCGGTGGTAACATAAGAACTGAGGACTACAGCTCATTAATTCAACAAACAGTTGGTGGACTTTCAACACCTAACTTCTTCAATATTGCGGCTTCTATTAACCGGCCTGGTGTTTCTAACTATAATGAGCAGAAGCAGGTTAATAGTATTTTTGGTACAGCTACCATTGGTTATCAGGATCTGATTTATGTTGATGGTTCTTTACGTAACGACTGGTCTTCAGCTTTGCCTGCAGATGACAACTCAAATCTTTACTATGGCCTTTCAGCCAGTTTAGTATTCACTGAGTTTGGCGCCTTCGATAATCAAAGCATACTAAGTTTTGGTAAGCTGCGTGCTTCTATTGCCCAGGTAGGTAACGACTTGAACCCATATAATGTATTCCAAACATACAGTTCAGGTACACCTTATGGCAGCCAGCCTACACAAACAGTTCCAAATACATTAACCAACCCAAATATTCAACCATCTGTTTCTTCAGATTATGAATTTGGCGTTGATCTTCGATTCCTTAATGGCCGTTTGAGAACAGATATCAACTACTACAACTCAGTTCGTGAAAACGAGATTCTTAGCCTTGCAGTGCCAGGATCCAGTGGTTTCAGTGCATCTATCGTGAACGCTGGTAAATTCACCACTACAGGATTGGAAGTGGCTTTAGGTGCTACTTTAGTTCAGTCAACTGATCTTAATGTTGATTTAGACGTTAACTGGTCTACCAGTTATTCTGAAGTAAATGAATTAGCCGACGGAATCTCTACTCGTATTCTCGAGAATGCTGCTTTTGGTGCTGGTTTATATGCTACTGAAGGCGAAGAATGGGGAACAGTAGTTACTACCGGTGGTTATGGTGGATATGCCATTCATGAAGGAACTGGTAAAAGAATTGTAAATTCTAACGGTTCTTATGCAATTGAGAATAATAAAGTGCTTGGAAATATTCTACCTGACTGGAATGGTGGTATAAATCTTGGAATAGATTACAAAGACTTCTCTCTTGGAACTTTTATTGAGTACCAAAAAGGAGGAAACTTCTATTCTGTTAACCAAATGTTTGGTTTCTCAACCGGTGTTAGTGCGCTTACTGTAGGTAACAACACATTAGGAAACCCAGTACGTGATCCAGTGTTAGATTCCAATGGTAACGTAGTAGTATCTGTTCCTTTAGGTGATGCATCTCCTGAATCAGGTGGCGCATTAACAGAGGGTGTGGATGCTAATGGTAATGATGTAGCTTATTTAAGAGAATCAAGCTATTATTTTTACGAGCAATACCAGAATAAAGAGCGTTGGTTTAAAGATGCAAGCTTTGTTAAGCTTCGCGAAGTAAAACTAACATACAATCTGCCAGCAAATCTGATAAGCAACCTGCCTATTCAACGTGCAAGCTTTGCTTTAGATATCCAAAACGCATGGTTGATTTACGCTAGCGAAGATGGCATCGATCCTTCTATAATCCAGAACAATGGTAATGGATTTGGATGGTGGGAAGGTGGCGGCCTACCGGGCACACGCTCTATCGGCTTTAACATTAACGTCAGCTTCTAAACAATAGATTTTTATGAACTTTCAAAAAAACAATATTATGAATCCAATAAAAAAAATAGCATCAGTCATGTTACTGACGGTACTATTAGTGGGTTGTGATGATTTCGGAGATCTAAACGTAGATAGTAACAATCCTTCCGAAGTTAGAACCGACCTGCTTCTTACTGGTGCTGAACGTAGCATGAGTGATATAATAGGTGCTGTACCCGGCAACCTTTACGTACAGTACATGACTGACACTCAGTATGATGATGGTGTTCGGTATTCAAATACCGAAGCTAATTTCAACAGCTGGTACTACGGTCCTCTTCAGGACTTAAATACCATCATTGAACAAAATACTAATGAAGAAACCAAAGGCGATGCTCTTGCTGGTGGCAGTAATGCTAACCAAATAGCAGCAGCCAGAATTCTGAAGGTATATTTCTTTCATATGATGACAGACCGTTGGGGAGCAATTCCTTACTCTGAAGCGTTGCAGGGAAGAGAAAATTTAGCTCCCGCTTACGATTCACAAGAAGACATCTATGCAGATCTTGTAAATGAGTTAAAAGAAGCAGTAGCCGGAATGGATGGTGGTACCGGTGTAAACGGTGACATTATTTTCGGTGGAGATATGGACGCATGGGCGCTGTTTGCAAATAGCTTGAGAGCCAGAATTGCACTCCGAATGGCTGATGCAAATGAAGCTTTAGCTGAAGCTGAATTTGTTGATGCTGTGAATGATGGATTAATTACAGAAGATGTAATGTATCCTTACCTTGCAGATGCTGCTAATGAAAACCCTTGGTACAGACGATTCAGAACCCGTACAGATTATGCCCTCGCGGATGTGTTGGGTGATTATATGTTGGATCTGGAAGACCATCGTGTGCTTGTATACGCTAACCCTGCACCTGATGCAAGTAACAATGACGGCGTAGCAACATTCGACGAAATTGTACCAATGGATTATGACGCTCCAAACCCTGGAGACGTTACAAACTCTACCATCTCCTTTCCTGGATCAGCTGTTGGCGCAGGCGGACCTAATGTTGGCATGCAAAATGCTCCACTTCCAATAATCACAATTTCTGAATTGCTATTCGCACAAGCAGAAGCTGTTGAGCGGGGATGGATTACAGGTGTTGCCCAAGATCTATACTTAGATGCTATAGAAGCTTCTTGGACACAATGGGGTGTCTTTGACGCTGCCAATTTTGCTGCTTATGTAGCACAACCTGAAGTTGCTTATGTATCAGCTGACTGGGATCAAAAGATTGGTACCCAAAAGTGGGTTGCTCTCTATCCAAATGGATATGAGGCTTGGGCTGAGTGGAGAAGATTAGACTATCCTGAATTAGAGCCACATGACCGTGCTCTTACTCCTGATGGACAAATACCTCTTCGATTCATGTATCCAAGTACTGAGTCTCTTGTTAATGAAGCCAGCTATAATGCAGCGGTTTCTGATCAAGGCCCTGATGTGGCAAGTACCCATGTTTGGTGGGATGTAGATTAATACACCACATCATTCTTTATTAGATTGATTAAAGGCTCCTCATTTTGAGGAGCCTTTTTTTTATCCAACCATGTTGAAAGAACGATTTACAAGTTCACATCTATATTGACTGGTATGAAGCCAAGAGCGGCTTGAAGAATATGAAAGCTATATCCTAAAAGAAGATTGCCCGCACACATTTTATTTCTAAGATGTCTTGACCCTAATTTAATTACCTTGATAACGAGCAATGGAAAAAACTAAAAGAGAAGACGAAGTAAAAATAGTCAGTATGCACCCTTCTGACCAACCTTCGTAAACAAGTCACGGCTTGATGTGTTGCTATTTTTGTCACTCGCCTTGGGTCGGTCACTGTACTGTATCGTTGCCAGTGCCAGGAAAGGCCTCAATCAACTTTTGGTGATTGAAAAACATTGGGAACTGAAGCTTCACGAGTTAGTACTGGAAAATCACGAAACGAAGGCCAAGCGACTTCATAGTTTAGTGTAATCCACCACTCTGCATTGTGAGATAGGTTAGCCATTCAAAAGTTTAACGTTAGTTGCACTTAATTATGGTCTTATAATTATAATAAGTTTAGAAACTCGCTACTTAAACATTATTAAATTAAATTATCTAACAACTCCTCTCGATATAATTTGGAATGAATTCATGATATTATTAAATATCTGTTCTTCATCGTGGACAGGATTTAATATCTCCCCAGTATTTGAATCTTTGAACCAATATTCAGTGTCTGAAAACAAAGTTACAAAAAGGCCAGAATTATAATTTGGCAAGGTTAATTCAGTATCAAATGTAAAATTGGCTATGGATTCCAAATTAGTCTTAAATTTGAAAGCTTTGCTATTATAAACACCATTAATTACTAAAGAATAGGATTCAACAAGCTCACCATTATTATCTCTGATTGTTAAATCTGAATCATTGAAATTAGCATTATCTTCATCTGGATGTTCAAAAGATAAATTTATACCAGTGTATACTCCTCCATCAATATCACCACCAGCTATTTGTTGGTCTGCATCTGACAAAAGATTAATATAGGAAGCCACGATTTCTGTATTTTCGTATTGCACATCTTCTTTATTATTTCTTTTAAGAATTAAGCCGTCAATAAAAAATTTATTTGAGATCACTGATAAGGTGTCAGTTCCGTCTGTAATATCGGACCCTGAACCTGTAATATTTAGCGAAAGAATGAATGTATTAGGTAGAGTTTGCTCTTTGGTCTCAAACAAACAAGAACTGAATGAGAAAAAAATTATTACCAAATATAGAATTTTAATCATTGATGAAATATTTTGTTTTATTTCTATTACTGATGCCCTGTTGCTATCGCTGTTTGTTTTAGTGAAGTAGAGCACTTCAATCAGCGAGTATTAAAAATTTTGTGAAAGTGCAGATTTTACACTTATACAAAAGCAAAAATATTAGCATTCGATAAGTTGAATATCTTTTACAGAATCATGAATCTAATATAAAAAAAGCCATTGCATTTAAGCAATGGCTTTTAAAACATGTTCTGAATTATTTATTTCTTCTTAGTAACCAGGATTCTGATCAGCCTCGCTAATCGCAGTATTTGCATCAATTTCAGACTGCGGAATAGGGAAAACTATACGGTCACCTTCAGCAGTAGAACTTATACCACTTGCTGAAGTGATATCCATTCCTCTTCTAACAAGAGTATGAAATCGATCGCCTTCGAAACCGAGTTCGATTCTTCTTTCAAGAAGGATCGCATCAATTAGTTCTTCAGCGGTAGCAAAATCAGCTAAGGTATATTCGATTACTGTCTCGTCTTGAGGCACTCCATTAGCATCAACAACATCGATAGATCTTGTTCTAATTTCATTCAACAAATTGAGAGACTCTATATTCAAACCTGTATCCTCTGCAAGAGCTTCTGCTCGGCTTAGCATAACTTCAGCCACTCTCAAAACGATTGTATCATCAGCGGTATTCAAGCCATCTGGATATTTGAGTGTCGCATTCCCAGACAATAAAACAGTAGCTCTATCATCAACAGCCGTGTGGCCTAATGCATCAAGATTAGTTTGCTGACTATCCGTGATTATTTCATCCAGCGCAGCAAGATAGGCCGGAGAAGCTTGTGCATCACCACGGCCTCCTAATGAAGTTGAAGCATAAAAAGTGGAAAGGGATCCATTCACTCCATTATTGTCCTGAATCGATTGAACAACTCGGGCAATTACTTCTGCAGAAGACTCGCTATAAACATTAGCAATGTTTCCTTCTAATGAGTAGCTCTCACCAAGTATTTGCTCAGCTATAACAGCAGCGTCATCAAATCTTTGTTGAGCCATAGCAATACGCATGAGATATCCATTTGCTGCCGCTCCTGTTGCAAAACCGTCATTAGAGGTAGCAACTGAAGAGGTTAGAAGATTTGCTGCTTCACCAAAATCAGCAATAGCTCTTGTATAACCATCGGCTACAGTTCCTCTTGGCAAATCTTCGAAGTCAGGTTCACTTTTCACAGGGGCTGTTCTAACTGGAACTCCCGGGTGAGAGTTATCAGCTGTGGCTCCCCATCTTTTGCCAAACATTCGAGTAAGTTCAAAATACAAAACCCCTCTTATATAATAGGCTTGGCCTAAAATATCATTCTGGTCTTCAGTAGAAAAAGTAGGGTCGTCAATAGCACCAACTGATTCTATTATTAAGTTGGCAGTATTTATGCCTGTATAAGCATTTGACCACCACTGACTTACTTCTCCGTTTCCTGCGTCTTGATTGAATTGGTGAACTTGTTGATAGCTTGGGAAACTTCCAGTCCATGAAACATCACCAGACATGATATCTGGTAATATAGCGAAATTTGCACCGCCAAGATCTGAATCCTGATAAGTATTAAACATACCTGAAAGCAAATTTCGTAATCCATCTTCATTGGTGATTACTTCTTCCAATGTTAAGGATTGTTCAGGTGCTGGCCCGTCTAAGATATCACAAGCACCGAATCCTGCTGTAAAAAGTACTATTAAAAGTATTTTTAATTTTTTCATTGTATTAATTTTTTATTAGTGCTTATTAAAATGTGAGGTTAACACCGAAGGTGATCGTTCTCTGTTGCGGGGGTTGAAAGAAAACATCCGCAGATTGTATGTTTCCAGCACCTACTGCTTCAGGATCCAATCCATTAAAACTATCCTTTGTGAAGGTAAGTAAGTTAGTACCCTGAGCATAAATTCTTGCTGTATATCCTTGGGTAAGATTAACTGGCAAAGTGTATCCGAGACTGAGAGATTTGAGCCTTAAATAAGACGCGTCTTCTAAATATCGGGTACTTGAGCTAGCTCCATTATTAACCAAAAATCGAGGTTCTGGATTAGCGGCATCTGGGTTGTCCTCAGACCAATAATCGTTTTGTCGGGTTGATTGATTGAAAAGGGAACTCAAATTTGTATCGGTAAATCCACCGTCACCACGGTACGTCATATTACCGTAACTATATTGAAAAAATATCCCTAAATCCACGCCTTTATAAGCGAAAGTATTAGTGAAACCTCCAAAATAGTCAGGAAAAGGGCTGCCAGCAATCACTCTGTTTGAAAGAGAATACTGATCAGTAAGATTACCATCTAAATCGAGGTACTGGGCATTGCCATTCTCACGATTAACACCGGCATATCTTACTAAGTAAAAAGCCCCTAATGGTTCGCCTTCTCTTACTATATTATTACCGAAAATTTGGTCTTGCCCGTCTACGATAGAAATAACTTCATTATCTATAGAAGAAATGTTAAAGCTGGATGTCCAACTAACAGAACCCTGCAAAATATCCGCCGTTAGATCAAACTCAATTCCAGAATTTTTGATCGCTCCTATATTATCTGTGAACGTACTAAATCCATTAACGGAAGAAACAGGTTTGTTCAATAACAAGTCATCAGTATCCTTAATGAAGTAAGCTATAGCACCTCTTATTCTACTACCAAGGAAGCCATAGTCAAGGCCGAAATCAACTTGAGTGGTTCTTTCCCATTTTAGCCCTGGGTTTGCCAGTTGGCTTAAACTACCACCGGGCAAACCACTGTAATCACCTCCAAAACCAATCAAACCAAGAGAAGGGAAGTTACCGATTTCAGCATTCCCAGTAATACCATAACTGGATCGTAGTTTTAGGAAATCAATGATGTCTGATTGAAGAAAATCTTCATCAGTCACTATCCAACCAGCAGAAGCCGCAGGGAAAAACCCATATCGGTTTTCTTCACCAAATCTCGATGACCCATCATATCTTCCGGTAACTGTAAGGAGATACCTATCTTTGTAAGAATAGTTGATTCGAGATAAATAACCTTGAAATGCAAATGAAGCACCCGAACCACCTCCACCTGTTATAGTGGCTGCAGAATTAAGGGTTTTCAATTTATCATTGGCGAAAGTATTTCCTGAAGAACTAAAGTTTGTTCTTTCAGATTTTTGCAGAGAAGTACCGGCCAGTATAGTAAGGTTGTTATCTTCCCAGTTATTTTTGTAAGTAACTGTAGCGTTTAAATTGTAGTTCAAATACTGATCATTAGAGGCAAAAGCTGCTCCAACAGGAAAACCATCTGTGGTTTGCCCTCCAACCTTTTGTCTTTCCTGAAGCTGAAACAGATCAGCAGTAAAATCTGTATTGAACATAAAGTTGTCATTAATAAGGTACTCCGCGTTAGCTGAAGCTACAACTTGTTGTAGTGTAGAGATAAAATCCGTTCCCTCTTGGTTTCCAAGTGGGTTGCCAGGAAATACCTGAATAGCATTAGGAGCAACACCATAGTTAATGCTTCCATCTTCATTATATGCAGCCACATTTGGAAAATGCAACGCGCTATATGTAAAAGGTGCCGCTACCGCATTACTTGTAGCAACTCGAAAGTTTTCAGTTCTTGTAGGCGTTACACTTAAACCTACTTTAAAATCATCACTAACAGAATGATCTACACGCACTCGCGCAGCATATCTATCCAGTTGATTTCTTTTAGTATAACCTTCTTCGCTTCTGAATGTACCAGATATATAATATTGAGTTGCGTCGTTACCACCAGACACACTTGCATTTCCTTCTTGTACAAAACCTGTATGAGCAACAATATCACCCCAATCAGTGGATACTGCATCATCGCCCTCAGGAACTTCTAATCCGACAATCTGACCGTACCTGTTCATTAAAGCGTCGTTCCAAATCTTTGCGAATTCAGGGCCGCTCATCATATCATAGCGGTTAGTTTCATTGGTGAAACCCCCATAATAATTTACACTAACATTCTGACTTCCACTTCGTCCTTTTTTCGTCGTAATTAAAATTACCCCGTTAGATCCTCGGGATCCATAAATAGCAGAAGCAGAGGCATCTTTAAGAACTTCATAAGATTCTATATCAGCAGGATTTAAATTAATTAAAGGGTTTATCCCTTGCCCACCATAGCCTGAACCGATAGCTGAAATGCCAGTACCAGCAGGATTTGTTATTGGCACCCCATCAACTACAACTAATGGAACTGTACTTGCAGAAATAGAAGAGGCTCCACGAATACGAATATTAGTTGGAGCACCTAAAACACCCGATGTACCAGTAATCTGAACTCCAGCCACTCTTCCTTGTAAAGCTTGGTCGGCTGTTGTTATAGATACATCTGCGAGTTGGTCACTACTCACTTGTCCTATAGAACTTGTGATTTGCCTTCGTGCAATCGCTCCGTAACCTGTCACAATCACCTCGTCAAGGTTCTGTATATCCTGATCGAGTGCAACATTTATAGTTGTTTGGTTACCGACAGGGATTTCTTGTTTAGAGAAACCAAGAAATGAAAATACAAGCACATTATTGCTTGAGGCCCTGATCGAATATTCTCCGTCTATATTGGTTGAGGTTCCTCGTTGGGTTCCATCAACTGCAATGGATACTCCAGTGAGAGTTTCGCCAGTTGATGCGTCTGTAACAACACCAACTATTGTTCTGGTTTGTGCAAATGCACTCACAGACACCATCACTACCAATACTAATGTCATTTGTAGCTTTTTAAACATAGTAGTTTTTTTTGTTTTAATGATTATTTAAAAGTAAAAAATTGTACAATAATATTGTAAGAAGCTTTAATTAATACAAGTATTATTTATTCGTAGGATCAAGAGAATAATTAAACCACCCAGCAATGCAAGTACAGGTGTTAAACCTGACCATCAACCAGTAAAAAACCTTCTTATAATTTCGGGAACAAGATTCTCCCAAGGGGATGCCCACGGCAGAACCTGTGACCTTTCGGGTATGAGCCCATCCCAAAAACAAGACATAAAAAAAGCCCTCTGAAAATTATTCAGAAGGCTTGTAGTGGCGGGGACAGGATTCGAACCTGTGACCTTCGGGTTATGAGCCCGACGAGCTACCAGCTGCTCCACCCCGCGATGTGTTTCGTTTGAAGACTTCAAGATACAACTATTTTTGGGTCGACTTCAAGAATAAAATTACCTTTATATATAAAATCTTTCATTGGTACTTTTTGTAATTTCCATTTTGCAAAATTTCTAAATACAAGGCATGATTTCTACAGATAAAGCTATTCAGTTAGAAGATAAATATGGCGCTCATAATTATCATCCCCTTCCCGTTGTACTTTCAAAAGGTGAGGGAGTGTATGTGTGGGATCCTGAAGGCAATAAATATTTCGATTTTCTCTCCGCTTACTCTGCCGTAAATCAGGGTCACAGCCATCCCCAAATTACCAAGGCTCTTACCGAACAGGCACAAACTCTTTCCCTCACTTCCCGGGCTTTCTATAATAATGTGCTTGGCGAGTATGAAAAGTATATAACGGACTATTTTGGTTTTGATAAAATCCTCCCGATGAATACCGGAGCCGAAGGTGTAGAAACCGCTATCAAAATTTGCAGAAAATGGGCCTATGAGAAAAAGAATATCCCTGAAGAAAAGGCTCAAATTATTGTTTGTGAGAACAACTTCCATGGCCGCACTACTACTGTCATCTCTTTTTCTAACGATCCTGATGCAAAGAAAAACTTCGGCCCCTATACCCCCGGCTTCATAAAAGTTCCTTACAATGATTTGGCTGCGCTCAAAAAAGCGTTACAAGAAGAGAACATAGCCGGATTCCTGGTTGAACCAATTCAAGGTGAAGCCGGTGTTGTTGTTCCAGATGAAGAATACATTCGCGAAGCTGCGTCGCTGTGCAAAAAAGAAAATGTTCTTTTTATAGCCGATGAAATTCAGACCGGGATTGCCAGAACCGGAAGCTTACTTGCTGTTTGTGGCGATTGCTCTTGTCAGGGACATTGTGAGCGGCAACCTTCCTATACCAAACCTGATATACTTATTTTGGGGAAGGCTCTTTCAGGTGGCTCCTATCCCGTCTCTGCTGTTTTAGCGGATGATGAAATAATGGAGGTAATCAAACCAGGGCAACACGGTTCTACTTATGGTGGAAATCCCATCGCTTGCAAGGTAGCCATGGCTGCCTTAGAGGTGGTTAAAGATGAACATCTGATTCAGAACGCGAGAAAACTTGGAAAGAAGTTCCGTTCAGAAATGGAAACTTTAGTTGATGAGTTCGATTTGTTTGTCAAAGTTAGAGGAAAAGGACTCTTAAATGCCGTTGTTATAAATGATACTTCGGAAAGTGACACAGCATGGAGATTTTGTCTTGCATTGAAAGAAAACGGACTGCTCGCAAAACCCACTCACGGTAATATCATCCGTTTTGCTCCTCCGCTTGTTATGACTGAATCTCAGCTGGAAGAATGTGTAACTATCATACGTAGAACCCTCGCACCATTCCAAAAATAGCCCTATGATCTTTAAATGCTATTGAGCTAAACCGCCTTATTTGGTAATTTCATATACCAATCAACAGTAGAAAAAAACCCAAGGAATATGCGAGAAAATAATACCATTGCGCCAGATAAAGTTCGTTCAATTCTAAGCAAGCATATGCTTACCGATGGGTATGATATGGTTCTTGATCTTGATGAGAGCGAAGGTGCTTATTTATATGATTCTAATTCTGGAAAACGATATTTAGATTTTTTCACTTTCTTTGCTTCCAATCCTTTGGGAATGAATCATCCTAAACTCGCCAAAGATGATGAGTTTATTAATACTCTTGGACGCGTAGCTGTTAATAAGCCATCCAATTCTGACATCTACACAAAAGACATGGCGAAGTTCATGGATACTTTCGATCGGGTTGGAATTCCTGATTATATGCCCTATTCATTCTTTATTTCTGGCGGAGCTTTAGCTGTTGAAAATGCGATGAAAGTAGCCTTTGACTGGAAAGTGCAAAAGAACTTCCAAAAAGGTTATCGCAAAGAGTTGGGCCATAAGGTGCTTCATTTCGAAAAAGCTTTTCACGGGCGAACTGGATACACTTTATCAGTAACTAATACTGTCCCGAATAAGGTGAAATATTTTCCAAAATTTGACTGGCCGAGAATTATCAGCCCAGCAATGACATTTCCCGCCACAAAAGAAAATGTTGCCAATACAGCCGAGCAAGAAAAAATGGCGCTTGCTCAGGCAGAACGTTTCTTTGAACTGTATAAAGATGACATTGCCTGCATTTTAATTGAACCTATTCAGGGTGAAGGCGGCGATCGGCATTTCCGCTTAGAATTTCATCAGGCACTTCGTGATTTAGCCGACAAACACGAGGCACTCCTTATATATGATGAAGTGCAAACTGGTGTTGGCATGACAGGGAAATTTTGGGCGCACGAACATTATGTAAAACCGGATATTCTCGCCTTTGGGAAAAAAGCGCAGGTATGTGGACTTCTATCAAGCACAAGAGTTGATGATGTTGAAACCAACTGCTTTCATGTTTCCTCCAGAATAAATTCTACCTGGGGAGGAAATTTGGTGGACATGGTTCGCTTTGGCAGAATTCTGGAAGTTATTGAAGAAGACAATCTCGTTGAAAACGCAGCCGAAATGGGAAATTACCTACTTAATCGCCTGGAATCTTTTGCGGACGAGCACGAACATTTCACCAACCCACGTGGAAAAGGCCTTTTCTGTGCAATTGATTTGCCCAATGGCCAATTGAGGGATAAAGTGATTAATGAATGTGTGGAAAACGGACTCATGATTCTTTCCTGCGGTCCAAACACCGTTCGATTCCGGCCACCACTTACCATCACAAAAGAACATCTTGATGAAGGCTTGCATATTCTTGAAAAAGCTTACAAAAGCGCGATATAGTCTCTATTGAGAATAGAAAGCTGAGGAAATGAAAAGCAGTTGGGGTTGTAAATAACCTCAACTGCATTGGCCGAGCAGCACAAATATTATTATGAAGATTAATACAATGCTGAAGCAACCGCCTCCTAATTTCTTGGCGCCATAGCCGGCTAAAATGGTTCTGAAGAAATTATTCATGTTCCTCTCTCTCTTTTTTTAATTGAATACCTAAGCAATTTTGAGCTTCAGGTTTCTAAAAAAAGACAAGATCTTCAACCAGAAAATTCCCAGCATT
Source organism: Balneolaceae bacterium (assembly GCA_040882225.1). Lineage (GTDB taxonomy): Bacteria > Bacteroidota > Rhodothermia > Balneolales > Balneolaceae > Gracilimonas. The sequence continues at coordinate 212,603 of JBBEBR010000022.1, read as the reverse complement.
CCTGAAGGTGGAAACAGGTTCCATTTTAGATGAGGATCAAAAACCAATAACAAAATTAGAATTCAGCAGATTTTCTTTATTGTATTTAATGCCTGATTCATGCACTCCATCTCTCGCTGAATATCGGTAAACGGCATCACCGGCTGCAACATCCCATTCCATTGTGGGGCCCATTCTGGGGTATAAATCCGCAGTACCATCAGCCACCAGGCAAATTTTCAGAGAGCTTCCCGATTTAATACGTTCTTTTATTTTAATCCCCTCTTTCTTTAAAAAATCTTCCAAAGCATCTGAACCATGAGAACGGCTTTCTATTATATTAAGGTCATCTTGCTTATTTGCCGCTTCTGAATAAATTTGCTGCGCTTTTTCTACACCTACTCTTCTGAATGCCCCCATGCCTTTTTGGGAGTAATACAGCAACTCTTTTGCCGGTGCCAAAACTACACCCATCACAGGAACGCCATCTTCAATCAGGGCAATGTTCACCGTAAACTCTCCATTTTTTTTGATGAATTCTTTGGTGCCATCCAGTGGATCAACCAGCCAAAATTTCTTCCATCCACTTCGGATTTCATAGTCAGGAACCCCAGACTCTTCAGATATTATAGGTGTGCCGGGATCTAATTTTTTCAAAGCATCTACGATAATATGATGCGCCGCGATGTCGGCTTTGGTCAGAGGCGAGTCGTCCTCTTTCTGAGTTACCTCAATATCAAGTTCATAAAACTCAAGGATCTTCTTACCAGCTTTTTCTGCAATCTTAATGACGGAGTCTAACATATATGTTTTTCTGCTGTTTTGAATTTTAAAATGCCCAAATTTGAGGCACCAAAGTTACAGTAATGGCCGCTACTATCAAATTTAAAGGAAGGCCAATTCGCACAAAATCCGTGTATTTATAACCGCCTGGGCCATATACCATCAAGTTGGTTTGATAACCGATTGGTGTAGCGAAACTTGATGAAGCAGCCACAATTATTACCAAAGCAAATGGAATAAAATCAACCCCAAGAGATTGTGCAAGTGATAATGCGATGGGGAAAATAAGTACAGCGGCAGCATTGTTTGTTATCATCTCGGTGAGAATCCATGTTGCGAAGTATGTCATCAAAAGCGCAATAATGGGGCTGTTTCCTGCAAAACCAAGCATACCTTCGGCAAAATACTGAGCTACCCCGGTATATTGCAACGCATTCCCTAAACCAAGGGAAGAAGCGATAGCAATCAACACACGCCAGTCTACACTTTCCAAAGCAGTTGAATACCGAAAACATTTGGTCAATAGCATCAATCCACCTGCAACCAAAGCCGACTGTAACATGCTTAGAATTCCCGAGGCAGCCAGGGCCACCATCACAAAAAGGGAAAGCCCTGCAATCCATGCTTTTTCATAAGTAACGGGACTCGAATCTTCGATGGAGCTTACAAGGAAGAACTCATTCGAATTTCTGTATTTTGATACAAAATTGGGATGGGCTTCTATCAATAAAACATCCCCATTTTTAAGCCTGATATCCCCAATCTTCTCCTCTATTCGCTCTCCATTTCGGGAAACAGCCAAAACCACCGCATCATATCTGTCGCGAAATCCACCCTCTTTTATACTCCTGCCGACAATGGGGTTAGAGCGGGAAACTACCGCTTCAATCATTTTCCTTTCGTTGCGAGGTGCATTTAACTTAAACACCTGATTTGTAGCAGGGATAAGGCCCGTCATTTGCTGAAGGTCAATAATAGAATCCACGATTCCCGTAAAAATAAGACGATCATTTTCCCTCAACTTTTCATAAGGTCCAACCGCTGGGATTGCCCTGTCATTACGCTGAATTTCAACGAGATAAAGCCCCGGTAGATTACGTAAGCCAGCTTCTTCAATGGTTTTGTCAGCAAGAGCACTTCCATCAGAAACAATCATCTCAATGGTATATTCACGAGGGTCTTGAAAGGTATCCATACTGGAACCCCGCTCAGGTAAAAGGCGATCACCAAAAATCATCAGGTAGATGAATCCGGCTATAGCACAGGGAATTCCAATAAGAGCCGGTTCAAAAATTCCCAAAGAACGAGTAGAAGCCTCATCAATTAGCAAGCCATTCAAGATCAGGTTGGTACTTGTTCCAATAAGCGTGCAGGTGCCTCCAAGAATGGCCGCATAACTAAGAGGTATGAGAATTTTAGACACCGGTATTTGTGAGATTCTACTCCATCGCTCAAGTGCGGGAATAAAAGATGCTACAATGGGAGTGTTATTAAGGAAAGCGCTCATCACCATTACAGGACTCATTATTCTGAATTGAGCCATTTTCACCGTTCGTATATTTCCCATCACCCGTTGCACTATATACTGGATTGCCCCGGTTTCCTTTAGGCCTGCGGCGATTATGTATAAAGCCGCCACTGTTAACATTCCTTCATTAGAAAAACCAGACAGTGCATTTTCAGCGGGGATGATGCCGAAGATAAATATCAGAGCCAAAGCCCCGAACAGAATAATATCAACCGAAATAGAAGTGCTTATCAATAAGACTAAACACAAAAGAATTACTCCTAAGACTATCCCTCCTTCAATTGTCATTAGCTCTTATTTATTATGTGGAGTGTCATTTTACCCTCATCAAATGTTCAGCTTCGCCTTGAGTGAATCCAAGTTTTTCCAAATCCCTTAATACCGAATCCACATTAAAAGTAACCCTGATGTTCTTGTACTCAAATTTATCCGTATCCACAAACGAGCATGAGGCCCGGTTATCCCCATCTCTGGACTGCCCCACACTCCCTGGATTAATCAAATAGTTATGATCTTTCTTAAAAACTTTTAACCCTATGGTATCAGAAACCATAGCGGGATGATGGGTATGCCCTACAAAACATAAGGGTTGATCAAGCTGTGGCAATATTTTTCTTACCTTAAAAGCACTATCCAAATACTCCCAGTTCTCCGGCTCTTCAGGAGATGCATGTGCAGCAATCCAACCTTGTTCTTTGTTATCGATAGTTAAAGGGAGTGATGAAAGCCATTTAATTTGGTCTTCAGTGATCAACTTTTTTGTTAACTCAATTAACTTTCTGTTGGGATTTCTAAAATGCTTAAGCGATAAATTACCCGTTACACCAGCATCATGATTTCCTAAAACACAAACCATGTTACGGCTTCTAATTTCTTCTATACACTCTTTGGGATGAGGCCCATATCCCACTAAATCCCCAAGACAAATCCACACATCCGGTTGCTCGTTTTCTAACGCATTAATTACGGCTCGCAAAGCTGGGAAATTTGCGTGAACGTCAGAAATAATCGCAACTCTTGGCAAAGCGTTTATAAATTAGTGTGATAATTGAAGCCAAACATAGTCACTAATATTTTGAGATTAAAGCATTTGTTTTATTTTCTCAGATGCGCAGATAGCTCATGCCAAAGAGAGAAATACTCGGATAAACAGACACGTAATAACAAGAGCTACAATTTGTTATAATATTTTTTAAGGTTCCAATATTATTCAGCAATATTGCGTAATTTATCTATCTTAATATGTCAAGGTATAAAAATATTTTTCTATGGAATCACCTTCTTCCAATAACCATTACTCCTATAAAAACGGAACAAACGGTCATCACCAATCTTCAGGGTTTAATTCCAATGGTGCAGAGAGTGAAGATGAAATTGATTTGCTTAAACTGTTTAATACTCTCTTAAGAAATAAGTGGATCCTTATAGGGTTTGTGTTTGTTTTTTCTGCCATCGCTGCCGTGTTGTCTCTAAGACAAATTCCTATTTATAGTAGTGAAGGCACTATTTTTATCAGTGAAAGCAAAAACCGCTATTCTTATGCAGGCTCTGATTTATCTAATCTTTTAACTACTTCTTATGGTATTGGTATGGGAAGTACCATTGCCAATGAGTTACAAATTTTGAAGTCAAGATCTCTTAGTGAGGATTTGGCTGACAGTATTATTGCAACTGAGTTCACTCCAGCTGGGAAAAAATATCCTCTTTTATGGGCTTCTTACCCTGCTGACTCCACTACAGTAAGTCGGGATACAGTAGCTATGCGAATTAGGGGAACGCTTACCGCAGCGCAGGTTGACAGAGAAACTGATATGGTTCGCATTGGTTTTGAAAGCCCTTTACCACAAGAAGCTGCATACATTGCTAATTTAACTATGGATACCTATTCCCGGCTTTCCACAAACCAAAACCGTTCGATGGCAACTTCTGCTTTGAGCTTCCTCAGAGGAGAACGTACAACCATCGAAGCCCAGCTTGCTGAAACAGAACAGCAGTTGCGGCAATTCATGGATAAATCGGCTTTGATTTCAGTTGATTCACAAACCGATCAATTAATTAACACACTTTCAACGCTGGAAAGTTCGAGGCAGGAAATTGAAGTTCAGCTAATTGCAGTTAATTCAGCGGTTACAGCATATGAGAATCAGCTTGAAGAAATAAAACCAGGACTTGCAGACCAGTTTTCTGAAAGCCTTGGCCCCATTCTCTCAAACTATCAGTTTGAACTGGCTGAGCTTGAAACGGAAAGAGTTCTATTGTTATCTAAAAATCCGGAACTGCGTGAATCCTCAGAAAACGTACCAGAGCTTAGGAGCCTAAATAATCAAATTGAGGAGACGAGATCACAGATTCGCACCTTAGCCGACCGTTTAATTAATTCCAATTCCAGTCTTTCGTTGAGCTTCCTCTCAAGTGACGGTGGAAACATCACACAACGGATTATTGGAATAAATCAGAAACTAATTGATCTATCTGTGCAACAATCTCAGTTTGATGCACAAATTTCCGCTTTTGACCGAAGAATTGGCAGCTTAAATCAACAATTCGACAATTTACCAGAGGATATCATAAGCCTTGCTCGATTGAAAAGAGATGTGAGTATCAATGAGCAACTTTATCTATTGGTGTCTAATCAATTTGCTGAAATGAGCTTATGGGAAAAAACCCAATTTGGTATGGGGCGTCCTTTAGATTATGCTATAGTTCCCTTAACTCCCATCAAGCCTCAAAAAAGATTATGGGTAGTAATTGGATTTCTTTTAGGCGGGATATTTGGAGTTGCTTATATTTTCATCCGGGAATCGCTTGACGATACCGTAAAGTCTTCTGATGAGCTTAAAAAATATAATGTACCCTTCCTTGGGAACATCCCTGATTTCAATATTCTAAAAGACGTTGACCCTAATGGGAAACAAATTGTAGAAGGAAAATCAGTATCAAACCAGTTACTAACTTTTCTTGATCACATCTCTCCCATTTCAGAGGCATATCGTAGGTTGAGAATCAATATAGTTTATGCCAACCCTGACAAGGAATATAAGGTACTGATGGTAACCAGCTCCACTAAAAGTGAAGGAAAAAGTACCATAGCGGCCAATCTTGCTGTAACCTTTGCAGAAGCTGAAAAGAGCGTTCTGATTGTAGATCTTGACCTTAGAAGGCCAACACAGCACAAAATATTTGGCGAAAACAAAGAACCCGGACTTGTTGAATTACTCTTTGACACTGCCGGTTTTGAATCAACCATCAAAGAAACTATTGCTCCCAATGTAGACCTGATAACCGTAGGGAAAAAGACACCAGAACCAGCCAGTGTTCTTGATAGTAAACGCCTGAAGAGCATCATCGATAAGCTAAAGGACAAGTACGATCATATTATACTTGATACGGCCCCTTATGGGATCATTTCAGATTCAGCTTCACTGCTCCGTTTAACCGACGGTATAATTGTAGTTTCCAGATTTAATATGACTACAAAACGGGAGTTGGAATTCACTTTAGACGGTCTTCGACATTTGAATGCTGAAATTGTAGGAACCGTCTTGAATGCTTTCGACCCAAAGAAAAGCTCTGATTACTATAGTAACTACTACTATTACAAAAGAGCCTACAGCGATTATTATGCTGAAGATAAAAAATAGAATACCTTCTTTAGCTATAACTTCTATTCTTGATTTGATCCAATACAATTTTGGGATATATCGAAAATTCGATCTGATTGTTTTAATATCCCTGTTAGTTATTTTTTCTTCCTCACAATCACTTTTTAGTCAAATTATACCCATTAGTGATATTCGGGAGGATCAAATACGCCTTCTTCAGTTACAGGGTGATAGCGTTTCTTATTCTATGAGTAATCGTTCCCTCTGGACACTTCCCAACAAAATAAAGCCTGAGGCTTTATGGGGTGGCCCACTACCATACACTATACTGAATAATTCAAATTTATTAGATATTGGGCTGTATGATCTTGAGTTTCAAAATATTTATAACAATAATTTGCCATTCGGTGAAAATAATGAATCTTCCTGGTATGGTCGTGGCAGTAATCTGGAGATAAAAGGCGGTTTCTTTGCCACGTCAGATTATGTTACTATTACTTTCCGGCCACTGCTAAGCTATTCTCAGAACAGCGACTTTAAATATCCCCGTTTTATTCCAACTGATGACCTGGGAATTGTTTTATATGGAGCTGAAGAAGTTGGATTCAGTTTAGACAGTCCTTTTCGCTATGGCCCGGATCCATTTTGGAATTTTGATCTTGGGTATACATCGGTAAGGTTTCATTATAAAAATTTTGAAACCGGATTTAGTAAAGAACCCCGGTGGTGGGGTCCCGGGAAAAAATACTCCTTAATTATGAGTAACAACGCTCCCGGAATGAAGCATGTATTTTTTGGAAGCAGATCGCCTGTTAAACTTCCATATATTGGTAATTTAGAATTTACATGGATGGGAGGCTGGCCTGAAGATTCAAAATATTATGTTCACTCATTTGTACGTTCCCTTGATGTTTCTACTGAGACGCAACGGTTTATGAATGGGTTAAATGTAATTTATTCACCTTCTTTTATTTCTAATCTGCATGTGGGTGTTAGCAGAGTTTTTCATCAATATGTTCCTGAAGGTGGTTTAAGTTCTTCGCATTATTTAGCTGTCTTCCAAGATATTCTAAAAGTAAAAATCGGAAACAATCCAGGAGATAACCAGATATTTTCTGCCCATTTTCGATGGTTGTTTCCAGAAAGCAGAACAGAACTATATGCAGAGTTTACCAGGGAAGATCACAGCTACAATGCTCGTGACTTTATTTTAGAACCCAATCACGCCCGAGCTTATACCATAGGTTTGCAGAAAATTTTACCCTCTAAACTTATAGAGTTTTTCAAATTATCCATAGAAATAAATTCTTTGATCCCTGGACAGATTGCTGAACTGCGGCCGCAACCTTATTTTTATACTCACGCTAGAATTCGCCAGGGGCATACAAATGAAGGAAAAATATTAGGAGCAGGAATTGGTCCCGGTTCTGAGAGCCAATTTTTTGCCGCAGATGCCTATCTAAAGAAAGGCAAAGTTGGCTTATTTGCTCAAAGAGTGGTTGACAACGACCTTTTTCATTTCCGATATAATAGAGAGGAGATAGATCCTTTTCCTTGGGCTGGAGAAAAAGACTGGTGGAGGCACAGGGTAGATTTACACCTCGGGCTTCAAGGTGCCTACAGTTTTAATTCCTTTATATTCTCATCCACGTTTACCTGGACTAAAGCTTTCAACTATGGAAGGTTTGATATCGGTGATATGTATGGTTTTTACGAACAAGGAGGCAATGATGAAACTAATATCCAATTTGAATTCGGTATTCAATATCGATTTTAAATTTTTAGCTTAGATCTAGTAAGAAGAAATGCGTTGATTCAATCCTTCTCCTATACCTCTAAGGATATCAGGTAACACCTTCCATTGTCCGGTAAAAACCTTCTTTATAATCTTGCCTGTAATTAGAATAGTGATTGAAATGGGCCACCAGGCCACCTGTTTTCTAAAGAATAAGATTGCCCCTTTTGCATACAGGTATTCAAAAAAAATATTATTGCCTTGTCCAAATGTACCCTGATTTTTATGATAAATTATAGCTGAACTAGCTACAGTTAAGTTATAATTATTCGCTTTTACTCGATGTGAAAACTCAACATCTTCCCAATACATGAAAAAGTCTTCATCGAGTTTCCCAACCTTCCCTACAACTTCAGACTTCATAAAAAGAGAAGTTCCCGATATATAATTTAGACCTAATGATTTTTTAGTTAAACTTTTTTGTGTTCCTAAAAAGTAATTTACTCTCCCCCCACCATAAACCTGTACCTCATTTAGCGGTTCTGTATTTAAAATTTTACATCCCGCAATTCCAGAATCCTTATCCTTTTTCATTGTACTTAATAATTCCTTCAAAGTATTTTTACTTACTGTAGTATCATTGTTCAGTACCCAAATAAATTGTGCTTTTTCCACTAATGCCAATTCTATACCTTTATTATTTCCTCCTGAATAACCTAAATTAATCTCGTTCTCTATAATGAGTACTTCTGGAAAATCAAGCTTCAATTTATGACATGAACTATCTGTCGAAGCATTATCAACTAAAACTATTTTATAGTTAGCATAATTGACTTTCTGAACTGACTCTATGCAACGATATGAGTCTTCATAGTTATTCCAATTTAATATTATTATGTAAACAAGGGGCGAATTTTCATATGTATTGACACTCATATAGATTCTTCTTCACTTTTGTAATTTTCCATCACATGCCTGATAATCTCTATATACCTATAGTAGTTTACTCTGGGTGAATAATTCTTTATAAATGTGTCATATGAATTTTGGCACATCAAAGCTAAAAGCTCATCGTTTGTTTCGAGTTTTTTAATAAACTTTCCTACTTCTCCAATATTCAAATGATTAAATAAAAATCCATCATGTCCATCTGTTATAATTTCACTGAGTGCATGTAAATCCGAACCGATAACTGGAGTACCCGCAGCAAAAGATTCTATAACTACCATTCCGAAAGATTCATTAGTCTGAGAAGGGCAAATAAGAGCCTTGTAAAGGGGAAGTACCTTTTGAATTTCTATCTGCGATAAGAAACCTTCCATCTTAATATTTTTGGCATCTGCAGTCATTTTTCGCACTCGTTCTTCTGCAGGCCCAGTACCAATAATTGTGAGGGGAATGTTATCATATTTTTCCTTCCACTCTTTAACTAGAGCTATTATTCCCTTTTCTTCAGACAACCGACCAACATACACAAACCCAAATTTATTCCTGATCTCTAGTTCACTACTATCAGTATATAGGCTTTCAGTGAAGTGAGGTTTTATAAAAAGTTTCTCATTAACTATCCCAAATTTCATATAAATCTCTTTCATCCATATAGAAGGCAAAATAAAACCATCCACAGAATTCCATGATCTGCGTACTCTATTGTATACTACCCATAGTGTAGCACCTAAACTATAGAGATAGGAGTTCCTGTATCTTTTTGATAAGATATATCCCAATAGTGATTTCCCTGAGGAATATTTAGCTGCCTCACCCGGTTTAAAAACACCATCAGGTATCAAAAATCGAAAATTATGTAGGGTCATTATGCAGGGAACGCCAGCTTCTTTACACGCATCAAAAACGGAAGGAGAAATACTGGGAAATATTTTATGAACGTGAACGATATCAGGCTTAAACTCTTGAAGTAATTTTAGAATATCTTTCTTTATTCTAAAATTGTAAAAAAATCCTAATATGAAGGTGAGTTTACTCTTGAAAGATGGATAACTAACTGGAGATATATGAAACCGTTTTACCTGATGCCCGTTTGTTTGAAGAAGTCGGGATTCTTGTTCACAAACAACCTCCTCACCCCCCTTATACTGGTATAGATTATGAACTTGTAAGACTTTCATTCCTAATTTGAATAAGTTTCACACAACTATATTTGCTATAAATACTCTTTTCTATCCCAATCTTTTTGAAACCAACTCTTTTATAAAAAGAGGTAAAAGATACCAAGGATCTATTAGGTATCGTTTATATAATCTTTTCGGTTCGTAAGCAAGTCGGAAAACCCATTCAACACCCCACCTTCCAGCCCACCTTGGAGGTGTAGGTACAACACCAGCTATATAATCCATACACGCACCCCAATTAAAAATTACATTAGCATCAATTTTATTAATATAGTTTGCAATCCATTTTTCTTGTCTTGGCATCCCCATACCTACAATCAATATTTGAGGTTTAAACTCCTCTATTTCTTTGAGTATCGTGTTGCACTCAACCTTATTCTCCGCATCAAAGAACCCATGGTGAGTTTTCATCTTTAAATTTGGACTATACTCTTGAAACTCTGCTTTAGCTCTTTCTCCTACTTCAGTTGTAGAACCCAGAAAATAGATTTTCCAGTGATTTTTTTCACAGAGCTTACTTAGATCAAAAAGCCAATCAATCGAGGTAAGGCGGTGCCTTCTATAGAGGGGGTAGCCTAACAATCTGCCTATTAATACAACTGACATCCCATCTATGAAAGAGAATTCCATTTGAGGCAGCTTGTAAAATCCCGCTATTTCTGGAGAATTATTAGCTAAATAAATGCTGTTCAGGTTATGAATGCCTATGATTTTTTTATCATTATTAGAAATGAAATTACCAATCTCATAGGAAAGCTCATTCTGTGTAATCGCTCGGACTGAAATATTCAATATTTCAAAATCTTTTGAAGAAGTTTTACTACTGTTGCTACTCAATTTAACTTTTATTAAGACGGTTGTTTAGAAGGATTTCTATATAACCCAATCTATACTATATAATCATACCTGCGCCAACCGTGTTATTGGTAAACTCATCTACAATAATCAAACTGCCGGTTGAACGGTTTTTCTTATAGCTGTCGTAGAAAAGTGGTTCTGTTGTTCGAATCTGGATTCGGCCAATATCATTCAGCCCAATCTTTGAATCTCCTTCTACCCTGTGTAAAGTATTAATATTCACTTTATACTTCACTTCTTTCACAATACACCGCACTTCTTTTGTGGTATGTTTGATGGTGTACTTGCCCCCGGGTTGCAGTTCTTGTTTATTCAACCAACAGACCATCAAGTCAATGTCTTGTCCAATGTTTGGCTGGTTATCCGGTTTCACAATCATGTCTCCCCTGCTAATATCAATATCATCTTCGAGAGTCATGGTCACCGACATTGGCTGAAATGCTTCTTCCAGATCTTCCGTATAATTATGAATTCTGGTGACTTTACTGGTAAATCCGGATGGCAAAGCCATTACCTCATCTCCCGGCTTAAAAACACCGCCTGCCACACGGCCTGAGTAGCCACGATAATCGGGGAACTCTTTCGATTGTGGACGAGTAACCCACTGAACAGGAAACCGGCTGTCTACATGATTAAAATCGCTATTCACTTGTACATTTTCGAGGGTATACAATAAAGTTGCTCCACCGTACCAATCCATCTTTTCGGATTTATTGACCACATTATCCCCATACAATGCGCTAATGGGTATATAATGCACATCTGGAACATCCAGTTTGGAAGAAAACTCCTTGTATTGAGCAATCACTTTTTGGAAAGCTTCTTCACTATAATCCACTAAATCCATTTTGTTCACACAAAGAACAATATGTTTTATGCCCAATAGTGAGGCGATGAAAGAATGCCGGCAGGTTTGTTCAATCACACCTTGCCGGGCATCTACTAAAATGATCGCAAGGTTTGCTGTAGAGGCTCCCGTTACCATATTGCGGGTATATTGGGTGTGGCCCGGAGTATCTGCTATTATAAACTTGCGATTCGGCGTCGAGAAATAGCGATAAGCCACATCAATGGTGATTCCCTGCTCTCTTTCAGCTGAAAGTCCATCCGTTAGTAAAGCAAGATTGGTATAATCATCTCCTTTGTTTCTGCTCGATTCCTCAATAGCCTCCATCTGATCTTCAAATATGGATTTTGAATCGTAAAGCAATCTGCCTATTAATGTACTTTTTCCGTCGTCCACGCTTCCCGCTGTAGTAAAACGCAACAGATCCATATTCAGGTAAGCGTTGTCTTGTGTCTTAGTATTCATCAAATATTTTCTTTTTAATATGTTCTATTATCAGCTTGCAGAATCAAAATTCTAAAAGTAACCCTGTTTTTTTCGCTCTTCCATGGCAGATTCTGATCGCTTATCATCTGCTCTCCCACCTCTTTCGGTAACTCTTGCCGCGGCTACTTCCTGTATGATTTCTTCAAGGCTTGCGGCTTCTGATAAAACCGCGCCTGTACATGTTATATCGCCAATGGTTCGGAAGCGCACAGTTTTCTCCTCGATCAATTCATCATCAAAATTCTGAATAACATCAGCTTTTGCTAAATAAGAACCATCTCGCTTAAATACTTCCCGCTGATGAGAAAAATAGAGGGAAGGAATATCAATGTTTTCGGCCGCAATATATTGCCAAACATCCATTTCGGTCCAATTACTCAGAGGGAATACACGAAAATGCTCCCCAAAATCTTTTCGACCGTTGAATAAGTTCCACAATTCAGGACGTTGGTTTTTGGGATCCCACTGCCCAAATTCATCCCTGTGAGAAAAGAATCGTTCTTTAGCGCGGGCTTTTTCTTCATCCCGGCGGGCACCACCAAAGGCGGCGTCAAACTTGTTCTTTTCGAGGGCCTCTAAAAGAGTATTAATCTGCAATCCATTTCTGCTGGCCCGCGGGCCTTTTTCTTCCTTCACTTTCCCTTGATCAATCGAATCCTGAACACTTGCGACAATCATTTCTATGCCTAATTTTTCAGCAAGCTGATCACGAAATTCAATGGTTTCCGCGAAGTTATGCCCGGTATCCACATGCAAAAAAGGAAAGGGGATTTTACCTGGATAGAATGCTTTTTTTGCAAGATGCGCCATACAAATCGAATCTTTGCCTCCCGAAAATAATAAAACCGGCTTTTCAAATTGAGCAGCCACCTCTCTCATTATTAGAATAGCTTCCGATTCAAGTTGCTGTATATGATTTAATTTGTACGACTTCATAATTTTATTAACTAAATATACTGTTAAGCTATGGCTCCAATGATGGATTTATAAACTCTTGTTCTCATCTAAATACAGAATCACCCGATCTACGGCTTCATCAAGAGTAATATTTGTGGTATCAATTTCAAGCTCGGGATTTTCAGGTGCTTCGTATGGATCATCCAAACCGGTAAAATTCTTTATTTCTCCTTTTCGGGCTTTCTCATATAAGCCTTTAACATCTCGTCGTTCACATTCTTCAAAAGGAGTTGAGATGTAAATCTCGGTGAAATCCTCGCATAAATTACGCACAAAGTCTCTGCTTTCTTTGTATGGTGAAACAAAAGATCCAATCACAAAAACCTTATGAGCCTGTAGCCGGCTCGCTAAATAACCCACTCTTTTTATATGTGCATTTCGCTCCTCTTTACTGAAGCCCGTTTTCGGGAAAACATCGCGTATTACATCACCGTCCAAATGTTCTACCTCTACATCCTGATCTTTCATCAATTCAAATAATTTTTCAGAGATGGTACTTTTTCCTGATCCGGATAATCCCGTAAACCATAGTACCGTAGGCTTCCATTTCTTCATGTAATAGTGCGCATTAAGTTCAAATACCCCATAAAAACTAAGACCCTAAGTTAAGATTCATTTTACTGCAATGGAAAATTAATTCTTGCGAATTTACTCACTTTTAACCTGCTCCCATTTATCACCATTTTTATGAAATTCAAAAAATCCGGCTTGATGAAAACTGCTCTCTTCAGGACTCCATGCACACAGTTTCAGCTCTAAATTTTGATTTTTTACCTCAATCAAATTGTAACTGTTTGGCTCACCACGGGTACGTGCCGAAATCGCTGTTCCCGCACTAATTGCTAACATTTTATTGTTGGTTAGGGTCAGGTTTGTCTTTAGGTTTCCAACAGAACTCTCGTGAATGTGGCCGGTTAGCAGCACATCCATTCCACCTTCTTCCAGCACTGGAAGTGCCAACCCAAAACGGCCGAGGCTGGGTAAAGGATGATGAGTAACCAATATTTTCAACTTCTCCTCTCCCACCATAGCCAAACTTTCTTTGAGTTCTTTTATCTGACTCATTGAAATCCGGCCTTTTTTAAAGGTGAACGAACGTGCAGAATTTATGCCAAAAACTGCAATCTCCTCGTCTTCAAAATTCTTATCAATATTCTTGGAGATGTGTTTTCGAAAGCGGGATAAGCGTTTTATAAACCGGCCATAGAGATTATATAACGGAATGTCGTGATTGCCCGGAACTATAATTTTTGGAAAGGGAATTTGTGCTAAAAATTTTTTCGCTGCCTGAAACTCTCCCAATTTTGCCCGCTGAGTAAGATCTCCGCTTACCACCACAACAGAAGGGTTATGTTTATGAATGTCTTTTAAAAGTTCCTGTTCTATTTCTTTATTCTCTCTACCAAAATGGAGATCTGAAATATGGATAATCCTTCTCACTACACCACTACTTAATTATCATTTCTATTTGCATCATTGCTCACCGGGTACAACCACATTCAACGCCGCTGGTTCAATTTTAAACTGTAAAGGTGTTTTTAGCGACATCACCTCCCCGTCCAAGGCAACCGATAATTCCCGCGATTTAGCGATAATTTTAATGGATGACATCAGGTGCATTTCGAATGTTCCTTCTTTTCTAAGGTTACCTCTTAAAATGCTCGAAGCCAGTCGCAATAATCCCCAGCGGCCATCATGCTTCACAGTATAAATACAAAACTTTCCTGAGTTGAGCCGGTGCCTGTTTCCAAACCCGACAGGATTTACTTCATATTCATTATTCCCTATAAAAATAAAAGGGGTTTTAAGATGAAGAGCCTGATCATTATCGAATTTGATTTTAACTCTGGATAGTGGAAAATACCTGAGACAAGATATCCAGGCTCCCGTCATTGCAACATACTTTCCCACCTTCGTTTGTGGTTTGCCTGAGTCCCGCTGCTTAACCACCCACGGATATACTCCAATTGATGCATTATTTACAAAACATTTTTCATTCACTTTTCCAATGTCTACTTTTGTTGTCTGCTTTTGATGAATTACTTTCACCGCGTCTTCCAACTCAAGAGAAATATTCAGGTCTTTAGCGAAATGATTCAGAGTTCCCAGTGGCAAAACGCCCAACGGAATTTCAGAGCCAGCAAGAGCTGAAGCTATCGCACTCACCGTTCCATCCCCGCCGGCAGCAACAATAACATCAGGGGAAAATTTCATTATCAATTCGGCTTCTTTTAAAAGTTTAGGCCCCTCCACTACACGTATATCCGGCTCAATGCCTGTCTTTTCAAATTCAGAACGAATTTCTTCTACTCGTCCCGATTTCGAGCCGTTGCCATTGGAGCCGGAACCAAGGTTAATGATCACAAATATCTTCATTTCACAAAGTTCAGAGAGATAAAGAGCTTAAGTTGAAAGATTAAACATGTGCTAAAACATTATCGTGCCTGTCAAAAAGAAGGGATCGTCTCTCGTTCATCAACATACAAAAGGGTTAATTCCGGGCTTAGCTGAATTTAACAGACAAAAAAAAGCCTCCCTCTGTTAGAAGCAGGCTATTTTACTTTTCAGGATCTCAATTATGATTAGTTTTCATAATCGCCGCGATCCTTATTCTTATCTTTTTTGTAATCTTTCTTTACTTTATCAACAACATGCACTTCACCATTAGAAGCCTGAATTATTTCTTTGGGTTCTTCATCTCGGTTTTGGGCTTGACCTTGTTGGCCCATTCCTTGTTCTTGTCCTTGGCTCATTCCTTGAGTTTGACCCATTTCAGAACCATTCTTAATATGGCTATCTATGAACGCTTCGAGTTCCTGAGGGTTTTGACGGAGTTGATCTAACTCTGACTGCATATCCTCAAAAGCCTGATTGGTAGGGGCTATGATAGTTAGGTTTGTTCCTTGTCTTAACTCTTCAATCTTGTTGGCCTCTTCAAGAAGCTCGGCAAAAGTAGTGAGATCATCATTTGACTGAATGACTTCCACAACATCTTGGTTTTGATTCTGATTATTTTGGCTTTGTACATCTTGCGCTGTTAAGTTAGCGCTTGCTAAAATCATCATCGCAATGGCACATATTCCTGTTATAAATTCTCTCTTTATATTTTTCATAGTAATGTTTTATTAGATTAAGATTTATCTCTCTATCCCTTGAATTCATATTGTTATTTCAAGTTCCAAATAACTAAAAAACCAAAGATTTTATGACAAAATAGTTGACTCTGTCTTGTAGGAAATTGAGAGATACAAATCTGAGCAATTACTAATATTTGAGCTACAAAAATGGGGCTAAACGGGTAAACCCTTCGAGGCGTTAGAGTACCTGATTCGTAGTCAGGTGGTTCTAAAGAAGAATTTGACAAGAAATTTACCGGCAGTCTCAATTCCTAAAAAGAACAAAATACACCAGAATAGAACACGAATAAATGGACAGGGTATTTTTTAGGTATAAATAATCCTGCAAATTCTAAATCCTGTAAATCCTGATTCTATATGTGCCCTATTCTGCACCGGTTTGTTCAACTGCTGGTTTATATTCGGTGTGCACATTATCTTCAGCAGTGGCAAAAATTCATACTGCCACATTAAAATTCTAAAACCCTGAATCTTGAATATACCAGCTTCCTTGTCCATTCTTGGCGCTACACCCGCTACACTCAAAGCTTGGCTTGATGGTCAACCGGAACACGTACTTTTGCAAAAAGAACATCCTGAAGCATGGAACACTATCGATATTATAAAGCACCTGATATTTGGGGAACAAACGGATTGGATTCCAAGGCTGACGCTGATGATAGAAGCGGAACAGGGCAAGATGCCGGTATTGAAATCTTTCGACCGGGAAGGGCATCAACAAAATACCGAGCAGGATATCAGCAAGGTGTTGCAGCATTTTTCGGAGCTTCGGAGAGATAATCTCGATACATTGAAGCAGTTCTTAAAGAACTATGATTTTGCGAATTTGAAAGCCATTCATCCCGATTTGGGCCCCGTAAATGGAAATCAGCTTCTGGCAACATGGACGGTTCATGATCAGACACACATTTACCAGATCGCCCGTAACCTTACCTCCCTCTTCGCCGATGATGTCGGCCCCTGGGCTGCTTATCTGCGGATTGTTAGCAGTTAGCAGAATGTGTTTGTGAAATTTCAAAAGACAGCGTACAGCCCGTAGAAATATATCCTCCTGCACTGTCAGAACATGTCACTGTTTTTTGCTCATCTGCCGGTAGTCGGCCTTGTTGAAAGCCGCAGATTAATCATTCCCTAAAACCGGATACCTCGAAAAAAATAAATCCCGCTAATCACATAATCCCAAAAATCATGGTTCAGACACCCGAATTGCGAATCAATGGAACAGGGACGGTGCGAATTCTTAAAATGGATAATCCTGCTAATTATAAAATCCCGCAAATCCTGATTCGAATGCTTGGCGTTTACTCGATGGGCAACTATCAAGATGCTAATTCAATGATCTGCGATTAACGATTAACGAATTTTGATTGTAGAAGTGGAGAGATAAAAAAGAAAGTGGGCCCGGTAGGACTTGAACCTACGACCAATCGATTATGAGAGAAATATTAACCCTAATAATACTTTAAAACCGTTTAATGGGTACAGTGTGCCTCTTTTGTACCCACTAAAAAGTTCATTGGTGAGTGGGGGTAATTATGCAGAAAGTGGGTACAAAAATAGACCTTTATGAGAGTGTGCCAATATCAAAATTCATGGATAAAAAGAGCATATACTTTTGCTGACTGTATGCATTTATATCCACAATCATTTTCCACTGTTTGTGAAACGAGTAGCATTTTTTATATGTTCTGACCCCAATACAAACTCGGATTTTTTAAAGCAGGGTTATATGATTATTAAGCATATACGTTTACAATGTATAATTAAAGGCATTCTGATATTTGGCATCTGTTGTACGCCGACACACCTTATGGCACAATCCGATGAAAGTGAAGACTATATGGAGGTTGGCGGGGCTGTTCGGTTTAACTATTTCCATGAAGATTATGGGGCAGCGGCTTCCCCTAATAACACCCAATTTACACTCGATACCTGGCGAATCAATTTCAGGGGTCAAAGTTCCGGGGTGGGCATCAATTTTGAATACCGGTTTTACCCCACTTTCAACACACATTTTATAAAGCAAGGCTGGCTCGATTACAACTTTTCGGATCAAATCGAATTGCAGGTTGGCGTTACTCAAGTGCCTTTTGGTAACCTGCAATACAACTCTCACAACTGGTGGTTCCAAGGACCTTATTACGTGGGACTTGAAGATGACCACGACATGGGAATCAAGCTTACTTACAAGGGTCGCAATTGGGATTTAATGGCCGCATATTTTATTCAGCCCGAACCCGCAGGCCCTGCCTATGGTTCAGCAGCATTTGGAGTTGGAGGCTCCGGGCGCTATTCCTACGACATCATCCCGATAACAGGAGACAAGCCCTGGGATTATGTGTTAGGTAACAACGAGGTTGCCCAATCAAATCATGAAAAAAACCAGTTTAATGTACGCTACACCTACAATTTTGATTACGGGAATGGGAATAATACCCGCATTGGGGCTTCTACTCAGTATGGTGGAATTTATAATTCTGAAGTTGACGAAACCACTTCCAGTGTAGCTTTGGCCGCACATCTTGACGGGAATTATGGAAATTTTAATGTGAAGGCACAGTACATATACATGAATCACGATGCAGTTAATGATTCCGGCAATCCTGTAGACTATGTTTACATGGCTGCTTATGGTGATCCATATGCAGTCGCTCCGGAAATGAACATCTACACGCTAGGCATTTCCTATTCTATGGATGTTAATTTCGGGCCGGTTTCTAACCTGAATTTTTATGATAATTACACTTATTTCGATAAAGCGAATGAAGCCTTCAATGACAGCCAGCAAAACGTAGTCGGCATGATGGCTACACTTGGCAATGTATTTATTTATTTTGATATCGCCTCGGGATATAACCACCCCTGGCTAACCGACTCCTTCGGCTCTGGACTCGCAAACGGATCTTCCGATCCAAGGCTCAATACTCGTTTCAACATTAATATTGGGTACTACTTTTAGTCGGGTGACATCTGGTTAGTTGTAATCTTAATTTAAATCTTTAGTTACATGGGAATTCGAGGACAGGAAGAAGAATCAAAACAACAAACAGATATCAAGAAGTATTTTGATATTCACAAACCCGTTTTTTGGCCGTCTGTAATACTGATCGCCGCTTTAATTATAGGTACGCTTTGGGCCGGTGATGCCGCAGAAGACGTTTTCAATGCAGTCAGGATCGGTATCACAGACTATGCCAGCTGGTTATTTGTAGTTGCCGTTAACATTTTTATTGGCTTTGCCCTGTATTTTGCTTTTAGCAAGTATGGCAATATTAGGTTAGGCGGCGAAGATGCAGAACCTGACTTCAGTACTATGGCCTGGTTCGCCATGTTATTTAGTGCAGGAATGGGAATTGGGTTGATGTTCTATTCTGTAGCCGAACCGATGTGGCATTTACTTTCTCCACCCCATACTGAAGCCGGTTCAATGGAAGCCATTCGCGATGCCATGGGCATTACTTTTCTTCACTGGGGATTACACGCCTGGGCTATTTATGCTATCGTAGCATTGGCTCTCGCCTTTTTTGCTTTCAACCGGGATCTCCCACTCTCTTTCCGGTCTGTTTTCTATCCTATTTTAGGAGATCGCATTAATGGGTGGATTGGAGATATGATTGACGTTCTTGCCGTTTTGGCTACGCTTTTTGGCCTTGCAACTTCATTAGGATTGGGAGCCTCACAGGCCGGAGCTGGGATACAATATGTATTTGGTCTTGAAAATACTACAACACTTCAGGTTATTATCATCATAGGAGTAACTGCCGTTGCAGTGGTTTCTGTAGTATTGGGCATTGATAAAGGAGTTAAAGTTCTAAGTGAGTTTAATATTCGGCTGGCTGGATTGTTTCTTCTTTTCATACTCATTGTCGGGCCGACCCTTTTTATCCTTGGCTCTTTTGTTCAAAACCTTGGGCATTATGTGCAGAAATTTCCTACGCTTGCCTTTTGGACCCAATCATATGAGGAAGGTTCATTTATGTCTACATGGACGGTTTTTTATTGGGCCTGGTGGATTTCTTGGTCGCCATACGTGGGTATGTTTATCGCCCGTATATCGCGGGGAAGAACCATAAAACAATTTGTACTCGGTGTTCTGATTGTACCAACCATGCTTACTTTTTTATGGATGAGCGGATTCGGTGGTAGTGCCATTTTCCTTGAAACCAACGGAATTGCTGAAATTGCCGCTGCCGTTGAAGCTGATCAAACTACTTCTCTATTCATTTTGTTGGATCAATTCCCATGGTCTATAGTAACGTCCTTCCTTGCCATAATCCTGGTACTGAGTTTCTTTGTCACCTCGTCTGACTCTGGCTCATTAGTTATTGATGGATTGACAAGCGGCGGAAAACTTGATGCTCCGGTTGGGCAGCGCATTTTTTGGGCCTCAACCGAGGGTGTTGTTGCAGCCGTACTTTTATTAGGCGGCGGACTTGGAGCATTGCAAGCCGGCGCTATCAGTACAGGGCTCCCTTTTGTAATAGTTCTGCTGGTGATGTGTTACAGCCTAAAGCTAGGTCTTGAGAAAGAGCATCAGACTTACCTCCGAAAAGACAAGGACAAAGAGCGACAATCGTACCGGGAGTTAGTGATGAATACAATTAAAAAACAGAAAAAATCGGATTAGAGGTATAACTATTATGGTAGATTCTAAACATTGGTTAGTAAGTCTCGACTTGTCCAATATGGACGATATTCTTATTAGGTACACTGCATTTTTAACATCCATTGTTGAACCCAAAACCATCACTTTCTTTCACACGGTCGAGTCCGGTCCCACTGTTCGTGAATTGGTGGAGCAATTTCCTGAAATCGATTCAGAAAATGAATTCATGGATTTAATTCGGAACGAGTTAAATGAGAAAGTAAAGGGTCAGTTTAAGGATTCCATTGAAACCCGCGTGATGCTAAAGTCAGGCAAGCCGGCGGATCAAATCATTAGCATTGTCAATTCAATGGAACCTGACCTTGTTCTGATGGGCAAAAAAATAGGCTATGCCGGGGAAGGCATCATTCCAAAACAAATTCTCAAATATGTGGCTTCGTCCATTTTATTTGTGCCCGAAAACAGCCGGTATACCATGAATAAAATATTGGCCCCTGTTGATTTTTCGGAACAGTCGGCAAAAGCGCTTAAAACTGCTGAAAAATTGGTGAAGGGTGAAGGCGTTATTGCACAACATATTTATCAATACAGGGCACAGTTTTTCCCTTACAACCTCTCCGAGAAAGACAAGCGGGAAAAGGATGAAAAGGTAAAAACAAAATTGAGTCAGTTCAGGAAAGACCATGATCTACCTGATAATATTAACTATGTGCTTTCTATCCATAAAAAAGGGCGAATAGCCGATGCGGTTTACAACCAAGCTGTCACAGATCAAATTGATCTAATTATTGTCTCCTCCAAGTCCAAAAAGTTAAGCAGTTTTGCTAGTCACGATTTCACCGATAAAATGGTGGACTATGCGTTTGGAATTCCACTGTTGGTGCAAAAGAACAAAGTGAAACATCAGAAGTTTTTAAAGTCGTTGTTTAGTTAGTTGATTTCAGATTCTTAGCGGGCGAAATGTCCCAATATCTGAAGACTACATCATTGATTTTCATAAAGTTATTCAAACTACTATGGGTTGGACCAATTCTCACCTTCATGCTTTCAGAAAAGGCAATTTGAACCCCCGGTGGATGAAGATGATTTATGGGGTGAATCGTACGGTACAGACTATACCGGAATAACATTGAACATGCTGCTTAATAAGCAAAAAGACTTTATGCATTACGAATATGATTTCCCAAAGATATCTTAGGTCTTACAGCAAGTTCAAAGGGTTTGAACAGGATCAGTAAATAACCGAGCGCTGACTTAAGATTAAAAGCTCAGCAAGTCTCTGACTTGCATTAATGCTGAGTAGCTATAATTTAGCTCGTTGATAAAACAGGATTAATTGGAATAGAAGAAATCTT
The DNA here is from genome assembly GCA_040882225.1 of Balneolaceae bacterium. Lineage (GTDB taxonomy): Bacteria > Bacteroidota > Rhodothermia > Balneolales > Balneolaceae > Gracilimonas. The sequence continues at coordinate 190,601 of JBBEBR010000022.1, read as the reverse complement.
AATTTACGACTACCTCCCCTTTATGGAAGTCAGAGGCTTCCGGACGTAATGCTTTCCAGTCACCGCTACCGCTAAAGACTGAAAAGATCCCGGGGGAAGTATGAATCGGTACAACTTTTCCCTCCGTGTCTAAATTCTATAGTCCCATCACACTATGAACAAATAGGTATTACTAACCCACCATTCTCATCTTCACATTATTAATCACAGTGTTGCTCATTAAAGAAAATATTCCGCCTCTGCCGTTATAAAGCGGGTTTTCAAGTATTTTGAACATTTCTCGGCTTATATATTCATTTTTAATTTCTCTTTTTACTTTTCTGGCCGCGCGGGTTTTTAAATAAAGCTCACTATGAATATTTTCTTCGATAGAATTAACCACATCATATCGTTTTGATAATTTCTCGCAAATATCTTTTATAATGATGGCTTCTTTATCATTGATTTGATATTTCTCTCTTATAGAATCGAGCATTTCTTCTATAGTTGAACGAGTTGGTACTGTTGGATTACCATTTCGTAAACCACCCGGTCTCTGAGGGATTCCTGCCGGCTCATTTACTTTTTCTTGTTTGTTTGTAAGTGCCCCTTTTTCCAGTTCTACATCTTTCAGATATTGCTTCAGTTCCGAAATTTTACCCCGATTCAATAACACCATTTTCATGGCTTCTGCAAATACCACGAAACGGTGAAGTTTTTCCTCAAGCTCAAAGAATTTAGCTATAAAATAATAGAGTTTGGTGTATCTGCTGAGAAGGGAAACAAATACTTTTTGAGCTTCAATATCAGGTAAAGCTTTCCTGAATTTTTCCCGGTATTGCTGATTTACATTACTCAGAAGCGCATCTGCTTCCGAGTTCCGTTTTCTTGCTTCCCGTTCGGCTTCAAGATATTGATCAACGTAGCTGCTTATTTCATCAGCATCAAAAATACCATAAGCTTTTATGTCAGCATAAACGGTATTTAAAAGCTCTTTATCCGGTTCTCTTTCTTTGTAGGGTGAACCTTTTCGATGTTTGTTAAAGGCATCGAAAATATCATCCGCACTATTGGTAAAATCTACTACCAGTATATCAGTTTGTTCTTTGTCTGCATGATTTCGATTCAATCGAGAAACGGTTTGAACGGCGTTAGCTCCTTTTACAGGTTTATCCAAAAACATGGCCGAAAGCAACGGCTGATCAAATCCTGTCTGAAATTTATTGGCTACTACAAGAATCCGATATGTATCTGTATCAAATACATCTTCGATAACTTTTCCTTTATGCTTCGTGTCCAACTTGTTTAACTTTTCTTCTTCAATAAACTCACCGGTTTCTTCATCGGTAAAATCACTGAAGGCATAAAGCACATCATAATCTGCGTCTCTTTCTTCCAGGATGGCTTTTATGGTTTGATAGTATAACAAACCAGCTTTGCGGGAATTGGCTACAACCATGGCTTTGCCTTTGCCTTCAATCGCGTCTTTTACCTCTTCTTCAAATAATTGGATTATTACTTCGGATTTATACTGAATAATACTTTCATCTTCAAAAGCAATACGTTGCAGTGCCTGAGCTAAAACTCCTTCAGGGAAAGTTTTTTCCGGCAAAATAGCCGTAGGCCTTAAATGATAAAGTGTTTTATAGCTGATTATACTTTGTGCAACATCTAAAATATAGCCTTCTGCAATGGCTTCTTCTTCAGAATAGGTATCAATGGGATTGCCAAAAAATGAAACGGTTTTTGCCGTTGTGGTTGCCGTAAATGCTACATAAACCTGATTGGAGATATCCAGTTTTTTGAGATCACCTTCTTCATCTTCATCATTGGTATTAGTGAATTGATCAAGCATGGCCAGAGCTAATTTACCATCCTGCGAACGATGAGCTTCATCAATGAGAAAGGCGACTTTTCGGTTTTTTAGCTCATCACTTTTCTTCAGCTCGTCCTGTATATAACTGAATTTGTGAATAGTGCTAACAACAATGTCCCGATTATTATCAAGGTGCCGGGCTAAATCTTTTGACTTCTCCGCGATATTGATTTTTGTTTCGCCTAAATGAGAAAATAACTCCAAATCATCCCGGACATTTTTATCTAAGGCTTTTCTGTCTGTGAGAATGATAATATTGTCAAAAGCTTTTTCTCCGTCGCTGGTATAAAGGCTGTCCAGTAAATCACTCATCCAGGCAATGGTGAGGGTTTTTCCTGATCCGGCAGAATGATTAATCAGATACTTCTTACCAAGTTGTCTTTTTTCTTCGAAATGCGCACCAACTAAATCAGCAATTTTCTTACTGGCTCTGATTTGATGATATCTTGGAAAAATGGTGAATGAATCTTTTACAACTTTAACACCGCTTGCCGTCTGTTCTTCTTCCTGCGGAACAAAAAGCAGATAATGCTCCACATATTTGGCAATATTCTGTTTGGAAAGTGCATGCCGATAAACATGCTCTACCGGATATTCACCTTCCGTTTCTGCTTTATTCACTAAAGCCGCATTAAACCAAAGAAAAGAATTATGTGAACGCAGATTAGTAGCTACTTTTGCTTCGGTATTGCTTAAAGCCACAAACAGGAATGGCAGGGTATAAATGGGATTTTCGAGATCCCGTTTCAAAAAACTTTCGTGAATGGCATCTTCTACATTTTGTCCTTCATCCTCATGTTTTATTTCTATGACAATGATGGGCAATCCATTCAGCCAAATCACCAAATCTATGCGATGTGTGGAAAGCGGTGAGAAATAATATTCTTTTTTAAAGGAGAATTTATTTTTGTGATAAGCGCCAAACTGACTTTCTGTTCCGGTTCTGGGATAGGGCTTATATAATTTGAAATGCACGCCCCGAACGGTAATACCATTTCGCATAAGCAGCCATAGCGGAGTTTTCTCCAGCTCATTTTTTAAAGCTGTTAGAATTTCATTGGCAGCGTCTGCGCCATAATCTTCTTTGAGTTTGGAGAATGTATTGGGTTGTGTGGATTGAATGAATTCAATCAGGTGATCTTCAATAATATGCTCAGCATTATCAGGTAATTCATGTTTTTCGAGAACATGATAATCATGCTCATTCTCAAGAAATGAACAAATATGATCCTGAAATAAGGTTTCTTTATTGCTTGGCATATTCACATGTTATTTCTACACGGCTACTGCTCTTCCTGTGTTTGATGACTCTTCGTACACCTTTTTCTTACCCGTTACACATTCGTGAATGAGGGATTTTCGATATGACTTTAAATTATCACACTGTTTACGAATTAAACTCTTCTGATCTTGAATCCTTTTTGACAGTGAATTTAATCGTTTTATAATAATATTTTGAGTTTCAATATCAGGTAGAGGAATTTTGAAATTCTTGACAGCTTCAAAGTTCAATCCTTCTCTTCCACTTCCTTTAAAGCCAGAAAAAATTTGAGCTTGCCCAATTTCGCTCATTAACACATAGTATAAATATTCCGTAAGAATTGGAAAACGCGGTCGCAAAATGCAAACATGCTGATTAACATTTGCCTGAAACTCTTCCTTGAAATAATTGCAACGACCTAATGATGCTCCAGTGATATTTAATAAAACATCACCATATTCTAATTTAGAATTACTCATTTTGTGATGTACTTCTAATGGAATATGAACAACATTTTTTAAATGCAGTTTTTCGAATTTAATATTTTGGCTTCGTAAAAGTGGAATTCCTTCATCTACATAAGAAGTTGCCCCGCCTGATGGAGTTACACCGCTATTAATTTTTGACAATACATGTTTTAATCGAACAATTTTCCAATTTTCTGGAACTTCACCTATCACATGATTATCTGAGTTTGCCAATTCAACGTCTTCCTGATCGTTTCCTGTAATTATTTCTAATAAGCGTGATTTATAAAATTTTTCTATTCCCTCAACCTGCTTTTCTTTTAGCTCAATAATCCGGTCTATTTTCTGACAAGCTTTATCCAAATAATCGGCAATGGCTTTTTGTTCGGTAAGTGGGGGGAGTGGGATTATTGAGTTTTTTACATGTTTTGTAGAAATAGCCCATCTTGTTATACCATTTGCTTCTCTGTGTAATTGAGAAATGATACTTGCATCCTTCAATGCCCAAAACAAATATTTTGAATCAATTCTAACATCATTTTTTCTCAGTATGGATAAATGATATCCACAAAGTAAATTTTCCTGAGTTTGTTTAATAAATGCTGGGACTGCAATGTCGTTTGGATCCTCTGAATCTTTAGTTATTACAACATCACCTTCTTTGAGCTGAAACTTCTTTAACTCATTATCATTAGCAGTCGCTTCCATGAAATTAATGCTATTATCAATTTCATCATTGTAGTATACATCTACATAATTACACAAAAGTACAGGAGCTTCATCATCTTCAGTTCGTTTATCAACATTACTGGGAATGAGTTTGATGAGCTTTTTCAGTTTAACGTCTCGCCAATGTGTAGGAATATCACCCAGCCATTCAATCCCACTATTTTTTAATTCATAACCACTCATCCTACAACTCCCGAATTTCTTGGAGTAAGCTTTCGGCTTCTTTTTCCAATTGCCAGAATTCGGCAATCAGCTCTTCACTTGGGGTAGGTTCTTCGTATTTGTAGAAATATTTATTCGGCAGAATTTCATAACCCAACTGTTCCACTTCATCCCAGGTAATAATTTCATAGTCAATTTCCCGGTTCAGGAAATCTTTTATAAAAGCGGTTTTGTCTTCTGCATTTCGGTCAAAAGGAATGTATTCGGTATCAACAATATAATTGCGGTGGTAATAGAGCGCCTCTGTTATAAAATTATCTGCAAAGGCTTTTAAGACGGAAGCTTTTTCTCCTTTTAACTCTGGGAATGTTTCTTTTAAAAGCTTCCTGAAGATAGGATCAAATTTTTCCTTACCGGTATAATGAATTTCAAAATCATGCTGTTTACCATCTTTTTTTAGTGTGATGGATAGTTTGAAATCACCATACAGGTCAAATTTCTTGGTTACATTTTGGGAGTTTAGCTTTACTCCAAATTCTTCTTCAATCCATTCCTGTTTTCCATGTTCATCCTCTTGCCAAAAAACCACATGTACTTTGTGGAAGGCAAAATCAGTACGATGGAAAATCTTGCAATGCTCATTTTCTTCCCAGGCTTCAAATTGTTGGTCAATCCAGGTTCTGTGTTCATCTGAGATGCGATTCCGTTTATTCCCAAATGACTTTGGTTCTTTTTCAAACTGATCCCTTGCGTTAATAATCAGAGCATGATCTTTCTTATGCTCCGGCTTATTATTATTTAAAATCCAGATGTAAGTATAAATGCCGGTGTTATAAAACATTTGGTCGGGAAGCATCACAATGGTATCCAGCAAATCCTGTTCAAGAATAAAACGCCGAATTTCGCTTTCGCCCTGCAACGCATCACCATTACTAAGCGGAGAACCATTGAAGAGAATGGCAATTTTAGAACCGCCTTCTTCCTTTGGCTTCATTTTCTCAATCATCGTAAGCAGAAATAACAAAGCACCATCACCAACATCCGGAGTACCTGCCCGATATCTGGCCCTTTCCAATTTCAGCGCATCATTCTGGTATTCACTCCAATTCACACCAAAAGGCGGATTGCTAAGCATATAATCGAACTTCTCATTGGTGTGTTGATCGCCATCATCCTGCACGCTTTCAATATGAGGAATGAGTGAATTGCCCAAAGTGATATCATCACCGGAATCGCCTTTAATGAGCATGTCGGCTTTACAAATGGCGTAATTCTGTGGAAGAAGTTCCTGTCCGCTTAACAGAATGAGATCTTCGGTATTTGATATTCCCTGCTCCGTTTTCGCTTTATCAACCAAATGTTCTTTGGCAACCGACAGCATTCCACCGGTTCCGCAAGCAGGATCATAAATGGAAATGGCCTGAGTGGAAGATTCAGGATCAAAATCAATTTCCAGCAATTCTACCATAATGCGGATTATTTCACGAGGCGTGAAATGTTCTCCGGTATCTTTGGCATCATCTTCCGAAAACTTTTGAAGCAGATGCTCATATACATACCCCATTTCAAGATTTGAAAGCCGTTCAGGCCCAAAATCTTTTTCAGAAACCAACCGAATGATACTGGAAAGTCGCCTTGCACGAGCCATTTGGGATATCATATTGCTGTAATTAAAGTGCTCCATGATATCCGTTACATTATCACTGAAACCCTTCAAGTACGCTCTGAAATTGCTATCAACCTGCGTGGCATTTTCTTCAATAATTTTCTTTAAAGACCAATCCGATTCATTATAGAAGACACTATTCGTGCGTTCATATATCTTAATTCTTTTAAATAATTCCGCTCTTTTCTCTTTAGCCGCATCGGGATTTATTTTCTGAAGTTCCTCAATATGTTCAGCCGAAAAGGTTGGATCTTTTTCAACAATCTCTTGCTTATACTCTTCTCTTCGTTCTTCAAGAACACATTCAATGCGACGAAGCAAAATCATTGGCAAAATGAATGCTGAATATTCCCGCGCTTTGAACTTACTTCTTAATGCTATTGCCCCTTGCCAAACTTCATTAGCAAGATTATCAAGCCTTTCCTTTTGTAGCATAAATAAATTATCGAATGTTTAGAGAATGAATTTTTTTTGTGTCCCTGAGGTGGTTCAATATATGGAAATGAACTTATTAATCAGACGAGCTTTGCGTTTTTAAAAACTAGTAAAAAGTTAACTTTAGAACTCATGAGAATAAGAAAATCCGTAGTCAAATAGCTGGAATAAGATTTACTTAATAATATCCAGAAGGGCATCAAAAGCATAAACTTTAACGGAGGCTGGGTATCCTTCTTAGGTGGCAATAGAGAGAGTTTGTGGTATTTAATTCCAGCCATATTCTAATAGATTGGATTACATAAGTTCTTATTCTAAGATAATGCGTTTAATTAGAATAAATAAATCTTTATTCTAAAGGACTTTAATAAGGCTACACCATTAACTCCTCTTCATTTCTTTATCAGCTTATACAAATCAAGAAGATCTAAATATTCGCTGGTTTGGGAATAAAATGGAATAATAGAAAAGAAAATGAAAACAGCCATTTTCATGCATTTTAGTTATTCAGCGATATTAACTGTCGATGAGCTTTTTGGTATTTCTCTATTCGCTGAAAATCAGATTTTTGAGGATTTACCAGGCGGGAGAGATTCATGTTATCCTGCAAATCAGCTAATTTTACGATAACGGCATCAGGATTTTCAGAAACTTTGGCCAAATAATCAGAATATGACTGATGTTCTGATTTTGTGAGTGACTTTACTCCCTGGACAATTCGACTGGAAAATAGCTCAGATAACTTTTCTTCATTCCAATCCGGACAATCTTCCAGTAAATCGTGAAGTAATGCAATACATTGTTGCTCGTGGTCTCCCCCATTTGCTTTTACCGTCTCCCGAACCCGAAAAAGATGTCCGGTATAAGGTTCACCGGCTTTGTCGGTTTTATCAGCAAATGCTGCATTAACGATTTTTTCTGCTTTTTGGATGATTTCAGGCATTTTGTTCAATTCAAAAAGTTTTGTAACACTTCAAAAGGCGGATCATTCTCAGTTAAAGAGCCTTTGTTTATATTAATCAAACCCACTGCTATTTTATAAGGCATTCTGGCTTTAGATAGGGGGTAAAGAAGAGCCGTTATCATGCGCTAAAATCCATTTTGATTTAAATTCATTGTGCCTTTCTCTTCGACATGTACCACATAGACGATGACCTACAGCTAATGCTGTTGCTTCATCTAAGAAAAAAAGCTCGGAGTATTGATTAGGACTGTTTTAAGGGTATTAGAAAGGATCTTTAAGCAAAAAAGAAGAGAAAAAGAAAGTGGGCCCGGTAGGACTTGAACCTACGACCAATCGATTATGAGTCGACTGCTCTAACCAACTGAGCTACGGGCCCCTTTCACTTTACATTGGCGTTTTGGAAAGGCTGCAAAGTTAAGAGGTTTTGTATCTATATAAAAGAATAAATTGAAGAAAAGGCGGCTTAATTCACACCCGCATTATCTTTATTTCCTTAATATAGAGTACAGACAAAAATCAGCATCTCTTTCCCCATAATACCCTAAACGGGGTATTTCTTTTAAACGGAAAAATGAGTTTTTTGATCTATGAATATCAAGATTGGCATAATTGAAGACCAGAAGAGTATACGCGAAAACCTTATTAAACGGTTTGGTTTTTTTGAGGGTATTGAAATTGTGATGGAAGCGGCAAATGGCGAAGATGCTATCGCTATGCTGAATTCCATCTCCAAAAAAGACCTCCCCGAAATCCTGCTGATGGATATCGGCCTTCCGGGTATTTCAGGTATCGAAACTACGGCGTATATAAAAAATACCTTCCCACAAATCGACATTATGATTCAGACGGTTTTCGAAGATAACGACCGGATTTTCAACTCTATTCAAGCCGGTGCTTCGGGTTATCTTCTAAAGGATGATTCTATCGAAAAATATGTGGATGCCATTCGGGAATTGAAGGAGGGTGGCGCTCCTATCTCTGCTTCTGTAGCTTCTAAAATCCTGGATCGTGTACGTATGGATAATGATGCCGCCAAAAAGGAAGTCCGGAATCTTCATCAAAAATTTTCCATCACAGAGCGCGAACTTGATATTCTGAAAGGTATTGTGGAAGATCTTACCGAATACCAAATTGGGGACAAGCTGTTTATCAGCCCTCATACCGTCCGCACGCACATCAAAAATATATATAAGAAACTGCATGTGCATTCCCGCGCCTCAGCTGTTAAAATTGCTTTGCAGCACGGGCTCACTATTTAGCTTCAGTCTTTAGTATTTACTTTCGCCATTACCTTCCTCATATAGAAAATTATTCAGGTTACTCATCCCCCAGAAGAGAGATTTATTCTTCTCCAACACTACGACATAAAAAAAGGTTGCCGAATTAAATCCGACAACCCTTTATCAGGAGAGCATTTTACAGCTATTCCGCTACTATCAGAATCCTATACCTGCTCGAAACATCATTCCGCTGTTGCCCTCCGAAAACTGCATCCCAATTCCTGCTGAGAGAAAACTCCATTTAGCACGGGCGCCCAGCTCCATCCAGCTCGGGGTTGCCACCGCAGTTGAAATAACTTCATTGCCTTTCACTTCAACACTTGGGTCAATGGTTACATGCTTCAGAAGATTATAGTTATATGCGGCGTATGGAGAGAGTTTAATGGACGCAAGCTCCATGTTATACCGCAATCTTAACACCACTGGCGCTCCCAGCGAAGCAGAAACAGCAGTGCTTTTCACAACTCCATTATCTGTACTGGTAGAGGTAATGGTGCCGTATACACCTAAGCCGTAATCGAGACTTAAGGGCATATTTAACTTCCCGCTTAAATCGTTATAGCGAATCCATTCGATACCACCACCATAGGTTCCGCCCATGAAATAGCCCCATAATGAACGCTCTCCGTTAGCTTTTCCGCTCAGAAGTGCCACTCCCATACCCGAGTGATTGGTGAATCCATGAGCTCCGCCACCGGAATGGGTCAGAAAACTAATGCCGCCATTTCCAAGAGCTGCATCGCCTGTTGAAACACTTAATACATTCGTACTTCTTCTGCTTCCAGAGTTATTGGTTCTGGTGTTGGTTGAAGTTGTTCTGGTGGATGCGTATGAATTGCTTTCTTCGTAGCATGCCGCTCCCGAGGGTAATCCTCCGGCTTTTGCCGCTGCGCGATATAATTCATACAGATTTTCAGAGGAGGTTTCTTCTTCAACTACTTCCCTTTGGTCCACAAGTCCACCGGTTCCTTCCATCCCACTGCTCAGAACTTTTACTTCCACGCGCCGGTTTTCCTGGCGGCCTTCTTCATTCGTATTGTCAGCTATGGGTTCGGTTTCACCATATCCTTTTGCGGAGATGCGATCTGAACTAATTCCCTTGCCTATAATGAATCGAACTACAGATTCTGCCCGGGCCTGACTCAAATCCTTGTTTATTTGATCAGAACCAACATCATCGGTATGGCCTCCAATTTCTACCACTAACCTGGATTTCTCCATAATTTCATACAGCCTGTCAAGCTCTTGCTCGCTTTCGGAACGTAAATTTGCACTGCCTGTATCAAAATAAATGTTGCGGAGAACCAGCTTTGCACCTTCACTTGCCTCCGTTAACTGAATGTCTTTCTGAACTTCTTTGTAGCCGGAATTTCCTTCCAGCCAGTTAATTCGGGCACGGCGGATGGATTCATTAAGATCCATTTGCGCAAGATTCATGTTTGTACTCAAGCCGGCTAAATTTTCGAAATCGGATTTCAGGTTTGCTGAATTACTCGCCAGCAGGTTTTCATAACTGTTATGATTGCTCTCTATGCGGGTTAATGCGCTTCGCATTCTGGAAAGTTCAGCCCCAATTTTTTCTGAAAAAGCAGCCGTATCCTCTTCCTGAGTTCGCAGGTCTAACATTTCAGTTTTAAAAAGATAGCCTTTCTGATTTGCCGTTATCAGGTATCTGCGGCCATAGGGAAGGGTGATATAATAATCCCCGGTTTCCCGCGAACTGGTTGCGTAGCCTAATTCTTCGCCGGAATCGTAATCACTCCAAAATAAAGTGGCTGCAATTAAGCTGTCTTTCTGATTTGAAATTTCCCCGAAAATGGAGACTACAGGCTCTGGCCGCAGTTCATTTGGCAGAATCATTCTGAAGATGTCATCTTGCCCAAAACCATCGCCTTCACCGGTTGTTACCCTGGTGAAATAAGCCACGGTTCCTGAAGCCGGAATGGTGAGATCTTCATCACTTAAAACAGAATTAACATTTTTTCCCAGGTTCACCGGAGTAGTCCATTGATCCCAACCTTCACCAATCCTTTTTGTCATGAAAAGATCTTTTTCGCCCAGCCCTGGATGTCCATTCGATGAAAAATATAAAGTCCTGCCATCGGCATTCAGAGAAGGCCAAGTTTCTGACTCTGAAGTGTTGATAACGGACGAGATGGTTTTGGGTGTAGTCCATCTTCCATTCTGAAGATGGGTTATATAAATGTCTGTTTTATAATCAGCTTCTTCCTCTGTTTTACGTCCATTATAAGCTACGAAAATGAGTGTTTTCCCATCTGGGGAAAGGTTTGCCATAGATTCCCAGTTTTTGGAGTTCACATCACCCCCAAGATTACAGGGAACGGTCCATGAGTCACCTACTTTGGCGCTATAGAAGAAATCACCGCCTCCAAATCGCCCTTCGTAGTTACCAAAAACGATAGCTGTATTTCCGTCCGAAGAAATGGACAAAATGCCTTCATGCGTATCGGTATTTACTACAGGCCCCATGCTCTGAGGTCTATCCCAGCTTCCATCATTTTTTTTCTGGGAATACCATACGTCTCCGCCTCCATATCCCCCTGCACGATCGGTGGAATAAAAATACAGGCGTTCGCCATCCGCTGAAACACGGGGCAAAAATTCATCGAGATTTGAGTTGATATTTTCGCCGATATTTTCAATAAATAGTTCCTCTTCCGGAGCTTTGAGAATATCGATGAGTGTTTTTATTTCGGATTTATTTGCTCCGGAATAGTTTTCACTATAAAGCTCGTACATTCGAATGGCTTTGTCCCATTCTTTCGTAGCTGTATAGCTCATTGCAGCTTTTTTATAATTAACTGCATTATTTGTGGCAGCTCGTTCATAAGCGGCTGCCGCTGCTATATATTTTCCACTGTTGTAGAGTTCGTCAGCACTTTGCGCTACAGCTGCATTAGCACTCAGCAGTAAAGCCATCACGCATAAGAATTGTATTGTTTTGGATTTCATTGTACCTCCTGATTAGAGATGGAGGCACTTGTACCCTTTCTTGCAAAATGCCCCCGTTTTAGTTTACCTCGGAAGGTGGCATTTTACCCAGCATCGTTAAATACCCTGTTAAAGGTATTTTTGAATCACAAATGATACTTTTTCAGATGAATATTATCTTACTGCTCCCCGTTCTTTGGCCGAAAAGTGAACAATGGCTTGTTCAGTAGCTGAGCTACCGCACCGGTTGTAGACCCAAGCAATACGCGGGATATTCCGGTTCTGCCATGAGTGCTCATTACCACAAGATCAGCGTTTTCATTGGCGTAGTCGCTGATTTCGCTATGGGCAGAAAATCCTTTTTTCACTATGGTAACAAAGGCGATAGAGCCTACTTGATCACCTTCTTTGTGAACCAGGTAATCTTCAAAATCTATTCCGCTCCTTTTGATGCTGAAACCCAATACCGGATGTTTGTCAAGGTATTTCTCGATGCTTGCAATTAAAGACGTATAAATGGCTTCGTCATCTTCCCCAAAAGGTGGCAAAACTTCCATCCCAAGAGTATATGGTTCAATAATATGCAGTAAGGTAATACTTGCCTTAAACTCTTTGGCAAGTTCAAAAGCGGGAATTAAAGCGGAATTAGCTTCTTCAGATCCATCAACAGGTACTAAAATGCTGTTTACTCCCTGTTCTGTTAACATCTCGTTTATGGAAAGAACGGGAATTTTTGTAAGGCGAATTACTTTCTCGGTGATGTTGCTGCGAACGGCGTCGGCTTCATGACCGCCTTTATTTGCCATTATTACCAAATCATAATGGCCATTATTAGCTTGTTCAGCAATCACATTGGCGGGTTTTCGTCCCACTTGATTGATAAGTAATCCCCGGTGCTCTTTAGCAATATTTTTTTCGGCAATTTCGTGCAGCCTTTTGTTCACCCGCTGCAAAGCTTTTGGATACAAATCTTTCTCCATATCGAAAGGCAAGCCTAAATTATCTATACTTTCTGAGTAATAGCTCATCAGCGGTATCACATGAATAAGATCTACAATACCTCCATAAACCTCGGCCAGTTTTGCAGCCATTTTCACCCCTTCAACAGAAGCTTTGGATAGATCTGTAGGTACTAAGATTTGTTTGATTTTCATCGCAACCTCCCTTCATTGTTTATTGGTATCAAAAGGTGCAAAGAATCTGTGAAGTTTAAGTGAAGATTATTGCCTCAGGATTAGTACATCCGCTTTCACTCCATTAATCTTCTAATTTTGGCTTGATGGTAAGCTGGGGCTTATTCACATGCTGAATCACCTGTTCGGTTGTGGAACCTAACAGCATACGGGAAAGCCCGCTTCTGCCATGGGTGCTCATCACCAGCATATCGGCCTGTTCGTTTGCATAGTCAGATATTTCGTGATGCGCAGCTACTCCTTTTAGAATCACCGTTTTCACCTCTACACTCTCCTGAACTCCATTTAGTTTTCTGAGAAGAGTATCCTCAAATTTTTCTTTCTTCGGGGCAAGTGAGAATTCAGTGCCTTTTTGGTTTCCGAAATATGATACAATCCGCTCCCTCACTCCCTCATACACCGCGTTGTTATCTATTCCAGTTACGGTGGGTTCAATACCTTGTATATCGGCTGCATAAAGTTCTGTCACATGCAGCAGTTCAAGTTTTGCGCCAAATCGTAAAGCCAAATCATATGCAAAAGGAATGGCGACAAGCGATCGATCGGAAAAATCGCAAGGTACTACAATGGTATTCATTTTTGAAGAAACCACCTGTTCGGTAAGCGTCAGCACCGGTACTTTTGAGTGCCGGATAATTTTATCAGTCGCGCTGCCATGGAAAAATTCCCCCTCATGTTCTCCTTTCGAACTCATCATAATGAGATCATACTTTTTTTTGGATAGCTGTTCTAAAATGGCGTCGGAGGGTTTTCTGTCGATGGCTATCAGTATTTCTCCCCTGTTTTTTTCATTGCTGATATTCTTCTCCGCAAACTCAGAAAGCCGCCCCCTCATATTCTCTATGATTTTTGGATATACTTCTTTATCCAGGTTTAGCGGGATTCCGAGACGGTCAAAACTATCATTCAAATACCGCGAAAGTGGAATTACATGTATAAAATCCACCGTACAGTCGAACATATCAACGAAGGTGTTGAGGGATTTTAACGCCACATTGGATTTTTCAGATAAATCGGTAGGAATTAGTACACGTTGAACATTCATAAGGCTTTTTTTTTTAGGATTAATATCTCTATTACCTGATAAAAAGCCTTCGGCACAAAAGAAGTTCCTTTTGCTTTCAAAGGTTCTAAAGAAGGTGAGAAACAGTTTTGCAGGAGGGTTTTGGGGCTTTCTCTTACAGCAGGAGTCATATTGATAGAGTCTATCATTATATCATGAATCAGAAAAAACATCATAAGAAAAAAACATTCGTGGAGGAGTATATCGATATGCTCGAAAAGTATGAGGTGGATTATAATCCCAAGTATATTTTAAAGGCTGTGGATTAAAACCTGAGCTTAAGGTTTTGTCCCTAACGGGACGGGTTCCAAACCGATCAAAGACATGTTTCCCCACAGAAGGTTTGCTTTTTTGATGGCTAAAATTTTAATTCCTGGATTTCCCTTCGGGAAATGACCTTTGTTGAATTACCCGATTATTTATCCCGCAGTTTTTCTAAGCCGCCCACCATTATCACCCCGATAAACATTCCGATAATTCCGCCCCAAACATTGGGATATTCACCGGGTTTGGAACCAAGCCAGCCGGGCACAAAAGGCTCCGACTTCAGCAGCTTTTTAGTCACCTTCTCAACAACGATTTGATCCTCTCCTGTTTCTGCATGATCCCGAAGCCGCTCAAATTTTGGCAAATTTTCTGCCGGGGGATTTTCTCTCAGCTCCTGAACCCGCTCATCGGTTATTTGTAATACTTCTGTATCTCGAACCTGCTCAACAAATTCACGATGCTGAAAAGGCCATATTACATATAAAGAACCAATCAAAAAACCAATCAGGAGTGCGATGGTCTGGGAGTGATATCTTTTCAGCAACCAGGAAAGGAACCGGGAAAAAGCGGCCAAACCCACAATGGCTCCCAGTATGAAAGGCAACAGAGCTAACATTCCTTCCGTGGTTTGTTCGCCGCCAATCAATCCGATTTGGGATAACAGGTAATCGTATTTCCTCATGATAAGCAGCAAGTAGGAGCCGGAAATTCCGGGTAAAATCATTGCGCAAATCGCGATGGCTCCACTCAAAAATACAAATGCGGGATGTTCGGGAGTATCCGCTGGGACAAGCGAGACGATCCAAAAGCCTAAAATCATTCCCAAAACCAAAGCTCCGGCTTCTTGTTTTCTAAACTGCCCCAAAGTTTTTATAAGGATGTAAATTGAGCCTACTATCAACCCAAAAAATAGACCATAGACAATTTCGGGGTGGGTAAACATGTAGATTTGAAGCGGCACTACTTTGGTAAAAAATGCCAGTGCGGCAAAAATTCCGCTGAATAAAACAACCAGGAAAAGTAAATGGATTTCAGCTAAAGCTTCTTTCCATTTTAGTGTGAAAAAAGCTTTTAAGAACTTCCCGTTCACACTGCGAATAGCGTCAAGCAGGCGTTCGTAAATTCCGACAATTAAAGCCATTGTTCCGCCGCTAACTCCGGGAACAATATCTGCGGAGCCCATCAAAAAACCTTTTAAAGCAAGAAATGGCGACTCTTTGAATGTGGTAATATCTTTCGGGGATGATGAATCTGTGGCCACTATTTGTCTCCCCACCCTTTTTCACCGATGAGTGGTACAAATTTGAAATTTGCCAGCTCTTCTCTTTCGTATTCATTGTCACCCACGCGGGTTATGCGAAGCATTATTTGTTTTTGATCATCACCCACCGGTATCACCAAACGGCCGCCGATGTTTAGCTGAGATACTAAATCATCTGGCACAACCGGGGCGCCGGCCGTAACCACAATGCCATCGTATGGAGCATAAGTAGACCATCCGAGCGTGCCATCTCCTACTTTAAGCATTGCCTTGTATCCTAAATCGCGGAGAGCTTCTTTTGCCCTGTGATAAAGTTCGGAGTGGCGTTCAACGCTGTAAACATCGGCTCCCAATTCACATAAAACCATACATTGATATCCTGAACCGGTTCCAATTTCGAGTACTTTTTCTCCAGGTTCGATAGCCAGTAATTCGCTTTGTGCGGCCACGGTAAAAGGCTGCGAAATAGTTTGCCCCATTCCAATGGGCAGGGCCGTATCGTGATATGCTTTGGAGTGCAAAGCGGTATCAATAAGTTTGTGGCGTGGAATTTTCCCAATGGCTGCTAAAACGCGCTCATCTTCGATTCCTTTTTCTCGTAAAATCTCAACTAATTTTTTTCGTGGCCTTACAAATCTGCGATCTTCTTGCAAAAATAACCCCCTGTTTCGTCCCAATTCGGTGATAAATCAAGTATACTCATTTAGCGTAAAAAATGATTTAACAAATTGGTTTTAGTTTCACTTTCTCTTGTTGGCTCTTATTTTCTGAAGTCGCTATTATAGGTAAACAAAATCAGAACGTTTATTTGCTGTATAAACTCATTACAAAATTATGTTAATTGCTCTTCTAAACAACATCACATGGGGAATTGATCCCGTAATTTTCTCACTTGGCCCCATTTCCCCGCGCTGGTATGGTTTGATGTTCGCCTTCGCTTTTGTCTCCGGCTACATATTTGGAGTTAGATTATGGAAAGATGCCGGCCGGAAAGTTGAGGAGATGGAAAGCGTTCTCACCTGGATATTAGTTGGAACAGTAATTGGAGCTCGTTTTGGGCATGTAATTTTTTATGATCCTTCCTACTATCTTCGAAATCTGGATCAGGTTTTAGCGGTTTGGAATGGTGGATTAGCTAGCCATGGCGCAGCTATTGGAGTGATTATAGCGATCTATTACCTGGCTAAGAAAAAATCGGGAATGACTTTTTTGTGGCTGGCCGATCGAGTGGTAATACCAGCAGCAATTGGTGGAATGTTTATCAGAATCGGTAATTTTTTCAATTCTGAAATTGTAGGGATTGAATCGGACGCACCCTGGGCTATCATTTTTACTAATCTTCCCGGGCCGGCCGGAATGGTGCCGCGCCATCCAACCATGCTTTATGAAGCACTACTTTGCATCGTGGTTTTTGCCGTGCTATGGACTATCTACAAAAAATATAAAAATAATCCACCGGAAGGGGCTTTGCTTGGTACATTTCTGATTCTGCTTTTTTCAGGACGCTTTTTTCTTGAGTACACCAAAATTCCTCAGGCTGAGTTTGCCAATGAATGGGCTTTGAATATGGGTCAAATCCTGAGTATTCCTATGGTTTTGATTGGCGTTTACCTCATTATTAAAAAAGTAGATTGGAAGAAGAAAGTGGATTAATATTCACTTTCTTGGCTTCACATTCTTTTAAGCAGCACTCAGTGAATTTCTTGCTTCTTCCTATTTATTCCCATTCTAAATTCTCCGCTTCTTTAGGGAATAAAACATCCAGCGTATATCTTTTGCCTTCAAAATTTTTATTATGGATTTGATTGAAACTCCCCTGTTAACCGTTTTTCTGTATTCGCTCCTCACAGCCGTGGCAACCGGACTGGGGGCGCTTCCTTTCTTTTTTATCAAAGATATTTCTCCTTCTCTTTTTGGGAAGTCACATGCGGCTGCTTCCGGATTAATGCTTGCCGCAAGTTTCAGCCTTATAATGGAAGGCTACAAAATTGATGAGTGGATGACAATCATTGGAATGATTTTGGGACTGATTCTAATTGTGCTCGCAAACCGTTTGCTTGAGGGGAAATCCATAAAAGGCGTGGATGACATTATTGGCAAAAAGCGCAAACATATGCTTCTGTTTCTCGGAATCATGACCATTCATTCTTTCGCTGAAGGTGTTAGTGTAGGCGTTTCTTTCGCCAGTACTTTAGAGTTTGGCATCTTTATCGCCATTGCCATTGCGGTTCATAATATACCGGAGGGTTTAGCCATCAGCCTGGTGATGGTACCACAGGGAACTTCACCCATAAAAGCGGCGGGCTGGAGCATTTTTTCCAGTTTACCTCAACCTTTGATGGCCATTCCTGCTTTTCTTTTCGTGGAAACTTTTGAGCAATACCTGCCTTTGGGACTTGGGCTTGCCGCCGGAGCCATGATATGGATGGTGTTTTCCGACCTTATCCCTGAAGCCCTTAAAAATAGTAAACCACATACTGTGGGGCTTTGGGTAACGATCGCAATTCTCGCTATGAGCGCATTCCAGATATTAATCTCTTGACTGTGATATGCCGAAAATATATTTACAACCTTCGCTATTGTAGTACTTATCAAATATCCCGTACTTCTATACTAAATTATTGAACCCTGATCTTCTACGCTATGAAAGCAATTACTAAACTCTCTGCATTCATTCTGATTGCCGCCTGTACTATTGGAAATACACTAAATCTTAATGCCCAGGATAAAACACGGTATGCGAATATTCAGGAAGCGCTGTATGCCGGTGGCCAATTAAGTGGTGGCAGTGGCCCTGGAAATGTGGTTTGGATTAACAACGGACAACAATATTCCTACACACAACGGAATCCCGAAACAAAAGCCTCTGAAATCCGCTCTTATAATCCTGAGACCGGGGAAGATAATCTGATTTTCGTAAATACTGATTTCACCTTTCCCGGTACGGATGATGAATTTGTTTATCAGTCTTTTCAGTGGACTGAGGATTCTAAATACCTTGTTTTTCAAAGTAATTTTCGCCCGATTTACCGGCGTTCCGGCGTCTCTGATTACTACTATTATTCGGTAGATGATGACGAGTTGAATGTACTCGTAAAAGATGCGATGACGGCGGAGCTTTCTCCTGATGGTTCAAAAGTGGGCTATGAAAGAGACGGTGATTTGTTCACTTATGATTTAAATACCCGAGCTGAAACTCAGCTCACAGATTCCGGAAATGAAAATTTCTACAATGGCCGGTTTGGATGGGTTTATGAAGAAGAATTTGGACTCGCTCAAGCCTGGAGCTGGTCGCACGACAGCAAATACATTGCTTACTGGCAAACAGATGAGCGCGAAGTTGAGCTGTTTATTTCCACCGATTATTCCGGCTCTTACCCTGAATATGTAGAAATTCCATATCCAAAAGTGGGCACAAAAAATCCTGAGATAAAAATCGGAGTTGTCAATGTTGAAAGCGGGAAAAGTGAATGGATGGATGTAGACTTACAGGATGGATATGTCCCTCGTTTTTACTGGACTGCAAATCCTGCAGAGTTGGCGATAGTATGGCTGAACCGTCCGCAAAACCACATGAAGCTTTCCTTTTTTGATGTTGATTCTGGTGAGGGAGAACTCATCATGGAAGAAAAAAACGAAGCCGGGTGGATTGATGTCTTCGACTTTTTTGCGGGGGTGATGGATTACTTCTTTTTCCCGAAAGACCAGCAGGAATTTTTCTGGATTTCGGAGCGGGATGGCTTCAATCATATGTATCGATATGATTATTCGGGTTCAGTTGTGAATCAGGTAACCAATGGAAACTGGGAGGTTGATAATATTTATGCCATCAACTCCGATACAGAGACGGTTTATTACTCTTCAACCGAAGAAAGCGCATTAGAACGTCATTTGTACTCGATTAATTTTGACGGCTCAGGCAAGAAAAAGCTGACTACCGAATCCGGAACCCATTCCATTTCTATGGGTGAAAATGGCGCTTATTATATCGACCGGTATTCCAGTATCGATACTCCACGACAAACTGAGTTATGGTCTACAGAAGGTGAAATGCTGAAAAAGCTTGAAGACAATGCTTCAGTCTGGGAATATATTGAGGATCATGTTTATGCCCCGCGCGAGTTGTTCAGCTTCACAACCTCCGATGGACAGCCCCTTGATGGCTACATCATAAAACCAATCGATTTTGATCCCAATAAAAAATATCCGCTGTTATTAAATGTGTATGGAGGCCCAGGAGCGCAGGGGGTTTATAATTCCTGGGAAAGTAGCGGCTGGATTCAGTGGCTGGCGCAACAAGGATTTGTAATTGCGAATATTAACAACCGCGGAAGTGGTGGTTATGGTGGCGAGTTCGAGAAAATAGTTTATAAAAATCTTGGCCATTGGGAAGCACATGACTATGCCGAGACTGTGAAATATTTATCGGGTGAACATGAGTGGATTGATGGCGACCGGGCGGGAATCCGTGGCCACAGTTATGGTGGATATATTAGCAGTTACTCGATTTTGACACATCCAAATGTGTTCAAGGTGGCTATTGTTGGTGCACCCGTAACCGATTGGAGGTTGTATGATACAATTTATACGGAACGCTATATGGGACTTTTAGAAGAAAATGAGGAAGGATATGTGAAAAGCTCCGCAGTAACTCATGCTCCCAAGCTTCAGGGAAAAATGTTTATTGCGCATTCCTCTATGGATGAAAACGTGCACATGCAAAATACCATGCAGTTAGTGAAAGCTTTAACCGATGCCGGTAAAGATGCAGATTTGAGAATCTATCCTCCGGGAACTCACGGTGTAGCATATAATGGCCCGAGTTATGTTCTCCTCTACAAAACTTACACCGAATATTTAGAGAGACACCTGAAATAATTTCAGAACTGGAGGTTCGGCTCCCAATGATTTCCAAAAGACGATTTGCCACTTTAAGCGATTTACCAGATGAGGTGATTCTTTTTTAATCTTTTCATCTTTTTTGGCCAATCTATTTTTTAACTTTGACCGCTTAAAGTTTAGCGTATCGACATTCTATGAAGCAGTCTCTACTATTTTTCGCCCTGATTTTATTTATCCCTTCTCTTTCCCTTTCTCAGGATACTGATTTCAATGAAACCATATCCGTTTACCTGGATTGCCGGGGTTGTAACGCGAATTTTGTACGCACAGAAATTCAGTTTATAAACTTCGTCCGGGATCAGGCCGATGCGGAGGTTCACCTTTTGGTAACCCTTCAACAAACCGGAAGCGGAGGCTGGGAGCATACGCTCAATTATATGGGGATGGGAATTTTCAACGATCAAACTAAAGAGATTAAGTTCATCAGCCCGGAATCTGATACGAATGCAATGATGCGAAACCGGCTGGTGAAATATATAAAACTTGGATTGGTTTCATTCCTGACCGACAAGGACATTCTCTCCTCCTTGAATCTCAGTTTTACCGGAATACGCTCATCAGCACAAAAAAGCAATGGCAAAGATCCCTGGAACAGCTGGGTTTTTAAAATTGGGGCGAGCACTAATTTCAGTGGTGAACAGACAAAAAAATACAACCGAATGAATGGCAGTTTTGATGCCCGAAGAATCACTGATAAATGGAAAATAAATTTCAATTATAATCAGAATTATAACCGCCAAGTCTTTACTTCCATAGATGATGATGGTAATGAAAATAAGGACATTTACATCACAGAGAATAAAAATTTCTTTGGCCTTCAGGCTTTAAGCTTGAGTGACCACTGGACAGTTGGGGCCTATCAGCGGGTGCGCTCTTCCACTCAAAATAACATAGATTTAAGTGTGGGCGCAACTCCTTCTATTGAGTACAGCGTGTTTCCATACCGAGAATATACACGACGTGAAATCACCTTCCGATACGGAGTTCTTGGCTCCCACTATAATTATACTGAACCGACCATTTACGACAAGGAAGAGGAGTTTCTATGGCGACAGGAGCTGAATGTTCGGGCCGATTTCACTCAACCCTGGGGCGGTGTGTATGGCTGGCTTGATGCGGGAATGTACATGCACGATCTCAGCAAAAACCGTGTAAACTTCGGCCTCCAATTCAATATGAAAATTACCCGCGGCTTATCAATGTTCTTTTCGGCCAGATATTCCCTTATCAATGATCAAATAAGTTTGCCGGCGGGCGATATTTCAGAAGAAGAACGTCTGCTGAACCTGAGGCAGCAGCCCACATCGTACACCTACGGCGGTTCGGTTGGCTTTGAATTTAATTTCGGTTCTATTTATAACAACGTGGTTAATTCAAGATTCTAAGCTTCTTTTTTGGGGGATAGTGAATTCCCATCCTTAATCATAGAATCCAGCTTTTCTCCACCACGAATGCCGAAATCCAGAGTCCTGATTGGGAATGGAATCATGATGTCATTTTCGTCAAAAGCCTTTTTGATGGCTATGATTGCCTCACTTTGAGGAGTCCAGAAGTCTTTGTGGACTTTGAAATCTACCCAAAACCGAACCAAGAAATTTATCGAACTGTCGCCAAATTCGTTATAGAAAAACTCAACGTCACGCTTTTGGTCTCTATATGGAATATCTGAAACAGCTTTTATGGTGACTTCACGTACTTTTTCCAGATCATCACCATACGAAATCCCACAGGCCAGGTCTATTCTGCGCTCGCTGTTTTTTGTGAAATTGGTGAAGGGATTTTCATACACAGCTTTATTAGGTATGTAGATAATCTGTCCCTGAGGCGTTAAAATAATGGTATTCCTCAGATTCAACTTCTGAACTGTTCCGAAATAATCATTGGTTTCAATGATATCACCAATCCCGAATGGATGGCGGATAGAAAGCAAGATCCCCGAGATAAAATTCGCAGCTATATCTTGGAAAGCAAAACCTAAAGCCAAACCAATAATACCGGCACCAGCTAAAAGGCTTGTTACTGTTCCATCTAAATTCAACACACTTAAAGCAACAAACAGGCCAATGCCAAGCACTATAATATTCATTATAGTTTGTGTCAGGTTTACTACCGTCTTATTAGCTGTTACTCTTGATAATATCTGCCCCGTAAACTTTCTGATGTATTTTGCCAGCACATAGAAGGCAATAAGAATCAGGAGAGCTACTGCAATATTGGGTAACATTTCAATAGCTGTTGCTAACCATGTTTCTAATTTCCCAACTAATAAATCGTAGTAATTATTTATTTCCATTATTAAATTATTGAGGATACTAGTCCATTTAATTTTTATTAGAAGCTTGTAGTAGTATTCATACAAATCATCCGAAGTAAGTGTTCCACTTCATGTTAGTTTCTGAGTATATACGGGAAAAAATTTCACAAAAAAAGCCGGACGTTTTTTAGACGACCGGCTCTATGAAAATAATGGATTATTTTATTAGCGTCATTTTCCTAGTTTGGACAAAACCAGATGCCTTTAACCGATAGATATAAATTCCACTTGAAAAAGCAGAGGCGTCAAAGCTCAAAGTGTAATTCCCCGCTATTTGGCTTTGAGATATCAATGTTGAAACCAGCCGGCCTGTAATGTCAAAAACCTCCAGCTTAACATCACCTGAAGTTGGTAGATTATAGCTGATTTTAGTTGTTGGGTTGAAGGGATTTGGAAAGTTTTGATTTAGCCGGAAATCTTTCATTTCAATGATTTCTTTTTCCTTATCTACAGAAAATTCATCTGAGTTATATATGTATATAGGATCTTTTATAAAATTGAACTCGCTAGACTGTAGAAGTATTAAATCGTTCTTGCCGTCATCATCAAAATCACCAACTGCTGAATGGTTGTTTTGGGAGTATATATTATTATTGTGACTTCCAAGGCCTAATTGTTTATTGGGTGCTTCAAGTAAAATATTAATCTCAGAACCCATTTCTGAAATATTAGAATTTCCATAATAAACGCCGGCATTTGTCAAGCCGTTAGTTCCAAAATTACCTGGAAGTGTAGCAAATAATAATTCATCAGCGCCGTCGCCATTCTGATCCGGAACGGTTGTGAGTTCACCAATACTGCTGGAAGCCATAGTACTAAATTCACCCTCGATGGTACTTCTTAAGCCATTGTTGGCATAAGTGTTTAAATCAATACCAAAGCTATGATCTGCAACAGAATTAGCCTCTTCGCCACCGAGATATATGTAAAAAGCATCAACACCTATCAATGGGTCAGATGCATCACGGTGAATATATGGTGAAATAACCAGATCTGGACTACCGTCACCGTCAAAATCCCCGGCGGTCATTCCAATTCCAAAAAAAGCAATTACCCGCTCTTCATTACTTTTTTCAGAAATAGTTAACACAGGATCAATATTGAAATTATCACCACCTGCTTCGTCAAAACTTGAATAAAGATTAACTGTACCTGTCAATACATTTCCTACCGCAATTTCATCGTTGCCATTGTTATTAAAATCTCCAACAGGCATAAAATTAGTTGCATAGAAAGGAATTTCAAGGTCTGGCTCTACAGAAAGTGTTTCACCTCCAAATAGAACATACGAATCTTCCATGATGTGAAACGTTGAGAA
The DNA here is from genome assembly GCA_040882225.1 of Balneolaceae bacterium. GTDB lineage: Bacteria > Bacteroidota > Rhodothermia > Balneolales > Balneolaceae > Gracilimonas. The sequence goes on along the minus strand of JBBEBR010000022.1, from coordinate 166,512 downwards.
AATCAAGTCATCAATCCCATCCTCATTTAGATCTCCGGCATTTGCTAAGGCCTCAAAACTACTTGAATTGTTCTCATACTCAGGAAATTGATCTTCGAATAGTAAGGTGTAGTCCGAATTTCCATCCATTGATGCTCCTCCAAAATATATCTCAATGCCCTTCAGCCTGTGGTTGAGAGCAATATCAGAGTAACCGTCGTTGTTGAAATCACCAGAAGCAACAGCAGAAATACGGCTTTCACTTGAAATAGACACATCAGGTGAAGGATTATCTCCAAAATTTCCACCATAGAAAACTTCTACTTCATTCAAATATGTAATTCCATAGTCATCAATTCCATCTCCATTTAAGTCTCCCGCATTAAAAGTGGATGTGGGAATATCGCTTATATAATCATCCCGGCTGTAAACCAGTTCATCCCTGACCCCGAAGTTTCCATCTTTATTACCAAAATAAACACGATAACCGTAAATACGGTTTTCAGCATTTGAAAATTCAATAACTATATCATCAATGCCATCACCGTTTACATCTCCACCGCCATTGATATTTGAAGTTGGATTGTATAAAAAATTCATCCAGTCTCCTTCCTCTAACGGCAGATGCTCTATATTCAATTCGAGTTGTTCGTCAGCTGTGATTACATCTACTCGTTCATTCCCGGCGATAAGTACATTTTTATTTCCATCATTGTTAAAATCACCCAAAATAGAAAATTCATTTACACCGCTATACATTTCAAGCAACGTTTCGTCGCTATAATACTCTCCTTCGTTATCGCTTAAATCAAATACAAAAAAATTACGATTGTAATAGTTATTAAATAGTAATTCCATGTTTCCATCACCGTTAAGATCGGCTAAGCCTAAACTGGAAAAGTTAGTTACATCGTTTTGATTAAATATTTTTTCTGTATTAAGGGTATCCCTTGCCAATAGCTGCAATTCACCTTCAGTAAGCTGAAAAACTGAAATGGCTCCTTTCTCATCTACGGAGCTTTGAAAACTGCTTATACTTACAATCTCTGAATTACCATCCCCGTCAACATCATTGTATGCCAACCTTTTATAAGCATTAGCACCTGCCTGAATATCAAGTGTTTCTATGGTTAGATCTTCAACAGACTCTGCACCATAAATCATATAGATTTCATCATCTTCCCCCGGCGAGTAATTACGATAAGCTATAAAATCATTGTAACCGTCACCATCAAAATCTCCGTTTGTTTGAAACTGCAAACCACTGGTGCTGCTCAGAATATCAATTTGCACTAAATTATCGAAATCACCTTCAGAAGCATTTATAACTACAGACAAAACCCCATCCTTATATTTAATTGGATCAGTAAATCCATCATCATTTAAATCTGTAAGGAAAATAAGATCATCTACGAGAAAGAGACTGTTTGTCTCGGTTATGCCGGTGTCCGAGCCATAAAATATCATCATTTTAGTAGTTTGGTCTGAAAGGTCTTCTGTACTTTCATCACCGGTTGTAACCTTATAGTAAAAATCATCATACCCATCATTATTTATATCTCCGGCATAACTTAAATTTTCCGATGGTACAAAATTCCGTTCAGGATTTGGATATTCTGTTCCCCCAATCGTAAAGGCAGGGCTGAGAATTAAATCTGTTGATTTCAGCAAATAGCTTGAAGTACTATGGATAACTGACGGTTGCTCTTCTATCAGCTTGTAGTCTTTATTTATCTTTTCCTGTGCATACCCTGTTGCACTCAACATTAAAGTTATCAAACTTAGGTTAATCAGAGTTTTCATGAGAATGAATTCTATTTAAAATTTTACCAAACATATTCAAATTCAAATTCAATTCAACTGCATGTTTATGTAGTTCTAAAACTCGAAATTCGGATTACTAATCCGTATCTTTCTAATCTATGAAAGAAGCAATCACCACCCCAAAAACCGATCTCAAATCACTCGATAAAACCGCTTTGGCGCAATTCTGTGAAGAGCTCGGACTTCAGAAATTCCGAACCGACCAAATTTTCCAATGGCTGTATCAAAAAGGTGCAGTAAGTTTTGAGGAAATGACGAACTTATCCAAAGATCTCCGGGCAAAGCTTGATGAAATTGCCACTATCAACAGGATTGAACTGGTTCAAAAGCAGGAGTCGAGTGACGGTACTATCAAATTCCTGTTTAAACTTCAGGAAGAAGATCAGGATAATAAAATAGAGGCTGTGTTAATTCCCGATTTTTATGAAGATGGAGTTGCGCGAAGATTAACCGTTTGTGTGTCGTCTCAGGTAGGCTGCGTTTTCGGATGTGCTTTTTGCGCCACCGGCAAAATGGGTTTTTTTCGAAACCTATCTCACGGGGAAATTACCGATCAGGTGCAGTATATAAACGCTATTGCTGAAGAACAGTATGGCAAAAAAATCACGAATGTGGTTTATATGGGAATGGGTGAACCGCTTCATAATTATAAAGCGGTTGTTGAATCGGCTCATATTATTACGGATCCTCTTTCTGTAGAACTCTCGCCGAAACGGCTTACGGTTTCCACGGTGGGACTTACGAAACAGATCAAAAAAATCGCCGATGATGAAGAAGAGTTCAACCTGGCGATTTCTCTTCACGCCCCTACCGATGAAAAGCGGGATAAAATCATGCCCATTAATAGCTCCATGAATTTGGAGAGCCTGAAGGATGCGGTTAAGTATTATTATCGGAAACTGGAAAGGCCTCTTACTTATGAATATTTGCTTTTTGATGGCTTTAATGATGGAAAAGAAGACGCTCGAAATTTAGCCAAAATAGTGAAATGGGCGCCCAGCAAGGTGAACATCATCATGTATAATAATGTAGCGGGAGTGGAGCTAAAACGTGCCCGTGAGGAGAAGCTGGATGCTTTCATGAAAGAGCTTATTCGAAATGACGTGCGCGCTACCGTGCGCCGCAGCCGTGGAGATGATATTGACGCCGGATGTGGACAGTTGGCAATTCGAGAAGGGGCCCCCAAAGGAAAATCGCTGGCCAAAGCGTGATCAGAATTCTGAATTGAGAATTCAGAATTCTGTATTCTTAGTCGATCAGCGTAAAAACACGTTCAAATCGTGGAACCCAGTTATCGGTTGAGAACCAGACGATAGCGGCTTTTCCAATGACGTGGTCTTCGGGTACAAATCCCCAAAAACGGCTGTCTTGACTATTATCCCGATTATCACCCATCGCAAAATAATAATCCTGCTTGATGGTGTATTTGTTGGTTTCTTCACTATTGATGGAAATCACACCCCCTTCTCGCCGAATATCGTTGCGCTCATATCTCTCAATGATGTCCTTGTAGATAAACCAGTTGTTGTTGTTAATTTCAATTTCCTGGCCTTCAAAAGGCACAACCAATTCGGACATTTGATCTGGGTTTGAAAATGATTTTGAAAAATCACCCTGACTATCAATAAAACCGCGCTCTGTGGTGCCTTCAGGTGTTACATTCAAGTACATGGTATCAACTTCAGCCCAGCTTTGAACGGTTCCAGCTACATCTTCACTCATGTTTACGATGTAAGTATTTTCTGCGGAATAACCAATTAGCTGCCCACCTACGGTTTCCATTTTTGCATTACTAAGACGGACACGGTTCTGCATCTTCACGACGTAAAAACGCTGCAACCCCTCGTGATTCTCCTCCCTCTCGCCATCTATATAAAGAATTTTATTTTTGATGGAAATGGTATCGCCTGGAATGGCTACTGCTCTTTTAATGTAATTCGTTTTCTGAGAAACGGGTTTCACTTCATAAGGCACATTAAAAACAAAGATGTCGTTTCGTTCTATATTTCTGAAGCCGGGAAGACGAGTGGATGGTAGTTTTACGCCGGGAAGGCACATCCCCTGTACAAAGGGAACGCAAAGTCCCATGGGTGTTCTCGGACCGTAAGTAATGTTAGAAACAATAAGTAAGTCACCCGTCATCAGTGTTCTTTCCATAGAAGGAGTAGGAATTTTGTACGACCCAAACAGGAAAGCCCGAAGAATTGCCGCAGCTATAAACGCAAAAACGATGGCATCGAGCCACTCTCGAATCCATGATTTTGCTTTTCTGTTTTCTTCTTCTTTTTTGTCCTTCCTTCTTTTCCAATATGAGCTTTTTTGCTCACCCGAATTATTTTCTTCCAAATCTGTTTTTATTTAAGTGTGATATGAGGAGGCTGTTTTATTTCCTCTTTTGTATAAGCGCCGGCACTATAAGAAACTTTGTACCATTGTTGCCTTTCCGGTGAAAAAAAGTAGTCTGTATATTCTTTTGGTGATGCATCCCCTAACTGTTTCGTAAGCGTACGTTTCACCTGTGGCATTAAGTCGATGTATTGACTTGCACCAACATAAACCAAACCATTCTCGAATGGCCCTTCCAAATCTAAAACCATCATTGGGATTTCCCCGTCAATTATAAACCAATATTCAAACTGAATTGATTTACCGTCGCGCAAATAGCCATCTTTTTCAATGATGTCTTCTACGGTTTGTGTAGGATCTCCAAATACGCTCTGTAAATTTGCGCGAATTTCGATGGATGGAGTCCGGTCTAACTGATTGAAGTTAAAGCCTTGTCCAGTCCATTTGATATTTGCGAAGCGGCTTTGGTAAGCAGCCCGGTCATCCCGGTCTACTTTTTTTATAACCGTTTCCTCAAATTGCGCATGTGCTGTTGTAGATAGCATAACCATCAATATAAAAAAGAAAAAAATTCGTTTGGTGTGTTTCATAATTATTAATCGTCATCATCCATGGATAATACAGCCAAAAATGCTTCTTGTGGAATTTCGACCGTACCAACCTGTTTCATTCGTTTTTTACCTTCCTTTTGTTTTTCCAGGAGCTTACGTTTCCGGCTGATGTCACCACCATAACATTTGGCGGTTACATCCTTTCTTAAAGCCCGAACTGTATCCCTTGCAATAATGCGGCTTCCTATCGAAGCCTGAACAGCTACTTCAAACTGTTGTTGAGGAATAAGTTCCTTTAATTTTGCACAAACTTTTCGTCCCTGGTAATAGGCCTTGTCGCGGTGGGTGATACTGGAAAGAGCATCAACCGGTTCCCCGTTCAGCATGATATCCAAACGCACAAGATCTCCTTTTCGATATTCAATAAATTCATAATCGAGAGATGCATATCCACGAGTGCCTGATTTCAGCCTGTCGTAGAAATCAAAAACCACTTCAGCCATCGGTAATTCATACGTAATTTCTACCCGATTATTTTGCATGAATAACTGATTGATGTAAACTCCTCGCCGCTCCTGGCATAGTTTCATTATAGGGCCAATATAATCAGCCGGAGTTATGATGCTTGCTTTGATGTAGGGCTCAAAAATAGCGTCAATCTCACCAACAGCCGGCATTTGGCTTGGGTTATCCACTTCTATTCTGTTTCCTGTTTCCAGCAATACCTCGTACTGTACGTTGGGCACAGTAGTGATGATATCCATGTCGAATTCACGATCAAGGCGTTCCTGAACAATTTCCATATGAAGAAGCCCCAGAAAACCAGCCCGAAATCCAAACCCTAAAGCCTTTGAAGTTTCCGGCTCATAACTCAGTGAAGCGTCATTCAACTGAAGTTTCTCAAGTGCGGCCCGGAGGTCTTCAAAATCTTCGGCTTGAGTGGGGAAAATCCCGCTAAAAACCATCGGCTTCGATTCTTTATAACCCGGAATTGGGTTTGTTGCCGGGTTATCAACCTTGGTGATGGTATCACCTACCCTCACATCCTGAAGAGATTTTACGCTACCGATTACATATCCCACTTCGCCGGCACGCAATTCCTGGGTCGGCTCTTTTTTCATTTTCAGATAGCCGATTTCTTCCGCATAGTATTCTTCCTGATTTTGCATAAACCGGAACAAATCACCTTTCCTTAACACACCCTCCATCACCCGAACATAAGCGATAGAACCGCGATACGTATTAAAAATAGAATCAAAAATCAGAGCCCGGAGCGGCTTCTCTATTTCCTGTTTTGGGGCGGGAACATGCTCCACAATCGCCTCAAGAAGTTCCGCTACACCTTCCCCAGTTTTTCCGGAAACGTGAAGAATGTCTTCGTATTCACAGCCGATTAAATCCACAATTTGCTGGCCAATTCCTTCAGGATCAGCGCCGGGCAAATCAATTTTATTAAGCACTGGAATAATCTCCAGGCTCTGCTCAATGGCCTGATATAAATTTGAAATGGTTTGGGCTTCGATTCCCTGCGCGGCGTCCACAATCAAAAGAGCGCCTTCACATGCTTTTAATGCGCGGGAAACTTCATAGGCAAAGTCAACGTGGCCGGGAGTATCAATCAGGTTAAAAATGTATTTCTCCCCGTTTGGCCGCTTATAATCGATGCGGATTGCATGACTTTTTATAGTGATGCCACGCTCGCGTTCAAGTTCCATATCATCAAGAACCTGCTCCTGCATTTCTCGTTCACTAATGGTACCGGTAAGCTGTAACAAACGATCGGCCAGGGTAGATTTTCCATGGTCGATGTGGGCAATAATGCAAAAGTTTCGAATATTGGTCATGTAGGGGATTTCTCTGCGTCAAACTTTAAACAACAAAGATACGAAGAAGGGATGAGCTGATAAAAATTATTGTGAACTGAATTTCAAAGCAAAAAAAACCGGAGCAACAGAAATTTTTTCCTTGTAAGAAATAAATTAAAATCTGTCTGTTTTATTCCGATTATTCCCCGATATGCTTGTGATTTCCTTTTCCGTGGCGTTTTCGAAGTTTTTTGATAACGTTGTGCAGGGGAATATCTTTTTCAGCTAAAAGCAGCATCAAGTGAAAAAGAAGATCGGCCGCTTCGGCTACAGTCTCGGAATTCTTTTCATTTTTAGAGGCGATGACCGTTTCAACAGCTTCTTCGCCAACTTTTTGAGCTATTTTATCCAGACCTTTTTTGTACATGGATGTGGTGTAAGAACCTTCAGGCATTTCCTTTTTCCGGTCGTAAAGCAGTTCTTCCAGTTCGTTAAGAAATTCGAAGTCTTTTTGCGTTAGGTTTTTGATATCAGCCATTATTAAAAGATCAGGTGATTGCTTTTTGGGGCGAAGAAGTTCAACATTTTATACCAGCGATACAACGTGTAGTTCAAAATTAATCTGAAAAGGATGAATTCATTGGATTCAGTTGTTGTTAAAACTTGTAATTATACACTTCCTGCTAATGAGTTGGATTACTTCATTCTGTAGGAAATATCCACTAAAAATAAAGGTGAAAAAAATGACATCAAGAGTATCACAAATTGCATCACATCTCATATTAATAATTCTTTTGACCCCTGCTTTCGTTGTTGCGCAGGAAATAACTGACGAAGGGCCTGACCGACATTTACTTTTTTCGGAAGGTGATATCGAGTGGCAAAAAGGGCCTGCTTCTCTCGAAAGCGGCTCAGAATATGCTGTACTTGAAGGAGATCCGACAAAAGCTGGTGTTTTTACCATGCGCATCAAAATGCCTGACGGTTTTCAGGTTTCTCCGCATTGGCATCCTAATGTAGAGCGGGTTACCGTGCTTTCAGGCACTTTTTTGTTAGGATCAGGTGAGGAATTAGATGAAAATAATACCCAATCCATGAATGCCGGAAGCTATACTTCTATGCCGCGCGAAATGGTTCATTTCGCTATCGCCCAGGGTGAGACTGTGATTCAGCTTACTTCGGTGGGGCCGTGGGTTATTAATTATGTTAATGAAGGCGACGATCCCCGTACACGAAAATAGTACCAACAACTCCTATTTATAATTTCCAAAAAAAAAGCGCCTGCCTTGATTAGACAGACGCTTTTTGCGGAAAATTATTTTTCCGAACTATTTATTTTATAAGCATCATCTTTTGAACTTGTTGAAATGTTCCTGCTTGCAGGCGATAGATATACATGCCGCTTGGCAGGTTCTCAGCGTCGAATACTGCAGTGTAATTACCTGCTGTTTTTCTGCCATTCACCAACTCTGCTACTTTTTGCCCAAGAGCATTGAAAACCGTGAGGCGAACATCCGCAGCTTCTGGTAAAGCATATTTTATCAATGTTTGGGGGTTGAATGGGTTGGGATAATTATTGGCGAGATTATATTTCTCTGGAACATCAGTTTCGTTCACTATATCAGTTCCGGTTACCATTTCTATGCCAACAGAGATAGATTTAGACCCTCCGTGCTCATCCGTTACTTCAATATCTAAAGTTGCAGATCCGTCAAATTCTCCATTTGGTGTAAGAGTAAGAGTTTGACCGTCATAATCTATACTTATGCCGGAAGTATCCACAGCAAAATTGAAAGTAAGTGCTGAATCAGCAGATTCTACATCGGCTGTTCGGGCGAACATATCCGCTGCATATTCACCTTTGATCGGAACCTGAATGACGTTTTCAAATCCAGCCAACTCTGGCACATCATTCACCGACTTTACATTTACAATAAATGTTTGTTGAACATTAGATGCTCCATCCGATGCCTGAACAGTAAGTGTATCAGAGCCGAATATATTATTGAGGGATGTAAATACCAGACTGGTATCGTCCTGTATTTCAGCCTCCACAATATGGCATGGCACAATGATGGAATATGTTAACTCCGGATTATCATCATCCTGAAATACAGTATCTAAATCTGCCACGGTAAATGTTCCGAAATCTTCATCAAGCATAATTTCCTGAATTGGATTTGTAAGCACCGGCTGACTGCTCAGCGCGTTTGAGTTCGTAAAGTTAGCATCTCCAAATAAATCACCACTCATTGCTTCTGTTGCCGAGCTATATGTGATTTCAGAATCCTTGGATTCATCAAACCTGAAATAGGCGATTAAATCTTCATGATCTCCATTCATCTTGCTGTAAAAATTATCTGTAATTTCGGAATCTGTTCGGGCTGCATTCCATATACGGATTTCATCGAGTTCACCACTGTAGAAATTGCCATCTAAAGCGTTTGGAGCTCCGATTACAACTTTATTATCATTCGTATTAACACTGCGGCTTTCATTCTTGGTAGCATCCAACTCTCCATTTACATAGATTTTCAGATCAGTACCATCGTAGGTACCCGCCACATGCGTCCACTGGTTAGCCCGAATGTTTGTGTTTGAAGTTATGGTTGATCCGTTGGCATCAATATCTCCAATGCTAAAGGAAGCTTGAACTTCATTTCCAGCACCTTCTAAGCGTAAAAGATATCCATAGCTGAACGTACCTTTCTGAAGAATAACTGCATCCTCGTCACTGCTCCCATCATGCTTAATCCACGCTTCTACAGATATTGTTTCCTTGAAATTAACATATAACTGTTTGTCTCCGTCCAATGTATTCCGATCATCAATGCGCACATAATCATTATTGCCATCCAGTATCAATGAATTTCCAGCTTTGAAGCCTGAAACAAGGGCTACATCCAAATGACTATAATCGCTTTCCTGGCCTTTTGCATTGATGGCAGTGGATTCATAAAAATAGGAATTTTCCGCCTCTGCATCGGTGTCAGTATAGGAGTTGGTTCCCTGAGCAATTGTTGCTATCTCTGCTCGGTCGCTACCATCGGGAGAAGTTGATCTGTATATCTTATGCTGATCAGGATCATTCATTTCCCGATCTACATAACTAATAGCTGCACTTGATTCTTCTCCGAGCGCATAATTATAAGGTGCAATTGGAAATGCACCTGGAGCTGAAATTGAAGCAGAACCATCTATCACTTCTAATTCCAAATCAGTATGAAAGGTATTTGAACTGCGAATTATAGAGCTGGCTACATCATCAAACTGATAATACAATTCTAACCCATCCTCATTTCCAACAAGCTTTTGATTAAAATGGTCTTCAATATAATCTCGTTCTAAAGCAATGCTCCAAATGCCCAATTCATCAATATGGCCACTGTAGAAGTAATTAGAAGCAGCAGGGTCCGTTCCGAAATACACATCAAGTTCGTTAGTGTTAATTGCTCTGCTTACCAGCTTATTGTTATCGAGGTGCCCATTGATATAAACTTTCAGATCACTTCCGTCATAGGTTCCGGCAACATGAGTCCATTGATTTGCTGGAATACTTGAGTTTGAAACTATTGTTGATCCGTTTGCATCTACATCTCCTATTGCAAAAGCAAGAGATGGTGCCTGGCCTTCACCATCAAATCTTAATAGGTAACCATAACTGTTAGTTCCCTTGGCAACAATGACGGCATCTTCATCACTGTTCCCGTCATGCTTTACCCAGGCCTGTATGGTTAAATCCGTTTCCATAATATCCAGAGAAGGGCGATGAGAGAGTACACCGTATGCATTTTTACTAAGATGAAGACTCCCTCCTCCTCTAACTGAATACGGGCTTGCTGAAACCATATGAGAGTAATCACTTTCGTCACCAGAAGCGTTTAAACTTGTAACTTCATAAAAATAAGTCTGGTTATTATCAGCACCTGTATCCGTATAAGATGTAGTTTCACCATCAATTGTGGCCAATTCTTGGCGATCGCTGCCATCTGCTTGGGTTGAGCGATAAATTTTATAGGATGAGGCTTTGTTCTCTGAATTCGATCCCAGCCGTTCATCCCATACAAGTGCTGCCTGATCATTCTCATTATCAGCGTATAAATCCGGTGAAACAGGAACTGCTCCCGGCGTTGCAATCATGGCGTTATCACCAACAATTGAAAGATCATTTGATCCCGCACCATCAGCTGAGGTGGCACCACTAAAGGTATAATAGGCCGCTAAACCGCTTTCACTGCCATTTAATTCTTCAAGATAATTACCGGCTATTTCGGAAGCTGTGCGGCTGCTGTTCCAAATACGAATTTCATCTAACTGACCACTAAAAAAGTTAGCGGTGGTTGACGCATTAGAGCCAATATTCAAACTGTATGAATTGGAGTTAATAGTTCTACTTAGTTGCTTGGTATTATCTAATACACCATTTATATAAATCTTTATAAACTGGCCATCATAGGTTCCGGCAATATGCGTCCATCTATGAGCAGGTGCGCCATTCTTCGAAGTAACGGTAGATCCCCGGCTATCAACGTCGCCGATTGAAAACTCCAGATATGTTTCGTCGCCTTCACCCACAAGCGAAAGCCGATATCCATAACTGGTGGTAGCTTTGTTGATGATAAATGCATCGGTTTCGCTGTTACCATCGTGTTTTACCCAAGCTTCAAGTGAGATCGATTCTCCAGAGATATCCAGAGCAGCCTCATGGGCGGTAGTAGCATAATCTCCGTCGCCATCTAAACTCAAACTTCCACGTTGAGCTAATGCCTGTACAGATCCTGCTGCCAAAAAAAATATCGCTAATGCGGCGATAAGTAATTTTTTGGGTTGATGTTTTCTTGTATCCTTAAACTTCATATTTAAAAAATTGGTTATAATTTTATTTATTCAATTACTTAAGAGTGCATACGTAATCGAAATGCAAACAAGCTCTTTTTTTTCGAAGGTTTTGGAAATTCTGACTGTGTAGGTTTATCTAAGGATCGGTGGAAGCAAAATACCGACTCCTGAAAACCAGCTTTAGAAAAGAAGTTTATTTAATTCTGCTACTGTAAGAAAGGGATTTTTGTAGGAAAAAAAAATTAGGCTCCACAAATCCCGCAGCCTTTATTTGTAACCAATTCCAACAACGAATTCACCAGGGATATCAAAACCATTCCCGTTTTTATACTCAGAGATAGACTCAAGATATTCTTGATGTGCTTCTTCTTTGGTCTCATCATCAAACTTACGGTAGGCAAGTGCTACAGGCCCACCGGAAAAAGCAGCCATCACGGATATTTCGGGGTTGGGGTAATGAAGATCTGATGAAAATCGCTCCCCCTTTAGCTTGCTGAATCCTGCTTGTTCAAAAGAATGCTCAAGTGTATTTCCCGTTCCCTGCTGAAAGAAAAGCGGACAAACATCGGAGGCTACTCTTTTGTCCACAATTGGGAAAAGTTCCGCCCAGCCGCATTTTTTTCGTTCTCCCCAAATAGCCACAACCGCTCTGCCACCGGGCTTCAATACACGATACATTTCCTTTAGTGACTGCAACGGTTCGGGCACATACATCAAACCAAGGCTACAAATAGCTACATCAAAAGATTCATCATCTAAACTGAGATCTTCGGCTCCCATTCTTTCGAAACTTACGTTCTTTATACTATGATCTTCAGCTCTTGATTCTGCAATTTCTATCATGCTTTCCGAAATATCGGTCGCCACAATTTCCCCATCAGGTTCAACTGCTTCCGCCGCCTGAAATGTAACCAAACCCGTTCCACAGGCAATTTCTATTACTTTCTCTCCGGGTTGTAAATCAGTCATCTCTAAAAGCTTTTCTTGTGCTGGTTTCAGTTGCTCTTTCCACGATTCTTCATAATAATCCGCGGCTTTATCCCAACCATATCTTTGTACTCTTCTCTGTAATTGCGCTTCCATTGTCTTGATCCTCTTTTGGTTTCGATTTTATTCCGCTTCCTGTCCTTCATTGATATAGACTTCCCTCTTCACCGGAATAGCTCGTTTGAAGTCGTCAAGTACCGGGCTGTGCTCATCAGCCCAATCTATTAACTCCTGTACGTCTTCTTCGCTCGCAGAACTTTGGATATATACTTTGTACCTCATTTCTTTAAATCCCGGAGGATTGCTGGAAATCCCGAACATTCCACTCGCATCCATATCGGATTCCACATCAACTTCAATGCTTTCGATAGGTACATTCCTAACTGCGGCCTGTTGCGAATAAGCAATTGCGAGACAACTGCCCAAAGCACCACGCTCTAAAATTCCAGGGCCGGGACCGGCATCATTACCGCCTTCTGAAGTCCCAATGTCCACTTTAAACTTCCAATGCTTGTGCTCCACTTCACACGTGGTTCCATTGCTTAGCCGAACTTTTGTGACGGCGCTTCCCTTTCCTAAGCTCGGCCTCAAGTTTATAGCTTTTCGATTTCTCTCGTATGCTTGTTTTATGGTTTTTGAATCTGCCATATCTTCCTCTTTTTTTTGGGAGATTACGGCACCAGTTGGTACTGTTTAGATGAACCGATTGCTAATTTATTCCGGCCTCTTCTTTCAGCTTCTTATCAAGAAAAAAAGGCCTTATCGAATAGGTAAAGCTCTCCCGTTTTGTATTTACTCTTCTGATAAAAGAAATGAATTAAAAAATCATATAGTTCATTAGCGGAGCAAATCTCTCTCTTTTATTTACTACTTCTGAACAGTGATTGTTATTTCCTTTTTACCCTCATCTATCATCGAGACAGGTATATATTTCATCACCTGATTTTTAGCCTTTTCCCAGTCGCTTAGCATATATCCGGCTTTGGCAGATTTAGTTTCATCGAAATAATCCTGAAGAATGCTCTTCAGATTTTCTTCGTCTTGCTTGCTTAAGCTTACTTTTCCGATGTATTCATTATTGGTTTTGGTGCCAGGATCTTCAAACAGAAACAGCTCTCCGCCAGTCATTCCTGCACCAATATTATTGGATGTTCCTCCTAAAATCACCACCGTGCCGTTGGTCATGTACTCACAGGCATGTAATCCGGTTCCTTCTACAACAGCCGTAGCGCCGCTATTTCTAACACCAAATCTATCACCAGCCTGACCGTATACATAAAAGACTCCATTGGTGGCTCCGTATAAAGCACAGTTTCCGATAATGGCATTATCGCCTGAATTATATTTTGCTGTTTCTGGTGGGACGATTACCGTCTTTCCACCAGACATTGATTTACATACAGAGTCATTTGCTTCTCCAATCAAACGAACATTTACACCACTTGTCTGAAATACCCCAAAACTTTGTCCGGCACTTCCACGAAAAGTCAGGGAAATGGTTTTCGAGTATGGATTTACAAACTCTTTACCTTCAGTGATTTCTTTCAGGCGCTGTTTATTCATCTTTCGGGCAAGTTCACCAAATAAAGTAGCCAGCGCTGAACGGTCGGTATTTCTGATGGAGTATTCTTTCGAAATATCCAGATTCTTCTCAATCGCATCTTCCAATTCTGATAGTAAAGTGCCATTCATCTGACTTACAGCATCAGACAATCCTGGGAGTGCTTTCTTTTTTTGGTATGATGGAGCATTCAAAAAGTAACTAAGGTCAAAATTTTTCTCTTTGATCAAATCGGCATGTTTGGCATTCACTTCCAGAAATTGCGTTTGACCTATAAGCTCATCCAAAGAAGACACTCCGATTTTTGCCAGCTCTCTTCGAACATCTTCCGCAAGATATTTCAAAGTATCTACAACATGATCTTTATGGCCTTTGTATTTCGCTTTGAATTTAGGATCGTGAGTAGCGATACCAGTCGGACAGGTATTTTTCTCGCAGATACGGGCCATTACACAGCCTTCGGCAATCAGCAATAATTTCCCAAAATCGAATTCTTCGGCTCCCAATATTGCAGCAAGTACCACATCTTTCCCTGATGAGATTCCGCCATCGGTTCTTAGCAAAATATGATTCCGTAAATCATTTTCTACCAAAGATTGATGCACTTCCAGCAATCCAATTTCCCAAGGCAATCCCGCGTGCTTCATCGAGCTTAGTGAAGCTGCTCCGGTTCCTCCTTCTCCACCCGAAACCTGAATGGTATCAGCTCCGGCTTTAGCAACACCGACTGCAATGGTTCCAATATTCACCCCCGAAACTAATTTAACACTTACCCTTCCTTTGGGGTGAAGTTGTTTGAGGTCGTGAATCAGCTGCTTGAGATCTTCAATACTGTAGATGTCATGCAAAGGCGGCGGAGAAATGAGATCAAAACCCGGATTTGCGTAACGTGCTTTCGCAATATGTTCATCCACTTTTATGCCCATAAGCTGCCCGCCTTCTCCCGGTTTAGCTCCCTGACAAACTTTGATCTGAATCTCATCTCCGGCAATTAAATACTCGGCAGTTACGCCAAAACGCCCCGATGCAATTTGTTTAACGGATGCCGAAACTCCTTCCGAATAGTAGTATGGATTTTCCCCACCTTCACCACTGTTACTTCGCCCGCCAATTTCTTTCATCGCAAGAAAAATATCGCGCTGTGCTTCTGCGCTGATTGCACCAAAGGACATCGCCCCGGAACCAAATTTTGACAAAATGTGCTCAATGGGTTTTACCGAATCCAGCTTTTGCAGTTTTTCTGATTTCCTGGTATCCAGTAAATGACGCAAAGCAACCGGTTCATCATCTCCACCCAATTTCAAATATTCATCAAACAATTTCATGTCCGTGAGATCCAGTTTCTTATCCCGAACCAATTCATGAATTACTTTAGAGCGACTGTTGGTCATGGAGTGCTTTTCTCCCATTTTCCCACGGGCGTGCTCTTTGTATTGGTAGGTTTTCAATGGTTTGAATTCGCTCAAATCTTCATCTTGAAGATGCTGAGTTAAATTCAATACCTGTTCGCCAATCTGGTCAAGCGTTAATCCACCAATGGGGCTCTGAATCCTCGGGAAAAAGTCTTCAATTACTTGTTTATCCAAGCCGATGGCAGAATATAATTTTGCGCTTTGATAACTCCGAACTACCGAAATTCCACATTTCGACATAATCTTCAACAGTCCGTTTTCGAATGCGGTTAGCACGTTGCGTTCTTTTGTGTCCGCATCCAGATCTTTGAGTAAACGGGTGTCATCATTCCTCGCAATATCAAGCGCCAGATATGGACAAACCGCATGTGCACCAAATCCAATAAGGGCCGCGCCATGATGGGTATTTTTAACTTCACCTGAATCTACCACAACAGAAACATTGAGCCGTAATCCTTGCTCATTCAAAGTGTTAACCACGCTTCGCAACGCTAAAAGTGTAGGGATTGCCGGGTATTCATAACTTGCTTCCCGGTCGGAAAGAACAATTATACTGTGCCCTTTTTTTGCTGCAACAACAGCTGAATCTGCCAGTTCTTTGATGCGGGCTTTGAAGCCAATTACGCCGTGTGTGCGTTTAAATGTCATAGAGAGTTCTGTGGGAATAACCCGGTCTTCAGGTGTACTTGTGCCCACGAGCGACCGCAAATAAACCATCTGCGCAAGACTCAAAAAAGGACTTTTCAGATCATAGGCCGGAGCCGGAGGAATCAGTTCTTTGGGTTCAAAAATATTGGGCTTCTTTCCGAGATGAACATGCAGGTCTGTTACCACTCTTTCGCGAATATAGTCGAGCGGTGGATTTGTAACCTGTGAGAAATTCTGGTAGAAAAAATCGAAGAAAGATCGCGGTTCTGTAGAAAGCACAGCCAGCCTTGCGGTATCTCCCATCGATCCTACCGGTTCTTTTCCTGTTTCCGCAATCGGATAAATCACCTTTTTCAATTCCTCATCCGTATAGTTGAAAAGCGGAAGTTTGTGCAGGAGCGATTCCTCTTTTCCATTTTCCTGTTCGGGGATGGGAGTTAATCGGGCATCAAAAGTGGCATCATGGTTTTCGCGGGAAAAACTTGGGTCACGAAAATGAACTTCCCCGCTGCTTAAATCCAGCGTTACTCCCCTGCCTGCGAATAAAGTACCTTTTGCGTCAATGTCTTTTTCATCCACCTCGAACGTACCGGCTTCAGAAGAAAGGTAGAAATGATCTGGTGTACGCGCCCATCGTGCCGGACGAAATCCATTTCTGTCGAGACGCGCACCGATGGTATAGCCGTTCGCATAAGAGATAAAAGCCGGCCCATCCCAGGGTTCAACCGCACGGCTCCAGAACCTGTAAAAATCGTTATTTTCAATAGCTGGAGGAATCATCAGCGCTAAAATATCCTCGACATTTGGCACTCCGCTGCGATAGCGCATAGCTTCCGCCAATTCATTCAAACTACCTGAATCACTTATACCTTTTCTGGTGAGTAATTCATACTTCTCGGCCCCGATCATTTTTTCGCGGGATTTCGCCCACGAGCGATTCCCGGCAATCGTATTAATTTCACCATTATGGCCAATCAAGCGGAAAGGCTGCACTTTATCCCAGGATGTCCGGGTATTGGTGCTAAATCGGCGATGAAAAAGAGTAAAGCGTGTTTTGTAATCTGGATTTCTAAGATCAGGATAAAAATCTGCCAGTGCCTCCGCTTTGCACAATCCTTTATAGACAATCGTTTTTGCGGAAAGTGAAGTGAAAAACAGGCTGCCAACTAAATCATTAGAATATAATTTGGACATTGTTAGCTGCTTTGCCTGATAAAGCAGTTTATCGAAAGCGAGATCGGTACGGCTGCGTGCCGGGCGTTCAATAACCACATGTTTGATAACCGGCAACGTTTCGAGAGCCACTTTTCCAAGTACTTCAGGATTTACGGGAACGTCTCGGTACTTGAGGATTTTCAATCCTAAAAACTCAAAAGACTTTTCAAAAATATTCAGGCTGCGGCTTTGCTTAACCCTGTCTTTCGTGATAAACAGTGTTGCGATAGCAACGGTATCTCTTTCATAGCCAAACATATTAAAAGGAATATCCGTCATAATCCCCGAACCATCTCCGGTTACGCCATCAGCACCACAAGCCCCGCGATGCTCAACACATTTCAGCGCATGCAATCCACTTAGCAGATGTTCATTGGCATACAACCCTTTTCGGCTTGCAATAAAACCAACACCACAAGCTGATTTTTCTTCCCCACAATAACTTAAATTAGTTTGGCTCATAGTATCCTTCGCTCCATAGATTAGACTGTCCTGAAGGCACAAAAAGCACAAATTTTTAGAACTTGTCAACTGCGCCACCGCTCATAAAAACCTTCAAATTGAGCAATTAAAACTACATTTTTAGCAAAAATGAGTGAATTTTCACCCTTTTGACCTCTATAATCTATTTGTGCCCGCCAGAAAAGCGCTTACATCAAAATAAATCCATCACTTAAATAAATAATGTAAATTTTAAAAATAGCCTTATTAACTTCAGAAAAATATTTTAATATTTTTTCTAATTCTTCTGTGTTTTTTCTTTTTCCCGGGATAAATGAGGGATTTCCGGGAAAAAAGCCTGATGGGTAGATTAAGGAAAGGCAGACTTTATACCGGCCTTACAGAAATTCCTTCCTGCTCCATTTTTGACTTCAGATCGCTTATCGAAATTTCCTTAAAATGGAAAATACTTGCAGCGAGTACAGCATCGGCATTAGCCAATTTCAAGGCATCAATACAATGCTGAATGGAACCGGCCCCGCCGCTGGCAATAACCGGGATGTGAATGTGTTTATGCACTTCTTTCAGAATGTCGAGATCAAATCCGCTTTTGGTGCCATCACGATCCATACTGGTGAGCAAAATTTCGCCGGCTCCTCTTTCCTCCACTTCCTGCATCCATTCTATGGCATTCAGTCCGGTATCTTCGGTTCCGCCTTTCACGAACACGTTCCAGCTGTGGCCGGTTTTTTTGGCATCAACGGCAGCTACAATGGCCTGGGCTCCAAATGCGGCTGAGGCCTGATTTATTAAATCAGGATTTCTGACGATATTGCTGTTCAGGGAAACTTTATCGGCACCGGCTTTAAGAAGTTCTTCAATTTCATCCACGGATTGAATTCCCCCACCAACAGTAAAGGGAATATTTATCTGCTCGGCTATTCGTCGGACAAGCTCAACCAATGTTTTTCGCTTTTCGAGCGTCGCCGTGATATCAAGAAATACCAGTTCATCGGCGCCTTCATCACAGTATCTTTTAGCAAGCTCCACCGGGTCGCCGGCATCCCGTAAATTCTCGAAATTCACCCCTTTTACGGTGCGGCCATTTTTAATATCGAGACAAGGAATAATTCTTTTTGCGAGCATATTTCATTTTTAGAAATCAGATCCCAAGATAAAAATCTTCTTTGGTAATGTCTCAGTGTTGAGTATAAAAATAATTTATAATTTGGATCGTTGCATCCATTATTTAACTTCCTGATATACAACAATATGGAGAATATCATGAAACTTACCCTACTATTATCTTTTTTGACCATTTTTATATCCGGTTGCACAGCTAATATTTCAGGCACTGAAGAAAAGGGAGAGCTCCCAAGAGAATTAACTAATGCTGAAAAAAAGCTTGTTAAGACCTCTCAATCCTTCAGCTATAATTTGTTTAGAGAGACTGTTAGTTCCGAGAAAGAAGAAAACATTTTCATCTCACCGCTAAGCGTTTCCATGGCTTTGGGAATGACTATGAATGGAGCCAAAGGTAAAACCTACGATGAAATGAGAGAAACACTGGCTTTTCATGATCTTGATATTGATGAAATCAACGAAGGCTATAAATCTTTGATGGAACTTTTAACCACTATTGATCCAAAGGTTAAAATGGAAATTGCCAACTCCGTTTGGAGTAGAGAAGGTTTTCCGGTTTTGGAACAGTTCAGTTCAACTTTGGAAGAGTATTTTAATGCGAATTCTACGGAGCTGGATTTCAGTGACCCCAACTCCAAAGATGTTATTAATGGCTGGGTAAACGATAATACCAATGGCTTGATAGATGAAATACTTAAGACTCCGATTCCTGATTACATGATAATGTACCTGATAAATGCCATCTATTTTAAGGGAGACTGGGCTTATCAATTTGATGAAGAAGAAACAAGGGAGTCTCCATTTAAGCTTGAAAACAAGGATCAGGTTATGGTGGATATGATGAACCAGAAAAATAATTTCGCCACTTACTTTTCCGATAATGTTCAAATGATTGACTTACCCTATGGCGACAGCTTGTACAGTATGTCGATTATAATGCCTGAAAATTCTGAAACACCTATTGATGAATTTGTTGAAAGCGAATTCAGCAAGGAAAATTTTTCCTCATGGGTGGAAAATTTAACTGTTGATGAGACTCAGCTAAGGATGCCGAAATTTGAGATGGAATATGAGGTCAAGATGAATGATATCTTAAAATCTATAGGTATGGAACAGGCTTTTATCGAAAATAGAGCAGATTTCAGTGGAATTAGCGGGAATGGAAGATTATTTATCAGTGAAGTAATACATAAAACTTTCGTTACTGTTGATGAAGTTGGTACCGAAGCTGCCGCCGTAACATCTGTTGGACTTGGTACCACGTCTGTGCCAGAAATACGAACTATGATTGTAAATAGTCCTTTCATATTTGTAATTCGCGAGCAAAACAGCGATACGATTTTATTTATGGGCAAGATCAAAAACCCGACTTCTTAACCATCAGTCACTTATTAAAATGCGCCATTTCAGCCAGTGAAATACGGTTTTCGTAATAAGCTTTACCAACTACCACGGAATCGATTCTGGCGGATTCTAATTCTTCAAGGTCTGCTACCGAAGAAACTCCACCGGAAGCTATTAGTTTTATTTCGGGGAACTGGGCTTTAAGCCTCTTATAAAGCTCCACATTTGGCCCCGATAACGTGCCGTCTTTGGATATATCTGTGCATAAAACTTCCTGCAAGTCTTCCTGTATCATGCGGGTTAAAAATGATTCTACCGGTTCATCCGCGGTTTCCAGCCAGCCGGAATAGGCAATTTTACCGTCTTTAAGATCCATCCCTAAAATCATTTCTTCAGGATATTTGTGAAGGGATTTCAGCCAGTCTTTTTCATTTTTGAAGGCCATTGAGCTGCATATTACTTTTGAAAGGCCGGATTCCAGCAGCATTTCCACATCAGCAAAGGAACGAATTCCACCCCCGGTTTGAACCGAAATCCCAAGCTCCGTAATAATCTCTTTTATATGGGGAAGGTTTACGAATTTGCCTTCTTTCGCTCCATTCAGATCTACAATATGAATGTGATCAAATCCGGCATCTGCAAATTTCCGGGCCTGTGCAATTGGCGAAGTATTATAAACGGTGACTTCATCATACGAACCTTTATGAAGGCGAACAGCCTGCCCATTCAGCAGGTCAATAGCGGGAATTACTTTCATTTTACAAACTGATTTTTTGTGAGCGGTAATGCTACTGAGTTTAACACTGAAATGCCATAGATGAGTTGCGGTTTGCGGTTTCTCGCAGAGGTCCACAGAGTCAGGCGCTGAGTTTCGCAGAAATTAATAAGTAGTTTTGTCTCTGGATTGGAGATGTATCATCCCATATGAACTAACAAGTGGAACACGGACGGGGCGGATTTTTTTGTTTGTGAAATAATCCTGCCAATGAGTTTCGCGGAGATTTAAAGGACATAGTCTTTGCGATTGATAAGCATATGTTTTATTGGATAAAAATCCTGCTAATCCCTTAATCCTGAAAATCCTGATTCAGACAAATACCAATAAGCGGTTGTAGAAACCATTCAAAATCCATAATCCATAATTCAAAATTACCTAATACGACCATTTCAGTCTAAAGAAAAGCACATTTGGCGTTTCGGTGATGTCAGTAAAGACGGAGCCTTTCAGCAACTGAGCCAAAATCAGGAAATCAAGGTTATCACTTATAGAGTGGGTGATCTGCGGAATCAGAATCACCATTTTCTTCGTAAAACTGCCCATAACTCCGCCACTAATATTTGTAAGTGGATTAATTGGAAAGGAAGCGTTTAAAAAATATCCTGTCTTCGCGATAAATAAGTCATCCGCAGATGGCGGCTGAAAGAGTTCCCCAACCGGATTTGCAACCCGATTATGACCGCCGTTGTATAGCAATTCCGTTGATAAATAAACCGAGTTAGGAAGCATATAATCACCTCCAAGCGTGGAAGTAACATATCCTGTTTCATTAAAGAAATCTTTGCGGGGATGGAAGTAAGTGAGTTCTCCTTTAAATCCTGCCCCCTTCAAATAGCCACTCCATCCTCCTCCAATTGCCAGATGCTCAAAATAGCTTCCCCCAATTAGCTGAATATCGTATTCACCAATATTTCCGCGATACATTGCTGCCAAGACGGATTCATCAAAAGAATTTCCAAAGCGATAACCGGCTTCTACACTGGAAGCATAACTCCAGCTGTACTGGGCGTAGAGCGCGTCGGTACCGGGACGTTCCTCGTAATCAAAATCGAGAAAGGCATAGGCATTGAACAGATCGTTCGGGTTCCACACCATGGTTTTCCCCCAGTTTATCCGTTGCCGGCCGGCATGAATTTCCCACGGGCCATTGATATAGGAGAAGTGCAGCCGATCCATTGACGAATGTAGAATGGTGTTCTCACTGTCGATTAAAATCCAGCTCAAACCTGCATAACCTGCATCCTGGTCAATAAAATCTGCATAATTTGGAGTATTTTGCACGGTGTACCCATTAAGCAGCCGGTTTCTTAAATCCGCTCTTAATTCAAATCCTTTTCCAAAATCAAAGTGGCTCTCGATTCGGTGATGCAGAATATTATCATATCGAACCGTTTTAAGATCATTGCTAAGACTTAGGCTTCCCAGCTCTTTCAGATATCCCCGAAAATCCGCATCGAAATTTTGGGCTGGTGCGGATCCAGGGATGAGTAACAGCATCAGTAAGCAGATTATCAATGTAGGAAGCCATCGGGATTCATCTAAAGGAATTCGGTAACCCGCCACGCTCGCAGGGCCTTCGGACGCTGCGAGGTGGCTGAAATGTTTTCCAATGGGAAATCTAAAATTCATAATCTATAATTTTGAATTTCTCACCTCATCCGTTTCCACTTTTCCATCCACTAAAGTAACAACCCGCCGCGCCCGCTCCACCACTCTTTGGTCGTGCGTCGAAAATATGAAAGTAGTTTGTTCTTCTTCGTTCAGCCTGAGCATCATATCCAACAAATTTGCCGTGGATTTAGAATCAAGATTTGCGGTGGGTTCATCGGCAAGAACAAAATCCGGTTTCGAAGCCAAAGCACGGGCAACGGCAACCCGCTGTTGCTGTCCACCCGAAAGTTCGGAAGGCCGTTTATCCATTTTATCATCCAAACCAACCATATGAAGCAGCTCTTCGCTTCGCTTTTCATAAGTCGATTTTGACTGACCCTGCATCTGCAATATAAAATTCACATTCTCCTTTGCTGTAAGAACCGGAATTAGGTTATATGCCTGAAATACAAAGCCAATATGATTTAGCCGAAAATCTATCAGTTTTTTTTCGCTAAGCGAGAACATGTCCGTTCCCTTGATGAAAATTTTACCACTTGTTGGTTCGTCGAGCCCACCAATTACATTCAATAAGGTAGTTTTTCCTGAACCTGACGGCCCTACAATTGCGGTAAATTCTCCTTCTTCAATTTCAATGTTTACCCCGTTTAAAGCATGAACCGGCACATGCTCCGGGTTATAAATTTTTGTGATTTCCTGAATTTCGATAATTGCCATTTCTTTCTTTTTTAGTGGCTTTATAGTTTTCTGATCGCCTGAACCGGGTTGAGTTTTAGCGCTTTGATGGATGGATAAATAGCAGCCAACAGTGTGGCAAATAGCATTAACAACGCGATATTCCCATAATATGCCGGAGATAGTTCGGGATGAACCATTGAGCTGATTCCATACATTTCCAGTCCCTGTGAAAATGCGCTGAGATCAATTCCTACAGTTCCCAGCCAGGCTATTGTTGCCCAGCTTAGAAATAAACCTGCCGGAACTCCGACTAATGTCAGGAACAGCGTTTCAAACATAATCATGGAAAATGTACGTGGCTTATTCACCCCGATTGCCATCAGCATTCCCAATTCCTGGGTTCTCTCCATTACCGCCATTAGCATGGTGTTCACTATTCCAAAAGTCAGGGCGATTATAATTATGATCATAAAGATGTAGAGGGTGAAATCCAGCATGGAATCGGTGTAGCGTAAGGCAGGAGAAATATCACCCCAGCTTCGAACTTCCAGATTTTCATTTTGGCGGATTTGTTCGGCGTATGCATCTGCTTGTTTGAAGTCGTCCACAAGAAGGGCTATTTCATGCACCAGATTTTCTCTGTCCATTAGTTGATTCAGATCTTCAGCCGGAACAAAGACATTGCTTTCATCAAAATTCGCGTTCGGGGAATTAAAAATTCCGGCAACCCGAAATGCAGCAGCGGTAATATTTCCATCCACATCCTGAAAATTGAGAACCATTCGGGATCGCAATTTTATATTTAATCGATCGGCTAATTTTTGTCCAATCAGAACCGGATTTCGGGTAGATTCATCAAATAAATCCCCTTCCACTAAGTAGGAATAAATGGAGGAAACCGTAGAATCCGTTTCCAGATCAACTCCGTTTACGGTTACTCCAAATGTATTTGTAGCGCTGGATGCCAGTCCCTGAGCCAGACTCCGAGCCGTCACGTTTTGGACAAAGGATTTGCTTCTTAAATCCTCAATTATTGAATCAGCAGATGGAATATAGTAGGACGGGAGATTTTCTTCGTTATAACCGGCATGATGAATTTGAATGTGAGCGGTATAATTCTCCAGTTCATTTTTTATGTACTGAAGGCTCAAGCCATTCATGAAAGCAGAAGAAAAAACACCGGCCCAGGTTCCTAAGATTACCGAAATTATCACCACTCCGCTTCTCACCGGATTTCTCCACACGTTTTTCCAGCTCAATTTTATTACCGGCCAAAGATTCATATCAAGCCCTCATCGCTTTTACAGGTTCAAGTTTCTTCATATGAATTACCGGGTACAAGCTTATGAGCAGCGTTACAATCAGCACAATTATGGCTTGTGTAATCAGGATGGATGGATCTGTGGAAAAACGGACAAAAGGCTCCATCCCAAATTCTTCTATAGCCAGTGCGGCTTGGCCTGTAAACTCGAGTGGATTCACATTGAAATACCAAATCACGGGAAGGCTGGCAATTATTCCAACAAGAGTTCCCATCAGAGTGATGAAAATCATTTCGAGAATCAGCATTGCCGACATGCGAAGCCGTGCTGTACCGATGGCGATCATCACTCCGAATTCGTAACTGCGTTCGGCTGTCATCATCAAAATAGTGCCGAGAATCCCAAATCCCACCACCATGTATAGCACCAACATGAAGATGAAGCTGCTTCCAGAGTCAGCTTCAATAGCCTGCACCAAATTCGGCATCAGAGTTTGCCATTCAAGTACTGCTAAATCATCCCGCAATTCTCCTGAAATAGCATTGGCAACCTCATGTACTTTTTTGGGATTTTCAACGAGCACAACTCCGGCAGTAAGCCTGTTGTAAGCGCCATAAAGTTCTTGGGCGGTTTCCAGAGGCATATAAACCATCGAGTTATTCATATCAGGAATACCAAATTTCATTACGCCTTTGATTGGAAAAGCTCCATTTGCGCTCATTCCCCGAAATCCCTGACCAAGTAAAACCAGCGTGTCCCCTTCGGCAACTCCCAAAAATTTTGCCAGTCCCTGAGCAATTAAGACTCCATTATCAGAATTGGATGAGAAATACTCGCCTGCTACAATTTTTTGATCCGGCTCGCTCAGTAATTTTTCGGCTTCCACATCAATGCCAACCACCATTGTAGCACGGCTGCGGCTTTCTCCGGCTGCCAACGCATATGAATCGATGCGTGGAATCACAGCCTTCACACCATCAACATTTCGAACTTTTTGCAGTAATTCGGCATCACTTTCAAAGCTGTTATCCAGTGTAGATTCATCAAAATATCCTTCCGCCTGAATTTGAATATGGCCCGAAAAAGAACCCACGGTGTTATCGATCATCTGATCGTATTGCCCCTGCTGCATCGAGCTCATTACCGAGGCCAACAACACAGCCATCACCACCGATGCCATTGTAATCAAAGTACGACGTTTATTACGCCAAATATTCCGCCAGGCAAGTTTTAGATAAAGCATTTTCAGTTAGCAGTAAACAGTTATCAGTGGGTTTGAAGGCATAATTTAAAATTCAAAATTTAATTTTTAATTTCTACCGTACCCGTCTCATATTTTGAACCGAGAAAAAACTTTCCGGAATACCTTCATTGAAATTCATCGATTTATATTCCATCACGGTTTTGTGGCCTTCTTTGTCGTTGGGAATCATTTCCAGTTTTGCCGGAATCATTCTTCCATCAAATTCTTGCACGTCTGAAGCTTCCATAATATTTATCAGGAAATCGTCTTCATCATAAAACTCAGCTCTGAGCTGCATGAATTCCTCTTTTTCTATCCAGAGAATAACCTTGCCCCACACTACAGGAGCATCCGGTTTTGGTATTAATTCAATCTGATGGGTATCGTAACCCTCTATGGTGCTGTCTCCGGCTAATTCATGTTCGTAATCTGTAACTACGGAAGACTCCCGCACCAAATCATCATTGGTGAAATCGGAGCCCATCCACGATTGCATCATCATCGACGGCGGCATTTTTATTGTTCGCCCCACATTAGGAACCCAGTTCCAAATTTCATTCCCGCGCTTCAGGAAAGCCGTGCCTTCATCACGAGCTGGAGCGGTAATTAAAATCAGAGAGTATTCCGTATTCCGGCTCCAGGATTTCATCGAAACAGTTCGCTCCCAATTCGGGCGGATGATAGTCATGCTCATCTCAGCTTCAAGCGATTCTCCCCTCATTTTTTCATCCATTTTTTTCACGATTTCAATCGCGCTCTGGGCGAAACCGGAAATTGTAAAAAGTATCAATACTACAACTGAGGCTAATATTTTTTTAACTGCCAACATATTTCTCCATTACTTTTTGTTTGATCTCTTTCAGGGGATAATCATCTCCCATAGCAACATAAGCCATCAAAATCCCATCCATCAAAGCTCCCAATTCGTAAGCTTCCAGCTTTGGTTGCGGATAACCCAACTCTCCCATAATCGAAGCAAAAAGTTCTGTCTGAACTTTATTTATCTCATCAATTTTGGGTTTTATTGTAGCGAATGCATCGGGTTGAAGTGCAAGCCCAATCATCAATTTTCCAAGGCCACTTTGCGTTGCGATAAACCGGAAGGTCTCATCCAAAATTTTTCTGATTTTATCTTTGGGAGTGAAATCTTCTGGGAAACTCATGATTTCATCACCCATTTGAGCTAATTGATCAAAGATAGCTTCTAAAATTTCCTGTTTACTATTGAAGTAATGATAGATCAAACCTTTCGAAATACCGGCTTTTTTGGCGATCGCTGCAATGCTGGTTTTAGCGTAACCATCGCTGGCAAATAATGCGAAAGCGGCATCTATAATTTGCTGCCGGGTTTCTTCTCTTATCGCTCTATTCTGCTCTTCAGTTCTCGGTGACATTTATTCATTGACTAATCGTTCAGTCAAAATTTAAATAGGTATTTCATAAAAAGCAATGGTTCCATAATAACTAACGAATGGAACTCGGATAACACAGATTAGGCGGATCTTCGAAAGAACAATCCTCCTAATCCCTTAATCCTGAAAATCCTGATTCACACTAATTACAAATTTCTCGCAGAGGCTCGCAAAGTCAGGCGCTGTTTTCGCAGAAACATAAAGTAGATATGTCTCTGGATTGGAGATGTATAATCCCAAAATTACTAACGAATGGAACACGAATAACGCGGAAAGGGCGGATTTTTGGTAGTGAAATAATCTTGCTAATCCCTTAATCCTGAAAATCCTGATTCACACTAATTACAAATTTCTCGTAGAGGCTCGCAGAGTCAGGCGCTGAGGTTCGCAGAAACTTAGATGACAAAGTCTTTGCGATTGTATAGCGCGAATTTTGTTGGATAAAAATCCTGTGAATCTTGATTCAGACGGTCAACGATCTGGATAAACGATATCCAGAAAGTTTTTAAGAATTACAGAACCGGCTTTTCCTGATTTTTCAGGATGGAACTGAACTCCGATGAAATTGTCTTTGGCTACAACCGAGCAGAACTCGTTAATGTAATTTCCACGGGCAATGCTATGCTCCGTTACAGGTGCATAATAGCTATGCACAAAATACATATAATGATCGCCATTAAGATTTTTGAGTATGGGATGTGGATCTAAATTATGCAGTTTATTCCAGCCCATATGAGGCACTTTGTTCTCCCTATTATCAAATTTTTGAAGAGCACCGGGAATAATCCCCAACCCGGCAGTATCACTCTCGGGCGAAGATTCGTAGAAAAGCTGCATGCCTACGCAAATTCCCAGAACGGGCATTTTAGTTTGCTTCAGCCACCGGTCGATATTCATCTCCCGAAGTGACTGCATAGCCGCACCTGCATTGCCAACTCCCGGAAAAATAACCGCATTTGCGCTTTCCAGCTCAATAGGATTCTCAGCAAAAAAATAAGGAGCATTCACCCTGTCTAAGGCATTGGCAACAGATGCGGTATTCCCGGCTTTATACTTGATAACTGCTATCATAAAAACCTAAAGCGTTCCTTTGGAGCTGGGAATTTGACCTCGAATTCGCTCATTTAGTTCAATTGCCACTTTTAAAGCACGTGCAAAACCCTTAAAACACGCCTCTATTTTGTGATGGTCATTTTCGCCGTCGTAGTTAACGTGGATGGCAGCCTTTAAGTTCATTGCAAGACTGTAAAAAAAATGCTTCAACATTTCGGTAGGCATATCACCCACATATTCACGCTCTAAACTACCTTCAAATACCAGATATGGGCGCGCCGATAAATCAATTGCCACTCTGGCCTGCGCTTCATCCATAGGTAAAACGAAGCCGTACCGCTCAATTCCTTGCCTGTTTCCCAGCGCTTTTGAAAGGACCTCACCAAGTGCAATCGCAACATCTTCGATAGTATGATGCTCGTCAACCTCCAAATCTCCTTTACATGTTAACCGCATGTCAATAAAACCGTGGCGGGCAATTTGTTCCAGCATGTGATCAAAAAACTTCAATCCAGTAGATATTTCTGATTTCCCCGTACCGTCCAGGTTCACCTCAATTTCAATGTCGGTTTCTTTCGTTTTTCTTTTGATGGAAGCCTTCCTCGCTTCTGTGGTTATAAATTTCACCAGAGGTTCCCAGCCTTCACCTGACGTCATTTCCTCCGAATCTTTTAGTAGCACCAGTTTTTCGTCTTTTACATCAACGGTTAAATCCGGCTTTCCTTCGCCGGCAAAAATAATTTCTTCCTGCTCCAACATTTCTTTTTGTTGGGTTGAAATCGAATCCTGGGAGATGAATAAATTTCTCCCTCCCCCGGATATTTTTTTTAACGAAGTGATGGTATTTCTTCTGAAAAGAAATTTCCCTTCGGAATCCTGTAAAGCTTGTTTGGTAAAGGATATCAGCATGAATTCACTTTTAAATATATTTTTCTTTCGCAGTCACTTTTTTCAAAGCCTCAAAGAACCGAACGTTTTCTTCCCCGGTGCCTATGGTTAATCTCAGACAATCCTCACAATGAGGTTCATTTCCGCGGTAGCGGATAATCACCCCTTCCTCAGCAAGACTTTCATAAACCCGCCTCGCATTTTTAATTTTGAACAGCAAAAAGTTAGCGTCTGTAGGATACACATATTGAACCTCAGGAAAGGTCACCAACTTTTTAATTACCTCTTCCCGCTCTTCAAGAATATTCTTTATGTTTTTGGTAATGTCATCCAAATAAGAAAAAGCTGTTATCGCCGCTTCTGAAGTCAGTTGATTTACATTATAAGGCGCCTTCACTTTCATCATATAACGGATGATTTCAGGACTCGCAAAAGCTGTTCCCAGTCGAATTCCCGCCAGCCCGAACGACTTCGACATCGTTTGCAAAATCACCAGGTTCGGATGCGTATCTATTTCTTTTGAAAACCCCGGTTGACCACTGAAATCGATATAGGCTTCATCCAAAACTACAATTCCGGGAAATCCTTCAACCACACTTAAAATATCTTCGTGTGCCATACTGTTCGAAGTGGGATTATTCGGCGAACAAATAAAAATGAGTTTGGTTTCCGGCTTTACAGCTTCCAAAATTTTTTCGGGTTGAAGTTGAAAATCCTCCGTAAGCAAAACCTCATCCACAGCAACATCATTGATATTTGCCGAAACTTTATACATCCCATAAGTAGGCGGATTGATGATAATCCGATCTTTTCCGGGCGTGCAAAATATCCGAAACAGTAAATCGATGGCTTCATCACTCCCAGCACCTACAAACACATTTTCGGCCTTCACTCCACGAAAAGCTGCAATCTTCTGCCGAAGCTCCAATTGATAGGGCATCGGGTATCTATTCAACCGTTGATTGTCCGGCAATGGAGAACCAAAGCTGTTTTCATTAGCATCAAGCAAAATCCCGGAATCGAAATCATCGCGAGCTGAGCGATAAGGTTTCAAGTTGCGAATATTCTCGCGAACCAGGGATTCTATGTTATGATTTATTTTCATTCAGTATTAATCCGTCTTTTTGCTTAAATCATTTAACCTGATACTAACTGCATTTTTATGCGCTTCCAGTTCTTCCAATTCCGCCAAAACTTCTACGGTGGGGCCGATATTTTTTAAGCCTTCTTTGGTCAGTGATTGCATGGTTACCGATTTCTGGAAGGCCTGAACATTAACTCCGCTGTACATTTTGGCATACCCGTATGTGGGCAAGGTGTGATTGGTTCCTGAGGCGTAATCACCGACACTTTCAGGCGTTAAATTCCCAAGAAAAACCGACCCGGCGTTTGTAATTTTTTCTGTGTGAATGTCAGCCTGCTCCATATTCACAATCAGATGCTCTGGCGCGTAATCATTAGAAAAGGTGAAAGCTTCCTCCAGGTTTTGGACTTCCAAAATAAAACTCTGTTCTAAAGCTTTTCGGACAATTTGTTTTCGCGGAAGTTGTTCGAGTTGGGAGCTTAATTCCTGCCGCAAACTCTCCACATCAAAACCAGAAATGGAAACCAGCACTACCTGACTATCTGCCCCGTGCTCCGCCTGTGATAATAAATCTGCGGCAACAAAAGCAGGGTTTGCTGATTCATCCGCAATCACTAAAACTTCTGATGGCCCAGCGGGCATATCGATACTAATTTGGGCATCGCTATTTTGCAGCAACATTTTTGCAGCCGTTACAAATTGATTTCCCGGCCCAAATATCTTATCCACTTTAGGGATAGATTCTGTACCGAAAGCCATTGCCGCTACGGCTTGAGCTCCACCAGCTTTTAGAATCAAATCGACTCTCGCCTTTTGAGCGATATAAATAATTTCGGGTGCAACGGTTCCGTCTTTTCGGGGAGGAGTTGCCAGTATTTTTGTGGTGCAACCTGCAATCATCGCGGGAATGGCAAGCATCATCGCCGTGGAAGGTAAAACTGCGGTTCCGCCGGGAATATAAAGTCCCACTCGCTCAACAGGCCTTGCGACACGCATACACCGAACTCCCGGCATCGTCTCCACTTCCAGCGGCGGAGATAACTGCGCTTTATGAAATCTGAAAATATTATCGAAAGCGATGTCGATGGCCTCTTTCACTTTTGGAGAGAAGGAAGTTTCCATTCCCTTAGGGTTGAAGGAAATTTCATCCATTTTGACGCTGTCAAATTTTTGGGTGAATTTTCTTACAGCTTCGTCACCTTTCTTTTCAACTTCATCAACTATAGGCTGAACGGTCTTGAATAAGGCTCTGAAATTAATAACCGGCCGTTTCACCAAAGCACTGATTTCAACCTTAGTAAGTTTTGCGTAATTGTATGTCTTCATAATTTCTATGTAATCAAATACAGCCTTGGTAATTCAAGCAGAGCAACAGGAAGAAAATTCATAATTTTGAATTTTGAATTTCTAAAGAATCATGCTTTCAATTGGCAGCATCACAATATCTGAAGCGCCGGCACTTTTCAGTTCTTCCATCACATTCCAAAATTTATTAAGTGGAATCACCGTATGGATGGCTACCATTCCGTTGTCTGCCAGCGGCATAACCGTTGGGCTTTTCATGGACGGAATAATCGCTTTTAAAGCTTCAACGGCATTTTCCGGCGCGTTCATCATAATGTAACGGCTGTTTTTCGCCTGCTGATAACCATCAATCCTTACCAAGAATTTCTCGATCAGTTCTTTCTTTCCTTTCGATAATTCTTGGTTGGTCTGAATAATCTGCGTTTCGGATTCTAAAATAGTATCTAATTCCGTGAGCCCGTTTGCCCGAAGCGTTCCACCGGTCGAAACCAAATCTACAATTGCGTCAGCGACTTCAAGCTGAGGTGCGATTTCAACCGCGCCAGAAATCTCAATGATTTGGATTTCAACCCCACGTTCTTCAAAGTATTTTTTGGTGAGATTAGGATAACTGGTAGCTACTTTTTTGCCCTGATAATCTTTAGCAGTTTTTATGTTACCATTTTTTGGTGCCGCTAAAGCCAACCGGCATTTACCATAATTTAGTCCACGGATTATCTGCACATCCGCACCTGTTTCGGCGGTAACATTAGCACCAACAAAACCAAGGTCACAAACGCCATCCTGCACATATTCGGGAATATCATCATCCCGAAGAAGCAACAATTCTACATCAAAATTGCGGGTTTTCACCATCAGGTTGCGCTTATAATTGTCAAAGTCGATGCCAATTCCGTGGAGCAGCTCAACTGTTTTATCTGTTAAACGGCCACTTTTTTGAATAGCGATACGTAAAGAAGTAGAAGAATCTTTGGTTCTGTTCATGAAATCAATAAATAAAAAAGGTTAGATAAAAAAAGAGTGGATGCAATTATTGCAAGTGCTAGTGCCCATGGTGGAGATGATGGACATCCAGATGAAGAAAGGTGGTATGTAAATAAGAGAATTTCACGCGCCAAATATAGGAAAAGAGAAATTTAGAATCAGGTGTAAATAATCAGTGGCATTTTTTTAGTGATTTTAACATTTTTATAAAGAACCCACCTAAAAAGCGGGATTTAAATTAGAGAATAAGCCATTAATTGGTAATGGCCAGATTCCTTAAAATAATTGTGTCTTCAAAAGTAAAGTCTTCATTCCCAACAATCACGATGGCTTCCACGAGAGAATCGGCAAACGTTTCGTCTGTCGGGGCAAAATAGACATTATAACTACCTTCACTTAACCCGGTAATTTGGAAATCTCCTTCTTCATCGGGTTGTGTTGCAAGGGTATCGTCATTTATGATAGCATAAACAAAAGGTTCAGCTTCAATTGGTAACACGATTCCAGAAATACTTCCCGTTTCCTGAAGATTGACGGTACGCAGAACAGGCCGCAAAATATAAGCTCCGTTCCCAGTTTCAACAATCGATTGGGCGGCATCAAAATCTATTACCAACTCATAAACTTCTCCCTCTTCAACATCTCCCTGAATGTTCAACTTATATCCCGACTGCTGTGCGCTTGGGGTTGTCATCGTCAATGTTTCTCCGTCAATCACCACCGTGTTATTGTTCCCAAGAACTAAGCGAAGTTGGTTGTATCGCCCGGTTTCGAGCTCCGTTTCGCCTAACTCAAGCGTCTCGCCATGCTGATAATCGAGAAGATTTATTTGCATTGAATCATCATAGATAACTTCCCATCCCTCTTCTCCTTCTTCAGGCTCTGCGTCTGCATCTTTATTCACCAACACCTGTCGCACATCAATATTAACCTCTTCATAAAAGGCGGGAGCGTCGGTGAGAAGAACCCGCATACTTCCGCTTCCTTTATTGTCGCTAACATTACAGGAAGTGTAAAATATAGCCAAAAGGAATACACACGCTGGTAATAGTAACTTAAAACTTCGCAATGGTAACTGTATGTTATTCATAATTTCTCATGAGTTCGTGCTCATTTTATTGAACACATTTTTCAATCAATGTTCCAGATTAGCCTCTTTATGTATTCTGCTTTACCTTCTTAATAAACAAATCCAGAAAAATCAGGACGAATGAAAACTATCGCTCAGTTATCTTATATCCCATTATCAGCCGAAGACCCCCGAGAAAAAGTACAGGAGCTATTAGAGCATCTTGCGCAGTTTGATATTCAAATTGAAGTGGGGTATCTCTCAACCACTATTATTGGGCATCCAGACACTATTTTTGAAGTAATTCATGAATTGTATAAAACCATGACTCTTGAAAGCAAAAAGTTCAGGTTTCACATCGAACTGCTAAGCCCGGTTAAGGAATAGATAATTCAAGATTAAAAATTAAAGATTCAAAATTATCTGGTTTCAATTTTGAATCTTTAATCTCGAATTTTTAATCCCTTTTAACAGAGACTTTATACAGCCAAATTATAAAACAGATAATGGCGCCAATTCCCATCAGAGTGCTAAGCCATTCCATACCTTCGGGCATAATACGTAGCGAATCCGTGCTTTCTGTGAGGGCGAATGGAATCGCCAGAATGATGCCTATCAAAGCTTCTCCGGTAATCAATCCTGAAGAAAAAAGCAGGCCTTTTCGCTCTGCACCTGTTACCGCTTCTTCCTCATCGCCGCCAGTTGATCGTGCACGATTCCGAACCACTTTTGCTGCTGTCCAGGCTATCATCCCACCAATAAAGATAGGAACGGATAACTCCAGCGGCAGGTAAATTCCTACAGCTACAGCAAGTACCGGAGTGCGGAATGCTGTTCCTTTTCTCTTGAGAATTTCATCCAAAACAATAATACCGACAGCAATCAAGCCTCCGATGATAATCATCGCCCATTCAAGATTTTGAGCAAAAACTCCTTCCGCAACAGATTGCATCAATGTTGCCTGGGGAGCAGTTAGCATTTCGGCCTGACTCATCCCCTCTCTCGGGAAAACACCGCCTAACCCATAAGCATTAAAAAGTAAGCTCAGTATGGGAGCAATTACAATAGCCGCAGCCACAACACCAACAACCTGCATAATCTGCTGTTTATAAGGCGTTGCTCCAACAATTTGTCCGGCCTTCAAATCCTGTAAATTATCTCCGGCAAGAGCCGCAGCACAGGCAATCATCGCACCTACTATTATAGCTGCCGCAGCGGCTGTTGTGGCTTTCTCCATGTCGGCAGTGAAATCCACCTGACCACCTAAAATTGCAAGCAAGCACAAAGATGTCGCTAATACAGTGGCGATAGTAACACCGGAAATCGGGTTGTTAGAAGATCCCACCAAACCGGCCATATATCCGGCAACGGATGAAAACAAAAATCCGGCAAATAATGAAAAAATTGTCCCGAATGTAATCGCTGTCCAATATGCGCCACTGCTTACACTTAAGTGTTCAATATCAATAACGTACATAAAGACAATAAAGATCGGTATGGCAAGCCCGATAATTCCCCAAATCACAATATTAATAGGAGTGTCTAATTCTGTACGGGGGACATTTCCACTTCCGTTTTTCTTAAGTTCTTTTACCGCAGCCATGGATGACTTTATTCCATCTACCAGTGGCTTAGCCAAAGAAACCAGCGCCCAAATTCCACCGACTACCATAGCTCCCACACCAAGATATCGGATTTTTTGACTCCAGATTGAAAGTGCGGCATCATAGCCTTCCGCAGCTCCTACTATGGCTGCAAGTTCTTCCGGGCTGGTAACCGCCATATAGATTGGAATTCCGAAGAGCCAGGAAATAAGTCCACCAGCAAAAATGAGTACGGCGATATTTAATCCAACAATATATCCTACGGCAAGTAGTGCTACGGAAAGATCGGCACCAAAACCGAAAATGGATTTCCCTGTTTGAACGGAACCTCCGGCTGAGCCTGCAAAAATCTTAAACCCGGTTTGACTAAGTTTAAACATTGCTGCCGCCAAACCTGCTGCTATAATAGTTTGAATCCCTTTTCCTCCTTCGGTTCCGGCTTTCAGAACTTCACCCGTAGCAACACCTTCCGGGAATTGCAGATCACTTTCTACAATAAGCGCTCGGCGGAGAGGAATGGTAAAAAGAACCCCTAAAATTCCTCCAAACATGGCAATTGCTGTTGTTTCCAGGAAAGGGAAATCCAACCAGTATTTGAGCAGAATTAGCGCCGGAAGCGTAAAAATAACACCGGCAGCCAAGGATTCACCCGCCGATGCAGCTGTCTGCACAATGTTGTTTTCCAGGATATTGGATTCTTTGAAAAGCCTTAGCACCGCCATGGAAATAACGGCGGCGGGAATGGAAGCGGAAACGGTCATCCCCACTTTGAGCCCGAGATAAGCATTTGCCCCGGCAAGAATTGCGGAAAGCAAAAATCCAAGTATTACAGCTTTGACGGTTATTTGCGGGAGATCGTCATCCGCAGAAACGAAGGGTGTGAAAGAAGCTTTTTTAGCCATGGAATAAATTTCATTTATAAGATGGCAGAAGATAACATCTACTGGAAAATAGGCAAGTGGAATTTTTATTGGTTTTTAACCGTGATTTGCAAGATGTAAGGATTCTCATGATCATGTACTACCAACTCGTGGTAATCAAGAAAATCCTATGAATTATGGTTTTTCAACTTGAGAAAGTAGTTATTAAGGATTACTTCTTCAGCAAATCTCTTATCTCCATCAACAACTTTTCCTGGTTACTTGGTGCGGGTGGTGCAGCCGGCTTCTTTTCTTCCTTTTTCATGAAGTTGTTATAGCCTTTCACCACTAAAAATATGGCAAATGATACGATCAGAAAGGTGAGAATATGATTCAGAAAGGCGCCATAGTTTAGGGTGATGGCCTGTAGGGTTCCGTCTTCAAGTGTGCGGTCGGCAATTTTCAAGCGCAGGTTTGTGAAATCAACCCCCGCAATTAAATACCCGATCGGCGGCAAGATGATATCATCCACAAAAGATTTTACGATAGCTCCAAAATAGGTAGCCATAATTAACGCCACGGCTAGCTCTATTACATTTCCGCGGGAGATAAAAGTTTTAAATTCATTGATGTATTTTTTCATGGATTTCTTTTTTGTGAGTCTTTGTGATAAAGGAAAAACCGCAGGTATTGCATTCCAGTTCAAAAAAGAAAGTTACAAAAAATGTATCTTTGCCTGCTCAAATGAGCATCTAAAAAATATCATCATGAAAATTCAGGTAAACTGGTTACAAAAGGGGCAGCATTTTGAAGCAGGAAATGAAGAAGGAGGAAAGATTCGCATAGACGGGGACCGCGTGATTGGAGGCCTGGAAGGCGGAATGAGTCCAATGCAATTATTGCTTGCCGGAATCGCTGGATGCAGCGCCATTGATGTGGTAAGCATCTTGGAAAAGCAACGGCAAAAGCTGGAAGGACTTCAGGTAAAAGTAGATGGCGATAAGCAAAAGCAAGATGCCGGACATTCGGAGTTCAAAACCATTCACCTGCATTTTATATTTTCTGGAGAGCTCGATCCCAAGAAAGTAGAACGTGCTCTGGAGCTTTCCATTACTAAATATTGCTCCGTATCGAAAGCCCTGGAACAACTCTCCGATATCAGCTACGATTATGAAATCCATGATTATTAAAGGTTCAAAATTAAAGATTTAGAAAATTTTAAATCCTTAATTTTTAATTTTGAATTCAGATACCTCTTATTTGCTTAATAGGCACCCTTTTTCGTATGTTGAGAGATAATAAGCAACAGCAAATCAATTACTTACCTATGGCTAAATGTGAATTATACCAAGATGTTAAAGGCGAATGGAGATGGAGAAGAGTCTCTAAAAAGGGAGACATCGAGGCATTTTCCGATCAAAGTTTCGAAGATGAAGAGGAAGCCAGAAAAAACGGCAAAGAATGTGGCGAATGCACCAGTTATCTGCGAAAATTCTGATCACACCCTATAAAAAAATTTCGATAATATTATATGGTTCAAAACTTTGAGAGGCTTTGTGCTGAGTTCATCTCTTCAGTCAAAATCACAGATTCCGTTCACGATTTTTCTCACGTACAGCGAGTAGTCACCAACGCCAAAGCTATACTTATGGAGGAAACTGCTGATCACGAAATAGTAATCGCGGCTACTTGGTTACACGATTGTGTAGTTCTTCCAAAAAATGATCCTGACCGAAAGAAGGCTTCACTTTTAGCGGCACAAAAAGCAACTGATTTTCTGAGCGAACTCTCTTTTCCAAAACATAAATTACCGGCGGTTGCTCACGCTATTGAAAGCCATAGTTATTCGGCTGACATCACCCCAACAACCACCGAAGCTAAAATTGTGCAGGATGCCGACCGGCTTGATGCTCTTGGGGCAATCGGGCTCGCCCGTTGCTTTACAGTTGGAGGAATTACGGGGCGACTGCTTTATAGTACTGAAGACCCTTTTTGCGAGACAAGAATTCCCGATGACTCCCAATTCACTCTCGACCATTTCTTTACCAAACTTTTTAAGCTGCCCGAATTGATGCACACTCAAAGCGCAAAAAAAGAAGCCGTTTCGCGCATCGATTTCATGAAAGATTTTCTTCAAAAACTTGGAATGGAGATTCCGAAATAATTCCCAGGGCTACTGTTTGTCGAATGCCAAAACAGCATTTAGGATTAGCTGGGTAGATTTTTTATAGAACTCCTGAGGGATACTTTCAAAAGTATCGGTGGCTTTATGGTAGTGTTCATGATCTTCAACACCGAAGTAGATAAATTGCTTCCCTTTGGCATGAAATGCGCCATGATCGGAGGCAGAAGTCCAGTCATCAGAACCTTGCTCGGGACGGTCGTGACCAAATAACAGGTTGATATCGCCGGTTTCAATTTCTTCAAGAACCGGTTTTAATTCCGGATGATGATACGTTCCGCTTGCATACAGCTCATTTACTGCATTATTGCTAATCATATCCATGTTGATGTTCATCACAACCTTATCAAGAAAAACGGAATCTTCGACAAAAGCCCTTGCTCCTCTCAGCCCCATTTCTTCGGCATCAAAAGCGGCAAAAACGAGCGTATGATTTGGGCTTTCCTGACGAAAATAATCAATGAAAGCCAAGAGCGCGGCTGTGCCGGAAGCGTCGTCATCTGCTCCGTTAAATATAAGGCTGTCGGTTTTTCCAAGATGATCGTAATGTGCTGTAACCACAATAACGGAATCACTTTCACCAGGAATTTCACCAATAACATTTACGCCGGTAATCTCATCTCCCGAGCGGTTTGTGAATGTAAACTCGTGCGTATATGCTCCCTGAAAAGGTTCCGCTCCTTCTTCTTCAAATCGTTGAACCAAGTATTCCCGTGCTTTCTGATTGCCTTCGGTTCCTGTATGCCGGCCTTCCATCTCATCGGATGCCAGAACTTGCAGGTCTTCAATTAGTTGGTCGGTATCAAGTTGGGCTTGTTGTGGTGCAGAGCAACCTTGAATGAGTATAATTATGGAGAAAAGAAAAAAGCGGGATATCTTCATGTAGGTATTTTTTTGAATGGATTGAGAAGATAGGAAAATGAAGTGATTTTTAGCACTCCTTAAATTTGGCTCCTCCCAGTTGCCTCAGCCTTCCTCAATAAAAGTCTCAATATGAACTTTCCCATTCTCGATGGTTGTGAAAGAGTTTTCCGGAACCTCTTCCCAAAGCTCACTTAGCTTTGTCAGCGGCTCCGAAACCACAACCACACTCTTGATAGGCAATGCATCGCCTCTATTCTGAAGGTCTAAAATGCTGCGGAGATTTGAAGAATAGAACTGGCTCATAGCTTCTTCCTTTTCCGCATAGCGAAGGGTATATAAATTATTCCCATCACAAAGTGCGCAGGAAAGATTCAGCTGCCCAGATGTGTTGTGCTCCCGCGCCGCTATCTGAACGCGCTTCACCATTCGTTTGAGCCCTTCTTTTGGATTGTCTTCCAACCCATAAGTTAAAGCCAAAAGAAATAACGTTTCACTATCCGTATTGCCTTTTAGTTCAGGATATAATTCGGGTGCAATTTCCATTTGCAAGTCTCTCCGCAACACCGAAAAATCGCTGACATGTCCGTTATGCTGAAATAACCAACTTTTGTATTTGAAGGGATGGCAGTTTGTACGTTGCACTTCCGCTGTAGTAGCGGCCCGGATATGCGCTAAAAAAGCACGGGTCTGAATTTGGCTGCTGATTTCGTGCAGGTTTTCATCGTTCCAGGCGGGGCGTTCGTCTTTGAATAATCCCGGCTCTTCTTTTATCGAATACCATCCAATCCCGAAACCATCTCCGTTTGTGTGCCACAGGTTGCCCGCTGGCGAGAAATTCATTCGGGTGTCGAGGCTTTGCTTCACGAGCGAGTGGGTGGGTTGTGTTACAAGATCCTCAATGAAAAGAGGCTCACCAGAATATGCTAACCATCTGCACATTTTATATCACCAATTATTTATTTTTTTTGAAGGATTAATGGCATGACAGAAAAAACACCTGCTTTCATCTAACCAAATACCATACGAGGAAAGTAACAGGCAACTACAAAATTAGGTTCGTTCACGATTTCACTTATCCGAAGATCTGCGCAAACGCTACACAACATATAAGCCTGAACGGGCGGTAATTTATGTTCAGCCGTTAATAGCTCAATCATTCCCCGCACCGCATTTCTCGCTCCTTCTTTTAGGTCTGATCCTATGCCTGTCGTTAACTCATACCCTTTTTTGTCGAGGTGAGATGTAATCGGCCCCCCTGTTCGGGCTCGTGGAAAATTGGGAGCTTCTCCTTTCAGTAACTCAAACCGAAGAACTGCATTTAAAGGGCTTTCAATTGCTGTTCCGCAAACTTCACCATCGCCTTGGGCGGCATGAGAATCACCGGCTGAGAATAAAGCTCCCTCACATTCTATAGGCAAAATTAACTGGGTTCCGGCACTTAAATCTCTCAAATCCATGTTGCCGCCAACCCTGCGCGGTGGGATTATTTCATGCGTTCCATTTTTAGCGGGAGCTACACCAATTGTGCCCAAAAAAGGCTTTAGCGGCACATTGCCAAACTCTCCAAAAAGTGCGGGTTCCAGCGAATCAGGATTATAATTCCAGACATGAAGTGCCGCTTGTGGGAAATCATCAGCTAATAATCCGAAACCCGGAATATTAGCCGTCCAGCCCCATCCGGAGCAAGTTAATTCTTCAATATGAACTTTGAGGGCGTCTCCGGGTTCGGCTCCATCAATATAAACCGGACCGGTAACAGGATTAACATTATCAAGATCAAGAGATTTCACAGAGCCGACATCAGAATCTTTGGTGATTTGCCCATTGGAAGCTTCCTTTATCTTGAATTCCACAGTTTCGTTAGGCTCTATCCTTAGCGCCGGATTTATATCATGATTCCAGTAAGTATGGCTGTGTTCAGAGTGTATTGTTTTTACCATAGAGAATTCCTCTTGTTTCTATTTGTAGAATAGTAACATGGATATGTTCCTGAGCATTTTGGAACTAAAAAATGCCCCTGTTGTTTATATAGGCAAATAAATCCCCTTCCAAAAAAAAGAGAGAAATGTGCGGAATTGCCGGCGAAGTACGCTTTGATAAACAACGGGCTTCACAAAAAGTTATAGAACATATGATCGAAGACTTGAAACCGCGTGGCCCTGATGGAACCGGGATGTTTTCGGATAACAATGTTTGTTTCGGGCATTGTCGTCTTAAAATCATCGATTTAAGTGACGCTTCTAACCAGCCTATGGTTGATGAAAAACTCGGCCTTGTGATAGTCTATAATGGAGCCATTTATAACTATGAAAAGTTACGGGATGAACTGAAGGAATTGGGATATACGTTCTTCTCAAGTGGCGATACTGAAGTTATTGTGAAAGCATACGACGCCTGGGGTGCGGATTGTGTGAATCGCTTTTACGGAATGTTCGCCTTTGCTATACTGGATCAAAAATCAGGAAAGGTTTTTGCCGCACGCGACAAGCTGGGCATTAAACCTTTTTATTATGAGCTAAATGATAAGGAATTTCGTTTCGCCTCATTTTTGCCTGCCCTTGTTAAAGCTTCCAATCATTCCCCTTCCATAAATCCGGCAGCCTTAAATCAATATATGAGCTTTAGGGCTATTACAGAGGGTGAAACGCTTTTCGAAGGCTTTCACAAATTACCTGCCGCCACTACTTTAACCATTCTTCCTGATGGAACTTCACATCGAGAAAAATATTGGGATATCGACTTTAGCAATGTCGAAAAAGATCGAACACATTCCGAAGAATATTGGATTGATGCCGTGCAGGAAGTGCTCACAAAAGCGGTAAAAAGGCGGCTTACTGCGGATGTTCCGGTCGGTGTTTTACTTTCGGGCGGCCTGGATTCTTCACTGGTAGTTGGATTACTCCACGAACTCGGCCAGCAGGATATCAACACTTTTTCTATTGGTTTTGAAAATGTGGGGGATGAGTCTGGAAATGAATTCCAGTATTCGGATGTAATCGCCGAGCGCTATCAAACCAAACATCACAAGATTTTTGCAGAACAGGATATGTTGAAGGATAATCTTGCCGCCTGCGTCCGGGCAATGTCTGAGCCGATGGTAAGCCATGATGTAATCGGTTTTTATCTTTTATCACGGGAAGTCAGCAAACATGTAAAAGTGGTGCAGAGTGGTCAGGGAGCAGATGAGGTTTTTGGGGGATATCACTGGTATCCGCCCATGCTAAAAACCACGGAAGAAAATGCTGCGCAAACCTATGCAAAAAATTATTTCACCAGCAACTTTCAGGATTATAAAAAGGCGGTTAAACAGGATTTGATTGAAGAAGATTACGCCTTTAATTTAGTTCAGAATTTTTTTAGAAAATCGAAAGCTCCTACTCCCATCGATAAAGCCCTGCATCTCGACACAACTGTAATGCTGGTAGATGATCCCGTAAAAAGAGTGGATAATATGACCATGGATTGGGGACTGGAAGCACGTGTCCCCTTTTTGGATGACGAACTTGTAGAGCTTGCGGCGAGAATTCCGGCTAAATTCAAAGTGAAAGACGGCGGTAAATACGTTCTTAAAGAAGCCGCCCGACGCATTATTCCCCATGAAGTGATTGACCGCCCTAAAGGATATTTCCCCGTACCCGCTCTTAAACAAATGAAAGGCACTTATTTAGAAATGGCCAAAGAAATCTTCAGTAACTCGGCTGCAAAAAACCGCGGGATATTCAAAACGGAATACATACAGGATTTGCTAAATTCCCCAGAGTCGCACATTACCCCATTTGGTTCAAGAGTTTGGCAGGCAACGCTTCTGGAATACTGGCTTCAGGAACATGAACTCTAGTCAACAACTGAACCTGTTCCTGAAGTTATAAAAGCTAAGCTTTTAGCTCCGCTTTCAGCATAATATTGGCCTTCAAGGCTCTTGAAACAGGACAATTTTTCTTGGTTTTATTAGCTATTTCCTGAAACTCCTCGTCTTTGATCTCTGGAACAGAAGCCTGCACTGTTAACTGAATGGTAGTAATGGTAGGTGCTCCATCCACCATTTCGAGGGAAACATCAGCATCTGTTTTTACGGATGCTGGTTTGTATCCCTGCTTGCCTAAATCACCCGATAAAGCCATTGAAAAACAACCGGCAAGTGCGGCGCCTATTAATTCCTCTGGATTTGTTCCAACGCCATCTTCAAACCTGGAAGCAAAAGTATAGGCTCCTTTGAAGGCTCCGCTTTCGAACTCCATTGTTCCTTTTCCGGTTTTAAGTTCACCGTCCCAAATGGCTTGTGCTTTTTTTACTGGCATATTTTCTTTTGTTTTGATTTTTAATTTCAACGGAAGATAACATAGAGGCTAAGGTTTACATTCCCTATTAATTGCAGGAAATTTTTTATGAAGATTGAAAAATTAGCTGCCTTTGAAGATTTTCACCCTGAATTTATTGTTTTATGAAAGTCACCCAAATAAAAGAAACATGTTTATACATTCAGGATTTAGACCGAACGGAAGATTTTTACCATGGAAAGCTGAATTTTCAGGTTATTGCAAAAGCTCAGGAGCGGCATATATTTTTTAAGGCAGGAGCATCAGTTCTACTTTGCTTTATCAGTGATACAACCCGAAAAGAAAAGAATTTACCAGCTCATTATGGTGAAGGGAAAATGCATCTTGCCTTCGAAGTACCCGAAGAGAATTATGAGTCCGTAAAAAAATGGATCCAATCTAAAGGCATAGAAATTGAGCATGAACAAAAATGGAAAAAAGGTGTCCGCTCATTTTATTTCCGCGACCCCGACGGGCACTCCCTGGAAATAGTACCCGCGGGTATGTGGGAGTGAAAGATAAAAAACTTGCCTTGTCCTACTTTTCCAATCTATTACGGGCATTTTCTCCTTGTTCTTTTTCCATACCAACTTTGGAAATTATTTTTTTCTATTTTAGTGCAAAAGAATTTAGAAGAAAAGACGTAAAACCATAATTTTAAAATAAATCGGGGTGCAAGCTGGAAGACGAAAAAATTAAACAAGGCGCCTTAATAGGCTCTATAGTATGCCTTGTAATAGGATGTTTAATACTATCACTATCTATATGGGCTTTCTTAATGTACGGAGTGTTTTTCTTTGCCTCTTTTGTCTTAAGCATAGTGGCTATGGCTCAGGGCCGGGTACTGGGTGGAGTTTTGGTATTAGTAGGAAATCTGGTTTTGCCTGCTATAATAATCGGCATTGCTACTGTGGTTGGTATTAATTCTTCCAAAGAAGGGTTTAGCGAAGCAAACAAAAAGGCTTCTGCTTCAACTGAGTTAGATTATGTTGCCAATTTAGAACTATATGATATTGAAGCTAAAAAGATAGATACGTATTCAGGGCAAACTACAGGGATAAACTTCAAACTAAAAAACAATGGAGACAGTACCTTAAGCAAGGTAAGAGTTCTGTTCTACTTCTTGAATAATGAAGGCAATGTAATTTTTGAAGAAGATTTTCTACCAGTAAGC
Source organism: Balneolaceae bacterium (assembly GCA_040882225.1). Lineage (GTDB taxonomy): Bacteria > Bacteroidota > Rhodothermia > Balneolales > Balneolaceae > Gracilimonas. Next base: position 122,050 of record JBBEBR010000022.1, on the reverse strand, counting down.
GAATCCATTTGGGATGATTCTAAACCACTGAAGCCAAACTATATTTGGCAAAATGACCAAAATAAATATTTCACAATAGATAATGTTCCAGACGAATGGAAGGCCGGAAGTGTAACCGCTGAAATAACTGAAATCTCATTCCAATGAGTGTCTACGATTACCAAAACACGCATATAGATATAACTGGAAAGTGTTTGTCATTTGCGCAATCATAATCTATTTATTCTCAATGTTATGAAAAAACTCCTAACCCTCACCTTACACTAATAGTCCACTAATCCGTAGACCATAAAAAAGCCCGTCTACGGGTGTAAACGGGCTTAAAAAACCGAGCGAGAGACGAGATTCGAACTCGCGACCTCCACCTTGGCAAGGTGATGCTCTACCAGCTGAGCTACTCTCGCTTATTTCAATAAATTACCCTTTTCGAAGGGGCACAAATATAAGATTCTTAGCGGCTACTATTCAAGCTTTATTTGAGAACAACTCGATTTTTTCCAACTCAATTTCTACACCGCAATGTATTCCCCTTTTATTTGGAGATTTCACTTACTGACTGTAGCAATTTCCCCAAAAATTTACTCCCATACACTTTATTCACATGCTGCATATCTGCAATAATGACCAACAGTTCTTTACTTCGTGAGAACGCTACGTTCAGCAAGCGAGGCACACTTAAGCCATTTTTAGTTTCGTCAAAAGGCCTGACTGAATAATGTCTCATTCCGCCATTTTGCCATTCTCCACTCATTACCGTATCAAAAATTATCACTGCTTTTTCACGCCCTTGAAAAGTGTGGATGGTTCCAACTTCAATATCTTTTATCCCCAAATTCCACAGGTGATTTCTCACTTTATACACGCTGTTCCGAAAAGGTACTATAATTCCTATATCATCTGGTGCGTAGGTTCGGGTGAGCCGTTTCAGGCTTTCTTCTATCAGTTTATGATGCACTTCGTTGATGGGCTTAAAGCCACGCTCTCCCGTCTCCTGTTCCAAAAAGGGCTTGTATTTGGAGGTATCCACTAAAGCGACAGAGCCTGTTGATCCCGAGACAGAATTCTGCTCCTCCGACTTCAGCCTTCCTTCATAGAAAACCGAACTTATCACTCCGGCCAAATCATTTTTCATGCGATACTGCACATCAAAAAAACAGGTGAAATCGGGATTATCATCATGCCAATTAAAAAGATCCTCTGTAGTTCCGGATTTCGATACGTGCGTAAAAATATCCTGTTCTAAAAATTCCCGCGCGTTCTTATCATTGGTGATGGCAATTGGGGGAAGCTGCATAGGATCGCCCGCTACAATTAGATGCTCTTTGCTTTTAGCCGCCATCAGCATCAGGAAAGGAAGTCCAGCCATAGAACCCTCATCCACAACAACGGCATCATAACTCAGATTAAAAAATAGCTCAGAAGTACAAACTTTAGCCATCGTTGTGGCCACCAATTGTCTTTTCTTGAGCTCATATCGTTCATTCAAATTCATGAGGCGATCGATCTTTTCTTCAAGCTCTTTTACCCCTCCCTCACGATCTACCTTGTCGCCCAAAAGCTGGCATTCTAAATCCATTTTTTGGGGGATTTCCTCGCCATTGCGCATCATTTCATCCACTTTTTCTTGCAGCTTTGTGTAATTACTGAGCGTGGTACTTAGCTGAATGGCGTCCGATTTCCTCCCTTCCAGCTTGTTTTTTACCTGATGTTCAAATAGAATTTCTTCCAGGCGATTATCATCCAGTGCGGCTTCTCCAAAGCGGGTAGTCTGCTGTAGGTTGAATGTCGGCTCCACATCGCGAAGCGCATCAAGAACACTCAGAAGCCCCACATCTACCGCGCGGTTGGTGTTGGAAACAAACAGCACGCGCTTCCCCTTCCTCAGCAGGTTTGCAATAATGAATCCCAAAGTTGCCGTTTTACCTGTTCCCGGCGGCCCCCAAACATACAAGATGTTGTTTACCAGCGATTTCTCTATGGCATCTTTTTGAGCGGGATTTCGCATGGAATCAAAGACAGGCTCATTTGCAAAATCGGCTTGCTTAAAAAATTCGACAGGATTCAACAGTGCCTTGAGTTGGGGAATTTCATCCGCTTTATCCTGAAGGCTATGCAGATGCTCTTCCATCTTTTTTAGCACAAAGTCATTTTCCCATTCCAGGTACACTTCATCAATTTTTTTACCTTTGTCTTTAGGAAATTCCAGCCGGATTTTTTTGTCCTTAAATTCTACAGCATGCACTTTGAATTCTTCACTGCCAATTCTTGCCCGAATTTCCTCCGCAAATTTCAGTCCCTGATTTTGAGTCTCAAAACTGTAAATCCATTCACCGGAAATTTTTTCCAGAACACCGTTCATCAATACGTCTGTGGATGGTGTTTCCCGAACCGCTTCAATCTCTTTCTCAATCGCCTTTATGGCTTGCTTCAGAATCTTCAATGTAGAATCTTTATTTTTTGTATTTGAATGTTTGTGTGATCACGTAATTCAGGCAGCTTTTACTGATCCCAAAGTTCCGACCTGATTTGCTCAGCGCTGCGTTGAGAAAGTTGATATTCCAGTCGAATTCGGTTTTTTCCCGGCACTTTCTGTTCTACTAACCGGGCGCTTTCGGGAGTGTATAAGATAAGATCAGAATCTCTTACAAACAGCGGTAAAGATTTCCCATAAATGGTTCCTGCCACAAAAGAGCCTTCAAAATAAATAGATCTTTTTAGTTCTGAGATTATTTTAGGGATGGCTTCTTCGCTTCCGGTAACCAGCCCAATGGTATCGATTGAGGCACGGTCAACAATGGAGAGCAAAATATCGGGATTGTAATCGTACACAATCGGCAAAATAAGCAGGCTTTCTTTCAGGCTTTTGAAGTGATTCATCAAATGGATAGGAACAAACAATGCGTCGTAATTAGCGGCATTTTCAGAATCCTTGAAATCAAGAACATGGCTTTTTATACCTACCTGTTTTTTGATGGCGTCAGCGAGCATTTTACCAAGCTCAGGATTTTCACCCACACTCGCGCACGTCTGAATGCGGTCGGGCCATTCCATAAAACTCAACTGCTCCTGAAACAGCATTTCGATTTCCGATTCATCCAAACCATAACCGATCAGCTCTTCGACCAAAGACTGCACTTTTCCGCCGCCAATTTCCAGTCGGTCCGATTTGTCTAACAAAGGTGTCTGGTTTTTAACGGTGAATCCACGCCCCTGTTCACCCAAAATTAAACCTTCTTCTTCCAAAATATGATAGGCCTTTCGCACCGTATGGAAACTTGCCTCCAGTTGCTGCCCCAATTCCCTGGTTGATGGCAGCAACTCCCCCACCTGAAATTGCTTTGTAGCAATCATCAGCCGAATTCGATCTGAAATATGTTTAGCGGAAGTTTTCATCTCTGTTATAAAGCAAAATGTTACCGCTCACTGATAACTGTTCACTGAAATTCACTGTTTCCCTGCCAACCTTTTCAGCTCAGTCAGCATCATCAAAGCTTCGATGGGTGTAAGCCGGTTGGGATCGGTGGCCTCAAGTTTGTTAAGGATGGTTTCCATCCGCGGATCCACATGCGTATGAAATAAAGACATCTGGTCAATTTCCGGCTGTTTCTCAATTTTTTGGGAAAGATTTTGTGAAGCTTCCTTTTTTACCGATACCTCGCTTTCAATGCTTCCGTTTTTATTGGTGATATCGAGGCTGTGGCTTTCCAGATTTTTCAGGATAACCTTTGCGCGTTCAATCACAACCTTGGGAAGTCCGGCCATATCCGCCACCTGAATTCCATAACTATGATCGGCACCGCCTCGCACTAATTTCCGCAAAAAGATAACTTTCCCATCGTGCTCTTTTACCTGCACATTGAAATTTTTAGCCCGGTCGTACATTTGCTCGAGTTCATTCAACTCATGATAATGGGTAGCAAATAACGTTTTAGCGGCAACCGGAGCATGATTATGTAAATATTCAGCCAGCGACCACGCAATGCTTAATCCGTCAAATGTGCTGGTTCCCCGCCCCACTTCATCCAGTAAAATCAAAGAGCGGGGAGTAGCATTATTCAGAATATTGGCCGCTTCATTCATTTCAACCAAAAAAGTACTTTCGCCCGCCGCCAGGTTATCGGAAGCACCCACGCGAGTAAAAATTTTATCTACCATTCCAATCTTTGCCGACTCTGCCGGTACAAAACAACCCACTTGTGCAAGCAAAACAATCAATCCCGTTTGTCGGAGGATGATACTTTTACCCGCCATATTCGGGCCGGTAATAATTAAAATCTGATGTTCCGAATTATTCAGCCTGGTGTCATTTGGGATAAAAGGCTCTCCCAAAGGCAGCGATTTTTCCACCACCGGATGCCTTCCCTTCCTGATGTCAATCTCGTCATCTTCACGCACCTCGGGTTTCGCGTAATTATTCCTAAATCCTACTTCTGCGAAACTTTGGAGGCAGTCGAGCTCGGCGATCGCAAAAGCAACCTGCTGTATATCATCCGCAAATTCCGAAACATACAGGCGGAGTTCTTCAAATAATTCATATTCCAGCGTTTTACTTCGCTCCTCTGCAGAAAGCACTTTCTCTTCCACTTCCTTTAACTCCGGAGTGATGTACCGCTCGGCATTAACCAAGGTCTGCTTTCGAATAAAACTATCCGGAACTTTATCTTTGTGAGAATTCGTGACTTCAATATAGTACCCAAACACTTTATTGTAGCCGATTTTCAGTGACGAAATATTGTGTTCTTTGGCCAGGTCGTCTTTAATTTTGGCGATATATTTTTTGCCGTTTTGGGCAATATCACGGAGCTCATCCAACTCTTTGTTAAAACCGTTGCGAATCATTCCACCATCTCGCAAACTTGCGGGAGGATCATCACCCAAAGCTGTATTAATCCGTTCCTGAACTTCGATCAAAAGTTTTAATCTTCCCGAAATATCTTCCAAAAGAGGATCTTCGATATTTGTAAACTGACTTTTAATTCTCGGGATTTGCGCCAGTGATAACTTTAATTGTACAACATCACGCGCATTGGTTCTCCCGATACAAATTCTGGAAATCAGCCTTTCCAAATCCCCAACCTGATTTAGTTCTTCCCGAATGGCAGTTCGGATATCATGCGCTTTATAAAACTTCTCTACCGCATCAAGCCGGTGTTGAATGGGTTTTAATTTTTTGAGAGGACGCATAATCCAGCGCCGGAGCAGTCGTCCGCCCATTGCGGTGTTCGTCTGATCCAGGATAGAAATTAAAGTACCATCGGTACCACCCGCCTGTATGCTCGCCGTAAGTTCCAGATTTCTTTTAGTGGCTGCATCCAGCGACATAAACTCGTTGCTTTCATAAGCGTAAAGCCTCCGCAAATGCCGTAAATATGCCTTTTGCGTTTCCTGCATATAATGCATCAGTGAACCGGCGGCCACCTGTGCAATCTTCAATTCCTCGACCCCGAAACCTTTCAAAGAATGCGTTTCAAAATGGCCGGTTAATAATTTATAGCCATAATCGCCTTCATATACCCAGTCTTCGATAAAGGTGATATTAAAATGATTGAAAGAGTCGGGAAGTTTATTTTTAAGTTTGCTTTGAACCAGCAGTTCCGAAGGTTGAATGGCGGCGAGTAAGCTGTCGAGATGTTTCTCATCCACCTGACTCAAGGCAAATTCACCCGTTGAAATATCAGAAAATGCGATTCCGGCTGTAGAACCATTCCAAAACACAGAGGCTATATAATTGTTCCTTTTGTGATCAAGCAGTTTTTCAGAAAGAGTAACCCCCGGCGTAGTGATTTCGGTGACTTCACGCTCTACAATTTTTCGGCCCGCTTTTTTGGCCTCTTCGGGATCTTCCGTTTGCTCGCACACCGCAACTTTATAGCCTTTCTTCACCAGCTTCGGTAAATAATTATCTAAGGCATGGTAAGGAAACCCGGCAAGCGGAGTTTGATCGCCCCCATTGTTTCTTTTTGTCAGGGTGATGCCGAGTTCTTTGCTAACTAATTTGGCATCATCAGAAAAAGTTTCGTAAAAATCTCCCACTCTGAACAGTAAAACAGTACCCGGATGCTCCTGCTTTATCTGATTGTACTGCCTCATTAAAGGAGTCTGTTTTTTAGCACTCATGCGCTTCAATCACCTTAAAAACTCAATATTTTGGGTCATTTTGAGCAGGGAACATAGCAATGAATTGCCTGAAAAACTATGCGTTAAAAAAGGATGTTTGGAATTAGATTGACTTCCTCTTTAATTTACCTATTCACAAATAAGGTTTAGATTTTGCAATTATATAAAGAATTTTGGAAAAGAGCCTTCACGCTTGCGGGTAAAAAAGATATCTTTTTTAATGCGTCGGCTGTTACTTTTAACCTTCTTATTTGCTCCATTCCATTCGTACTTATTCTGATATCTATCATTGGATATGTACTTTCCATAGATGAAGCTTTCGATGAAATTGTGCGTTATGGACGTGAGTTCTTTCCGAGTTTTACCTACGAAACAGAAAACAATGACATTTTTCGGGGTGCCATAACGATAGAGTCTTTACTGCGCCCGCTGGTTGGAGCACGTCAGGCGTTTGGAATAATCGGTATCATAATCCTCATCTTTTTTACCCAGGGATTACTGCACAGCGTAAAACACGTACTGTTCGAAATTTTCGACATCAAAGAGCGAAAACATCCTGTTATGGATGCTGTGTACAACTTTTTCGGCTTTAGTTTGATTGGCGCCTTATTTGTCTTCTTTAGCCTTGCCATTTCCTTTATCTCACTTTTCAATCTCAGCGAATTCCATGTCCCCTTCACTGAAATTGTAATAGAGCTTCCCTGGATATATGATTTTCTGAATCTTGTTTTACCCATTTTTCTGGCATTTTTTATTCAGTATGTGATTTTCCGTTTTGTGAGTGAACGAAAGATAAAACCCCGTGTGGCCTTTATGGCGGCAATTACCTACACCATTCTTTTCGAAGTTGCAAAATTCGGGCTTAGTAAATATTTGGTGTACGCATTCGCTTCCTACCGGTATTTTTATCAGGGATATACGGTGCTGGTGATGCTATTTTTCTGGACTTTCTACAGCGCACTTCTTTTTGTGATTTCTGGAATCCTTGCCCGCGCTTACGACGATACTTTTGTAGCTAACAAACCTTCCGTTGAAGAAAATCCATACACCGCCATTTCCTGATGTCTTCATTAAAATTGCCACGAGAATTTTACGAAAGAGATGATGTAGTTGGAATCAGCAGAGAACTCATTGGCAAAGTTCTTTGCACAAAAATTGACGGTGTTTTCACCTCGGGGATTATCGTAGAATCAGAAGCCTATCACGGAAGAAACGACCGCGCTTGTCATGCTTTCCCAGATGTAAAAACGCCCCGCACCAGTATTATGTATGGCCCTCCGGGATTCGCTTATGTTTACCTTTGTTATGGAATACATCACCTTTTCAATGTGGTAGCAAATAAAGAGGGTTTAGCGGATGCCGTATTAATTCGGGCTGTTCAGCCGGTTGACGGTGTTGAGTTTATGATGGAAAGGCGGGGCAAGGAAAAAATACATCCCTCTGTAGGAAATGGCCCTGGAATTCTGTCTCAGGCTCTTGGCATCACCACAAAACTATATGGAAGTGATTTACTCGGCAATCAAATTTGGATTGAAGACCGTGGCATTACCTATAAGGATTCTGAGATTATATCAGGCCCCAGAGTGGGGGTTGCATATGCTGGGGAGGATGCAAATCTGCCATGGCGTTTTTCAGTTAAGAACTCAAAATGGGTAAGCAAATAAAAAAAGCCCAATGCATTTCTGCAACGGGCTTAAAATTCTGTGCTGTAAAAGATTATCCCTGACTGCCATTTCGAATTTCTTCGAATCTTTCAGCTATCTCAGGATGCGTTTGTATAGCCTGTGCTATTTGTTGAAATTTTTGAACTGTTAATCCTTCAGCTTCTATTGTTTCTACATACTTTTGTTGAGCTTCCTGAGTAACCTGCGTTAATTCTGGCTGTAGTTTTTCCAACGAGGCTTGCTCATCTTCCGAAATTTCCACTTCGCCTGCCATTTGTGGATTTTGTTGGCTCATTACAATTTCCTGAAACCGTGGAAATTCCATTCCTTCGCTTTCTACAAGTCCTTTCACTTTCTCATCAGCTTCTTGTTGGATGCCTTGTGCAGAATCAGAAATATTCGAAACCATTTGCAAATCATCGTCAGTTATTTCATCAGGATTCAAAGGCTCTGGTTGCTGAGATACTTGAGCAAAAGCAGTTACTGTGCTAAAAATTGCACCCAAAATAATTATAAAAGAATAACGCATTATGTTTTTCATGTCTTTAGTAGTAAGATTTAATTTTTATTAGCAATTCAAATATTAACATATTATAGAATTCTTACCAAGGTGAGATTTTTTTGTTCTCTTACATTTCTTCTTTTACAGACTGTTACACCATGTACCCTTTTCAAGTACAAAGAAGCCAAAAATATTCTTGCCTCATTTTTTTGAAATCTGTGTAAGAATGAATTTAATTTTTGTATATTAGTTTAATATTAAATTAATTAACATCAATTAAAAATTACTATGAATTTCATTCAAAAGTTTAGCTCATTTATGGCTGTGGCGGTATTAGCTGCTTCTTCATTCGCGTTTATGTATCTGGATGTAACAAGCTGGTCGATTGACAAATCGCACAGCGCCATTAATTTCAAGATTACTCACTTTTTCACACCCGTAAATGGTGCCTTCAACGACTATAACGCCACCATAAACTTCGATCCTGAAAATCTTGCAGAAAGCACGATTGATGTAGAGATCATGGTTAGCAGCGTAGATACAAAAAACTCTCGCAGAGACGGACATTTAAAAACGGAAGATTTCTTTAACGCAGAAAAATGGCCTGGTATCACTTTCAAGAGCAGTGAAATTAAATCTGCCGGAGAGAATGAATTCGTTGCGGTAGGCACGCTCACTATAAAAGATGTATCTCAGGATATTGAACTTCCCTTTACTCTTCTTGGAGTCAAAGATCACCCTATGAGAGAAAATTTTAGCGTAGCTGGAATTACTGCTTCCACCACCTTAGACCGAACCGACTTTGGTGTAGGCACCGGGGATTGGGCTTCCGACGCTGTTGTAGGTGATGAAGTTACCATAGATTTGACCCTGGAGCTTAATGCCGAAAAATAATTCTGATTAATCAGAGAAATGCAAAGCATCGTTTCATTGAGACGATGCTTTTTTTTATTTTTAGGGTTCATCCCAAATTTGAGACAGCATGAATAAAAAAAGATTTATAGTTCTATCCGGATTCATTTTAATAGCGGCCATTTCTCGGTTGATTCCCCATCCATATAATTTCGCGCCTATTGGTGCCATGTCTATTTTTGGAGCAGCTTATTTTGCCGATAAAAAATTCGCTTTCTTAGTTCCACTTTTTGCCATGTTTGTAAGTGATATTTTGGTGAACAATCTTCTTTACAGCAGTTTTTACGGTAGCTTTATGTTGTTCACGCCTGGATTTTGGTGGATGTATGGCGCAATCGGGTTAATCGTTTTTGCAGGGATTTTCATCCTCAGAAAAGTAAATATGAAAACCGTTGTCGCAGGCAGTTTAAGCGCTTCAATCATTTTTTTCCTGATCACCAATTTCGGTGCCTGGGTAGGCAACCCAATGTATCCTCAAGGCTTTGAAGGCTTATTTATGAGCTATGGTGCCGGAATTCCCTTCTTTCATTATACCGTACTTGGAGATCTTTTTTATTCAGGGGTGATGTTTGGCGCTTTCGAATTTGCCAGAAGAAAAGCACCCAGCTTAGAATTGAGTGAAGTACGTAGTTAACGAATCAGAAAAGGTTGAAGAGAAAAAGGAATCCCTTTGAAAAAAGTAATAATCACGGGCGCAACTTCTGGCATTGGAAGAGAGCTTGCAATTCAGTATTCCCGAAAAGGCCATAAAGTAGGTTTAATAGGCCGCCGAACCGAACGCCTGGAAGAGCTAAAACAAGAAATCGGGGAACTTGCTTATATAAGAACCTTAGATGTTACCGAACATAAACACGCCGAGATAGTTTATCAGGATTTGATTGATGAAATGGGCGGCATGGACATCATGATTTTGAACGCCGGAATTGGGCGCCTTAAAATGCTGCCACCCTGGGAGTCGGAAGAAAAACTTATACAGGTAAATGCGCTGGCCTTCGCTCACGGCTGCCATTTCGCTTTTGATTATTTCATAAATCAGGAGAAAGGACAAATTGTGGGGATGTCATCGCTGGCGTCACTTCTTGCCTCACATCGTGCGACCGCCTACTGCGCCACCAAACATTTTATTTCAAACTACATGACCGGCTATCGGCAAAAAGCCAAACGTGTAGATGCTGATATTGTAATTACCGATTTATGTACCGGCTATGTATGGTCAGAAATGACGGAAAGAAGCAAAGGGATGTTTTGGGTTTCTTCCACAGAAAAAGCAGTCGGGCAAATGATCAAAGCCATCGAGAAACGAAAAAATCATGCCTACATAACTAAAAGATGGATACTGGTAGCCTGGCTCGCAAAGCTGACTCCCCAGTGGCTTTGGGACAGGTTGTAAACCATTATATTTTAGTGGAAGTTTAATAGATAAATGATTTTATTAGGCTAATCCTTAAAAGAATTATTAATCTATGCTACAAAGATACCTTGTTATATCCCTATTCGGGGCGTTAATTCTTCTCAACGCTTGTGATACAGAAGTTATAAGCAGTGAAAATCCTGCAGATCTTATAGAAGAAATAGTTGATAATCCTTTTTTTGTAACCGAAGAGGTGGCAGTATTGGCAGCAGAGGATTTAGCTAATAAATATGATTTCGAATTTTTAAAACTGTTAAAGAGAGAAGCAGTAACCAGTAAAAAGAATGATTTCAAAAAAGTTGAGCATGTTTTACCCTTAAAAACCAGTAAAAATGAAGTGGCTCTATATTTAATAAATTTAGAAAATGGAGGGTTTACAATTGTCCCTGCAGATAAAAGGCTTAATCCTATATTGGCATACTCTGATACTAATAAAATGCCAATTACTCTGGACGAACCTTTACCAGGAGGTTTAAAGATTTGGTTGAATGCTAACATTGCCGCTGTAGACAGTGTAAGAAACAAAAAAGAAAAAAATAACTCTATACATAAAGCTTGGGAGACACTTTTAACAACTGAATCTAAGTACAAATCCATGCCTGATCCTGATCCTGATCCTCCATGTGAAGATGAAATTTATGAAGTAGGCCCACTCTTGCAGACTACGTGGGGACAAGACGAGGGTTATAACAATGCTGCTCCTCCTGGTAGTTGTACAACAACAACTAACGGAAGAGTTTTGACAGGATGTGTTGCTACAGCTATTGCTCAAGTGATGCGATACCATGAATCTCCGGCAAGTTATAATTGGAATTCAATGCCAGACGGGGCAATAACTCCTTTGAATCAGCCTTCTGGTACAAATGAAATTGCACAATTAATGAGAGATGTTGGGGATGCCGTAAATATGATGTGGGGATGCCATGCTTCTGGTGCATATGGAACCTCCATGGAACCTGCTATTGAGAATGTATTCAACTATTCCAGCAGTACAGATTACCAAGCATTTGATATGTGGGATTTAAAAGATGACATAAATTCTTTCCCTAGAAAACCAGCTTTAATTGCCGCTTCCGACTCACAAGTTGGTGGCCATGTATGGGTTGCTGATGGATCTCGCATGTATTATATCTATGATTCAAATTGTATAGCAAATGGTTACCTCAGTTTTCACATGAACTGGGGATGGGAAGGTGAATTTAATGCTTGGTATCAAGTTGATAATTTTAGCCCCGGGAACTTTGATTTTGATACCGGCATTTATCAATTAATAGGAATAAAACCTTAAAAAAGAAAAATGATGAAAACAAATAATATAATTTTAATCGGAACAATCTTCTTCGTATCAATGGCTTGCAGCACAACTACAGAACCTATTGCTGGTATTTCCAGTCCAGGTGTTATAGTTTCACTAAACTATGTGGACGAAAATGGTAATAATTTACTGGGTAATGATGTTAATACACCAGGTGCATGGAATGAAAGCAATATTGATATCTACTATTTAAAAAAAGGTGAGAAAGTAAGGGTTTTTGAAAGCCATCAAGATAATCCAAAGAATTTTCAAATTTGGCATGAAGATAAAGTTGGTAATTATTTGCGCCTCTTGTTAAATCCATATGTTGAGAATAATTATTCCTCTACCTATATAGAATTCCCTGATGGTGAAATAGACACATTAAGAATTCATGCTGAACTTATACCTGATTTTGGTATTAGCGCCGATAAGTTTTGGTATAATGAAGAACTTCTTTTTAGTAAAGAAGGGGAAGTACATGGAGATGTAGGTATGCACAAATTTGTAAAGTCTATAAATTAAGCTACTTTTTGGTAGTTTACAGCACCACACTTCAATGTGTGGTAAGTAATCTATCAGTAATTAATAAAGAGAAAGTCTTCATTCTCAAGTCTCACTTTTTTATAGCGGTATCCGGAGCTAACCGGAGCCGCTATTTTCATTTATTTAGGTAGAATCTCAAAAAACAATTGGGGCTATAAATAGCTATATTTACTTTCCCAATAAATTTGAAGATAAATATCCTTTTCCATGACAAATGTAGTCTTGATTCCCGGAGACGGAATCGGCCCTGAGATCACAAATTCAGTAACAACAATCTTAAAAAATGCCGGCGCGGAAATAAACTGGATTGAAAAATCAGCCGGACTTTCAGCCTACGAAAAGAGCGGGAATCCACTTCCCGATGAAACCATTTCTGCCATCAAAGAACACCGGATAGCTTTGAAGGGGCCATTAACAACTCCGGTCGGAGCAGGTTTTAGCTCTGTAAATGTAGCGCTTCGCCAAAAGTTTAACCTGTACAGCAATATTCGTCCTGCACGAACACTTCCAAGTATAGAAACACCCTTCCGCGGCGTAGATATGGTGATTTTTCGGGAAAATACTCAAGGCCTTTACATCGGAAAAGAGCATTGGGTGGATAAGGAAAAAACGCATGCTGAAAGTATCGCGGTTGTTACGGAAGAAGCCAGTAAAAAAATTATTACTGCTGCTTTTGAATACGCTGTTAAGAACGACCGAAAAAAAGTAACCTTAGTTCACAAAGCCAACATTTTGAAACTGACCACCGGCCTGTTTCTTGAGGTTGGAAAACGGGTAGCAAAAGATTATCCGGATATCGAATTCCAGGATTTGATTGTTGATAATATGGCCATGCAAATGGTGATGCGCCCTCAGCAATTTGATATTGTAGTAACCACCAATCTTTTTGGGGATATTTTGTCTGATCTTGCTTCAGGATTAGTTGGAGGCTTGGGTGTTACCGGGGCCGCAAATCTTGGGGATGATGCCGCTATGTTTGAAGCGGTTCACGGTTCCGCTCCCGATATTGTAGGTAAGAATGTAGCCAACCCTCTGGCTTTGCTTTTTTCAAGTTTGATGATGCTCGAACATATTAATCAGAAGAAGGTTGCCGAAAATATCCGAAAAGCTATCTACAAAACACTTGTGGAGAAAAAAGTGTACTGCACTCCCGATATTGGTGGAGAAGGCACCACTTCAACTTTCACACAGGCTGTAGTCGACAATATCTAACTACAGACTTGAAATTATTTAGCCCATGTGCTTTTGGTTAATTTCCAAGGTGCATCATGGGCTAAAAATTTGAAGCAGTAATAGAGCAAATGTGCTGATTGTTTATCCGAAGACAGAAAACAGCAACCAGCTGATTATCGACATCACCATCCCGAAAAGAATTGCCCACCCAAAGTTTCGGACTTTAAATCCTTCCACCAAGGCATCAACGAGCATAATCAAGGCTGCATTTACAACCCATACAAATAATCCAAAAGTGATAATTGTGAGGGGAAGGCTTAGAAATAACAAAATTGGTTTCACTAACACATTTACTAAAGCGAGAAGTGCCGCAACAAAAATCGCACTCCAGAAATTTTCTATTTCCACTCCTTTCAGTAATTTCGCTGTTGCATAAACTGAGATACTATTTAATAACCAGGCCCAAATCATCATAATCTTGAGGTTTTGTTAAAAATGTTTTTGCGGTACGGTAAATTTTCAGGAATGTTTAATATCATCCAACAAAAAAACCATGAAAACCATCTTTGCTGATTTTCATAATCTTAAGCCAAAGCAGGTTGAAGACATCTTCAAGCTTCGCCAGCAGGTTTTTATTATAGAACAAAATTGCATTTACCCGGATATAGACGGCGCGGATTCCAGTGCGAAACATTTACTGATGTATGAGAATGATATTTTGGCAGCCTACCTCAGAGTTTTTCTACCCGGAAGTAAATATCCCGATCAGGCCAGTTTGGGGAGAATAGTGCTTAACCCTTTATTCCGGGGAACAGGACTGGGGCCGGAGTTAATCAGAAAAAGTATCGAGCTGTGTAACGGGGCTTCCATCCGCATAGAAGCACAGGCTAAATTGAAAAACTATTACCATCAGTACGGATTCAAAGAAGAGGGAGATGTTTATGTGGTGGATGGGATCGACCACCTGCAAATGGTGTTAGGTACTGCAGAAAACCAAGAGTAGAAAAAAGGGCGTACGAAAAGTATTTACTGTTTTAACAGCATGTTTTCTGATTCTAAACAGAGAGTATATTGTTTGTTTACATGTTGCGGTGAGAGATTAACCCGTAAATACTACAATCCCGACTAAAACAAGAACTACAATTTTAAAAATAAGTGCCTTCCAGTTATTCATTTTTGAATTTATTGCTAACCCTGATATGAGGATGGATAGAACCGAAAAATTGGAACAAAAGCAAGTTATCCACAAAAAAAATTAAAGTTTTTTAATTTATTTTATGTAAAAATGTATCGCTTAGAATATTTATGAAAAATTATCTACGATTTATCCACAAATTCTATTCAACCGTTACGCTTTTAGCAAGATTTCGAGGTTGATCAACATTACAGCCCCGGTTTAATGCTATGTAGTAAGAAAGCAACTGAAGGGGGATTACTGTTAACAGCGGAGACAAAACATCGGAAGTTTCGGGAATGGTGCAGACAAATTCAGCAAGGCCTTCTACTTCCTCATTTCCGGGCGTGGTGATTGCTATAATTCTGCCTTTACGAGCTCTAACTTCTTCAATGTTGCTCACCATTTTATCATTTGTATGATGAGTTGCCGCAATCACAACAACAGGCATCATCTCGTCAATTAGTGCAATGGGCCCATGCTTCATTTCGGCAGCAGGATATCCTTCCGCATGTATATAAGAAATCTCTTTCAATTTAAGAGCTCCTTCCAACGCAACTGGAAAGCTGTAAGAACGGCCTAAATACAAAAAGTTAGGAGCGTAGGAAAACAGGCTGGAAATTCTTTGAATCTCTTCCGTTTGTTCTAAAATCTTTTCAATTTTTTTAGGGATTTGAGAAAGCTCGGTAATCAGCTCTTTCGCCTTCTCTTTCGAAATAGTCCCTTTATGCTGAGCAAGTGAAATTGCCATCAATGTAAGTACGGTAACCTGGCCGGTAAAAGCCTTGGTGGAGGCAACCCCTATCTCCGGCCCGGCGTGGATATATACTCCGGCGTCCGTTTCACGGGCAATGGTTGAACCTACCACATTCACCACTCCAATAATTAGCACTCCTCGAGCCTTGGCTTCTCTCATGGCCGCCAGGGTATCGGCGGTTTCACCACTTTGAGAAACTACAATCATCACATCACCTTCTCCCAAAAGTTGTTCTTTGTAGCGAAACTCAGAGGCGTACTCCACTTCTACAGGAACTTTAGCCAGGTGTTCAAACAGATATTCTCCCACTAAACCGGAATGCCAGCTGGTTCCGCAAGCTGCAATTATCAGCCGTTTGGCATTCACCAGCTTATCCATCACTTTTTCGATACCTCCCAACGTGATGGTTCCATCATTCACATTCAATCGCCCTCGGAGACAGTCAGAAATGGATTTCGGCTGCTCAAAAATTTCTTTGAGCATAAAATGGTCGTAGCCGCTCTTTTCAATTTCTTCCAGACTTAAAGCAAGTTCGTGCACTTCTTTGCTGAGCTCCACCTGTTCGGCTGATTCCACGGTATAGCCGTCTTTTGTAATGACAGCCAATTCACCATCATCCAAATAAACAACCCGGTCGGTATATTCTGCAACGGCTGATGCATCCGAAGCAATTAACATTTCCCCATCACCCACTCCTATTAACAATGGCGAACCTTTGCGAGCTACCACAATTTGTCCGGGGAAATCCTGATGGATAATCGCCAGCCCATAAGTACCATTTACCTGGTGAAGGGCAAGCTGTACAGCTTTTTTTAAGGAAGAGGAATCTTTGTCTAAGAAGCTTTCAATCAGTTTCGCAATTACTTCGGTATCAGTTTCTGAATAGAAAACAGCCCCTTCTTCAGTCAGTTTTTTCTTTAGCGTGTTATAATTTTCAATGATACCATTATGAACCAGTGCAAGTTTTCCCGATTGGCTGGTGTGTGGATGCGAATTAATGTCGTTTGGTTCTCCGTGTGTAGCCCAGCGTGTGTGGCCAATTCCCATTACGCCCGCCATGCCGTCCGCAATCAAAGTCTGTAAATTGGCTACCTTTCCTTTCCCTTTCTTGACATCCAGGTGGCCGTTTAAAATGGCGATTCCGGCTGAATCATATCCCCTGTACTCTAATCTTTTTAACCCTTTGATAATTACGTCACTGGCTTGTTTTTCACCAATATATCCGACAATTCCACACATATATATTTTCTTCTTGAATGATTTTTATTTTTTTATGTTACTATAGCACAAATATACGTTTCCGCGCAAAGAATACCGATTAAGTTTTTTTACACTAAAAAAAATAATTTATGCAAATCTGCTTTTTTGATGATGATAAAGCCACAAATTTTCACCCGCTTACCTTAACCAGGCCGGTTGATGATTTACGGTTGGGCATTTATACCATAAAACAAAAATGGGAATATGCCCTTGCAACTGAAAACATCTCAAGAATTGTGCCTAAGTACCTCGAAGGCATTTTTCCACCAGGAAATATTGAAGCCAACAAAGACTGCTTTTGGATCAATTCGCGTTTTCTGCCATCTCAGTCTCTCGAAAAACAGATCGTAAACCTTGAAGAAGGTAAAGTCCTTACTTTCGATGGAGATATTGTAGCCGCCCGAATTAATGGAAAGCAATCCAGAAAATTTTTCCAGAACGGAAGCCCGAAATTCGAAGACCTCGAAAAAGTACCGGCTGATAAAGCCCGAAGCATTCAGTATTTATGGGATCTTGTTGCAAACAACAGTTCCGAAATTGAATATGATATCCCCCAAAGTAAGTTAATCCCTTTGGCAGAATATGCCGATAGATATAACTTCGTTGCGCAAAAACCTCATAATATTTACGTAGCAAAAGATGTAATCATCGAACCGGGTTGCACATTGATAGCCGAAGAAGGCCCTATCGTTATTCAGTCGGCGGCCACTATAGAAGCGGGTAGTATTCTAAGAGGGCCGGTTGCAGTTTGTGAACATGCCACGGTAAAAATGGCTTCGAGAATTTACGGCGGTACAACTATCGGGCCTGTGTGTAAAGTTGGCGGAGAAGTATCGGGCTGTATTTTTCATTCTTACACTAATAAAGCTCACGATGGTTTTGCAGGAAGTTCACTTTTTGGGCAGTGGGTAAATTTGGGCGCAAATACGATCACTTCAAACCTCAAAAACGACTATTCATCTATAAAAATAGTGGATTGGAATACGGAAATTCCAAATGATACCAGGCTTCAGTTTTTTGGTACGGTGATGGGAGATCATTCCAAAACAGCAATCAATACCATGCTGAATACCGGAACTTTATGTGGGGTAAGCTCAAATATCTTCATCGATGAACTTTCGCCAAAACGTATTCCCTCCTTTTCGTGGGTTGGTTCACCAGACCCTGTAATTTACCGCTTTGAAAAAGCACTTGAAGTAATGCAGGCTATGATGAAGCGCCGGAATATCAAGTTGTCTAAAGAATATCAGGTGATGATGCAGCATATTTTTGATAACCGGTAGACGCGGCAATCCATTTATAAAACCCTTCTTGTGGTAAGATAGCTGCTCTGCCAGTACTCATGGTTGAGCGTTGATATAATTACACCCGAGGAGGTTGAGGCGTGTAAAAATTGCTCTTCGTTTACCATCACACCCACGTGAAAAGTCCGGGCACCCGTTTTGAAAAAGACCAAATCTCCAGTTTTGATTTCAGAAGCTTTCACCCCGGAACCAATATTTATTTGTTCGCCGGTTGTTCTTGGTAATATTTTAGAGAAATAATCCTCGAACACAACCTGCATAAAAGCCGAGCAGTCGATGCCGCTATATCCGGACCCACCAAACAAATAAGGAACTCCTTTCCAGTCGTTATAGGCAAGTTGCAACGATTCTTTAATCTCTTTCTCGCTTTGGGAATCATCTTCCTCTACAAAATTTTCGGGGACAGAAGTTGAAGCAGGCTGTTCCCGACCTCCATTTTGATTACCCTCAAAATGTACCGTTCCCCGTTTTACCACTCCACAAGCAGATAGAAAAAATCCTGCTAATAAAATTATGCCCGCTTTTTGTATAGTCATTCTGCCTTTTTTCTTTGGCTGTAAATATAAATGGTTATCCGTACTTTTGAAGCACAATTTCACTGGTAAAAATACGCTTAGATATGAGACTTCTTGTTAATATAGATCACGTAGCTACACTTCGGAATGCCCGTGGCGAAGGTTATCCCGACCCCATAGAAGCTGCGCGAATTTGCGAAAACGCCGGTGCCTCCGGTATTGTTTTTCATTTACGGGGAGATCGCCGGCATATAAAAGATGAAGATGTTCACCGGCTAAAAAAATCGGTGAGGGGCACTCTCGATTTCGAGATGGCAGCTTCGGATGAAATGCTCCAGATTTGTAAACAATTCGATCCACAATTATGTACGCTGGTGCCCGAAGGCCGGGAAGAGTTAACCACCGAGGGTGGATTAAATATGAGATCAGTTTTTGATGATTTCAAACAACGGGTTTTTCCTTCCCTTCGGGAAACAAAAATGGAAATAAGCTTGTTTTTGGATCCGAATCCTGAAGACATTGAATTAGCTCACAAACTGGGAACTGATGCCATCGAACTTCACACCGGAACCTTTGCTAATGCAAGCGAAAGTAAACAACGCCATGAGCTCACCCGACTAAGAAAAGCGGCAAACCTTGCCTCCAGTTATGGAATAAAAGTGAACGCCGGACATGGGTTAAACCTTGATAATCTGCCGGATCTTGTAGAAACCATTCCCAATTTAAACGAAGTTAGTATTGGCCATGCACTAATCAGTAAATCCCTTTTTTGGGGATTGGAGAAAACAGTAAAAGCGTATCTGGAAATTTTGAATGATGAATGATGAATTTTGGATTTTAAATCTCAGCAACCTTCTTTGATTCCTCCTTTTAAAGGAAAAATTCATTGTTTTAAGCGAGAAAAGTCCTCTCCTTGCCAAGGAAAGGATATAGTTAAGATCGGTACACCGACAATAATTTACTTTCAAATAGCTCCAAATGACACAACCCAAGACTGAAAATACTCCCCACAAATCGGGATATGCGGCTATAATTGGTAAACCCAATGCGGGAAAATCTACGTTGATGAACCAGATATTGGGCAGTAAAATATCCATCACTACGCATAAAGCACAGACTACAAGGCATCAAATTGTGGGAATTTATTCGGATGAAAATACACAGATAATTTTCCTTGATACACCGGGAGTTATCAGCCCAAAATACGAGCTTCAGAAAGCGATGATGAAAACGGTTGCCCGAGCCCGATCCGATGCCGATCTCATCCTGTTTATTTTTGATCCGATGGATTCTCATCCTACCGACGAAGTGGTAGAGCTTCTGAAGTCTATCAACAAACCCGTTCATCTGGTGGTGAATAAAATGGACGCCGCCGATCAGGAAAAAGCTGAAAAGGCGGTAACGGATTTGCAGTCACAGATGAAAATTCATTCGGTGCATTATGTCTCAGCCCTTCAGGGAGCCGGGGTGCCGGAGCTAATTGAAGGAATTCGAAAGAGATTATTGCCGGGGCCTCCTTTTTATCCAAAAGATGAGCTGAGCGAGCAACCGGTGCGATTTTTTGTGTCTGAATTGATTCGTGAGCAGGTTTTCCTGCAATTCCATGAAGAGATTCCTTATTCCTGTTCGGTTGAGGTAATTTCTTATGAGGAAGACATAGATATAGATCGAATCAGTGCCGACATCATCGTGAACCGGAAATCACAAAAAGGCATGTTGATTGGTAAAAGAGGTTCGGCTATAAAGGAACTGGGGATTAAATCTCGGGAGTCGATCGAAGAATTTATTGGCAAGCAAGCTTTTCTTGAACTTCATGTAAAAGTGCGCGAAAAGTGGCGAGAGAAAGAAGGCTGGGTAAGGAATTTGGGATATTAGAGGGGGTGATTCAAGATTAAAAATTCAAGATTTTGGATTATGGATCTTCGGATTTTTCAAAACTTCTTCATCCACAAAAAAAACATTTGCACCTTCCAAATTCTTCCCTTAATCTTAAAGCAATGAAATTATCACCACACAATATCAACAGCTCTTTTGCAACCATGTGTTGTATGTGTATGTGCGAGGCGCAGACATAAGGGCATTGTGATATAAGACTTTTTTTTTACAGCCCTTTTGAATGCAAATCAGAAGGGCTTTTTTGTTGGTGATAGTTTATATCGTTCTTTTAACATTTTTGCATTCTCATTACGAAAGGTGGAGGGATCAGGTCCTGTGAAGCCTTGGCAACCGTTTAGATTTTTAATCTGAAAAAGGTGCTACATCCTGTCTGACATATAATTTATGTGTCGGAAAAGATGAGTTCGACAAGGCATTGGTTTCATAAACCTCTTTCGAGCTCATTCTCGAAAGAGGTTTTTTTATTTAACCAATATTTGTCATGAAAAATATTTTTAACAACTGGTACTTAACGAAGATGCGAGCCACCACTGAGCTCGCTCAGAAAACCGATCAGGTAGAATTGCTGCTTGCGGAGGTAAAAACCATCGCCATTGTTGGGATTTCCCGAAATCCACATCGCGACAGTCAATTTGTTGGGCGATACCTGCAAAGCGCCGGTTACAAAATTGTACCGGTAAACCCCGGAGCTGATCAGATTCTCGGCGAAAGGTGCTATCCCGATCTTAAAAGCATCCCCTTCCCCATCGATGTAGTCAATATTTTTCGACTTCCGGAAGATATTCCCGCCGCATCTAACGAAGCTCTTTCTATCAATCCAAAAGTCATTTGGCTACAACTGGGAACCGGAGATCACCCCGCAGTACGAAAAAAAGCGGAATCGCTGGACGTTAAGCTTGTGCAGAAACGCTGCATCAAAGTAGATTACCAATTTTTAATACGACCAAAGTTTAATAACAACACTCACTCAACAAATCAATAAAACCATGAGCAACGAAAACGGACAACCACGTAACTTTAAATTTGAAACCTTGCAGCTACATGCAGGTCAGGAACCTGATCCAACAACAGGGTCGAGGGCGGTACCGATTTATCAAACCACCTCCTATAATTTTAACAACACCGAGCATGCAGCAAATTTATTTGCACTGCGTGAATTTGGAAATATCTACACCCGGATTATGAATCCCACCACGGATGTTTTCGAGCAGAGATTAGCCGCGCTGGAAGGTGGAACCGCTGCGGTGGCAACAGCCTCCGGACAGGCCGCACAATTTGTGGCAATTGCAAATCTGGCCCAATCCGGCGACAATATTGTTTCCACTCAGTTTCTATATGGGGGAACGTACAATCAGTTTAAGGTTACGCTCCCGAGACTTGGTATTGATGTTCGCTTTGCTGAAGAAGACACCATCGAAGCATTCGCCAAACACATCGACGAAAATACCAAAGCCATTTATGTGGAATCTATCGGTAATCCTCGCGGGAATATTGCCGACTTTGAGGGACTCTCGCAGCTTGCCAAAAAACACGATATCGCCCTTGTAGTGGATAACACTTTTGGTGCTGGCGGTGCTTTAGTTCAGCCGCTAAAACACGGTGCCAATGTGGTAACTGCATCCGCTACAAAATGGATTGGCGGACATGGAAATTCCGTCGGTGGGGTTATTATAGATGGTGGCAACTTTAACTGGGGAAATGGAAAATATCCACAGTTCAGCGAACCATCTCCTTCCTATCACGGACTGAATTTTTGGGAAGTTTTTGGAGATGAAGGCCCTTTCGGAAATATCGCTTTCGCTATCCGTGCACGAGTTGAAGGCCTTCGGGATTTCGGGTCTTCACAATCTCCATTCAATAG
This sequence comes from Balneolaceae bacterium, assembly GCA_040882225.1. Classification (GTDB taxonomy): domain Bacteria; phylum Bacteroidota; class Rhodothermia; order Balneolales; family Balneolaceae; genus Gracilimonas. The sequence goes on along the minus strand of JBBEBR010000022.1, from coordinate 99,664 downwards.
CTTTTTGCTGTTGCAGGGATTGGAAACCCTCTCGCTCAGGGTTGAACGCCATAATGAAAACGCCCTAAAATTAGCACAATGGCTGAAAGAGCAAGACGCGATTGAATGGGTGAATTTCACCGGATTGCCGGAGCATGATTATCACGAACGCGCCAAGAAATATCTCAAGGCCGGCCATTTTGGTTCAGTTATTACTTTTGGAGTGAAAGGCGGTTATGATAATGCCCGAACTTTTATAGAAAACGTGCAACTGTCGAGCCACCTTGCAAATGTTGGAGATGCCAAAACCCTGGTTATTCATCCGGCATCTACCACTCACCAACAATTAACCGATAGCGAGCAAAAAGCCAGCGGCGTAAAAGCCGATTTAATTCGCGTTTCCGTAGGCCTCGAACACATTGACGACATTGTGGAAGATTTCGAGAAGGCTTTCGCGAAAATTAAAGTAGCTGTTTAGTCAACTGAGCAATCGATTACTTAAACAAAAAAAGGGAGTGAGTTTAGCCCTCACTCCCTTCATCTAAACCGCTTGCAGAATTATCTGCAAACGATCATCACTAAGCATAAAATAAAAATACCATGAGTACTATAACAACTAAAACCATTCCGCTCGAAGAAAAAATAATACAAACTATTGGCGGTGTGATTAATGCTGTAAACAGCGATCCCAAAAATGCAGCTGCCACTTTTTCTGTTACTTCGAAATTAGAAAAAGGATTTCACTCCAGGATTAATGCTCGAAATTTTGAGTTTATCTCAGATGAGCCCGAAAGTCTGGGCGGTAAAAATGAAGGGCCTAATCCTGTAGAATATGTATTAGGCGCTCTTGCCGCTTGCCAAGAAATTGCCATAAAAGCACATGCCGGGCAGCTTGGAATTATTCTGAAATCGGTGAAGGTTGATGTTTCCGGAGATCTTGATTTGCACGGATTTCTGAAATTATCAAAAGCACGGCCGGGATTCACAAATGTGAAATACACCACCACCATCGAAACCGACGAATCTGACCCGGCTAAACTTCAGCAGTTAAAAGACATATCATTCGAAAACTGCCCCGTGTTGGATATTATCAAAAACCCGGTGCCGGTAGCCGGTGAAGTCACTTATATCAACTAAATTAAAAGCGGGGGCAAATGCTTCCGCTTTTTTTCATTAATCTAATTATCACTATCATTTATATGTCAAATACCATTTCACATCGCATACAAAAGCCGTTTGTAACCGAGTCAGGTTTTGAGCTTTCAGAACCTGTGGCTGCATATAAAAGCTGGGGAAATTTAAATCCAGAAAAGGATAACGTGGTTTTTATCTGCCATGCTTTAACGGGAAATCCACATGCGGATGAATGGTTTGGCGGGTTGATGGGAGCTGGAAAAACAATCGATCCCGATAAGCATTTTGTGGTTTGCCCAAACATTTTGGGAAGCTGCTATGGAACCACAGGCCCGTGCAGTATCAACCCAAAAACAGGGAAAGCTTATCAGGCGGATTTCCCGGAGATTACTATTCGCGATATTGTTCGGTTTCATCAACTCTTACTTGATGATTTAGGTGTTAACGGTATTGAGTTGGTCGTTGGTGGATCATTGGGAGGAATGACAGCACTGGAATTTGCCATCATGGATGAACGTGTACAAAAAGCGGCGGTGTTTGCGATGGGGAAAGCTCATTCACCTTGGGCCATTGGAATCAGCCATGCACAGCGAAAAGCTATTTATGCCGATCAAAATTGGAACGGCGGTTTTTATTCTCCAGAGAATCCACCCAGCTCCGGGTTAGCAGCAGCCAGGGCGATGGCCATGATAACGTATCGTGCACCGGGCAACTACGAGCAGAAATTCCAGCGGGAAATCAATCCCGAAAAAAAAATATATCAGGTAGAATCGTATCTCGACTATCAAGGAGAGAAACTTGCCGCGCGTTTTGACGCCAACTCTTACATCGCACTGAGCAAAGCAATGGATTCGCACGATGTCTCCAGAAATCGGGGAACCTTCGAAGAGGTGCTTAGGAACCTGAATAAACCGGTACTCGTTGTTGGTTTCGAAAGTGACCTATTGTATCCCATTAAAGAGCAAAAAGAATTAGCGAAACTGATTCCAAAAGGAACTTTCGAAAGCGTGAACTCCCCTTATGGACATGATGCTTTCCTCATCGAATTTGATCAACTGAATAACCATCTCACAACATTTTATCACTCACACAACAACGCATAATTTACTATGAGCCTTACACTTGAATCTGCATCAAAATCTACTATCAATATCCAGCAAAAGACAGAAATCTCACTTTTTATAGCGGGAATAGGTGCCATCGGAGGAACTTTAATTCAACAAATCAAAAATCTGAATCACCCTTTGTTTCAGCTTAACATTATCGGTGTTTGCAATAGTAAGTTTACTCAATGGAATCCTGTACTGCAAAATCTGAATGGAGAATCAGCTTTACAAACTGGTGAAGAAACAAATTGGGAGTCGATTCCTGATCAACTCATTCAAAAGGATTTTGAGAATCTTGTTTTTGTTGATGCGACCGGAAGCAAAATTGCCGCACGGCAGTATAAAAAACTACTGAATGCCGGAATTCATGTGGTCACCCCAAGTAAACGCGCAAATACTTTCAGCCAGTCTTACTTTGATGAACTAATTGATGCCAATAATAGCGGCTTTGCTCAATATCGCTACGAAACAGCTGTGGGAGCCGGCCTGCCGGTTATCAGTACTATAAAAACGCTGCTCGATAGCGGAGATAAAATCACGGAAGTATCGGGAGTTGCTTCAGGAACCATGACCTATCTGTTCACTCAACTACAAAATGGATTACCTTTCAGTCAGGTTGTTCGTCAGGCAAAAGAGCAAGGATATTCAGAGCCAGATCCACGCGATGACCTTTCTGGTGAAGATGTAGCCCGTAAGTTTTTGATTCTCGCTCGCACAAGCGGTTTTACTTTCGAGCGGGATGAAGTTGTGGTTGATACCCTGGTGCCTGAAAAACTTATCCAGCTTTCTACAGAGGAATTTTTAGCACAACTCCCGGCTTACGACAGCCACTGGAAAAGCCGCAACGCTCAGGCTCTGGTGAATAACGCAAAGCTTCGTTATGTGGGAACATTCACCCCTGAAGGTATAAAAGTGGGTATCCGAGAAGTTAAAACCGATTCCCCTTTGGGAGGATTAAAAGGCACAGATAATCTTATCCAGATTTACACCAAGCGTTATTCATCTTCACCGATTGTGATTCAAGGGCCGGGCGCCGGAAGAGACGTAACCGCCGCTGGAGTTTTGGGTGATGTGATTGGAATATTTTGATTATCCCAGCCAACCTTCCCTGTCCAGACTACGGTATTGAATGGCTTCAGCAATATGATTTGATTTGATACTTTCAGAATGATCCAGGTCGGCAATGGTTCTGCTGACTTTGAGAATTCTGTCGTAGGCTCGGGCGGAAAGTCCGAGCGAGGTAATCGCTTTTTTCAGGATTTGTGAACTCGGTTCATCCAATTGGCAAACTTTACGGACCATCCTCGTGCTCATCTGGGCATTGCTGTAAACGCCCTTCATCCCTAAAAACCGTTTAGATTGAATTTCCCTCGCTTTCACTACTCGTTTTCTGATCATATCGGAAGACTCTCCTTTTGCTTTGCCTGAAAGTTCTTCGTAGCTGACTTTGTTCACCTCAATATGCAGGTCAATCCGATCTAAAAGTGGCCCGCTGATTTTACTCAGGTAGCGCTGCATTTGTAATGATGAAGAACCGTTCATGTCCTGCGGATCGTGCCAGTCTCCCGATGGCGAAGGATTCATCGAAGCAACCAGCATCACCCGGCTGGGATAAGTAACACTCATTCTTGCTCGTGCGATAGAGACAAATCCATCTTCTAAAGGCTGCCGCATTACTTCCAGCGCACTTCGTTTGAATTCCGGCAATTCATCCAAAAACAAAACGCCGTTATGCGCCATCGAAATTTCACCGGGCATCGGAATACTGCCGCCGCCAACCAGTGCCACATCCGAAACCGTATGATGCGGCGCCCGAAATTGTCTTGCAGTAATCAAAGCCTTTCCAGCTTTGAGAAGTCCTGAAACAGAATGAACTTTTGTGGTTTCCAACGCTTCTTCTAAAGTGAGCGATGGCAGAATGGTGGGGATTCTGCGTGCCATCATAGTTTTCCCAGATCCGGGAGGGCCAACCATAATAACATTATATTGGTTTCTACAAATAAGCTTGATAAAGCCTTTAAAACCCGCTTTTCTCTTGCTATTCCCTCTCTTTTAAAAAAACCCCCTTCTTTAAAAAAATTAGTAATTCTTTAAAATACCTTATTATTTTAAAGTAAAGTATTAGTAAACTTTATTTATTTTTGATTTATACTAATATTTTATTTAATATTCTTTCAGCCCCTCAAACACAAAAGCCAAAAAATTATGGAACAACCAGAGCAAACTACGCCCAAAAAATTGCCCACCCTGCGCATCGCCCGCATTGCTTCAACTTGGAGCCAAGAAGCCCTCGCCCAGGTGGCAGATGTTACGCAGGCAACTATTTCCAATATCGAAATCGGCCGCCATGACCCTCAACCCATTACAAGGCGCAGAATAGAAATCGCATTGGGTACCGGGATTGATTGGAAGGAAACAAAAAGACAGGCTCTTTTTCTTTCAAATGGAGTAGCCAAATGAACATCATAAAACCACCCTTTAATCCCTTTCCACTCATTACAGCACTAATAATAATATCAATAATCTTAGCACTATGAAATCAACTACACTACAAAAACCCAATGGTGAAACCTTTCAGGTCAACGACCGGAGAACTGGAAAAAAGCAGATGAACTTACAAATTAACGGAGCTACTGGCTTTCTTGGAAACGGTAATTCCAACGATGAGGAAATGCTACTCCCAACCGGATTTTCCCTTCAAGATAACGGTCAGATCGAAACCTATGAAGAGCGCCTGAAACGGGTAACCACCAACCAAAAAACACCAACCGCCCAAACACAGGATGAAGATGCTGAGATGCTTCTTCCAGCCGGAGTAATACTTAATAAATAGGAGAATAAAATGAAACGTACCAAAACGAAAAAGAGGCGCTACCCGGAAGGCACACACCCGGTTTACGATCATGCATTCCAAGAAGCTGAAAAGTCTTCTGCCATTCTAAATCCTGACCAAAGAAATCTGGGAAACCAGTACCTAAAAGATCATAAGGAAGCCGCACTTTTGGAGCTCACCGGAGATCCCAACCATGACCATTATTACCTCCAATCGGAAGAATGGAAAATTGGTTTAATTCCGAAATTCAAGAAGGACTTAGAAGAGCTACATGGCAGATTTAAAAATTGGTCAAAAGAGCAAATGCGAACCGGAGAGGTTCCCGAAATGCCTAAGACTTGGCCAACGCCTTTACTGGAACTCCGCCTCAAAACCGAGGCCATTTTGGATGTACGGGTTAAAGAAGCAACGGTCCTCAAAAGACAAATTAAAGAGGCCGAAGAAGCCAAAGAGAATGCGCGCAGAGCCACGATTTTGGAAAACGGATTGCTGGCTAAAATGGATGGCAAGACCGCAAGAGACAAACAGGAACTTAATTCCATAGACGGTCAGCGAATAGCCTATACCGAGGAAGGTTTGCCATTCCTAAAAGAACCCGCCTCCCCATATCACTTAATGACATTGTATGACTACAAAAAAATGGCTCAGGCTTGGCAAGCGGAAATGGGCTTAACCAATGAGGCTCTTTTTAAAGAACGGGATGAATTATTTATAAAAGCCCGACGAGAGGCGGAAGAAAATGGGGAACCCATCCCGACGGTAAAAAAGGGTATTAAAGATTTGAAGAAGGAAAAGATTTCCAAAATTACAAAAAAGGACTTTCCAGAATGGCCAGAAGAAGCCGAAGCAATATCAATAACCTAAAAAACAAAATATTATGAGTTACAAAACAATAAAACAAAAAAGTTACTCCGACATTCAGAACGAATACGAAGCGGCTGGCGCTATACTGCCCGGTGCTCTCGTGGAATTAACGGCCACCGGAAAAGTACAAAACCATTCAACCGCCGGAGCCAAGACCGGTACTATTTTAGCGCTTGAAGATGAACTACAGGGCAATACTACCCGAGATGCATATGCCACAGAAGACCGAGTTCAGACGTGGTACGTCCAACCCGGTGAAGAAGGTCTGGCCCTAATTGCAGAATTAGATGACCCAGCGATTGGTAGTCATTTGGAATCTGCCGGAGACGGAACCCTGACTATCGTGGATGCCGGGGAAGCACTTTTTGAAGTAATTGGAGCAAAAATAATAGACGACCAAGACAACCACCGCATCCCAGTAAGAGCAATTTAAAGAACTTGTTTCATAACCTTGCCCTGCCGGATTTGACCGTCCGGTAGGTGCTTATTTACTGACGCGGTCAACATGCGTCCTCTTAGCCCGGCGCTGACATTCGCCCGAAGGCGTCGGGCATCTTTTTTACATAAATAAATAGCCCCAAAAAATGAAGTAATACTAAGCCATTAACATGGTTTAGATCGTGGCTTAAAAATCAGTAAGACATCGAATTTTAACCTCTAATTGCCCCAGTAGGATGAAAACCATGCCAGTAATTGGAGATTTACGAATAAAGGAGTTCCGAGGACAGGAAGTTCTCTTTGGGGAAATTGTCCCCGGCTATTGCTACCGCTTGAGGTTGTCTTCCACCATCCCGGATTGCCGGACTGATCGGGTTATCAAAATCAGGAAATCCGATGCTCAAAAACTAAAGAAAATGAAGACTTGGGAGAGGCATAAAATTTTAAAAAGACTGGTAAGCCATCCGATGCCCTTGCACAAGCGGGAAGTGGTAAAAATATGAATTTAAGAATATACAAATATTGCGAGGGGTTAAGTTTCCGGTGCGGTTTCAGTCCAATGTACCCAACGGGAACTCCCTCGCATCTTTTTTTAATAACATTGGGCACAAAACATTGGACAAATGAAACGTACAAATAAGTTAAAACTTGCGGTAAGCCATGATGCGAGACGGAAGTTATACGACAAACAAGACAAAGAAATCTCTAAGGCAGACGTCTTTATTGAACGGGAATTACTTACCGCAGTAATTGTAAATGATGAAGTCGCAAAATGGGTAGAGGAGCACCTTCAATATGAGTGGGTACAATCTGTAACTGCTAAAAAAATCCTTAAAAAGGTTCTCTCCTTTTATGGGGAATACGGGGAGGCTCCAAAAAATAAGATGGAAGCCCTTTATTTTGAGTGGCTACAAAATGGTCAGCTTAACGAGGAGGAAGCCGAGGAACTTGAGGAAGATCTTCTCCCCGGTTTATCTGCGGAATATGAGGAGAACGGAATTGATACAAAATTTCTAATTCAAAGAGCTGGTAAGTATTTCGAGAAGCGCAGATTGGAAGTCCATTCTAAACGGATTAGTGATGCTCTTAATACCGGAGATATGGAACAAGCCGAGCACTTAGCAGGCAATCCTCCGGAGTCGTTGGGTAGCGGTAAAAATCTCATTGTCCGTGATATTGATGATTACGCAAACTTGGAGCGTCCTAAATTATTATTAAGCCCGTGGCTCCGAGAAGGGGAATATACTTTGGTGTATGCTGATAAAGGAGTCGGTAAAACGATGTTTGCGGTACTACTATCGCGTATGCTTGCGTGCGCGGATTACCAAGCAAGGAAGTGCGAAATTAACGCATCTGACTCCACGGTTTGGCAAGTCAAACACCCCACAAAAACATTATATGTGGCAGGTGAAATGGCGCAGGGCATTATGGATCGGTTTGCCGGGTTCCATTGGATGGGAGAATATATTGAGCAGTACAAGCCTCGGATAATTGACCGAGGGGAGCAGCAAGCTACAACCAACCAACCTTTTTCCCTAAGTAACAGAAACACCCAACGCGAGGTTATCCGGTACCTAAAACAAAATCCGAATATCAAACTCATAGTCCTCGATAATGTACAAACCCTTTTTGATTTGGAGGATAGCAACCGGGAGTCGGAATGGAGCAACAAAATTAATCCGCTTCTACAAGATTTGGAAGATTGTGGAATAGCTTGCCTTTTATTAGATCACACGGGTAAAGATCCCAACCGGGGAGCGATGGGTACTCATGCCAAAACCACCCGTACAAGTTATTCCATTCATCTTAAAGACCATTCCGATAAAAATCGCAGGAATGATGGCCAAGCATGGTTTAAGGTGGAATCAATTTATACTCGTTACCCAGAAGGAAAATTCCATCCTTTTTACCTTCGGTTTTGGAAAGAAGAGCATGGCACTCAATGGGAAGTTACCGAAGGTGGGGCCTTCTCAGGAAATGATAACAAAAACCAGGAAATCAAAGCGGCCATAATCCAAGGAGATAAAGGAACGGATATTGCAGAACGGTTCGACATCACCCCGGCAAGGGTGAGTCAAATAAAGAACCGGATTGAAAAAGAAGGACTCCTAAAGAATGGGGAGCCTACCATGGAAGGATTTTCCTTTATGAAAGAATTGGAAGAGAATATATGATATGGACAGATTTACATTAAATATTAAATATTAAGGGCTATATAAATAGCCCCTTAATTTAATATCTGAATTAAGTAAATATTAAGGGGTTAATTAGTAGGTTAACCCATTGAAAGACAATAAGATACATTACCCATTGAAAATAAAAAATTAAGCAAAAATTAAATACTAAATATTAAGCGGAAAATTAAGTCTTAAAATAGGAGCAACCCATGCCACAAAAATGTACGATATGCACCCACCAAAAAACCCAAGAAATTGAGCAACAAATTATCCAAGGTATCGCCCACACCACCATTGCGGATTCTTTTGGTCTGCATCATCTGGCCATCCGGCGACACGCGGAAAACCATTTACCGGAGAAATTGGTACAGGTAGTCCGAGAGGAAAAGTCAAACCATGCCGAGAATATTTTGTCCGGTATTAGAGACTTGCTGACTCGTACCAAGGACATTCTGGACCGAGCAGAGGCCGACGGACACAACCGATTGGCTTTGGAGGCTATCAAAGAAGCCCGAACCACTTACGAGTTACTATCCAAGATTGCGGTGAAGTTGGAAGAATACCGACGAAAGGATGAAGCAGTGGAAGAGGATGGAATACAGGATCAGTTGCAGGAAGGATTAGAGGTGCTGACTACCCCAGAGCTGAAAACCTTGATAGCGTTACAAGCAAAGATTTATTCCGCCCGGGAGGATTATGAATTGGAACCGGAGGAAAGGTTGGTAGTCGAAAGTTTGGGTAATCAACCGGAGTTTTCCCCACGAACCCGCCTCAGAGAACCAACAAATACCAAAAATACAGGGGTAACCACCCAGTCCGATCCACCGGAACCAGACTTTGAAGATTTAGGCGATTTTGATTTAGAGCTGGACGACTTGTCGTTGGGGGATGCGGAGGAAATACCGTCCGAGAAATCCGACCCAGAATGGTTGGTGCAATGGCGAAAGGAGAATCCAATCTAACCAAGGTAGCCAATCCATAGCGTTCTTAGTCTTTAAGCCCCTCTATTTAGCCCTTATACTGCCCTCTACCTTGCGTTCCCCATTTACGCCATGCCTTACCCTACCTACCCCTTTTGAGCGGTTTAAATATCGGGGATTTCATTATTCTTCAAGTCATTGAATGCCAGTAACTTATGTCATAATATTTGTTAGACGAACGTTTGAAAACCGGTATATTTAATCGAACCGACAACAAACTGACAAAGAAGATGGAAAGTTATATAACCTACTACCGAGTAAGCACCAAAAAGCAGGGCAAGTCCGGAAATGGATTGTCCGCCCAACAAACTACCGTACATAATTTCTTACAAACTCGGGAAGCGGAAGAGCTGGAAACCTTCACCGAAATTGAATCCGGTAGAAATACCAATCGGACGGTATTAAAAGATGCAGTCCAAATGTGTAAGGATAGCGGAGCAAAGTTACTGGTTGCCAAGCTGGACCGGCTAAGTCGGAACGTGGCTTTCTTATTTGCCTTAAAAGAGGAGCTTGAGTCTGCCGGTGTCGGTTTTGTATTCGCTGATCTACCGGATGCCAATAATACCATGATGCTCGGGGTGATGGCCTCGGTTGCCCAGTATGAGGCAGAGCTAATATCTCGGAGGACAAAAGCAGGACTAGCAGAGGCTCGGAAGAAGGGTAAGCAGATTGGCAGCCCTGAGAACTTGACAAAGGAGGCAAGGGAAAAAGGACATCAAACTATTTCCCAGAAAGCCCGGAATAATGTTGATACCCGGAAAGCGTTTCATTTTATCCAACCCCGGAGGGAAGCCGGAGAGTCGTACCAGTCCATTGCAGACCAATTAAATGAGGAAGGGTACCGTGCCCGGAGAGGCAAAGAGTTTCATCCGGCTCAGGTGCGGAAGATTTGGATGAGGTTTGCGGATTGATCTATTGAATTATTTTTTTTTGTAAGGAATTGCTTTGAGATCGCTCTTACTATACAAAGCCCATGAATGAACTCATTACAAATATCGTCTTTTTCGCTCTTGGCATCCTATACGGGGGAATTTGTATCATGGCCATCTGGTACAAAGTTTATCTACCATTGGTGGATTGGATAGAGCAAAAGAGGGATGAGAGCCGGGGCCGGAATTAAATGGATCATAGCAGAAATCGCTAAGATTAATTAAGTTGATATTGATACCTAATCAAATCAAATCAAAAGTATGGCCGAGATAAAAGGAATTAAAAAACTTTACGAAGCAAAAAAAACTAATTTACCAACCGAAATGTCTGCCCATTACTATGGAAGGGCTGACGGAAATATTTATGTAATATATGGTGCTCCATACCATACCCGTTCAGGAGCAGGTAAAACAAAATACGTTTTCGCTCGTCTTGATAATTGCTCATACAATGAAAAAGGACAGGTTTTCAAAAATGGCGAACTTCTTGAAACTGAATTTGAAGGATATCGGGAATTGGATTCGCAGAATACTCACAAGCACCTCAAAGTTATTGAGGAAAGAAAAGTTTCCAAAGAATTATATCAGCAGGTGGAAAGAGATTTTTTTAAGAGCGAAGAATTACCAATGATCAGAAAAAAATAAAAAGTCCGACCAGTACTTAAACCAGCCGGGCTTAGGTGGAATTAAATCCTTGGCGGTTAAATCTCCACCCGATACCGTTTGAGCGCAATTAGTGCTTTGTGATTATTGGTGCCGTTGAAATGTACTCGGATTTTCTCAATGTACTTGCTTTCCATGAACTGATAAACGCCCGGCTCTGCCTCCAGTTCTTCCAGCTCCTTGTACTCCTCCTGCAATGGGTAAACCTCCATCCGGGATATAAGCGCACGGATTAGGCCCCGGAGCCTCCTCCGCATTTCAATACGCTCATTTTCCGTCTCCTGCTCATCCAGTAGCTCCCGGACGGTAATAATCTGATCTACGGATTGCCGGACTTCCTCCGCCTCACGGGATAAACTCGCTTGTTGTAGCTCCAAGTTCTGTATCTCTTTTTTGAGTGCCTGGCGATTTGCTAAAAGTCCCTCCAATCGAGTTTCCAAACTTGCCCGGACTTCTGCGGAATTGGTACTTTCGATACTATCCCCCAAGTTCTGCTCCTTAATCTTGGTTTCCCGTATCTGCATTTCTTTAGATTCAATTAAGCGCCTATTTTGTTCCAGCTTTGTTTTTGCCTTATCGGAGTTCGGGAGCAGGGAGGAAATCTCCAACTCATTTATGTACTTAAAGATGATCTCGAAAAAATCATCGTACCGAATATTCGGAGCCGTACATTGCCGTTTTCCATTATCATCTACCAATCCCCTCCGGGAGGTATCACAGCGTAAGTATTGCCGGCCTTTGGGTGGTTTCCCTTTGTCGATAAAGTGCATAGAGCCTCCGCACTTCCCGCACTTGGTAATATGGGAAAAAATGTTTTTTACCTTTCCGGTTCGGCCTCCGGGGTGTCCGTTCTTTTCCTTGAATCGTTGCATCCTATTTTGCACTGCATAATATAAATCCTCGTCCACAATAGCCGGGTAATACCCCTCAATCGGATCTCCGTCTATCACCCGTTTGTAGTTAGTATCCCGGTTCTTTTTGTAGGGCTGAAATTCTCCCAATACCCGGCGATCACTTACAAACCGTTGAATGGTGCTTCCTGTCCAGCCTCCGGTTTTATTTCGATTGCTGGAAGGGGGGATAAAAAACTTCTCGCTCTGATTGAGGGTATTGGCAATCTTTTTATTCCCCATTCCCTCCGCTTTCAGGTGGTATATCTCTCGGACAGCCTCCGCAATATCCTCCTTAACCGTAAACCCTATTACATCGCCTTTCTCACTTTCATTATCCGTCTTTTCCCGGACGGCTTTCAACCACATAGGAGAAACCGCGGTAAGTTTCTTTCCCCCGCTTTCCGCTTTTTTCCGCTTTTCTTTCCAAGTGGATTTTAAGCGGTTAGACTTTTTGAGGGATTCCTCATGCCCGGTCTGCAACTTATTGGCTGATAGTACAAGCTGTCCAAAATCGAAATCCTCTTTGGTATAGTGCTGCTCGTCCATCCCGGTATATATCCCGACCCCTTTAAGCAAAATCCCGGTCATTAAATGGACGGCCTCCAAAAGGGCTTCCCGGGTGAGCCGGTCCAGTTCCTCAATGATTAATACACTCCCCGGGGTTATTTCCCCGTCCTCAATGAGTCGTTCAAATTCTCCCAAAGCCCCCTTGGTACGATGCTCCCCGGTAAAGCCGGATTTCCCCCGGTCAATAAGGTTGAGTTTGTCATCCAGCCGAAGCCCAAGTTTTTGAGCTATGGCCTCCGGGTTAATATCCTCGGTCTGCCTGCGCTCAGAATCTCCCTTTGCCTGCTGAGGTTTACTAAATCTGATATAAGAATAAGCCAGTGGTGCGTTCATTTCATCTCCTTTATATTGTCGATTTGTAATATGATACAATCCTGTGTAGAATTCAATATAAAGTTATTACATTATGCCCACCTGAAGCTGCTATCTCAAGTGCCCGTTTCACATTTTCCTGCCCGCGTACATCGCTGAAATCAAGGGGATTCAGTTTTCCGTTTTGATTAAAATACTGCTCAACATTTACGTGGAGCGGTTCCATACTTCCCCTGTTTTCCAGCCAGTCTTTGACCTCATTTATATGCTCGAAGGGAAAAACTTCCAAGCCTTCTACAACCGCTGCTTCTCCTCCGTTCTCTTTGGGAACTATCAGATATTTAAAACCTTTCTTTTTGGCTTCTACCGCTACAGGAAGCACTCCTTTCACAGGCCGGATTTTCCCGTCTAAGGAGAGTTCCCCTAACATTACCGTGTCATCCAGTTTATCGGTATGGAGCTGGCCAGACATGTTTAGCAAACCAATAGCTATGGGAAGATCGAAGCCGTTGCCTTCTTTCGGTAAATCGGCTGGGGCAAGATTCACTGTTATTCTTCCTAAAGGATAAAATGAGCCGGTATTTCGAATCGCTGCCTCTACCCGGTCTCGGGATTCACTAATTGCACGATCCGGCAATCCCACTAAAAAAAATTTCACCATTCCGTTGGTATGATGAGTTTCAACGTCTATTATTCGGGCATCAACACCTACGGTGGACGCACAGTATACTCGTGATAGCATTTGCTTCTGAATCTTTTAAGTTGTGTTTGCGTAGTTAGAGCGATGGGAAGAGCATTCCTTACAAAAAATTTCATAAATCGTACATATCATGAAAAAAGAAGACGCAAAAGCGAAAGCAAAAACCATTTACGAAGAAGTTCAGGGTGGCGTAAATGAGGTAATTAGTAAAATTCGTGAGTTAATAAAAGAAGGAAGTGCCCGTAAGCTTATCATCAAAAATAAGGAAGGCAAAGTGGTCTTTCAGACACAATTAACCATGGGTGTTGGAGGAGCAGCCTTAATCGGCGCGATGGCTCCAGTAATTTCAGCCATTGGAATGTTTGCGATGTTTCTTAACGACATGACCATTCTTGTGGAAAAAGAAGTAACGGATGAAGATGAATATTCCGTTGATGCCGAAGTGATTGATATTACCGATGAAGATGAGGAAGAAGATGTCAAAACCACTTCTGATGCCAAATCAGAAACGAAAGACAAAAAGACGGATGAAAAAGAAGAGAAAACCGTTGGGAAGAAAAAGAAGTAGTGATTAAGAGATCAGGGGATTAGGCCTCACTTAATCTCCTAATCTCTCAATATCATAATAACTAACCCACTAATCACTTCCAGTGTGCTTCAGCGATGGCTTCTTCGCTAATTTCTTCGCTGAGATATTTTTCGGCATCAAGTGCGGCTTTACAGCCGGTTCCGGCAGCCGTTACTGCCTGACGATACACCGCATCCATAGCATCACCGCAAGCAAAAATCCCGGGAAGATCTGTTTCTGTTGATTGGCCTTTTGTTTGGATGTAGCCCACATCATCCATCGCAACAACGCCTTTTAAAAGATCGGTATTCGGTTTGTGGCCTATAGCTACAAAAACTCCCGTCACATCCTCAAGAGTGATAATTTTATCCGTTTTCAGATTTCGGATTTTCACTCCCTGCACAACATGATCGCCCAAAACTTCTGCCAATTCACTATCCCAGATAAACTCAATTTTCTTATTGTTGAGCGCACGGTTTTGCATGGCTTTGGAAGCGCGAAGTTCTCCCCGGCGATGAACCACGGTTACTTTGCTGGCAAATTTGGTAAGAAAGGTAGCTTCCTCCATAGCGGTATCGCCGCCGCCAACTACCACCACATGCTCGTTTCGGAAAAAAGCTCCATCGCAGGTCGCACAGGCAGAAACTCCTTTTCCCCGTAATTTTTGTTCGCTTTCGAGATGCAGCCATTTAGCAGATGCTCCTGTGGAAGCAATTATAGTGTGCGCAAATACTTCCGTTTTTTCATCCACCGTAATTTTATAAGGGCGTTTGCTGAAATCAATGTCATTTACATAGCCGTAGCGGCAATCTGCACCAAAGCGCTTGGCTTGTTCACGAAAGTCTTCCATCATCTTGGGGCCTAAAACACCTTCAGGATAACCGGGATAATTTTCAACATCGGTGGTAGTCATTAACTGTCCGCCCGGCTCCGGCCCTTCAAATACGATCGGGTTTAAATCTGCCCTTGCGGCATAAAGCGCAGCGGTTAATCCTGCGGGTCCACTGCCAATTATGACTACGTTAAATGTTTTACCTGCGATGTCTTCCATTTTTAGCTCCTTTAATTTGACACAAAAATAATACTTTATTGTACAAGATATAACTTCAAAAAAACGATGGGTTTTATAGAAAGAAGCTATCAACCCTAACAACTCTTCACAAGTTAAAACAACTTCAATTTTTAATTTTTGGGTGGAGTAAATAGTACTTCTCAATCTCATAGCTTCACAATGTCATTACAACTTTAGTTTAAATACCTCAAAAAAGCGCTACCAGCTGTATTTGTGAAGTTGATCAATTTCATTAAGTTCTTAAGAACGTTTAACTGAGGATAATAAAGTGATTGTCGGAGTATTAAAGGAAACAGCAGAATACGAACGGAGGGTAGCACTTACGCCCGAGGTAACGAAACAGCTAATCGGTAAAGGCCTGAATGTTTGGGTTGAGAAAGATGCCGGACTCGCGTCCAGTTTTCCTGATTCCCAATATGAAGAAGCGGGTGCGGAAATTGTTTCCGCTAAAGACGATGTCCTTCAAAAAGCGGATATTTTATTAACGATTCAAACCCCGGCTGTTGAGGACCTTAAGAAACTTCAGAAAAACACTATTCTTATTTCCTTTCTGTGGGCACTTCAGCATCCCGGCTTAGTTGAAAAACTCAAGGAATTGCACATTTCCGCTTTAGGAATGGATGCCATCCCCCGAATTTCCAGAGCCCAAAATATGGACGCACTTTCATCCATGAGTTCCATCGCCGGGTATAAAGCTTCGCTTATTGCCGCCAACGAGCTGGATAAATATTTTCCTATGATGATGACCGCGGCTGGTACCATCCCTCCTTCCAAAGCACTGATTTTGGGCGCCGGAGTTGCCGGATTACAAGCCATCGCAACCTGCAAACGCCTTGGGGCACGAGTGGAAGCTTTTGATGTGCGTCCGGTAGTTAAAGAGCAGGTTGAAAGTTTGGGGGCAAAATTTATAGAAGTTCCGCTTGAGGAAGAAGACACCGAAACCAAAGGCGGATATGCCAAGGAATTATCTCAAAAAAATCAAGATCGCCAGCGGGAAGTTATTCACGAACATGTGAAGAAATCGGATATTGTTATTACTACCGCATTAATCCCGGGAAGGCCCGCACCACTTCTTGTCACTAAGCAAATGGTGGAGGACATGGCACCCGGATCGGTAATTGTAGATTTAGCTGCTGAAAATGGTGGAAACTGTGAGCTCACCGAAGCCGGAAAAACCATCGTAGCGAATAATGTAAAAATTGTAGGCCCTGTAAATTTACCCAGCCAGTTAGCGAATCACGCCAGCCAGCTATATTCCAAAAATATGCTCGCTCTGCTGAGCTTATTGGTGAAAGAGGGCAAAGCCGATTTTAATTTTGAAGATGAAATTTTACTAAATGCCACAGTTACCCATCAGGGCGAAATTATTACTCCAATGTTGAAAAGTGTTTGAACTATGATTTTTGTGATTTGCATGATGAGCTTTGATTAGAACAGAATCAACATGATTAAACCTGAATACAAATACTCAGAACTTACTTCCAGAATTATAGGGTGCGCAATGAATGTACATTCTGCTTTAGGCAATGGTTTTCAGGAAGTGATTTATCAAAGGTCACTTGAAATTGAAATGAATGACCAGGGGTTGCATTTTGCAAGGGAATTTGAAATGCCAATATTTTATAAGAATACTCAAGTTGGAACTAGAAGAGCAGATTTTTTAGTAGAGAGTAAAATTTCAGTAGAACTAAAAGCAGTCATTCAATTAGAAGATGTTCATTTGGCACAGGCAATTAATTATTTGGAAAGTTACAATTTAGAAATCGGATTACTTATCAATTTTGGATCAAAAAGTCTTGACTTCAAAAGGGTTTCCAATAAAAAATTCAATCAAATTCATCATCACAGTTAATCAATACCATCATATAAATCATAGTTTAAACAACTGAAACTCAATAATTCCCGAATGTCCGTACTCATTTTTTCTTTATTCATTTTTGTTCTGGCCTGTTTTATCGGCTTCGAACTAATCTCAAAAGTTCCACCTACGCTGCATACGCCGCTGATGTCTGGCGCTAATGCCATCTCCGGAATCACGATAGTGGGAGCGTTAATTGTGGCGGGAAGTGTTGGCGGCCAAACCGGGCAAATTCTCGGTTTTATCGCCATTGTTTTCGCATCTATAAATGTAGTTGGCGGCTTTTTAGTGACCGACCGAATGCTCGAGATGTTCAAGAAAAAGGGAGATGAGAAATGAGCCAATTTCTACCAGAATTCATTCATCCCTTTTTACCCGACACCATTCAAATTATTTACCTGATTGCCACCGCCTTTTTTATTCGGGGATTGAAATTGCTCGGTTCACCAGCCACTGCCCGAAAGGGAAATCAATATGCGGCAACCGGGATGTTCATCGGGATTATCGTTACCCTCTTCGATCAGCAGATTGTCACTTTTGAGTATATCATTGCCGGAGTAGTTGTGGGCAGCTTGATAGGTGTAATTCTCGCCAAAAAAGTAGCCATGACGGCAATGCCTGAATTAGTTGCCGTTTTCAACGGATTTGGCGGCGGCGCTTCCGCTTTAGTAGCCTGGGGTGAACTTGCCCGAACCGCTGACCCTACACTCATCACACCCGACAGCCTTGTAACCATAGGCCTCAGTATTTTTATAGGCTCACTCACCTTCACCGGAAGCTTTATCGCTTTTGGGAAATTGAAAGGATTCATTTCCGGAAACGCCATCACTTTTCCCGGACTTAACATTATAAATATCGGATCGATGATTGGCGTGGTAGTTCTTATTGTGATGTTCACTCTCGATCCCACTAATCAAACCCTGTTCTGGATAATCCTCGGTGTTTCTCTTTTGATTGGAGTTACTTCTGTAATACCTATTGGTGGAGCCGATATGCCGGTGGTAATTTCCCTGCTTAACTCATATTCAGGAATTGCCGCGTCTATGGCAGGATTTGTACTGGGCAATAATTTGCTCATCATTTCAGGAGCATTGGTTGGCGCTGCAGGATTAATCCTCACACAGATAATGTGTAAAGCCATGAACCGGTCGCTCAGTAATGTAATCTTCGGCTCTTTTGGGGGTGATAGCGGCGGTGGCGGAACATCCGGTGCCGATGGCGACAAAACCGTTCGTGAAACATCCGGTGATGATTTAGCCATTCAGATAGCCTATGCTTCTAAGGTTGTAATTGTACCGGGTTATGGACTCGCCGTTGCCCAGGCGCAGCACACCATAAAGGAAGTTGCTACAAAACTGGAAGATCGTGGAGTACAGGTGAAATATGGTATTCATCCTGTTGCGGGAAGAATGCCCGGCCACATGAATGTCTTGCTCGCCGAGGCCGACATTCCCTACGATCAGTTGTATGATATGGATCAAATTAACCCCGAATTTAAGAGCACGGATGTAGTGCTGATTATCGGGGCGAATGATGTGGTGAATCCTATGGCAAAAACAAGCCCCGGAAGTCCCATTTATGGAATGCCTATTCTGAATGTAGATGAAGCCAAACGCACGGTAATTTTTAAGCGAAGTTTGAGTCCCGGTTACGCCGGTATCGACAATCCACTTTTCTATGAAGAAAAGAACCAGATGTTTTTCGGGGATGCAAAGAAAAGCTTACAGGCACTAAATGAGGCGTTGAATGACGTTTGATTTATAGTACTGGGATTTGAGATGTTAGTATTGAGAATCTCAAATAACCTCATCTCTGTACTTCTGGGGGACAATATTCCTCTCTTCCAAAGATTTTCATGCCCATCGGTATAAAAAATTCGTACCTTTTCGCTTCCCAAAAATCTAATCTATAAAAGTGATCCGACTCAGCCTTTTTCTTTGTGTAGTTTTTTTAGCCTTCAGTTTTTCAGCTTGCCTAAAAAACGATTCCGAGTGCACTTTGGAGCCGAATTTAAACGTGAACCAAACTCAATTGGAAGCCGATATTGCTGCAATAGATGATTACCTGGCTGAAAATGAAATTGACGCTCAAACTCATCCCTCAGGATTGCGCTACGTAATTACAGCACAAGGCGAAGGAAATACCCCTACCCTCTGCGATAATGTAATTGTAACCTACGAAGGCAGCTTATTATCTAATGGTGAAGTTTTTGACGGTACGGATGATCCGGTCAATTTCCCCCTGAATGCCCTCATCACCGGCTGGAAGATTGGTATTCCGCTTGTACAATCCGGCGGCAGCATCACTTTGTACATTCCATCAGGTTTTGGGTATGGCAGCCAGGGTTCAGGGGAGGCTATCCCTCCGAATTCAAACCTGATTTTTGAAATTGCTTTGACGAGCGTGAATTAGACGGAGGCTTTGCTACTAAATCTCGAACTGATCAAATGTGAGAAAGGTACTCATCATTTTAAAATGTTTATCAAAGCTGAAAAGCGTAAGCTTATATTCTATAACCTGTTGCAAAATGATTAAATCTGGAATGCCGACTTTATTGATACCGCGCTCCAGATTAAAAAGTTGGTAAGCTCGAATAATGTCCCAGTCGATTTGAAATGGAATTCGATCGATAGCACGCAACCCTTCAAGAGCAATATTCTCCTTCTTTTTCATTAAAAGGGGAGCGAGTTCGGTAAATATTATTTCGTTGATGCATACCAAATCTTCTTCAATCAAACGGTCTAATACAGATAAACCGCCGGTTTTGAAGTAATCAATCCAAACGGAACTGTCTACCAAAACTTTGTAATTCGTCACACTAATTGCGGTCTCGAAGTGAATCCAGGTCTAAATCTAAGTCGATGCTTCCTTTTAGCGCAATCAAACGCTTTCTTTTGGCTTGATTGATTTGTGCTTTCAGAGCATCCTTAATCATTTGACTCTTTGTTTTGGCACCGGTCGCTTCCATAGCTTCATCCATTAGTTTTTTGGGAATATCTAAAGTAGTTCGCATAATATTGCATGTGTTACATCATCGTTTCTTATGCATAATACAAAATAGGAACACGAATTGCTCTTTTACCGATAGCAAGAAATTGAAGGGCATTTAATGCTAATTCATCCATTCTTAATTGATATCCTCTATCAGTACTTAAAACTTTATTGATTTGGTTAACGATTCTTATTTCTTAATCTTCTTCCTATATAAATTATTACAAAAAAATCGTACAGCATGGCTAAGAAAAATTCGCGTTTAACTACATCAGCAGGGGCACCGATAAGTAACAACCAAAACTCTCAAACCATTGGTCCACGCGGCCCGGTAGTGGTTCAGGATTATAAGCTACTGGAAAAACTCGCTCATCAAAACCGGGAGCGGATTCCTGAAAGAGTAGTTCATGCCAAAGGCTGGGGCGCCCACGGTACCCTTACTGTTACTGAGGATATCAGCAAATATACCAGTGCGAAAATTTTCTCTGAAGTTGGAAAGAAAACACCGCTCATCTCCCGTTTTTCTACCGTTGCCGGTGAAGCCGGAGCAGCCGATGCTGAGCGTGATGTTCGTGGATTTTCCCTCAAATTTTATACCGAAGAAGGAAACTGGGATTTAGTTGGAAATAACTCTCCTGTTTTCTTTGTGCGTGATGGCTACAAGTTTCCCGATTTCATTCATACCCAGAAAAGACATCCCAAAACAAATCTTCGGTCTAATGAAGCCATGTGGGATTTCTGGTCGCTGTCGCCGGAAAGTTTGCACCAGGTTACTATTTTGATGTCTGACCGCGGACTTCCCGTTGCCCCAATGTACATGAATGGATATGGCTCTCAC
This sequence comes from Balneolaceae bacterium, assembly GCA_040882225.1. Classification (GTDB taxonomy): domain Bacteria; phylum Bacteroidota; class Rhodothermia; order Balneolales; family Balneolaceae; genus Gracilimonas. The sequence goes on along the minus strand of JBBEBR010000022.1, from coordinate 78,762 downwards.
ACCTTCAGTTTTTGGAATGATAATGGCGAGCGTTTTTGGGTGAAATTTCACTTTAAAACACAGCAAGGCCATAAGCATTACACGAATGAAGAATCTAAAAAAGTGATTGGTGAAAGCCGGGAAACTTATCAGGAGGAATTATTTGGCACTATTGAGCGTGGCGACTTTCCGAAGTGGACGATGTTTGTGCAAATAATGCCCGAAGCCGAAGCTGAAAAAACTCCTTACAATCCTTTTGATCTTACCAAAGTTTGGCCGCATGGCGATTACCCGCTTATCAAAGTGGGCGAAATTGAGCTAAACCGAAACGCCGATAATTATTTTGCTGAAATTGAAAATGCCGCTTATTCTCCATCAAATGTGGTTCCGGGAATTGGCTTTTCTCCAGATAAAATGCTTCAGGCGCGAATTTTTTCTTATGCTGATGCACATCGCTATCGCCTGGGAACACATTACGAAGCCTTGCCCGTGAACCGGCCAAAGTCGGCAGCAAACCATTATCACAAAGACGGTTCTATGCGCTTCTTTGATAATAATGAAGAAAATCCGGACGCTTATTATGAGCCAAATTCTTTCGATGGGCCAAAAGAAGATCCATCCGTTTCAGAGCCTCCAATGAGAGTCTCAGGCGACATCTCCCGCTACGAATATGAGGAAGAAGTTGATGTTTATGAACAGCCCGGAAACCTGTTCAGGTTGTTGAACACCGAACAGCAAGAACGCCTGTTCAGCAATATTGCCGATGCCATGCAGGGGGTATCGGATGCCATAGTTGAACGCCAACTTGCGCATTTCGATAAAGCCGATCCTGCGTACGGAGCCGGTGTAAGAAAAGCTTTGGGATTAGCTAAAACTGAAGCTGCTGAGTAATGATTAATTGTCATAGACCTGTCAGGTTTTGTTGATTATTATTTCCATATTCATTTAAGCTGAAACCTGACAGGTCTTTATCCAACAACTGAGCATTGATTTAACATCAGATTAGTCCTGAAATCAATTCCCCTCTCACAGAGGGGATGATTCTGTTCGGCTTATCCCGAACAGAATCCGGGGTGTATCTAATGCACAACTATTTGAACCAAATTCCCATCACCAAAAAAAAATGAATTTCTTTGACTTAATACGACAGGGTAAACTTGAAGAAATAAAACTACGGGTTTCCGAAGACGAGTCTCTGCTTCACAAAAAAGATGAGAAAGGATATCCGCCGCTAATAATGGCAAGTTACAGCGAGCAATTTGAAATAACTGAATATTTACTAAAACAGGGAGCAAATGTTGATGCACAAGACGCTGCCGGAAATACCGCATTGATGGGAGTTTGCTTCAAGGGTTATACAAAAATTGCCAAATTACTTTTACAGCACAGTGCCGATGTTAACAAGAGAAACTTAAACGACGCCACCGCTCTAATTTACGCCGCCACTTTCAATCAGCCCGAAATCGCACGAATGCTGCTTCAGCACGGCGCCGATAAATCCCTGAAAGATAAAAGAGGAAATACCGCTTCTATGCATGCTTCTTTTCAAGGATTACCAGAGATAAAAAAACTCTTGAGCAATTAGCTACCAGCCATTTACAGCTTTTTTGCGCCATTCAAATTCTTTGCCTCTTCAAAAATCTATGGTTTAGGGATAATCAAAAATTGACTTATTTCTCTTTTTTAAGTATTAATACTATGTGCAGCAACGATTTATGGAACTCTACTTAACAGGCTCTCGTTATTTGTAAGGTTATATATAAAGTTTTTTCGGAAAAAAGTACCAGAAGGAGACTACAACCCTTTCAATGAGCATCAATGGCAGATAAAAAAAATAATAAGCCGGTAGATGAAGGCCAAAGCAAACCTACCGATTGGCTGAAAACGATTTTAGGTAATAGGGACAATTGGCCACAAAATCTTCAAACTGTATACTCTCTTTGTGAAAATTCAAGTAATCCTTCTTGCATTTTTTGGGGTGAAGATTTTATTCTGCTTTTTAACAAATCCTGGGATAAACTTACAGAGGGCGAATTCACCTCGAAAAATGGAAAACCCGCGCAAGAAGTTTTTAACGAAAAATGGAATATTTTCAGCAAAATACTGAAACAAGTAAAATCTACTGGAAAGACTAAACACGTTCCTAACCTGATTCTGCATCTTTTTGAGGTAAAACCCTCAAATCAGGCTATAAATTTAGAATTTTCACCTATTCGGGGCATTGAAAGTGTTGAAGGAGTTTTTACATCCGTAATTAAACCAACTTTAGCTACTGAAGAACAACACTTCTATCCCCAGATTTTTGACTCTTTGCCAGAAGCAATTTATACCACCGATGCTAAAGGCCGCCTTACCCACTATAATAGTGCCGCAATTGAATTTTCTCAGGAAGTACCGGAATTAGGCACTGATAACTGGTACTTGAAATGGAAACTTTTTTGGCCGAATGGCGCTCCAATGTCACACGAAGAGTGCCCAATGGCAATTGTGTTGAAAGAAGAAAAATCCATTGAAGATCAAGAGGTAATAGCCCAATTAGCAAATGGAAAATTTGTCTGGTTTTCCGCACATCCTACACCACTTCGCGATAAAGAAGGCAATGTCATTGGCGGAGTAAATATGATGATTGACATTACCGAGCAAAAAAAATTAGAACAGTTACAGTTGGAACAAAGGCAGCTGCTTGAGCTTATTGCCTCAGGAAGTCCCTTGGATAAATGTCTTACCGCTCTCTGTAAAGCTGTTCCAAGGCTAAGTCCTGATGCAAAAGCATCGGTAATTATGGCTGATGAAGTTCGAAAATCTATCGAGTATACGTTAAGCCCAAACCAACCCCAGAGCTTTAAGGAAGGGCTTAAAGGTGCTCCCATAAATGAACTTTCGATAGGAACGTGCGGCGAGGCTCTTTATAAAGGCTATCCGGTTATGTGCTCTGATATTGCGGCAGATAGCAAGTGGTCGAAGCCCTGGCGTGAGCTCTGCCTTAGCCACAATATAAAAGCCTGTCACTCATCTCCCATCTTTGCTAAATCTGGCGATGCCATAGCCTCTTTTATGATGTGTTTCAGCGAACCGAGGGAACCTACAAAATGGGAACTTCGTATTTCTGATTTCGGATCACATATAGCAAGTATCGCCCTTGAACGAGACCGGGAGAATAAAGCCATCTTAAAAAGTGAAGATCGCTATCGTACTTTGTTTGAGTCTATAGACCAGGGGTTTTGTTTATTTGAAAAGACAGAAACTGAGGACAAGCCTGATTTCATTTTTATAGAAACTAATCCTGCTTTTGAGCAACAAACTAAATTATCAGATATTATAGGGAAAAGATTGTCTGAAGCTACACCAGAAGTCGCTCAAAGCTGGATCGAAACTTTAAATAAGGTACTTGAGACTGGTGAGCCTATCCATGTAGAAAATTATTTAAGTACTTCAAAATATGTTTTTGACATTAACGCTTTCCCTACCGGCATCAAAGAAGAGCAGAAAGTTGCCGTTTTACTAATTAACATCACAGAACGAAAACAAACCGAATATTTACTGAAACGGAATGAAGAACGAGCAGTATTTCTTACCATATTGAATGATGCGTTTCGCCCACTTTATGATCCCGTAGCTATTCAGGATGAGGCAATACGTGTGCTTGCAGAACACCTGAACTTAAACCGTGCAGGTTATGGAGAAATTGAGGAGCAGGGCCGGGCCATCATCCAGCGTGATTATGCACAAGGTGTTCCGAATACTGCCGGGATTCTTAATCTGCAAGAACATGATCCCGAAATGCTGAAAGAACTACGGACCGGCCAAACGGTAGTCATGAATGATTTGAATGAAGCGGATATCACTTCAAAACAGAAAGCAGCTTATGATTCCATTCAAATTAAGGCGCATGTAACCGTTCCTCTGTTGAAAGGTGGTGCGCTCCTCGCTGTGCTAAGTGTTCATCAAGCAGAACCCAGGGACTGGCAAGAAGACGAAATTGCGCTTATTGAAGAAACAGCCGAACGCACATGGGCTGCTGTAGAACATGCCCGAACCGCAAAGCAACTCAGGGAAAGTGAGAAAAAATACCGCACTTTGTTTGACTCCATGGATGAAGGCTTCTGCATTATGAAGAAAATATCTACCGAGGATGATGCTCCAACTGATTTTCGCATAATAGAAACTAACCCCGCTTTTGAATGGCAATCGGGAATCCCTGATCCCGACTCTAAAACTTTACGGGAAATATTGCCTGACATTGATCCGGAATGGATTAAAAATTACGAGCATGTATTGGAAACGGGCCACCCTTTACGTTTTGAAGTTACCATTCCTTCCCCCGAGCGTATTCTGAATTTATATGCTTTCAAAACCGGAGAACCCGGAGAGAATAAAATTGCCGTAATTTTAAACAACATCACCGAAGAAAAGCGATCCGAAGCCGCTTTACGAAAAAGTGAAGAGCGCCTAAAAGCAGCACTGGAAGGAACCGGGGTAGGTGTTTGGGATTTGAATCTTGAGACAAATAAGGCGTGGCGATCCATAAAACACGATCAAATTTTTGGATATGACGCTCTTCAAAAAGTATGGAGTCCAAAAACATTATTTAAACATGTGATATCTGAGGATAGAAAGCGGATACGGAAAAAATTAGAGGCAACTTTAGCAAATGATGGGAACTGGGATTTTGAATGCCGCATAATTCGCACTGACGGAGAAAAAAAATGGATTAGCGTACACAGTAAAATTCTTCGGGGGTATGAAAATGATAACACTAAACGATTAATAGGTACCATTCAGGATATAACTGAACGAAAGCAGGATGAAGAAAAACTTGAGAAAATAAATGAGACGCTTGAAGAACGAGTGGAAGAAAGAACCTCAGCTCTTTTGTCTTATCAGGAGCAGTTGCGTTCGCTGGCATCTCAGCTGAGCAAAGCGGAAGAACGAGAACGTCATCGCCTTGCGGCCGATCTACATGATAATTTGGGGCAGCTACTGGCTATGATAAAAATGGAGCTGGATCTTATTGATGGCAAATTTACTGAAAAACCTGAAATGAAACAGATAAAGGACCTGGTGAGTGAAGCCGTTTCTTATACCCGGGAACTTATGTCTGACTTGAAACCCCCGCCCTCTCTGGATGATGAAGACATTGTGGCTTCAGTAGACTGGGTAGCTAATAAAATGAAAAAACATGGCCTTAAAGTTTCCATAGTTGATGATGAGTTGCCCAAACTTATGACCAAAGAAATACGAGATGCCTTGCTGCAAAGTGTTCGGGAAGCTCTTTTTAATGTTGTTAAACATGCGGGCACAAAAGAAGCTCGTATCAAAATCGCCAGTATGGATGGAAATATTCGGATTTCGGTACAGGATAAAGGATCTGGCTTTAATCCCACCAAAAAAAATTTATCGGTGACCGATGAAGGTGGTTTTGGGCTTTTCAGCATTCGCGAACGGCTGGATTTGTTGGGAGGAAATGTCCACATCACCTCTATTCCCGGTACAGGAACCACCATTGATTTATACGCCCCATTATTAAAGGAATCTGATAGGAATCAGATGTCTGCTCAAAACGGAGCTTCCCGGCAAGCCGAAATTTCATATCAGGAGAGTGATAAAATTCGGGTAATGCTTGTTGACGATCATAAAATGATGTTGAAGGGATTGCGAAGAATTGTGGAACAGCAGGATGATTTAATTGTAATTGCCGAAGCCATGAATGGTGAAGAAGCGGTAGAATTAGCCCGAAAATATACCCCTGATGTAATAATCATGGATGTTGATATGCCGGTAATGAATGGAATTGACGCCACCCGGGAAATTGTATCAACCATAGAAAATGTGCGAGTAATTGGCCTTTCTCTGCACGAGAAAGGCTCTGTTGCACAGGCGATGAGAAACGCGGGGGCTTCCGCTTATCTCACAAAAACAGAAGCTTTTGAAGCCTTAAGTGCAACCATCAGAAGCGAAGCCGTGTTAGCTAAGAAATGACATTCTCAACAATTTCCTCTACTGGAGTAATCCAAGCGAGAGTTAAAACGTCAACTGATTTGCTACAAAATTATCATTTTTTTTATTAGGCGAACTACAGTTGCTAATACCGACATTGGATTTTTACTTTAAAATCTAATCAAACTATTATGCCCACTCCGATCACCCACGCCCTCTTTACTGAAAAAGCTGAGGCTTATGCTCAATACCGGCCAGAATATCCCTCAGAATTAATAGATCATATATTACATCCTTATCGTAGTCCCGGTGATATAAGTGCAATTGATGTTGGAGCAGGAACCGGGATTGCTTCCCGAATTTTAGGAGATCGGGGAATTGATGTAATTGCCGCAGAACCAAATAGTGCTATGATAGAATCGGCTGAAGCACACCCAAAAGTAAAGTATGTGAATATGAGTGCAGAAAATCTTGAAGTGGAATCAAGCTCAGCAAACCTTGTTACAGTTTTTCAAGCCTTCCACTGGTTTAATTTCAAAAAAAGCTTGCAGGAGTTTAATCGGGTTTTAGAGCCAACGGGGCAACTGGCTTTAATCTGGAGCTATTGGGATCTTAAAGATCCTTTTACTGCTCGCTATTCCGAGCTTATTCATCAGGCGGCTTCAAAAAATCCCGGGCGAGTTACCCCTTATGATAAATTCCCCGGCTTTATAAAAAAGATGAGAATAAAAATGCTTTGGAGACTTCGCCGACTCCCCTATTTCAAAAATATCCGCCGTTATCGATATAATTATGTACGTGATGTCAGTCTTGAAATGCTAATTGGAGATGCTCGCTCTCAGAGTTATATAAATCATAATGGTAATGAATGGGAAGAATTGCTTGAAAATATCAAGTCTCTGCATCATAACAACAATAAACCGCAATTGGTTTATTCCATTAACCTTTTTACAGCACGCCCCAACAAATAGCAGATTCTTATCTGAGAGAGAGTTTTAGTTTGATTTGTGCAAGTGTTGCCAACCACCAGATCATGAAATATGGAATGGGATCGGAGGCTTTAAAATCTCCTAACACAAGCTTTCCTCTATAACTGCTAATCCATTTCAGAAACGTAAGTTCACCGGCTGCTTTGTATTGCAGAAAACTGGCAATATCTCTATTCAGATTTACGTATTTCACCCCGTCTTTATAATCTTCGCAGGCACATAATTCTTCCCCGGTTAATCCCTGGTAATAGAAATTGTATAAATTTATATCTGCAGCTACACCAATATAACCCCAGATACTATTTCTAAAGTGAATTTCAATGAGTTTCGGCTCTCCGGTTCTGCTGTCTCTTTTAAATTGAATATTCAGCAGTCCACGCAAGTTCAAGGCTTTTACCACCTCAACAGCTTTTTTGTAAACCACCTCATCTTTTACCGTAGAAATGAAAGAACCCATCCCCGCTCCAATAGGATAGATTCGTAATTTTTTGGCAATGTAATATCCTCTTACTTCTTCATCCTTATCAACATACATATTTACACTGTAATGGTAAGTATCATCACCCTCAATATATTCCTGGAGTACCACTTTTTTGTTGATTCGAGAAACTTTTTTATACATGCTGAACAGCTCCTCTTCATCTAAACATTTATACGCTTTTTTATAGCTGCCAACTATTTTTTCAAAATCTTCCCGATACCAATCTGAACGAAAAACCGGCTTTATAATACAGGGAAAGGTGCATTGTTTGGCAGATTTCTTCAGCTCATCAAAAGAGGTAATATTAAATGAAGCCGGGGCTGGTAATTCGTGGATTTTTGAGAGTTTGCTGAATTCCTGCTTATCCAGAACTTTATTAACGGTTTCTTTAGGGGGAAATAGAAAATGGAAATACTCACTTAATTGATCTCTATGATTAGAAATGGTTAAAAGTGCATCATCATCATCACTAAATATCACTGCTTTTTGATCCAGTGTTTTTCCAAACTCGCACAATTCATCTATAAATGTTTGATTTCTATAAGTTGAAAACTGAACCTTTCCTTTCACATATCGTGAATAGAAGCAGGGATTTTTTCGTGCTTCAGAACCAACGTAAACCGGTATTCCTGCTTTACTCAAACTGTAAACTAATCCGACATTCCCCAAAACCAATGCCGGATATAGGTTAGCTTTTTTCTTTTCTTCAACAACTCCTTTTTGATTAGCATCAATGTTAAAGCCGGGATATTCAATGGCCTCTGATTCTCTGAATTTCAAAAATAAGTTTACGTAATCTGTTACACTATACATGAGTACCTCCGTTAAGTATTTAATGCATTTATTTGCATTTTTCTTACAGGAAATCAATAATCATGCCATCTTCGCTATCTCATAAAGTGCCCGCAGCAGATAGTAAATCCTCTCGTAATGAGGTATCATTTCTTGAATAAATAGAGTTAAATAGTCTCATCTTTTTATGAGATGTGTATAATTTGTACTCACTTACATGTATAAATCGGAAGCAGTAGAAATTGGCGGCTAATCCTCGGCATCATTTTCATAGCTTTTCATAGCCATCAAAAAGAAGAGAGTAGCCAATATTCCGCAAAGGCTAAAAACCAAAAGTAATGCTTTTGATGGGCCATATAAATCCGTGAAAATATGATCGATCATCCAACCGGTAACAGGTGGTCCGATTCCAAACCCAACAATACTGATAACAAATAAATATATGGCTCCGGCCATGCCACGCATGTCAGCTTTTACAAAATACTGGATGAGAGCAGCCGCAACTCCGTTATAGGAGGAAGAAATAACATTGGCAAATCCAATGAGCAAAAAAGCCATTAAAGCCGATTCAGCCATCAACCCGAAAAAGTAAAAAGGAAGCCCCCCAAGCGCGGCCACTATTCCCATTACAAAACGTTTTTCGGCGCCCCATTTAATGGCGAATTTATCTGCCAGCCAGCCGGATAGGTTTACACTCAATCCGGTTAAAAACATGAACCAGCCGTATTGTGAAATCAGGGAAGGAGCTTGAAAAGTGTCGTTTAAAACGGTGCTTATAAAAGCTAAAATGGTATATCCACTGAGTGCAAGAAGGGAAAATCCTGCCAAATGAAAGCGAACGGTTTTTTTCCTCAGGATAAATTTTAACGTATGGAAAAAGTCTTCAGCCGGCCTTACTGTTTTTGTGTGTTGCGATTTTCGAAAAGATTCCCGAATCAGCAAGAATCCAACGAGTGCTAAAACTAATCCCGGCCAGCCTACGGTTTTTATTGCAAATCTCCAGTCATACATTTCTGCCACCGAGCCTCCGATCAGAAACGAACATCCTACACCAATGAATATTCCCGACGCATAAACAGAAAAAACTCTGGCCCGGAGTTCAGGCTTAAAATAATCAGCCAGCAAAGAATATACTGCCGGACTCAGCGCCGACTGACTCACCCCGACAAAAAATCTGGCTGTTAGCAAAAATGCAAAGGATGAGGCAAATCCGCTGGCGAGTGTCATCAGGCTCCAGATTACCAATCCTATTAAAATGATTCGTTTTCGGGAAAACTGATCGGCGAAATAGCCCATGAAAATTCCACAGAATGCATAAATCAGTGAAAAAGCGGGACCGTATAAAATTCCGATTTGCGTGTTTGAAAAACCTAAATCTTCCCGAATATTAGTTGCAAGTACAGCGATAATCTGGCGATCAATAAAGCTTGAAATATAGATTAGAAGTAATATTCCGAGCACCAGCCAGGCGTAAAAAGACGGATTCTTTTCAGATATTTTTTGGGAGATGAATTTCATTTTTTGAAGGTAGCAGAATTTAGGATTAAGAAGAAAACACACTTTTTTCGGAAGACTATTTCCAGCTATCATTAATCCTGTTCATTTCTTGCTATAACTTTGATTAGCCTTTATTTTGGCGAAGCATAAATTCATCTTAAAGAATAATAATCTGTGAAAATCCCTCGAAAAACTTCAAAACAAAAAGAACGAGCATCTGAAATTCTTAATGAGTTATACAAGCACTATCCGAATGCACACTGTGAATTAAATCACGAGACACCTTTTCAACTATTGATCGCTACAATTCTAAGCGCTCAATGCACCGATGTTCGCGTAAATAAAGTGACCCCTGCTCTTTTTGAAACGTATCCAACTCCTGAATTAATGGCACAGGCTCCACTTGAAGAACTGGAGGATTTGGTTCGAACTACCGGCTTTTATAAAAATAAAGCGCTTGCCTTAAAAGAATCATCTAAACGCATTGTGGTAGAGTTTGGGGGTGAAGTTCCCCGAACAATGGATGAGCTTCTTACATTAAGAGGTGCAGCCCGAAAAACGGCGAACGTTGTGCTTGGAAATGCATTTAATATAAACCATGGAATTGTTGTGGATACTCATGTCCGGCGAATTTCGAACCGGCTCGGACTTACAAAAGAAGAGAAAAATGTTGCCAAAATAGAAAAGGATTTAATGGCGTTATTTCCACAGGAAAACTGGACCGATTTATCGCACTTGTTAATTTTTCATGGACGAGGTCCTTGTAAGGCAAGAATATCAAAAGCGCCGGATCATCCTATTTGTGAGAAATATGGAATAAAATGTGAGTGCCAAAAAATGAGAAGTGAGTAGAGCCTCATGCGGGTATGAACTTTTTAACTTGTTGCATGCTAAAACAATCTGTTATGGTATCAGCGTGAATTTGCGTATTCATCTGCGAAACTCACGAGAAATGAAGACTTCACGCAGATTTATTTTAAATCCCGACAACAGAAATATTTTTTCAAAAGGAATCTAACATTTTCTTATGCTACCTAAATTATTCGATTCTTATACTCATCCCATTCCTCCTTTTCGCTACGATGTGGAGATTATTCCGGTGAATCAAAATGGGGATTCATTTATATATTTTCATGATCAATTGGGATATACTGCTGCGGATTTTGCGGTGCCATATTCTGCTCAAACTATCTTCTCTTTACTGGATGGAAATCGTAGTGTGCAAGATATTATGAATTTCAGCACAAATGGAATTACAAAGGAACAGATGCTAAAATACGTCCAGTTTTTGGATGAAAATGCCCTGTTGAATTCTGAATATTTCAAAGCTCATTCTGAGTTAGTAGAATCAAAATATGAAGAATCTGAAGTTCACAATTCCAATACCGCCGGCATCTCCTATCCTGATGATCCTGAAGAACTGCGGGATTTCCTCGACGAAGCTTTCTCGAAGCTGGAAACATCTTCTGCCGTTAGCCAGGCAAAGGCTTTATACGCGCCACACATTGATCCACGGGTGGGATTGAATAGTTATGTGAAGGCATTTTCTGCGATCAAAAACCTAAAGCCAAAACGAGTGGTTATTTTGGCTACTTCTCATTATTCAGGTGTTTATCCTGATATGTATGAAGATTTTCCTTTCGTGATATCAGACAAAAATTTTAACATGGTGAATGGAAAAACGGAAGCAGATCACAACGGTATTCAGAAAATTTTAAAACAGGTTCAGAGTGATCAGGCCGATTATGGAATCTCCTTTCAAGACCGTGCTCACCGCATTGAGCATAGCATTGAAATGCATTTGTTGTTCTTAAATCATCTTTGGAACCATGACTTTAAAGTGATTCCTATCTTGATTGGCGGGCTTGATGAGCTTTTCTACAAAGAAGATGGCTTTCAGGGAAAGCAGGTTTCGAAGTTTACAAAACTTTTAAAGGATCTTTATGAAGACGAAGAGACCTTCTTTCTTATTAGTGGAGATTTAGCTCATGTCGGGAAGAAGTTTGGTGATCCACAACCAGCGAAACAATTGTTCGATGAAGTACGGGATTTTGATGAACTTTTTTTGGGAGCCGGGGCTGATGGAAACCATCAAAAAATGCTTGATTTGATGAGCCAAAAATATGATCCCTACCGAATTTGTGGTTTTCCTCCTCTTTATACATTTCTTAAAACCTTCCCAAAGCTGAAAGGCGAAATCCTTTCCTACGATATTTGGGATGAGGAAGAACGCGAAAGCGGCGTTAGTTTTGGGAGTATTTTGTATTGGTAATGATGCTTTATACGTTATTGTTCTGAATTCTTTATCTTATCAAAATGAATTTGGCAAAAACCATAAAAGAAAGAATAAACTTTTTTCAATCTTTGTGCAGACAGCACCAGGTAAAATATCTTTATGCTTTTGGCTCTTCCATCACAGATAATTTTGATGAACAAAAAAGTGACATTGACTTACTTGTTGAAATTGAAGAAAGTGATCCATTAAAAAGGGGTGAGCACTTATTGTCCCTATGGGATTCACTTGAAAAAAAATTTGATCGAAAAGTAGATTTATTAACCCCTTCTTCTTTAAGCAATCCTTTTCTTAAACAATCTATCGACAAGACAAAAAATTTAATCTATGACGCATCAACAGAAAAAGTATCTGTCTGATATTTTGAAGGCTATATATGGAATGGATTAAAAAGTTTGGGCTTGTTATCGGCTGGATATTCGCAGGAATTGCAGTTTTTGGAGTTTTTGTTGGAATGTTATGGCTCACCAGTGGATCATTGTCCGGTTATCCGGCTTTGATTTTAGCCATTGCTACTTTTGCAGGATATGCCTGGTTTATCACTTCCAAAGACTATTCCCCACTCGGTAAAACTCTTCGCTTCGCCCCCATTTCATTGTTTCTTGTGATTGCTTTTTGGGCGATGATTCCGCTTGGGCCAAATGAATTATTTGAATTCCCCGATCTTCCTGAACAAGAAACCTGGGATTTGGATGAAGGCCGTTTCGTTACCATGACTCATAAACTTCCTCCCGATTCCATCGCCCCAAAAGAAGAAGCAATATTGTTTCTACATGGCGGGCCCGGTGTTTTTGTCCGAGATTTTGACCGTGATTTCATGAACTCATTTTCCGATTTCGGCTATGAGGTATTTGTATATGACCAGCTTGGAGCCGGACGTTCGGCTATCATGGATCTGGAAAACTACTCACATCAAGGCAACGTGGATGATATGGCGGAGATCATAAAGCGCATCGATAAACCGCTAATCCTGATCGGGCAATCCTATGGCGCGGGACTGGTTTCTTCCTATCTCGATAAGTACGGAGCAGATGATCGAATTCGAAAGATTGTGTTGACGGAACCGGGTCCGCTGCCGGGTTCTTTTCCCCAGAAAGGAGCCTATTTTGATGATAAAACAACATCTGCACCAAATATTGAAGGGGCGGGATTATTTGAGGTCGCTCAATCGCCGAGATTTGTTCTTGGGATGACGCTTCCTATCGGAAACAAATTTGTAAACCAGATCGAACTCATGAACCACATAGATGCAGACCTTCAGAGGAAAATGGTTGCCACTGCTTACTGTGCTGAGGACGAAGACAATTTAATGGAGTTCACGCCACTTCCGGCTAATTTTATGGCTGGGCGAATCATCCGGGAAAGTTTTATGGTAGAAAAACGGCCGGATTTAAGAACTATTGGAATCCCGGTAATGATGCTTTTAGGTGAATGCAGTGATCTTCCCCGTGGCTACGCAATTGATTATTTTGAGGCTTATACTATTGATCGTTCTCATTGGATTCCCCGTGTTGGACACGTGCTTTGGAGCAATGAAAATGGCCGAAATCTTACCCGAGAATCCATCTTAAGTTTTCTGAATGAAGAAGAAGCCCTCCTTCCCAACGAACCAGATTTTGATTCACGATTCGAGTTTATAGAAGCAGGTAGGTAATTCACCTGCTATTTCTTTCGCTGGATAAGACCTGTCAGGTTTCCAGAATAAAAAGTAAAGTATAAATGTCGATCAAAACCTGACAGGTATTTGACGAGCACTGAGATTATTTACTCTTTAATCTCCATCTTTTCGGCAAAATAGTTGCAGAAATCCATCATATCTCCGGCAATGCGTTCGTCGTTGGTGGATCTTTCTAAGGTATCCGCCATGGTAACCAATGTCTGATGAAAGAAGATTTTCATCTCGTCCACCGTCATATCTTTTGTCCAGAGATCGAGCTTGAGCGTATCTTTGCTATTTGCATCCCAGAGTGAAAGCAACATCGCCCGACATTGGGCTTCATCTTTTCCCTGCAAATCTGTCGCCTTCCAAATAATATTGGTTGGTATATTTTTATCGTCCAGTTCTACTGTGATATTAATTTCTTTTTTCGGCATCCTTTTCGTGAATGGTTATTTGTTGGTGTAAATGTTTGAATCAGAATTCAAAATCCAAAATCCAAAATTCCTAATTCATAATTCCAATGATAATCAGTATTCACCCTTAAAATTCTTCCTTAGCGTTTCCAAAACATGTGTAAAATCTTCGGGAAGTTCGGAATCAAAGCGAACCGTTTCTCCGGATTTAGGATGTTCAAATCCCAGTGTTTTAGCATGAAGCGCCTGTCTGTCCAAACCGGTGATTAATTTATGCATCATGGTTTTTCGGGTTCCAGTATTTGGGCCATATCTGACCGAAGTTCCGCCATAAGTGGGATCTCCAAAAACCTGATTCCCGATATGATTAAAATGCACTCGAATTTGATGTGTTCTACCGGTCTCCAGTTTCACTTCAACCAAACTCAGATAATCAAAATATTCCAAAACTTTCCAGTGGGTAACAGCCGGTTTGCCTCGCCCTTCCGGTAAAACAGTCATAAGCTTTCGGTCGTGCTTGGATCGGCCAATATCGCCTTCAATTGTTCCTTCCTCCGCCGGAGTTCCCCAGATAATCGCCCAATAAGTTCGTTCCACATCCTTTTCAGCAAATAATTTTCCAAGTGATGAGAGTGATTCTTCATTTTTGGCAACCACTAATAAACCACTGGTGTCTTTATCGAGGCGGTGCACAATTCCCGGACGTATGTTTTCATCTTCATCTGCGCCGGCAAGTTCATCGGCATGATACATCAACCCGTTCACCAACGTGCCTGTCCAGTTTCCATAAGCGGGATGAACCACCATCCCGGCTTCTTTATTCACTACAATGATGTCATCATCTTCATAGACAATATTCAGGTCAAGCTCTTCAGCTTTTGCTTCGGGCGGAGGCGGTTTCGGCAGTTCAATATAAATTTCATCCCCCGCCTGCATGATATAAGATGATTTTTCCTTCTTATCATTAACCATCACATATCCGTCTTTAATCGCCTGCTGCACCTTATTCCGCGTAGCATTTTCCACCGAATTTGTGATATAGACATCAAGGCGTACATCCACTTTTTGGCCTTCGGGTACCGTGAATTCGTAGATCGTTTTTTCTTTCTCCATCTCTCAAAGGTACGCAGTTTAAACATTTTTGTAAGGAATTAGTTTTGAACCGCTCTTACTAAACAATGTTAAATGCTAAATGCTAAATTTTAAATGAGGTAATCTTGATGAAAGGCAAAAATGTAATCCAAGAAAAGAGTTTTAATTTCGCTCTCTCTATTATTGAGCTTTACAAAATTCTTTTGCAAAAAAAAGAGTATGTAATTTCAAAACAGATTCTCAGATCAGCTACCAGCATTGGCGCCAATATTGAAGAAGCTACTGCTGCACAATCAAAAAAAGATTTTGCATATAAAATGAGCATATCATCCAAAGAAGCACGCGAAACAAGATATTGGCTAAGATTACTGGACAAGAGCCAATTGGTAAAATTTGATTATTCACAGTATATAAAGGATTCTACAGAAATAATTCGAATCCTAACTTCTATCGTAAAGACAGCACAAAAAAATTCCTAAAATCACATTTAACATTTAGTGTATAACACTTATAATCCTGCTTCAGAAAAAGATGTTCGAATCAGAATTATAATTCAAAATTCAACATTTAAAATTTAAAATTTAACATTCCTTATGATAAAATCATTATACATAAAAGATTTTGCCTTAATAGACGAGCTGGAAGTTGAGTTTGAGGAAGGCTTGAATATATTGACCGGGCAGACGGGGGCCGGGAAGTCAATTATTATTGGGGCGCTGAATATGATTTTGGGTGAACGCGCCGATACCGAAGTCATCCGGCAGGGAAAGGAAAAAGCCATTTCGGAAGCCACTATTCGGGTGGATGAAAATCCTGAATTGAAAGCTCTTCTTGATGAAAATGAAATTGAATTTACCGAATACCTGATTCTCAGAAGGGAAATCCGAACAACCGGAAGCCGCGCTTTTATAAATGATACGCCTGTGAATATTGGTGTTTTGAAGGCCGCCGGAGATTTATTGGTGGATTTGCATGGACAACATGATCATCAGCTTTTACTGAAAGAAGAAAATCATCTTGGGGTGATTGACGGTTTTGGTGAAGTGGAGCCGGTTTTAAAAGCTTATCAGTTTGAGTTTAAGAAAATGACGGATTTGCAGAGAGAGCTAAAATCACTCAAAAAAAGAGAAGCCGAATTAGAAGAAAAAACCGAGCTCTACCGATTTCAGGTGAAGGAACTGGAAGAAGCACGGTTAAGCGAATATGAAGAAGATGAGTTAATCAGCGAGATGAATCTGCTTGACAACGCTGAAGAACTGGATCAAAAAGCTGCTGCTGTTTCTGAAATGGGCGATGATGAAAAGGCAAATATCATTCAGTTAATGAATTTTCTGAAGCTGAATTTAGAAGATTTGGCCAGAATTGAACCCGAATTTCAAAATTATTTGAGTGAAATTACCGCCGCCCGTGTAAGTATAAATGAAGCCATCGCTTTTGCCGAACGATATAGAAATAACATCGAGTTCAACCCAAAAAGGCTGGAAGAATTGCGGCAGCGACAAGCGGAACTCAACCGACTTCAAAAAAAATACCAGCGGGATATTCCGGAGCTCACCAAATACCTGCACGTAATTCAGCGAGAGCTTTCCATAGCCGATAATTTTGATTTAGAAATTGAAAAGATTGAAACTTCCATCGCAAATCAGGCAGAAGTATTGAAACAAAAATCCGTTCAGCTTCATAATTCAAGGTTGAAAATTGGTGAGAAACTGGCGGTACAGATTCAGGAAGAGCTTGCTAAAGTTGGCATTCCACATTCGAAACTGGATGTTCGTGTTGATTGGCTCCTATCGGATAAAGGCTGGATTGAAGTTGAAGGAAAAACCATTGACTGCAATGAAACCGGCTGTGATGATGTACGCATGTACATTTCCACCAACAAAGGCGAGGAGCCGAAACCACTGGCCAAAATTGCTTCGGGCGGGGAAATTAGCCGCGTAATGCTTGCTCTGAAATCCATTCTCGCCAAAGAACAAAGTCTGCCGGTTATGATCTTTGATGAAATTGATACCGGCATCAGTGGTGAAATTTCCGAAAAAGTGGGGAGTTCCATGCGGGCTTTATCGAAACATTGTCAGATTGTGGCAATTACTCATCAGCCGCAAATTGCGAGTCAGGCACACAAACATTATCGCGTAGCCAAGCTGGAAAATAACGGACGAACCATCACCAAAATAATCCCTCTTTCAGATGATGAGCACATCCGTGAAATTGCAAGCCTCATGAGTGGATCAGAGATTTCTGAAGCTGCTATGATTAGCGCCAGGGAATTGATCGAGAAGAATACGTTTAGGAATTAGTTACAATATCCAACAAGGAATATTCAATGATGAAGGGGTTTCATCTATTTTAAGTAAAGTGAATGTCAAAAAATATTGACCATATTTCAATTAATGACCTTTTTTGGATTCAGATTAAAAGTCATTTGATTTCTTTTGGTTTTAAAGGATTACCAAAAGGTGTACATTATACGATTGGATTTGACAGCAGAACTCAAGATGTAAATCTTCATGTTACAAAAAATCATTCCGACCCTAAAGACAAGCCCCAACTTAAAATAGTTGTAATTGACAAAAAACTCCTTGAAGAAATAGCACCTTCTCTTGCGCTTTCAATGTTAAATCTAATTTTGAAGCCTTTGAAAATTGAAACCCTTAAGACTGATCAGAACAAAAGACTGAGTTTCATTTCATTTGATAAATTACAGAACTCCAAATTATCTTTATCTACAGAGCAACAACTAACTGATAGTTTTAAAGATATTATTAGATTTAGAAAGAAAACAAGATTAAAAATTAAGGGGAATATTGAACAAAGAGTAGAAAAATTTGCTCTTTCAGAAGATTTGTTAGAATCATTTATTGAAAGTCTCGAAGAACTTGACCTTTCCAAAGAATCCTCTAAAAATGTCGAAGGTGGAATAATCCTAACCGACAACTCTACAATAAACGTTATCAGAGTAAACAATGAGTGGTACACATTCACACCTGAAATGAGTTTACTTGAATTTTTTAGTGCGTTTGTCAACCCTCGATTGGCTAGACATTTAATTTGGAAAACAAAAAGAGCAATTATTCACATAAAGAACACCAAAAATTACTCTGACACTGAAGAGATAAATACACCTATTCGACTGATAAAAATAATTAAAAAGTAAAAAAGCATATGCTGCCAACTTAACCATCAACGAATGTAGTTTTGACTGCTTAAAATGAAGTATTACAATAATTTAACTTTACGGCAGAGACAAGCAAGCGACTCCAAAACCCCGCACTTGCATAGCCTAAAACCAATAGTTTAAAAATGGCGAAACCAAAAGCAAAATCACTACAACAAAGACTTGGCTTCTTCGATGAAGACCTGAAAAAACCTGACCATGATTCTATTCTAAAATGGTTAGATAAGAATATTGATTCTGTGCTTAACAACATATATAATTTCCGAGAATGGAATAAGAATCATATTAAAGATCTTCAGAGCAAGGCTCTTATAATTAAGAGCAAAGAGATGGAAAGAATGACCAAACTTTTAAAGGAAAAGGATACTAAATTGTCCTCTGAAAGAAGAGGTTTATCAGTAAATCAAGAGAGGCTTAAAAAAGACCTTGAAGAAGAAATGATAAAAGAAATTGGAGCATACAAATCTAGTGACTCGACAAAAGAACGTATTCAATCTAACGAAACTCAAATATTTGAATTAGAGAATGAAATTCCAAGAATCAAAGAAAAGATTGAATGGCTAAAAGGCTTTAACGGACTTAAAGAGAAAGATTTACCGGAAAGGAAAAAGCCTAAAGTTTCCAATCTGGTTTGGGAATATACGATTACAAGTCAGAATTTCAATCCACGAACAGGCTATCAATCAAATAAATCTGTCATAGGATTTATTGATATGAAAGTTGAATTTTCCTATACCCAATTATGCATGTTGGGGCTAAATGAAAACGAGGAATTAGAAGAGTTTTTGACTTGGGGGCAAACAGAATACGACGAAGATAATAGCCGTGAAATATTGTCCCGTAACTTATTAATTGAGGTAAAAACAAAAATCCCTTCACTCGGAGAATTATTCCGACAGTTAAACACCTATAGAGAATACGAAAAAGGAGACTTTTTAGTTGTTTGTCCAGACGATAGTGAAATAGAAACTATCAAAAATCAGGGATTTTTATTCTATAAATACGAGCCTTTAAAAGTAAATAAATAAACAACATAACCTATAAGCTATAGCCCTCTGTGGGACGCTACTGCTCATAGCCAAAATTAGCATTCATTGTAAAAGATGACCACCGTATTTGGTACTTATCGACAGACAAAAACGAAAAATTGATAGACTCACAATTAGAAATGGATAGTATAGAGCAAATCAACTACATAAAAGCACCTATCTCAATAGTGTATGAGGCACTTACTTCAGAAGAAGGTTTAGGGCAAGTTTGGACAAAGAAATTAATTGTAAAACCTGAAGTTGGTTTTGTCAATGAATTTGATTTTGACGAAGGGTACATCACAAAAATGAAAATTATTGAATTGCAGGAAAACAATAAAATCGTTTGGGAGTGCATAGCCTCCGATAAAGAATGGATAGGTACGAACATTTCTTTTAAACTTACAGAAAAAGATGGCGTCACAACTGTAATCCTCAAACACTTTAATTGGAGAGAACGGACAGACTTTTATCGGTGGTGTAACTATAATTGGGCAATGTTCCTGTACAGCCTAAAAACATACTGTGAAAACCAAAAAGGATTGCCCTATCAACGGGAATTTTAAAGTGGGATAGAATCAGGAATTAACTGCAATATCCAATATCCAACAAGGAATATTGAATGATGAAGGGGTTTTCACCAAAAGCTCAAGAAAAAAATAATTATTAAGATGGTGCTGTACGTGATATTCATCATTCCTTATTGAATAGTGATCATTGGATATTTGATTCTTATTTAATCAACGCCATTCTTCCCGAGCCAACCAGGTATTTGTTCTCATTTGTGGTGGCGATTACTTTGTAGAGATATATTCCGGATGGCTCATTCGCAAAATTCACGGCAACTTCTACCGAACCGGGCGATGCATTTCCCGCCAACTCCTTAACTAAAGCGCCGGAAAGACTGTACACTGAGATCGTAAATTTGACGGATTCCGGAACTTCAAAAAGAATAGTTGTGGTCGGGTTAAATGGGTTTGGATAACTCCCCTTTAATTCAAATCCTTCAGGTAGATTTGTTATCAGCTCGTTTGATGTGGGCACTTCATTTGCACCTTCATTTATCCAGTCTCTGATAAGGGTAATTTCCTCAGAAGTTAGATAGGGAGGTCCGTTTTGAGGCATACGTACTCCATGCTCAGGATTGTCATTGCTGATTTTATCCACAATCGGGCTGTTACTCGCGTCGCCCGGCTGCACCACCTCCGTTTGATACTGCTGGCCAACCGAACTAATTACCGCACTGTAACTTGACAGGGTAACTCCATTTTGTCCGCCATGGCATGAAGTGCAATTATTTGAAAAGATTGGTTGAATTTCCGTTTCATAATCAACTTGCGCCATCGCAACGGGAATAGAAAAAAAGAATGAGATGTGAAGAAATAGTAGAATTGTTTTCATAGTGAACCTCTTATTTATGATTACTACCATAAATTACACCATTTAGTTCAATATCAAAGAAAAAGTTTAGTGAGGCTAAATATTTAATTAGCCAAGTTATTTTTGATTAATTCCGCCGGATGAAAAACCTTTTTTTGTACGCCATCACTAATTTGGTGCCGGCATGAAAATCCGGGGGCGCAAATTAATTCTTCTTTTTTTTCTCTTAGCTGTGGAAATAACACCAGTTCCCCAATCTCCATAGAAACATCATAATGAGCTTTTTCATAGCCGAAACTTCCTGCCATTCCGCAGCAACCGGTTTTAAGTTCTTCAACAGAATATCCGGCAGCCTCGAGTGCTTCAACGGTGGCGTCATTACCTGTAAGTGCTTTTGTGTGACAATGGCCATGAAGCGAGATTCGACCGCCAGTATTTGTATCAGGAATTTTATTTTTGTTCAGGATGATGAATTCCTCAAAAGTGAAGGAATTAATCGCCAGTTTTTTGGCTGTCGGAAGATCCTTCGGTTCACACAAATCCAAAAACTCATCCCGCAAGGTTAATATCTCGGAAGGTTCAAGCCCAATTACCGGTATTTCCTGATCCGCATAAACCCCCATTTCTTCAATAACAGAAGTACAAATTGCTTTCGCTTCATCTAAAAATCCTTTCGAAAGCTGCGGCCGTCCGCTCTCCATGGCTTTAGCTACTTCCACCTGAAAACCCATTTTTTCCAGAACTTCGACAGCTGCAATTCCAATCTGTGGTTCGTTGTAATTTGTGAACACATCAACAAAAAGAACTACTTTCTCCCCATTTTTTAAGGCTCCATTCTTTTGATGTTTCTTAAACCACTTATTGAAAGGTTGATGGGCAAATGTCGGGAGATTCCTCTTAGGTTCAATTCCGAAAACCCTATCTAACACTTTTTTCCCGATCCCGGAAGCAGCTATTTTATTTGATAATTCGGGTAAAAGAGAGGCTAATGGAAATAATTTTCCGGCATCCGCAAAAAATCGCTCTTTTATGGAAGCGCCGTTTCTTTCATGCCAGCCGTGCATGAACTCGGCTTTCATTTTGGCCATATCCACATTGGCGGGACATTCACTTTTGCAGGCTTTGCAACTCAGGCATAAATCGAGGGCTTCCCGCAATTCCGGTGATGAAAATCCTGCCGGATTCTCGCCCGCAAATACCTGTCGGAATACATTTGCCCGCCCTCTCGTGGTATCTTTTTCTTCTTTTGTAGCCATGTATGACGGGCACATGGTTCCACCGCTTTCAGCCATTTTCCGGCAAACTCCGGCTCCATTACAAAGCTCCGTAGCATTCGCAAAACTGCCTTCCTTTCTCCAGTTAAAAAACGTATCAACTTTAGGTTTTTTGTAAGAAGGAGAGAATCTCAGGTTTGTATCAATCGGTTTTGGGGAAATTATTTTTCCAGGGTTAAAAATATAACCAGGATCCCAAATCTCTTTCACCTGATGCAGAATGGGCATCATTTCCGGCCCCAGTACTTTTTCGATGTAGGGCGCTCTTGCCCTTCCGTCGCCGTGTTCTCCAGATAAAGACCCGCGATATTTTCTGACTAAAACCGCAATTTCTTCCGCCATTTCCTTCATTGTTCGCAGGCCCGATTCTTTAGTAATATCAATCACCGGACGAAGATGAAGCTCCCCAACCGAAACGTGCGCATAAAATACACAGCCCGTATTATGCTTCTCCATTATTTTTTGAAAATCCTTCACATACTCCGGCAAATCCTGAACCCGAACAGCGGTATCTTCACAAAATGTTGGCGAACGGGAATCTTCACCCAATCCCATCAAAAGTCCAAGCCCGGCTTTTCGGAGTTCCCAAACCCTGTTCATTTTCGCGGTTTCACTTACAATCGGATAATGATATCCAAGCTTCAATTCCTGCAATCTTGCAGCCATTTGCTGCGCTTTCTGAAACAGCACTTCTTCATCATTTCCATCAAACTCTATGATTAAAATACATTCCGGTTCACCTTCAAGAAAAAACCGGTTTTTGTTTTGTTCGATATTGCCTTTGGTCGCTCCCAAAATGATATCATCCACAAGCTCTACCGCTGATGGATTCAATTTTACAGCTTCAACAGCTGTAAGCATGGCTTCATGAAGGGTATGAAATTGAGGAATCACCAAGATTCTATGCCGTGCTTTTTCTACCAGATTCATTTTTGAGGAAGCTGTAAGGGCCAGTGTTCCTTCACTCCCGCAAAGTAATTCACATAAGTTAAAAGGACGTCCCTCCGGATTTATGGGCTGCATCTCGCAAAGCCTGTCCAGAGCATATCCGGTATTCCGGCGAATAATTTCGGGGTGCGGAAAATTAGCGAGAATCTGCTCTTTATTCCGCTCCAACAACTTCAACATTGAGCGATAAATATGCCCTTCCAGGTTATTCAACTTCTTTTTTTGTTCCAGTTCTTCCGGCTGAAGAGCCTTAAAAATAGCTACTGAACCATCACTCAAAACCGCTTCAATCTCCAGCGTATGTTCTCGTGTAGTTTTATGTTTGATAGAGAATGATCCTGCCGAATTATTTCCAATCATCCCGCCTACCATTGCGCGATTCATAGTAGAAGTATCCGGCCCGAAGATCAGATTATGCGGTGCCACTCTCCGGTTCAAGGCTTCTTGAATAACACCGGGAAGCACCCGCGCGTAATGTTCTTCAACATTTACATCCAGGATTTCACACATATGGCGAGATACATCCATGATTATACCGCCGCCGGTTGCCTGCCCGGCAAGGCTGGTTCCCGCACTGCGCGCGGTAATAGAAAATTGTTCTTTATTTGCCTGCGAAACCAGCTGCTGAATTTCCTCTATGGAAGCAGGAAAAGCTACTCCCTGCGGCAATTCTTCGTACATGGAAGCATCGGTGGCGTAAAGCTGACGGGTAAGTGAATCTCGTTGTATCAAAAAAGTCCTGTTAATTTATTTGGGCGAAGTTTGAGGTTAATTAAGGATAATTTCAATCTAAATTATAGAAATTACGACACATCTTTTTCAGCTATTCCTGAATTTACGTTCCGCCCATAAATATATCTGCATCATTAAGAACCCGCACAACCAGAACCAATTTGGTACACTTGTTCTGTTTTGATTGGAATTGAAATCGGATTCTACATCCTGTTGTTGAATTGAGTTTTGAGTCTCATTAAACTTTTTGAAATCTACGTCAAACTCCCAGCCTTCATTATATACATAAAACCATTTTTGTTGATTTTCAGCGGAGATATAATGCCATCCCGTATTCTTTGGCCAGAATTTTACGGTCGCTACCTCGGGATGAAATTGTCCAAAAACCATCGGTAAAACATTTTCTATTGTTTCTAACACTGACTTGATCTCAATATTTGAGGCTTCCTGGAACTGAGCAATGGCAAATTCCATCGGTTCGTGCTGCCTTGGAATTTGAGTAGAGAACTCAATTCGTGCGGCCTCAAGTTTAATAATCCGGCCTAAATAATCTGACCAAAACCGGTTATACATTTCCGAATGATCCCCAATTAGCCAGCTGTAACTTTGATAAAACAGATGTCCGGAAACACTCCCGTTTTTATTAAAATACTGAACACTCACCGGGTCATTTCCAACATATTGATGCAAGATTTCAGCTTCTTCCGAAACTTCAGAAAATCTCATATTCAAAAGCGGAATACCCGGTAAGGTTTCATTTTCATCCTGTAAAAAATCTGGAAGCCAGTTACGTTCTTCCAGCCGGTTTATATTTTCAATCCCGACATTTTCCCCACTTAATACCTCAAAAACCTCCGACCATTCTTCCGGGTTCTCCGGATCAGGCGAAGTCAACAAAACATCCAAACCTTCTTCTATGCAGGTTTTTAATTCTTTTTGTTCGGAGGTATTTAATTGCAGGAATTCACGAGGATCGAGTATCAGAACATCTAAATCTCGTAAATTTTTCAGCAGTGATTCTGCATCATTTAAAGCAGCATTCACAGCGTCATGGCGGAATCGGTTTTGCCCTATTCTGCTTCGCTGTAGAATGCTATGTCCGCGTTCTCCCAAGTGTCCAGCCAGATAATTTACTTCAAATGACGGGCTGTAGGTCATTATTCCAATCCTCAATCTTTCCGCCTGAATTGCACGAATATTCCATGACTCCCGAATTAAAGAATCTCCGCTTAACCATTCAAAATCGTAAGAAACCGGTCCTTCGCTGTTAATTTTATCGTTGATGGAAACTGACGTGTTTGAGTCAATCGACAAACTTTCCAAACCGATTCCATCCTTATAAACAAAGAGTGAGTCTCCGCTAATTGCTCCTTCAGGCTTTATGGAAATGCGGAATGATTTTCCAACTTCAACCTCGCTGGGAGCTTCCTCCAAAAGTAATCCTTTTTGGGGTTTCTGGAGCCGATTTCCCCAATGAAAATCTCCGGACAAATTTTCATCAATTCCGTACCCGTAAATGTCTATTGAACTTCCCTGCGGAATGAAATCACTTAAAATTGTGACAGAGCTCAGCCAGTTACGATCTGTACTTTCTTTATCATTTTTGCGGATTGAATAGACGGAATCGTAGCGTGATTTATCAAAATCCTGATCTGTAAAGCCATCCGAGATCAAACCATAATGTACCGATGAAGCCGGCCACCACTTTGGTTCCGCAATGAATCCAATCAACAACAAACCGGAAAGAATTAGAACAGCAGCTCTTCCCGTTTTTTGATTGACTTTATAATCTTGCCACACAGCAAATGAAGCAACAAATAGTATCACAAAAATTAAAATCCCGGCAGCCATCAGTTTGATCCTCTTTTTAGAATTGGCCGGATATCCGGTGTAGGATCAAAATAATATACCCGCTCAATCTGATTTAGCTTGGTCAGTATTTCTTTCACGATTTCATCATTTACTCCTTCGTTCTCAATAATTCGAATACGGTTTAATAAATAGAGCCGGTCACTGTCGGGAATATCTGCTTCGCCCAGCAATTGCATTGCCTGTTCAGCCAAAACATCATCATCAGATTTGCTGTCCTTGAATAAAATCTGCAACTGATTGAGGGGATCTTTTTCCAGTTCAGAAATACTTTGTTTTTCAGGATTCGCGAAATCATCAAAAGTGCCGGTAAGCCGTTTTTCATCAACAGGAATTGGCGGTAATTCATAACCGGCTTTTCGGGTATACCGGCGATCGGCTTGCTGCACTTTTTTCAGTAATTCAAGCGCTGCATATTCAAAAGGCAGAGCTTCTTCAGGCCGATTAGTACGAAGATATCGCTCCGCATTCCACATATTATCCAAGGCCTGTTTCAGCATTGCCCGCGGACTTTCAGCAAACAGCGTATTCATTTCAGCAGCTCCATGATCATGAAAAAACTCCTCAGGAATGGCACCCGCTGCATCACTTGTTTTATTTTCCATTCCCATCTCATTCAGCTCGGCTTGATGTTCTTCTTCAGCATGATCTTCATCCGCTTCTGCACCTTCTCCGTCCAGACCTAAATATTCACCATATCTTTTGCGGAGTAAACCCTGATTATATCCGATTTCATTCGACCTGCTGTTGAAATCCTTTTCAGAAATAGCCGGCTTTTCATCCATCAATTGTTCGGTATCAATGATGATCTGTCGCTGACTTCGAAAATATTCCGGCATCAGATCTACAGCAACTCCGGCAATTGCGCCCTGATTTGCATCTGCCGTATCAGCATAAATAATAAAATAAGTATCGGATCGGGCGGTTTGTGAGGAAGGGCGATTATCAGTCGCGGTGACATAAAAGTACAATTCATCGCCCGGCTCCATTTCTAAGGAATCGGCATTTAAAATCGTTTTTGCACTAACTTCTGAACTACCAATGCCCACCAAATTTTCAAAAGAAAGTGTCCGTTCTCTGAACCGCACATTTTCCCCGGAACCGCGAGCCAATGTCGCATTTATTTTTGTTTGGGTGATGCCATAGTCGTCTCCAACCTCAACATCGATTTCTACATCTCTTTCATTTTGGTTGATGAAACTGCGCGAGTTTTCAGGCTTTTGAACCACAAATCCGGGTGGATCATCATTAATAACACGAATGCTTTTGAAATCTGAATAAACAGTGGTATCCGCATTCACCATCCTGATTTGATAAATGCCATTTTCTGTTGCCTGAAGATTCGTGGAATAAAAACCGTTTTTCTTATTCAGATCCAAAGTCATTCCCTCCGAAAATATAAGTTGAACGCTATCAACTTCACCGTTCACTGTTACAAACCAGTTTACTTCAGACTGATCCGGAGTCGAGATATTCTCCCATGAAAAGTCAGTTTTTGCTTTGCCTGTGTAGGCTGGGGGATTTATGGAAATAGTTACAGCTCCTAATTCCGGAATTATAGATTTTTCTTCATTTAGAATTTCTTCTTCTTGAAAAGCTGAAGGTTCTCCCACATATTTCCATTGTTCCAAAACCGGATGAAAAATCAAAGTTAGAGCAGATAGCAAAATCCAAACTCCGGCAAAACCGGCGGCATTTTTTACTTTTTTCTTTGGGAGAATTATTTCATCTGAATGGGATTCTAATCGCTCCTCGATCAGCTCTTTTTGCCATTGCTCCATTCCATTTTTGGTGTCCATTAACAGAAGCCTTGAGGATTCTTCCATAAAGGGGAAGTTTCGATCTAAAAAACGGGCAATTTCTTCAGACGATGGTTTTTTCAATCTGCCGGAAGATGCCGAAAATCCAATTCCTGCAAGAAAAATACCCAATGCTGAAAGAACAGAACTCTGGACATTATCAGAAACCGCAAAAACTAAAACTCCCGCAAAAATACTACCGGCGGCAACCTGCATTAGAACAATTAAAATGCGCTGAAAGTGAAGTTGATTGATCAGTTTATGAATGAAAGCCATTACATCCCCCGCCTTGGTGCAAGCCAGCGTTCTGTTATCCATAAAATCAGCAGTAAGCTGAACAGCCATAATCCGGCAGATTTTCTCTGCTTTTGATTAGCTGTTTCCTTCGATGCTGAAACAAATTCCCGCTGATGTTCCGGCATATCCGGAGCCAAAAAAACATCAATGCCTAAAGAATTTTGGATTAAATAACTTCCTAATCCTGCAAAAATCCAGCTCTGAAATTCTTTCCCTATTTCTCCATTCACGACAAATATTATTTCACTTGCCTCAAAGAAAACAGGATTTTCAGAATTCCGGTTTCTCAAAATTGGGTTTCTTATTCCATTAGCTGAATCTGCATTCATCACCTGAAAAGAAATGCCGGTGATGGGATTGGAACCGACAAAACCTGTTTCGCCATTTTCAGATTTTTGGATTTTTAAAGCCCAAACTTTATCACCCGATTCTACCCGTGCAATTTCCTCAATGTTTTGCTCTTCCGATTTTATTTGCCAGTAATCAGCAGCGTATTTCAGCCCGAAATTTATTTCTTCAGAGTTGGCAGAATTTATTATCAGTTTTGCGGATATGGGAATTTCAAGAGAATCCGAATTTTCAGTTACTGCCTCTACATTTGTGAAAATTCCCTGAGCATTTTTATGTTGTGCAAAAGTAAGTAGCTCATCAGATTCTGATTTCCATATTGGAGATTTTATTTCATTTCTGCTTTCTGAATCATTTTTCACCCATTCAATTTCAGCCGATATTTTCGGCCTGATTCCGTGGAAATTATTTGTACTGAAATCTCCTTCCACTCTAATTCTTTCGGGTTGAAATTGATGATCAACCTGCGCCAAAAAATTCCACCAGCCTTTTTCTCTGATTTCGTGTGAGGGAATTTCAATGACTTTAGAATCACTAACTGCGGCAGTTTTAGTACCTGATTCCTCAACTTCCTGCACCCAAATTTCTTCGACAAACTGTTTATCCGACTCCCAAAATAATCCGACCAAAAGAGCTGTAACTACCAGTACCATTAATCCCCGGATAAGCAAAAGCGGAATTTCATGTAACTCTATTTTTCGCGCCGCAGAAAATGCCTCATCCGGCAAAAACCTGAACGTCCCCAATAACCTCGGTTTTCCCGATTTTTTATTCCACAGGTGAATAAAAATCGGGATTATCAGAGCAGCGCTTAGCCAAAACCAAAGTGGATTTACAAACATTATTCACGCTCCCTCTTTTTCAAAAAGCGATATAAAGCTTTCTGTACCGGTTCATTCATCTGTAATAATTCGAGGCTGGTTTTCTCACTCATCAGAGCCGTTTTCAATTCACCCAGATAATTGTTCAGGTTTTGAAGGTATTGTTTTCGAACAGTCTGTGGGCGGATATTCAGCCGGCGTTCACTTTCCGGATCTTGCACCGTAACATTGTCGGGCAAATTCAGGTTGATTTCATTCTCCCCAAGAATTTGAAGAAAAAGCACTTCGTGACCGATGTATTCGCTCATTTCCACAAATTTTTTCCAGCGGTTGTGCCCGTCTAATAAATCAGAACAAATCACCCAGATTTCACGATTGTGCGAGGTTAAACTTTCAACCAACCAATTACTGGATTCCGGCCAATTTCCCTCACATTTCCCATCTTCAATCATTTGAACAAAGCGGCTTAAATGAGCTTTACCCCGTTTTTCTCTCAGGAACTGCTGATCTTCATTATTCACCAAATGAAGGGCAATGGCATCTCCCTGTTGGCTAACCAGTGTTCCTAAAGCAGCGGTGACAAGGGAGGCATATCGAAATCTGGAAATGCCGTCCTCTTCATATTTCATAGAAGCAGAAGCATCCAGAAAAAAACGAACCGTTACCGAAGATTCCGTTTCTGATTCCTTGATGTAATAGCGGTCGCTTCGGGCAAACATTTTCCAGTCAATTTGACGAATGTCATCACCGGGTTGATAGCTTCGGTATTGGCTGAATTCGCTGCCGGTACCGCGCCGGGTTCCTTTATGGAATCCAATCATGAATCCGCTGACAATATATTTTGCCCATAATCCAAGATTTACTCCGGAACGTAAAAAATCGAGTTCTTCGGGTCCTCTTTCCATAAAATTAGACTGAACTTTGAGGAGGTTGTGTCTCTTTCAGCAGAATATTTGTGATGTCGTCGGTGGAAGTTCCATCTGTTTCAGCTTTGAAATTTAGTAGCATCCGGTGTCTTAGAACTGAAGGAGCCACAAAAGCTAAATCGTCCAAAGTGACAGAATATCTCTCATTCAATAATGCCCGTGCTTTTGCGGTCAAAATCATTGCCTGTCCGGCGCGTGGGCCTGCACCCCATTCAACTTTTTCACGAATTGCTTTGATCTTACTTTGATCCGGCCGTGTATTTCTCACCAACCGATTTACGTATGTAATCAAATCATCACTGATCATAATCTGCCGTACCAGATGCTGAATTTCCACAATTTCAGCGGCTTTCATCACCGGATCAACTTTTGGTTTTATATCGCCGGTAGTTTGTTTCAGAACTTCGAATTCTTCTTCTTCATTGGGATAATCGACTTTCAAAAACATCAGGAAACGATCGAGTTGGGCTTCCGGCAGCGGATAGGTTCCGGATTGTTCAATAGGATTTTGGGTAGCTAACACAAAGAAAGGTGAATCGAGCTGCATGGTTTTTCCGCTCGCCGTTACACGGTGCTCTTGCATGGCTTCCAGTAAAGCCGATTGTGTTTTTGGCGGTGTCCGGTTGATTTCATCCGCAAGTAAAATATTGGTGAAAATAGGGCCGCGTTCAAATTTGAAATATCGTTTCCCGGTGCCGTGATCTTCTTCCAAAATCTCTGTCCCAATAATATCGGTTGGCATCAGGTCTGGAGTGAACTGAATACGGTTGAAATCGGCTTCAATGGCTTCGGCAAGTGTTCTGATCATCAGGGTTTTTGCCAGGCCGGGAACTCCCTGTAATAACGCATGTCCGCCGGCACAAAAAGCAATGAGCAATTCGTCCAAAACCTGCTCCTGTCCTACAATGATTTTCCCAATCTCCTGCTTTAGTTTTTGCAGTTTCCGTACTAATACTACAACATCTTCTTTTTCTGTATTCACGAACTGTACATGTTTTTATACATGGCGTACATGACAATATTTACGCCAAATTTTGTGTTATCGCGGGCAAGCCAGCGTTTATTTCTATAATCGTAATCCCATTCGCAGCCATAATCTTTATTGCTGTAAAGCACCCTGATTTCCCCGTCAATCTGAATGGCTTTCAAGTAATCATGAACAAGATCATCTCCCCAGCCATTGAGTTCAAAACTGGTGGTTGGAGGGCCGTCATCAAAAGAAAAAAAGGAATGATAAATGGGATGATCGTTTGGGATTTTCACCAGTGCTTCTGCCCCAAAAATTTCTTCCATTTGGGCTTCGAAAGATTTTGCAAAAAGTCCGTCGATATCATGGTTACAGTCATCCGCAAAAATGAAACTACCGTTGTAAACCAGTTTTTCGAAATTCTCTTTTTCTTTTTTGGAGAATTCTACCAACCGATGCCCGGCCATATAGCAAAATGGAGATGAAAAGATTTTATCACTTGACAAGGGGATGATTCGCTCTTCCAAATTTACCGAAAGAGTGGTGTATTCAACCAAAGAGTTGAGCAGATTTTGAGGCATACGTTCATCCACATCCCAATTTCCGGACTCGTATTGAATACGTGTGAAGAAAAAATCATTCTGTTTTCGGGTGCGCATTGTTGTGAATCTTCAGTAAATAAAAAAGCCACATACGATAATAGTACGTGGCTTTAAACTAACTAATTTAATCTAAACAGCGTCGGAAAGACTGCTGAATGTAAAGTCCCGAATTTTCATTGGAGGAATCAAACTGCCACCGCAACGCACTGGTTTGCCGAATTCCTCAATGTTGTTCAGCATAATTACCGGGCTTTCGTTAAAACGGAAATTTTTCACAGCGTGCTTAATTTTTCCATCTTCAACATAAAAAGTACCGTCGCGGG
Organism: Balneolaceae bacterium; assembly: GCA_040882225.1. Taxonomy (GTDB): domain Bacteria; phylum Bacteroidota; class Rhodothermia; order Balneolales; family Balneolaceae; genus Gracilimonas. The sequence goes on along the minus strand of JBBEBR010000022.1, from coordinate 47,137 downwards.
TTAACCCCGTTAGCAATAATGATTGCGGATCTACCATCCGAATATACCAGGTTCGGGTTACCAGGATTCCGCGCTCGGTTGTTTCAATTAATTGCTGTGTTGATTTATCACCGCCGATCATAATAGCATTCGCAGGCCCCGGGAGTGGATCTACTTCTTTTTCTTTTGCCCAAAACCGATTGTAGGAGAGATTTTGAACCACACCATTTTCTATCCAAGATGTTCTTTTTAATGGAAGCCCTGAGCCTGTCCAAGGAGAGCGAGGTACGATATCATCAAAAGGATCGGAATAAACATTCACTCTTTCATCGAACATTTTTTCGCCTAATTTGGTACCGCCTCCGGCTTTTGACATAAAGCTCCGGCCTTCATCAGCGGGACGAGCATTTAGTCCAAAGAACAAACTCCGTAATAATCCAACAGAGGCGTCCGGTTCTAAAATAACGGTGTATTTTCCGGGCTCAAGTGCCACCGCATCAGCTGAACCACGGGCCTTATCGATTGCGATTTGTGATGCCGTAGCCGTATCGAGCATGCTTACGTCATTATAATCACGAGAAACCCAGCCGGAACCTCGTCCATCTTCCGTTCTGATGGTAACCGAGAAATCAACTTCGGTTTCCTGATTGTAAGCATACAATCCATTGTTGTTCATAATTGCATTGAAACCCGCACTATCCTGCAAAAATCCCGCAGAAATTAACCCGCTCTTTTTACTTGGTGTAATGCTGTTCTCCGCCGCTTCTGAACGAAAATCAGGAGTAATATCGGCAGTTGACTGAGTGTATGTTTTTGAATCCTGATATTCCTGAGGTCCCAGAGGCTCCATAAACTCAGGATTTTCGGGAGCTAATTCAGCCAGGTCTTCTGAACGCTGAACCACTTTTGCTAATGAATCATCATCAAACTCGTTGATGGATGCCGTTCCCGATTTTTTTCCATATGATGATTTCACGGAAAGTGAAGTATTCTGTTCTTCGCCGCTGGTTGTAACGGTATTTCGCGCGTAGCGAATGTTTCCGCCTTCTTCGCCTTGCATGCTTACTTCGCAATGATCAGCTTTTGAGAGCCTGATCACTTTCTGCATGATTTCCCGTGCTTCATCTCGAGTTAGAATGGCCATAATGTCTGTTCTTTTCGTTTGTTGTTATATTCGTGTTAGATTTTTCGGGCGGTGTTAATCACATTTACGCCGTCGAATCTTGTTGTTGAGCTGCCATGTGAAACCGCACTTGACTGGCCGGGTTGCCCTTTTCCATCAAAGAAAGAGCCTCCGAGCCGGAAATCTGATTCATCACATATTGCGGAGCAGGAATTCCAAAATTCCTGTGTGTTGGATTGATAGGCAACATCGCGAAGCATGCCTGTAATCTCACCATTCTTGATTTCATAAAATAGTTGTCCGCCAAACTGGAAATTATATCGCTGCTGATCGATGGAGTAAGAACCATCACCCACTATATAAATCCCTTTTTCCACATCTTTTATCATTTCCTCAAGCGAGTAAGGCTTTTTTCCGGGTGCCAGAGATACATTCGGCATCCGCTGAAATTGAACGCTATTCCAGCTATCTGCATAGCAGCAACCATGTGATTCTTCTTCCCCAATAATATGTGCCTGATCACGAATTGCCTGATAATTCACCAGCGTACCATCCTTAACCAAATCCCATTTTTTTGTTTTAACACCTTCATCATCAAAACCGACATAACCCAGAGAATTTTTATGGGTTTTATCAGCGTAGAGATTTACTAAATCGGAGCCATACTCAAAATTACCGGCCTCCCATTTATCTAAAGTGGCAAAACTGGTTCCGGCGTAGTTGGCTTCATATCCAAGTACGCGATCCAGTTCCAGCGGGTGTCCCACCGACTCGTGAATGGTTAACCAAAGGTGAGACGGATCCAGCACCAGCGAATACTGACCCGCATCTACCATTTTTGCGGATAGTTTTTCTTTTCCGGCTTCAGCTAATTGCGCCGCATCTTCAATCATATCGTAAGAATCGCCATAGCGGGTTATGATTCCGCCGGCCTTTTGGGAGTTATCTCCATCCAGATATTCGTATCCCATTCCCATTGGGGAACTCAAACTTTGAATAGATTCGAAAGTGCCGGAATCTCGATCTACCAAGCTAATATTGAAACTAGGCCAGATTCGGTGAATATCCTGATCGATATAGGATCCTTCCGTTGAAGCGAAATATTTTTGCTCATTAACCAGAAAGAGGTTACTTCCAACAAACTGCGCACCGTTTTTCATCGCAGCGTTATTCACTTCAAGCAAATAATCCACTTTCTCTGAAACAGGAATTTCGAAAGCATTTTTTTCGATGGGAGTTTCCCAGGAAACTTCACCATAGGATTGAACAGGAGCTAAATTTACCGGCTCTGTCTGAATGGAAGAGTTGGCTTTCGCAATCCTGACTGCTTGATTTGCTGCCGCGGTTACACCTTCTGTATTTACCAGATTCGTAGATGCGAAACCCCAGGTACCGTTAGCTATCACTCGGATACCAACTCCAAAGGACTCGGTATTTACCGCATTTTGAACTTGTTGTTCGCGGTTAGAAATAAACTGATTTAAATAGCGACCAATTCTGATGTCGGCATACGTAGCGCCAGCCATCTTAGCCGCATTTAACGCTGCATCGGCTAAGGCTTTTTTATCCGCATTTGGCATTCCGGTTAAAGAAGAAAAAGCTTCAACCCTGGTTCCTATGAGCGGAATCATCATTCCACCCATTCCTATACCTGCAATTTTTAGAAAATCTTTTCTCTTCAAGAAAGAACTCCGTTTTTGTTAATGGTATTTTTTAATGATTTCAAATTCTGCGCCCGGTGTTAATCACATTTACATCCTTAAATCGGGTTGTGGGGCAGCCGTGGCTTACCGCACTTACTTGTGAAGGCTGTCCTTTTCCGTCAAAAAATGTTCCACCCAATTCATAAGTAGATGGCCCTCCCAGTTCCACACAACTATACCAAAATTCCTGGGTGTTTGATTGATAGGCTACATCACGCAGCATTTCCGTGATTTTGCCATTCTTAATTTCATAATACAATTGTCCGCCAAACTGGAAATTATACCGTTGCTGATCTATGGAATAAGAACCACGACCTTTTATCAAAATGCCATTTTCGGTGTTAGCAATGATATCATCTACGGATTTATCTTCTTTGCCTGCTTCGAGCGAAACATTGGGCATACGCTGAAAAGGAATGGAAGACCAACTGTCGGCGTAGCAACATCCGTGCGATTCATCCTGATCTATAAGGTGAACCTGATCGCGGATAGCCTGATAATTCACCAATTTTCCATCACGAACCAAATCCCATTTCCGGCTTTTTACGCCATCATCATCATAACCAACCGTAGCCAGCGCATTTTTCTGGTTTTTGTCAGCCACAAAATTCACAATCTCACTTCCGTATTCAAAATCTTTAGCACGCCATTTATCGAGTGTGGCAAAACTGGTTCCGGCGTAATTAGCTTCATAACCCAGCACACGATCTAACTCAAGCGGATGCCCGACCGATTCATGAATGGTTAAGAACAAGTGGGAAGGATCGAGTACTAAATCATATTTCCCCGGCTCAATACTTTTCGCTCCGTGTTTTTCGCGGGCTTGCTCAGCCGCTTCCCGCGCCTCTTCAATCAAACCGAAATTCTTCACATATTCATATCCCATACCGATAGGCTGTGCGAGCGAATTTCGTGTTTCAAAACCACCCTGCTCTTTATTTATGCTGGTAACGGTAAAAGTTGGCCAGCATCGGAAAACATTTTGATCAGAAAAAGTACCTTCCGTTGATGCGAAGTATTTTTGCTCATTCACAAAATAAAGGTTTGACGAGCAGAAATCAGCACCGGCTTTTTCGGCTTCGGAATTTATGTTCAGTAATAAATCCACCTTTTCCTCCATGGAAATATCAAAAGGATTTATCTCGATGGGAGTATTCCAGTTAACTTCACCATACCCCTGAACCGGGGCAAGCTGAACCGGCTCTGATTGTAATCCTTGATTGGCTTTTGCAATTAAAACAGCCTGGTTTGCCACTCGTTTTACTTCACTTTCACTCACCATATTTGAGGAAGCAAATCCCCACGTGCCGTTTGCCACCACACGAATCCCAAACCCAAACGATTCTGTGTTGGTAATTCCGCTTATGTTTTGCTCTCTGCTGTTTATAAATTGATTAAGGTATCGCCCAATCCTGATGTCGGCATAAGAAGCACCGGCTTTTTTTGCAGATGCCAAAGCAATTTCCGCCAGTCTTTTCTTTTCGCTGTCGAGAATTCCGGCAGCCAGGGTTTCACTATTTATAAAAGGAAGAAAGGCAACCCCCGCAGTCCCGATTCCTGTAATCTTTAAAAAATCTTTTCTCTTCATTTAAAATCAATTTTTGTGACGCAATGAATCACTTATTGATATAAAATGCCAATGAAGCTTCGGTAAAATTATTTAAATCGAAAATCCTTCCGCATAATCTTTAAGCCTGCACCGGGTTAAAATCAAAAAACGAGCTTGGATTCTACCTTTTTTACAATTTCATCACCAATGGCTAACCCTGCGGTAGCTGCAGGGCTTGGGGCGTTCAGCACATGTATTTGGCGATTTACCACTTCAAAGTAAAAATCGTCCAGAATTTCGCCATTTGGCTGAAGAGCCATAGCGCGAATTCCGGCGGGAGATGGTTGCAGATGTTCTTCCCGAATTCCCGGAATCAGTTTCTGTAACTCTTCGGTAAATGCCTTTTTCGAAAAGGAGCGTTTGTATTCACTAAATCCCATGCGCCAGTGCTTGCGCGCCATTTTCCAGAACCCCGGAAAATTGAAGGTTTCGGTGGTTTCTTTTAGGTTGAAGGAAAGTTTTTTATAGCCTTCACGCTTAAAAGCGAAAACGGCATTTGGCCCGCATTCAATTCCGCCCAAAGCCATTCTTGTAAAATGAACTCCCAAAAAAGGGAACTCCGGGTTGGGAAGTGGATAAATCAGGTTATTCACAAAATGCTCGGCCTCGGGCTGCAAATCGTAATACTCCCCTTTGAAGGGTACAATTTTTACCGGAGATTGAATTCCTGCAAACTTCGCCACATGATCCGAATATAATCCAGCACAATTTATCAGAAACTCTGATTCAATACGATTACCGCCGGCTTCAATTAAAATTCTATCTCCTTTATCCGAGATATTTTTCACCGGATGACCAAAACGGATTTCCCCATTTCCAGCCTGAAGCAGCTCCATCATTTTCCGGCACATTCCCGAATAATCCACAATTCCCGCACATGGAACATGAATCGCTGCCACTCCTTTTACATGCGGTTCTAATTCTGCAAGCCGCTTTTGGTCAATAAGCTTAATGTCTTCGATTTCATTTTCGAGTCCTCGTTCGAATATTTTTTCCAATCGCGGCACTTCTTCTTCTGAGGTTGCGACAATTACTTTTCCGCAAACATCGATGGCTACATTATGCGTGGTGCAAAAATCTACCAGCTGTCGCCGGCCGTCGATGCAATTTTTGGCTTTATAGCTGCCCGGCTTGTAATAAATGCCAGAGTGGATTACACCGGAATTCTTTCCTGTTTGATGCGCCGCAACCTTCTGCTCTTTTTCGAGGATAAGAACTTGGGCTTCAGGAAATTTTAAAGAAAGTTTGTAGGCTGTGGATAAACCCACAATACCCGCCCCTACTATTGTAAAATCGTACATCATATTTAGAAGATATCATTTATATGAAAAAAAAGGGTGATTTTGAATGATATTGACAATATGCTGTCTTTTTATTTGCTGATGGAACAGAATATTTTTTTGACATCGGGATATAGGTACAAAAAATTGCTCGTTAACTTCCTGAGAATCTTCTGCGATTATAAATCCATTTCTCCTTTTCCTTAATCAAAAATTCGTATTTTTGGCGGGAAATCTTTTCCCAATGAGATTCTTTCGATTGAATATTTCCAACATAAATCCTGAGCCATTTGGCACGTAAGAAGTTCGATATTCCAGAGATATACAAGTCACCTGTTATTCATAAGGTGAAGGAAGCCACTAAAATCACCGATCCAATGAAAAAGGATTTGGAACCAACAGTCTTGGATTTTGGCCCGGTGCAATTTTTCATTCCACGCTTTTTTGGATTCTGTTACGGCGTAGAAAACGCCATCGATATTGCTTACCGAACCGTGGAAGAAAATCCCAATAAAAATATTTTTCTTCTTAGCGAGATGATTCACAATCCTACAGTGAATGAAGATTTACTGAAAAAGGGAGTGAAGTTTCTGTTCAATACCGATGGCACTGAACTTATTCCTATGTCTTCGCTAAATGCTGATGATATTGTAATTGTGCCCGCTTTTGGCACTACTTTGGAAATTCAGGAACAGCTTCGGGAAGTCGGTATCGATCCTTATCAATACAATACCACATGTCCTTTTGTGGAGAAGGTTTGGAAACGTGGCAAACAGCTTGGGAAAAAGGATTATAGTTTGGTGGTACATGGAAAGCATGAGCATGAAGAAACCCGGGCCACTTTCTCGCACAGTGCAGATCATTCCGCAGTTGTTGTGGTTTTAAATCCCAACGAAGCTAAAATACTTGCCGATATTCTCACCGAAAAACGTCCCCTTTCTGACTTCGAGAAATATTTCGGACATAAATCTACTCCGGGTTTTAATCCGCTAAAAGATTTGGAGCGGTTTGGGGTGATTAATCAAACCACGATGCTGGCTTCCGAAACGCAGGAAGTCATGGATATTCTGAAGGAAGCCGTGATTCATCGTTTTGGTGATTCCGACATTCTCGATCATTTTGCCGACACTTCCGATACACTCTGTTACGCTACCAATGAAAACCAATCGGCGACACTTGCTTTAGCTGAAGTGAACGCGGATATCGCCCTGGTAGTTGGCGGATACAATTCGTCTAATACCATGCACCTGGTAGAAATTCTGGAGCATAAATTCCCAACATATCATGTGCGGGATGCTGGTGAATTGATTTCTGAAAACTCTATCCGACATTTCAACCAGTGGAAAAAAGAGATTCTGGAAACCAAAAACTGGCTTCCCGTGAACGGCGAACCACTCAAAATTGCACTTACTTCAGGTGCTTCCTGCCCGGATGTTTTGGTAGATGAAGTGCTGCTGCAAGTACTGAGTTATTTTGAAAAAACCAAAGATGTGGAAGTAGTTCTCTCACCCTTTATGTAAAGCGTTGTATGTGTGAATGTGTTTAGGTGTGTGTTGTTGTATTAACCATAAACACTTACGCACATTAATACTTTATTGATCTAAAACACTGAAATATGCTACTGCTTTGGGCTGAAAGCTTCGCAATCTTAACTCAAATTCTTCGGCAGTTTGTTCAATATCTGGGGTGACGAAACCAGAAGAATCTTCAATAATTTTAGAATACGGCACATATACTTCATAAGGTTTGATTCGGCTTACTTCGGCATATTGCTTTAGCGGAACATCGTATTTTATGGTAACCGAGGAGGGATTATAGTTGATATTCTGCCCCCGGGGAAGATTCCTTGTTCGGATGTATACAGTTGTTTCCCCCTCTGTAAACTCCGAAACCTCAGCGGTATAAATTATCTCTTCAATGGATAATTCTACTAATGGGCGAGCTTTTTCCAAAGAAATGGTTTCCATGATATTCTCCCGAATTTCGGCAAGCTTTAGTGTGTCCTTAATTTGCCACTCTTCGATATCTCCCACTAATGATTCTGCTCCGGTTACCGTAATGCTGTCAGGGATTATTTTAGGGCTTCCAATCACCCCATACCTGTTCTGAAAAGATAACCGAGTATGAAGTTTAACGGGTACTTTTTTAGAAATTTTTGGCTCCATGTCCACCGAAAGCAACAACGGTTGTACTTTGGAAATATCGACGCCCTGCAAATAACTTAAACGTTGGCGTACCTGCTCAAAAAGGTTGATATCTCCTTCATCCACAGTAATGGAAATGGAAGGCGGGTCGTTATATAAACTAAAAAGTTGCCATCCATCACCGGAAATACCCACCTGCACAAATTCGGGGAAAGTTTCGGTGAGCGCCATATTTTCGGGGAGATTGGTGGGCTCAACGGGGATATTGAGATCGATATTAAAACTGCCATTCAGGTTTACGATAAGCCATAGCGACAGCGCCATAATGAAAGCCGCCATGAAAACGATGAGATTTTCTCTTCGGGCAAACTTGTGTTGAGTCTCATCTGCGCCAGGTTTTTTACCTGGTTTGAACGCAGATTTGATACTATTTATTAATTTATTATCAGATACATCAGCCATAAATGAATATAGATGCAGGATTCAGATTATTCAACTAACTGCGAACAATTATCTCGTCTACTATTTTACCTTTAACTTTCGCATTCAGCTTTTTTGCGATACTAAAACGATTTGCATGAATCTCATAGCGCCAGGATGGATGCTTCACTTTCATCACCAGTTTATTCCCTTCAAAATGTATGTTCTCAGCTTCTAATGCAATTCGTGAACCTACCACCTCTTTAAAAGCTGACAGAATCATTCCCTGCTTTAGTTTTCTTTTCTGAGGAAATTTCTCAATATAATCATCCAGAATAGAGCCCAGTGATTTTGGCACATCAAATCTCATTTTTGAACTTCCTCCACTTCTCCATTTTGTACAGTATAAAACCGGTTGTTTGTTCCATCAAAATTAATGTAATCTTCAAAAGGAACAGGGTTGGCAGAAGTTATAAATATTTGGCCTTTATGCTGTTGTAAAGCTTGCAATAATATCCCGATTTTTTTCAAATCCAGATCTCCAAATACATCGTCTAACATTAGGATGGGCAAATCATCGAGCTCATCCGAATAATAGTGTAGCTGGGCTAATTTTAGGGAAAGCGCAAAGAGCCGGTGCTGCCCCTGAGATCCAAAACGGCGAAGTTCAAAATCATCCAAATAAAAAATGATTTCATCCCGATGCGGGCCTACCGTGGTTTGTTCGCGTTCAATTTCTTTGGGCTGAACTTTTTCGAGCTGCTGATAATACTGCTCTTCTATCTCCTTTGGATTCGTGGAAGGTTCGCAAAAAGTCTGATACTCCAGATTGGTAGTAAGATCCATTCCCGAAATCATGGTATAGTCTTTAGCGAGAAATGCTTTAAAATTCTCCAATACTTCAAATCTCTTGGCAACAATCCGAGATCCTGATTCCACCAACTGTACATTCCATGGCTCCAGATATGCTTCCAAAACAGACGTAGGGCCTCGAAATTCCTGCAGCAATGTATTTCGCTGTTTTCGCACACGCCGATATTCTATCAAATCCCGAAGGTAAGCGGGTGAAATTTGGCTGATAAATCCGTCAATAAATGAACGCCTTTCCACAGGGCCCTCCAACGTCAGTTTTTTATCATCGGGAGCAAGAACCACTACGGGAACCATTCCAATTAAATCAGACAGGCGTTCGAGCGGTGACTCATTCACAAAAATCTTCTTCCCCTCACCCCGCGAATAGGAACAGGAAACTTCAAAATCTGATCGTATCTGTCCTTCGAATTTCCCTTTTATCATAAAATAACTTTCGTCGGTATGTACCACATATAAATCGGTGTTGGAAACGAAACTGCGAGACATGCACAGAAAGTGAATAGCGTCAATCAGACTGGTTTTTCCGGCACCATTTGGCCCGCTTATCACATTAAGGTGAGGAGCAAAATCGATTTTTGTACTTAGGTGATTTCGGAAATTGAGCAATTCCAGGTGGTTGTTTCGCATGGCCTAATAGTACATATAATGAGGGAGATTCGCAGGTTCCATTCACATAAAGAGTAATGTAATCATCCAAAAAAAGCCGCTCTTTTTTAAAAAAAGAACGGCCCTTAAAAAGCTACTGAAAGGTAAGAGCGATCTTAAAGCAAACCTTACAAAAAAACTATGCTTTCAGTCCAAAAACATCACGCCCCAGAAAAACTGCGGCATCTCCAAGTTCTTCCTCAATGCGCAAAAGCTGATTATATTTTGCAATACGATCAGTCCGGCTCATGGAACCTGTTTTTATTTGCCCTGCATTTGTAGCAACCGCGAGATCGGCGATGGTCACGTCTTCGGTTTCGCCAGAACGGTGTGAGATAACCGCTGTATAACTATTTTTGTGCGCCATCTCAATGGCATCGAGGGTTTCAGTAAGAGTTCCAATCTGGTTTACCTTAATCAGTATCGAGTTAGCGATACCTCGTTCGATTCCTGTTGCAAGGCGCTCTGTGTTGGTTACAAATAAGTCATCCCCAACAAGCTGAACTTTATCACCAATAGCGTTGGTAAGCTTTTTCCAGGCATCCCAATCGTCTTCAGCTAATCCATCCTCGATTGAAATGATTGGATATTTGTCTACCCAATTGCTCCAAAATTCTACCATGGCATCGGTATCTTTTTTGGAGCCATCACTCCATTTGAATTCATACAAACCGGAATCAGAATTGTAAAACTCTGAAGCCGCGGGATCAAGCGCGATGAGCACCTCTTCCTCAGGAATGTAACCCGCCCTCTCAATAGCTAAAGTGATTACCTCAAGTGCTTCTTCGTTCGATTTCAAATTGGGAGCAAATCCACCTTCATCACCAACAGCTGTACTATATCCTTTGGAGGAAAGAACCTTTTTCAGGTTATGAAATATCTCGGCACCCATTTGCAACGCGTGAGAAAAAGACTCAGCTCCGGCCGGCATTATCATAAATTCCTGGAAGTCTACGCTGTTATCAGCATGTGAGCCGCCGTTGATTATATTCATCATCGGCAGCGGAATAACCTTTGCATTTACACCACCTACATATCTCCAAAGAGGCATTCCCAATTCCGCAGATGCTGCTTTTGCACAAGCCAAGGAAACTCCTAAAATGGCATTCGCTCCTAAATTTCCTTTGTTCGGTGTGCCGTCTAATTCAAGCAATAAAGCATCTAAATCTACCTGATTGAAAACCGGTAATCCCCGTAGTTCATTAGCGATGGTCGTATTCACATTATCAACCGCTTTTCGAACTCCTTTTCCTAAAAAATAATCAGCATCTCCGTCTCTTAACTCAACAGCTTCATGCTCGCCGGTTGAAGCACCCGAAGGTACTGCCGCTCGCCCCATAGCCCCGCTTTCTAATGTTATATCCACTTCTACCGTAGGATTTCCCCGCGAATCTATTATCTGCCTTGCAAAAACGTCTGCAATTAAACTCATTATTTTTTTCTCCGATTAATGTGAATGATTTTCAGCAAAGGTACCACGATTTAACATGTACTTAAAGCATTTTAATAGGAAGTTTGCGTATTTTGATATTCTTGAAAGTATGTAAACCCAGAAAAATTTTAATTCATTTTGGCTACTCATCACCCCTGGATTATTCTGTTTGATATAGACGGAACCCTGCTTACCGTTAACCGAAATTTCAATCGTCTACTGCTGCGTGAACTTTTAGACCAACTGGAAATCAATTATCCGGATATGGAAAAAGATCCATTTTCCGGCCGCACCGATCACGACATTTTCACTTCCTTTTTGGTGAATCATGATTTTGACCATAATCTTTATCAGAAATTTAAAAGCAGCTACCTGGCGCAGTTAGAAATAAGGTTGAATTCTGAACATGTAAAGCGGCATGATTTTGTAGATGAAGCTATAGAATACTTTTCGGGAAAAGATTTTATTCGGGGATTACTTACCGGAAATTATCCCTCAGCGGCTTCTATGAAATTACAAGCGGCAAACATCAGCCAGCCATTTTCTTTTGGCGCCTTCGGCGAATTTGACCGCGACAGAAATCAGCTTCCACATCTTGCCATCAAACAGGTAGAAGAACAATTAGGCGCAGAACCTGATCCTTCAAGATTTATTATAATCGGAGATACACCCAGAGACATCACGTGTGCAAAAAGTGCCGGGATGAAAAGCGTTGGAGTAACCACCGGTAAATTTTCCCGCGAAGAACTTGAAAATTATGAGCCAGATTTAATCATCGAAAATCTGGCAAATCCTGAGAAGTGGTTTTCTCTATTGGTGGAATCGAAAGGGTAGAATATCGGCTCTACCACATCCAGCCAAAAATGAGGCTAAGCTGAGCCGAGCCAAAATATTGTCGGGGTTCGTTAGCTTGTACTAAATTATATCCATTCTGGGTGAATTCTGCCCGTGTAGGCTCAAGAATCTGGATTCCATCGGCGAAGTAATTAACGGTGTAGCCGAACTGTATTGAAGCCAGGTTTGCGAAATTTTCCCCAAAATCGACCCCAATTACAAATTCGCCGCCCATGCCCCAATGAGAGTCGGAATCATTCCATCCTTCGAAAATATCATACACGGGTTCTGTAAAACCATACACCCGAGCATCGTTTTCTCTAAAGCCGTTATTATTACCGTCGTCGAAGTAAGGATAGGTTAAGGCAAAAACAGGACCCGCACTTAGCGAGCTATAAAGTCTAAAATTATCGCTTATGGCTTCAGCAAAAAACCTTCTCTTCAATCCTACATAAACAGGAAAAGTTATCACCCTTCTGTATTTTTCGGGCACGATTCTGCCCCCAAAATAATCAACAAAAGTTTGTTCGGTTGGATCTTTTAGCCCCGCAATTTTCAAGTTTAGAATGGCTTCATTATATGGTGATAAGCCTAATCTGAATTGTCCCCCTGCGCCAAATCCAAAATCACTGAGGGCGAAATTAAAGCCAAAGCCGAATTTATAGCCTTCTCCAAAAAGTGTGCGCGGAGCTTCTATTTCTTCAACTTCAGGTTCGCCAAATTGGGCATATGCTTTTGAGGAAAAGCATATAGAGAAGGCAAGACAAGAAAAAAGGATCAGATATTTCATTTTGGAAGTTTTGTTTTAAGCATAAGATTAGCTTTCGAACAGGTAAAACGAAAATTTATGCAATTTCTTATTGTGTTATATAAATAACATGTTATTTTCATCACAAATTTTTGATACATAAAATTCCACTAAAAATTAACTAATTCAAGCTACAAAGCATGAATTCACATTCAACTTATTTTGTATTCGGCCCAACTGCAACGCTTCGCAGAATGTCGACAACTTTATTTAAAGAACATGCCCCAAAGTTTTTGTATGAATATTCTCCGGAAGGCAGTTCAGAAACCATATATGTTGCCGTTTACGAGGAATATGAAAAACAAATCAATTCCAGCGTAACGCTAACTTGCATTCTTGAGAGTTCAGGCAAGCATAATAAAATTGTTCTCAAAAAGACGGGTGGCCGAATGGGCTTCAGAGGCAGTTCATTATCTGAAGAAAGAAATGTAGAATCTACTGTTATTGATTTTATTCTGGATTTCACAAAACGCCACGGCCTTACCCTTCAAGAAGAACAACCTCCAAAAGAAACTGAGGAAAATTGATAAATGCCCAAAGTTCCCTCCGTTTGGACGGTTCTTTCGATGTTGGAATGGGCAACAGAATTCTTCGCAGAAAAGGAAGTTAAGTCTCCCCGCCTAAGTATTGAATGGCTGTTAGCTTATGTACTTTCTGCCAAAAGATTAGATTTATATCTGGCTTACGATCGTCCGCTATCTACGGAAGAGCTTGCTGATTTAAAGCCGCTCATAAAAAGACGAGCTCTGCACGAACCGCTACAATACATTACAGGAGAAACGGATTTTCATCAGGTTAAGATGAAAGTGGAACCCGGTGTGCTTATCCCCCGGCAGGAAACTGAACAGCTGGTAGAGCTTATTCTCCAGAATCATAAGGAGGAGTCTGCGCTCAAAGTACTTGACATTGGAACAGGATCGGGGTGTATTCCCATCGCTTTAAAAAACTCACGAACAAAATGGGAAGTCTTCGCTACCGATGTTTCTTCAGAAGCGCTGGGAATCGCCCGCCAAAATGCGGAGTTGAATAAAACAGATGTGAATTTTGCTGAAGATGATATTTTCACTCCGCAGGCTTTTCCCAAAGAAATGAAATTCGATCTGATTATTTCTAACCCGCCGTATATTTTACCTGCCGAAAAAGAAGGGCTGGATAAAGAAGTAAAACTGTATGAACCAGAGCTTGCACTTTTCTGCTCATCCACTGAAAAGATGTATGGTGCAATAGAACAATTTTCGGCTAATCATCTTTCAAAGAATGGCAACGTTTATCTTGAGCTACACGAGAATTATGCCCACGAAGTGAAGGCCATTTTCGAGAGTAAAAACTGGAAGGCTTCCCTCATTCAAGATTACAGTGAAAAAGCAAGATTTTTATCAGCAAATCGAAAAAAATAAAAAGATAAATTTGCACTTCTCCACGGTTTCATTAAATCAAATGTAAATGTGGAAAACTTGTGTAAAAATATTTTAGCACTGTTTTGGATTTGGTTGACTAAGGTTAATTCATTGTTACGGCAATGTTGTGTACTGTCAAGGAAGAATTTTAAATTTTTTATGTTTTTTCACAATCCATTGCCTTGCATTGAGTTGCGGGGTATTTATAATTGTGGATAACTTTTTGAAATCAACAATTTCTTTGTTTGACATGTGCAAAAGAAATCGGCATTTTCACCCGCAGAGAAAATGGGAGTTATCATATTTTTTTGTGGATAACTGGCTCTGAATTGATCTTATAACTAAAGCCTTCACCTAAGGGGGGGACTGGGAAATTGCACGTGTTATCGGCTGAATTGGCATGGGAAAAGTGCCTTGATATTATTAAGGACAATATTAGTTACCAGAAGTACAAATCCTGGTTTGAACCGATTACGCCGGTGTCATTAAAAGAGAGTACGCTCACCATTCAAGTGCCCAGCCAGTTTTGGTACGAGTGGTTAGAGGAACATTACTATACTATGCTTCGCTCAACATTGGCAAAAATTCTTGGTCCTGAGGGCAAACTTGAGTACTCTATTGTTATGCAGAAGTCAGATCAGTTTGAAAATAATCGTTCTGTTCGAATGCCCCAACGCCCAATGGGGCCCGTGAAACCGCAGGAATCTAACGGCTATCACGATTATTATCCCGACCGAATCGAGAACCCTTTTGTAATCCCCGGCATTAAAAAAACAAAAATCGACTCGAACCTGAATAACAATTACGTGTTCGACCGATTTATTGAGGGAGATTGCAACCGCCTTGCGCGTTCTGCCGCCATGGCTATCGCCGACAATCCCGGAAGCAATTCCTTTAATCCATTTTTTGTATACGGGCCAACGGGATTGGGAAAAACGCATCTTGTGCAAAGTATCGGCAATAAAATCAAAGAAAAGTTCGGCGAAGAGAAGTCCGTTCTTTATATATCATCGGAAGCTTTTACTAACGAATTTGTTCACGCCATCCGGAATAATCGCGCCAGCGAATTCTCCATGTTCTATCGTAATATTGACGTGTTGATGGTGGACGATATTCAGTTCTTCAGTGGTAAGGAAAAAACACAGGAAGAATTCTTTCATATTTTTAACGCGCTTCATCAGGATGGAAAGCAAATTATCCTGAGCAGTGATCGCGCTCCAAAAGATGTTCCTGATATTGAAGAACGTTTGATTTCCCGGTTTGGCTGGGGATTGAGCGCCGACCTAAAAATGCCGGAGTACGAAACCCGTTATGCTATTTTGGAACGCAAAGCCAATGATAACGGTATTGAAATTGATCCTCAGATTATAGAATTCATCGCTCACAACTTTAAATCAAATGTAAGAGATTTGGAAGGGGCGGTTATCAAACTTTTAGCACACGCTTCATTACAAAGCATTGATGAAGTGGATTTGGCGATGGCAAAACGTGTGCTAAAAGATATGGTGAAAGAATCACACACTCAGATATCCATTGAATCTATACAAAATTTTGTATGCGATTATTTCGGAATTGATGCCAACAAAGTGAGGGAGAAAACCCGGAAACAGGAAATAGTAGAAGCGCGGCAGGTTGCAATGTATCTCTCCAAAAAATTCACAAAATCCAGTTTGAAAACCATCGGTTTGCATTTTGGCGGCCGCGATCATTCCACTGTAATTCACGCCATTTCTACCATAGAAGAACGTATTACTACCAGCCCCAAGCACAAACGCTTGATTGAAGAGCTTCATCAGCGCATTGAAGTAGCCAGCCTTTAGCCATGGATACCCTTAGCATACAAGGGATGGAATTTCACGCTTTTCATGGTGTGGATGAACATGAAAAAGAACACGGAAATGATTTTGAAGTAGACGTGTTTATTCACTCGGATCTTTCAAAAGCCGCTAAAAGTGACGACTTCGCTGACGCCATCAATTATGCCCGTATTCATCAGATAGTGAGCGAAGTTATGATGGCGAATTCGGTAAATCTTATTGAGCATCTCGCATTTCAAATCGGCACAAAAATTTCCGGCGAATTTGAACTTTCAGATTTTCAGGTAAAAGTTCGGAAGTTGAACCCTCCTGTTCATCAAAAAACAAAATTTACCGAAGCGAGCATGTCATGGCCCAGGTAGTGATAGCCCTTGGCTCAAACCTGAATAATCCTCACCAGCAGCTTCTGGAAGCGCATGCGTTTTTAGCCTCTATTTCTGATTCAAAAATAATAGCCTCACCTATTTACACTTCAGAACCGGTGGGCCCTTCAGAAAATGATTTTCTAAATGCGGTAATTGGAATTCAGACACAAAAAACTTCCGCAGAGCTGCTTGAACTTTTGAAAACCCAGGAAAAAAAACAGGGCCGTCCCTCCCGCTATCCAAAATGGACTGCCCGCACAATAGACCTCGACATAATTGCCTGGGATAACTTGGTCATTGAAACAGATAACCTTATCATTCCCCATCAGGAATACCGCCAGCGAATGTTTGTGCTGGCACCTTTGAAGGACATTTTCCCTGATTGGAAAGATCCGGTTTCTGCTCAACATATTGATGAAATGATTAATCAGGCGCCACAAATACAAATTTCAAAGACAACATTGAACTGGTAGCTAATGCCAAACCAATTTGATTTTATTGCTATTGAAGGAGTGATTGGGGCGGGAAAAACCTCGCTGGCTACGATGCTTGCTGATCGCAGAAACGCTCGGCTGGTTTTGGAGGAGTTTGAAGACAATCCTTTTCTGCCGAAATTTTATGAAGACCGCGAACGTTATGCCTTCCAAACGCAGTTAGCTTTTTTGGCAAGCCGTTTTAAGCAGCAACAAAATATGATGAGCCAGGATTTGTTTCATCAGTTTACCATCTCCGATTATATTTTTGAAAAAGATCGGATTTTCGCCCGGCTTAATCTTGATCAAGATGAAATGGCGCTTTATGATAATGTATTTAATATCATGACGGGAATTGCAGCGCAACCGGGGCTTATAATTTTCATTCAGTCATCAGTTGACCGCTTAATGGAAAATATCAACTTGCGAGACCGGCACTATGAACGCCATATTACGCGCGAATATATTCAGGAGCTTAATGACGCTTACAACCATTTTTTCCATCACTATACAAGATCTCCCCTTATCATTTTAAATGCTACGGAAATCGATTTTGTAAATAATGAAGAGCACCTTTTGTATATCGAGGAACAGATTTTTGAAAAACCTATTCACACTAATACACATTTGCATATAGCACCCTGACAATGCTAAAGTTTTTATTATTTATCATTGCATTCTTCTTTGTTATCAGGTTCATAAACCGGCTGTTTTTGCCTGCCAGTAAACGGCAGAACCATTTTAATCCTTTTTCCTCTGGAAGAGGGAATTCACGCCGGAAAAATTTTGACCAGATAGAAGATGCCGAATTTGAAGACCTCTCAGAAAAAGAAAAATAAACCATGAATTTCGAAGAAAAACTAAACAAGGGATTTGAATTACTACAGGAAAAGGAAATTGATTACGCGCTGGATGTAGCCCGTGAATTACAGGAGGAACAGCCTGATTCTCACGAGGCCTTTTACCTGGAATCTTTGGTGATGCAGCAGCTTAATCAGTGGGATATCAGCATTACCGCCATCGAGAAAGCCCTTGAATTTGCCGACGACAACGCGGTTTATCATAATCTACGCGGGCACCTTTTCATGCAAAAAGAACAGCTTGATAAAGCGGAAAAGGATTTCGACAAAGCTATAGAACTGGGTGACCTTTCATCCGCTCATCGAAATAAAGTTTTGTTGATGCTGATGACCGACCGCGGTCCTGATGCAATTCCATACCTCATCAATCGCATTAAAAAAGATCCAAAAGATGCCGAAAACTGGATTTTAATGGGTGATATGATCAAGAAAGGAGGTCAGGATGACAAAGCGCAAACCTACTACGAGCAGGCGCTAAAAATTGATCCTGATAATGAATATGCCCGGCGGCAGCTTGAAGAAAAATAATTGAGCCCGTTTCAAACTTTAGGCGCAATGGAATCGTCTCTATACTGTAAAGAGAGCGATACGCCTAAGCCTGATTTAATATCCGAAGGGATGTTGTTCAGCAAAACCCATTCATTATTTGGATGGGTTTTTTTGTTTCAAATTATTGAATTTTGAAACTCAAAAGCACTATCTTTGTTGCCCCTCCTAAAAAAGCTCACGTGGTGGAACTGGTAGACACGCACGCTTGAGGGGCGTGTGGCTTAACGGCCGTGGAGGTTCGACTCCTCTCGTGAGCACTTGGTGAAAAGCCTGTTAAATTGCTTGTTCATAGCATTTTAGCGGGCTTTTTTTATTTCCACGAATTTGAGTAGTACGTTCTTTAAGCAACCTCGAAATTATTTTAGGTACAGATAAAGGGTACAACTGCTGTTACTAATCAGACAATAAGGAACTCTTTTTCCTGCTAACCTGAGTTCGATTCTAAAACCTGTTAAAATACACGGTTCGTAGCACTTTAAGCAACCTCGTTGCGCCCGAACGCTGCGAGGACCTTCGGACGCTCGCAGGTTCTCCAAAATAAACCTGTTCACTTCTGAAAGTGATTTTTAAGAATCGAACTCAGGTTGCTAATAGACTTTTTATAGGAAAAATCAGAAATCAATTTCTATGGAATCTTCCTATTACAAAAAGTTTCTCATCATGCTCTCTTCTTCCTTCGTCATTATGTATTTGGTGATGTATGCAAATTAGGTGATGAAAAAATGTATCAAAACAAGAAAATGAACCAAGTGATAACAGCCATTTGCGTTGTAGTCTTTATGGGTGCTTTCTTTCTACTGAGAAACAAGTCATCTGTAGGCGAGATTTACTTCAGACGGAATTACCATAAAAGCTTCTTACCTTCGTATTAATAGTTGGGAACGTTACTCCCACAAAGTTGATTTCGTGAAAACAATTTATACCGGAGCACCAATGTTAAAATCATTCATTATTACGGGACTTTTTTTTAGCTTTTCATCATTTTCATTATTAGCACAACAAACGGAGAAAAAATTGGAAGAAGCAACATTTGGCGCCGGATGTTTCTGGTGCGTTGAAGCAATCTATGAACTAGTTGAAGGAATTGAGTATGTGGAGTCGGGCTACTCGGGAGGGCATGTGGAGAATCCATCCTATAAAGAAGTAACCGGGGGTAAAACTGGTCATGCCGAAGTTGCCCGCATCCGCTTTAACCCAGACGTTATTTCTTACAAAGAACTGCTTGAGGTGCTTTGGCACACGCATAATCCCACCACTTTAAATCGGCAGGGAAATGACGTTGGCCCGCAGTATCGTTCAGTAATCTTCTACCATAATGATGAGCAGAAGATAATTGCGGAAGAGTCGCTAAAGAGAACAGATGAATCCGGTTTATGGGATGATCCTATCGTTACCAAAATTCAGCCGCTCGAGAATTATTACGTAGCTGAAAATTATCATCAGAATTACTTCGAGAATAATCCCAATGCAGGATATTGCTCGATTGTCATCGCTCCAAAAGTGAGTAAATTCAAAAAGGAGTTTTCCCACCTGTTAAAAAACAAGTGAATTCTGTTTGCGGGGATGAAGATTGCACTAAAATATGTTGGTGTTGTAGTGATTCTCTGTTTATAATCGGGATATGAAAAAACCAATTTATTTACTCGCAGCTTTAATCTTCTCCAGCAGTTTTTCAGCATCCGCTCAAACACCTGATACCAGCATGACTTTCGAGGAATACAATCCCCAATCAACACTTGTGGTTCCGGGCGAGCAAGTTAAAAGTGCTCGTTTTCCTTTCGTGGATGTGCACAATCATCAGTGGCGGATGGCAGACTCTGACCTTTCAGCAATCGCTGCGGAAATGGACAGCCTCAACATGAAGGTAATGGTTAATTTGAGCGGGAGATCAGGAGAACAACTTAAAGCCATGGTTGATGCGGCCGAGAAACAGGCACCCGGCAGATTCATCGTTTTTGCCAATATAGATTTTGATGGAATTGATGAGCCTGACTGGACTGAACGAGCTGTAAATCAACTGGTGGAAGATTATACGAATGGCGCAAAAGGCGTAAAAATATTTAAGAACCTGGGGCTTTCCGTACTCGACTCAGAGGGGAATCGTGTGCAGACAGATGATCCGCGAATTGATCCGGTTTGGGCAAAAGCAGGTGAGTTAGGGATGCCCGTTCTCATCCACACCGGAGAGCCGGCTGAATTTTGGAAACCTATAGATGAGAAAAACGAGCGCTGGCTGGAAATGAAAAATTTCCCTGATCGCCATCGCGGCGATACTACACGTTTTCCAAGCTGGGAAGTGGTGATGGCCGAGCAATGGAATGTATTTCGTAAACATCCTGAAACTACTTTCATCAATGCGCATATGGGTTGGATGGCAAATGACTTGGAAAAACTGGGCCGTCATTTGGATGAATTCCCCAACGTGTACACCGAAATTGGAGCAATCTTAGCTGAATTGGGTAGACAACCGCGTTTCGCTAAAGAATGGTTCATCAAATATCAGGACAGGGTGATGTTCGGCAAAGACACCTGGCGCCCTGAAGAGTACTATGTGTATTTCCGCGTGTTGGAAAGCAGCGATGAATATTCCGATTACTACCGCAAGCGCCATGCTTTCTGGAAAATGTATGGATTGGATTTACCAGATGAAGTGTTACAAAAATTGTATTATAAAAATGCTCTCAGAGTTATACCTGGCATAGACAGGTCGCTTTTCCCGGAGAAATAAGCAGTTAACCGGATAACATCAACTAAACCATAAAATCATGAAATATTTCATGCGAATTTTACCGCTATTTATTCTAATTGCTTTATTTGCCGCCGCTCCATTAACCGCACAAGACCGAGGTAATGACAACGCTCGTCCAAGTCCAAATGCGATAATTAGCCAGACCATTGGAACTACTGTTGTTACGGTTACTTATGGACGTCCCGCCCTCAAAGGCCGCACTTATTTTGAAGAAGGTTCTGATTTGGCACCTACCGGGCAAATCTGGAGAACCGGAGCCAATGAATCAACCAATATCACTTTTTCAGATAATGTAATGTTCGGCGGTGAAGAAGTTGAAGCCGGAACATATTCAATGTATACGATTCCCGGAGAAGATGAGTGGGAAATCATACTAAATGAAAAGCTTTCATGGGGAACACAATATGATGAATCACAGGATGTGGTTCGTGTAACGGCTCCCGTTGATGAAGGCTCTGACCTCGAATGGTTCGAGATTTATTTCAATGAACTATCTGATAACGAAGCAGATCTGAATATTCATTGGGGAACAACAAGAATAGCTGCTCCAATCTCTGTAGAATAGGATTCTCAGCTGAAAAATTTAAGCTCTTCATTTAATTTTGAAGGGCTTTTTTTATGCCCGATACCACCCTCTGTCATCTCGAACGGATGTGAGAGATCCACGGTGGTAGAACGAGAGTTGTACCGCTAAGATGAATAACAAGTCAATTCCCAACAACGAAGCCCGAAATAGCTCTGTAGATTTCTCGTAACCTCGAAATGACAAACTTCTGTGGGTAGCTTAGGATATGTAGACACAATCAAATGTACTTAACACCCCTCTGTCATCTCGAACGGATGTGAGAGATCCGCAATGGCAGAACGGGAATAGTTCTGCTAAAATTAGTTTGGGTCATTTCTCAGAGACATTATTCCAGGAAGCGCGGAATGTCTACTTTGTAGAAAAAAAATTGGGCAAGCGACCTATATCACACCGCTACGACCAAATTACCGCTGCTGCGTTCCCGCCCTGACGGAGTTCAAAGGGAGCTGGCTGTATAGGACTTGCCCAAGTCCAAGATACGGTTTAATGTCTTGCAGTTTCAAGTTTAATACGGAATAATTTTGTCTTTTTTTAGAACTCTTTCCCTAAAAAATAAAACCCGCTTTTAGTCCGCCAAACCAATTCCTTTTGGCTGCGGGTTGAAAGTATCTGTCACCAAAAGCGTTTAGATCGTTTCCTAAACTGTAGGTTTCATTCAGGAGGTTATCAACCCCAAAGAACATATCTACCCGAAAATTCTCTGTTATTTCTTTTTTGAATCCAACCTTGCTTTGAAGCAGGTGATACACATGTGAGTAAACCGTATTCGCATCATTGAGTGGAATTCTGTCGGTGAAATTGTGCGAAAATGAAGCATAAATTCCTGCTGTTGATTTGGCACCCAGTGCAGTTACCAATGTATGAGGAGCAACTCCTGTGAGCGCATTACCCGAGTAATCATTTCCATCTCTGTTATAGTTTTTGAACTTGAAATTCTGATAGGTATAGGAGCTTATAAGATTCAGATGTTCCAGGATTCCCCGGTTTTCAATGAGTCTCCAGTTCGTAGCCACTTCTACTCCAAATTGATCTGTATTACCTGCATTTTCAAAAATAACCGTAGCTTCTCTATCGGATGGTTGCTGAACGATTGTTTCATCCAGCTTGAAATAGAAAGCGGTCATATCGTAGCTGAATCTTCTTTTCAGGGCATTTCCTCTAAAACCAACTTCATAGTTAATTCCCTGCTCCGCCTCTAAATCCAGATTTATACTTCCTTCATTGGTTCGAAACTCTTCGATTGTAGGAGGTGAAAATCCAAAACTTATACTGCCATGAATGGAAAATTCATTCGATATTTTCTTCAGGAGTCCGACTCGCAGAATAATTTCCGGGTTGAAATTTTTCCGGGCTAATCCTTCACTGTCATCCGGCAGGTTTGTGACTAATCGATTGAGATTATATTCCAGATGATTGTAGCTTAGTCCGGCGGTAAAATAGAAATCATTGGGTAGGTCAATTTCAGCGTTCGCAAAAATCAAAGAAGATTTGATCCTGATTTCATCATCAAAATTTAATGCACCGGTTTGGCTGCTCTCATTTTCGAAATTACGCGCCGCATAATCCGCCGCCTGATATTCGCCGCCAATGGTAAAGCGGGTGCGAACTTCCCCGATATCGGTATCAAAATAAAAGCGCGTTCTGCCACCGCCGCTTTTTCTGCTGTCTTTTTTGTAATCCAGATTAAAAGGATTATCGAAGGAGCTGAAAGTCCCATAAAGCGTAGTAAGATTCGATATTTGTTCCGAAAGCTGGAAATCATGACTGATTCCCGCTAAAAAAGCTTCCTGCTTTATACTTGAATTGGCTTCCACACTTCCCAGCACAAAAGGATTACCCTGCCGTGCCTGCTGGGGATTTTCATCAAACTGTTGTTGCGTGAGAGGCCCCGGAATTCCATAATATAAATCCGTGTACAAAAAACTGGTTTTTATAAACTGCCTTTCACCAATTTGAAATCTCCCGCTTAATTCGGCTGTTTCCCGGTTAAAAAAGGATTGCTCGCGATAGCCATCCGACTGCTGATTTGCATAGTTGAAGTTGAGGCTTCCATTTGCGAACCTGCCTTGCGAATGCATGGAGTAGCGCTTTAATCCATAAGAGCCGAAAGTTGTACCGGCCTCCAGGTTATCTTCGGTAGATTTTCTGCTCTGAAGCAACAATGCTCCCCCATTTCCCGCTCCATAAATACTGCCCGCCGGGCCACGAATAACTTCCACATTCTGCATGTTAATCACATCCAAAAGATTCAATGCCGTACTACCCGAGGGTTCCGTGAAGGGAATATCATTCCAGTAAATTTTCACGTTCCGAACCCCAAAAGGAGAGCGAAGAGAACTTCCCCGAATAGCTACACGATAACTGCCCGGAGCACGCTGCTCTATCCGAACGCCGGGAACGGTATTCAAGCCGAAAAGCAGGGAACTTTCATCAAAACCGCCAACCAGGTCAGCACTTACAAAAGACACAGCGCCGGGCGTTTCCATCATACTCCGGTTGCCTTCATAACCAACAACCACAATCTCACCCAAATCGGATTGCAGGGTATCAGGTTCCTGCCGGGCAAAAGCTGTGACAGTGCAAATGGTTGAAATGAAAAAAATAAAGAGGGTTTTCATGCTGGTTAATAATTCTTAAAATAAAACTCTGCGTAACTTTGCGATTCATCCGCGGAACTCTGCGAGAGCTTCTTTGCTTTTCCAGATCAGATAAACTCCTAATAAAATTTCAAGGTACATAAGCTTCATTATTTTTCAGAATTGAATACCTTCTGTTTCAGAATAATTCCAAAGCCTAATTTGTTGCAAAATCCGAAAAACGCACCCATTGGTATTTTTGATTCCGGCATCGGCGGATTAACGGTCGCTCAGGCTGTTATAAAAGCTTTGCCGAATGAAGACATCATTTATTTCGGAGACACAGCCCGTGTCCCCTATGGAATTAAATCCGAAGAAACCGTGCGATCTTATGCCCTTGAAATCACCGATTTTTTATTAAAAAAGGGTGTTAAAATGATTCTCATTGCCTGCAATACGGTCTCGGCATCCGCAAAAAAAGAGATTATTCAGGCAGCGGGAAATATTCCGGTTTTGGATGTAATCAGCGCGGGTACCCAAGCGGCTCTTGCTTTGCCGAATCATGATCATATTGGTGTGATTGGTACGCTTGCAACCATAAATTCCGAAGCATATCCAAAAGCGGTTCATACTTTTGATTCCACAATTCAGATAACCCAGCAAGCCTGTTCCATGTTAGTACCACTTGCCGAAGAAGGCTGGCTTGAAAATGAAATTGCCCTGCAAACCCTCAAGCATTATCTACAGGTTTTTGACGGAAGTGGGATTCAGTCGCTTATTTTGGGATGTACCCATTATCCGCTCTTCAAGCATGTGATACCCACTGTTTTGACAGATAAAAATATCCGAATTATTGATTCAGCGGAATCTATCGCTGGTTCTGCTAAGACCCTTCTAAATGAAAGGAATTTACTGAATGAAAACGGCGGTGATTTTCAGTGTTTTGTCAGCGACCGCCCACAGCGATTTAAAGAATTGGCGGAGCGTTTCCTGGGAAGAAGGTTGAATGATGTTGAAGTGGTTGCTTTGAAATAATGCTCCGTTGATCTTTCAGGCCTTGCCCTTTCTTTGTGGTTGAGATATGAATTTTATTTTCTACATTCTGTTTAATTAAAGCTGAAAGCCCAAAATTATACCTCTATGAAAATTTTTCTTTTATTTATTGGATTGGCTTTCTCCTCTGCCTTCCCGCTATCTGAAAGCTCTATTTCTTCAGCAGAAAACACGTTCAGTATCAACGATTTTACTTGGTTAGTGGGCTCATGGTCCGGCGACGGTTTTGGCGGCATCTCTCACGAGACGTGGGAAAAACCGGTAAAGGGAACCATGATGGGCATGTACCGCCATATCAATAAAGACGGGGAGCTGGTGTTTTATGAATTCATGCTGTTGGATGAAAAGGGCCTGCGCCTCAAGCACTTCAATCCCGACCTGACCGGTTGGGAGGAAAAAGACGACATGACCACCTTTGAGATGATCAGCTACAGCGAGAATAAGATTGAGCTAAAAGGGCTGACTTTTGAAAAGAAATCAGATACGGAGATAACTGTTTCCCTGAGAATAACTCAAAATGGAGAATCTCACACGGAAGTTTTTAATATGAAGAGGCAGAATTAGAGCTCGCACCTTGAACCTTGCACCTCACACCTAACTCCTTTCCCTTACCCCCCACAAAGCAATACTCACCGCAACGGCCGCATTTAAACTTTCTACCGCTTTGCCATTTCCGGCGGAATCTATTTTTACTTTCTTCCTTCCCGAGCTCAACAGTTTATCATTGATTCCGTTGGCTTCATTTCCTACTACCAATAGGGTTTTTTCTGCGGGTTGAATGTCAGCCAGGCTTTGGGAGTTTTCCCCGCCATCCAACAACAAAATCTCCCAGCCGGATTTTTCAAGTGAGGCAAATATTTCTTCCAATTCACCCAGAATTACCGGAACAATTCCGGTTGCCCCGGCAGTGCTGCGCACCACTTTTGGGTGATACACATCCACACTGCCTTTTCCGATGACCATCGCCTTCACCCCAAACCAAGCCGCCGTCCGGAGTATCGTCCCCATATTTCCCGGATCCTGAAGGGCATCCGTGGCTACTATAATTCCCGATTCACCAGTCAAATTCTTTGGGTTGATTTCTTCCGGCATTCTGCACATTGCTAAAACTCCCTGCGGATTATCGGTATCCGCCACTTCCTCAAAAACCTCCCCCTCAAGCGCAACACTGACAGCTGAAAGCTGAGAGCTGACCGCTTCCTCCTCCTTAACAAAAACCGTCACTACTTCCACAATCCCATTTTCCAACACCTGCTGCACCGCCCGCTCGCCTTCCACCAAAAACAATTCTTCCCGATTGCGATATTTCCGGAGGCTAAGTTTACGCAGTAGTTTTATCTCGTTGTTTGAAGCTTTTCTCATGAAAGAAGAATACAGAACTCAAAATTCAGAAAACAGGAGTATAATTAACCCTTAGTTAACTCCTCCAGGGTTTTGAGCAAAAGCTGGGTTCATACACACTTGCTTAAACTCTGGAAGAGTTGTTTTTGGATTCGGTCTATTCTGAATTCTGGCTCCTGAATCCTGTTTTCTGAACCCTTACTTCCCTATCTTCATACAAAATTACTCATCAAAGAAGATACAATTACATGGAATTCCTGAAAACGTTAGGCATCGAAGGCATTAATCCCGGCACAAGTACCGGACGAAGCCACATGGAGAGCAAAAAAACCATCAGCAGTTTTACCCCCACCGACGGTAAAAAAATTGCGGATGTAGGTGTTACAACCCGAGAACAATACGATCAGGTAGTTTCAAAAGCTGAAGAAGCATTTTTAGTATGGCGGGAAATGCCCGCTCCGCAGCGGGGTGAAATAGTACGGCAGATTGGCCAAAAACTTCGTGAGTATAAAGAGCCACTGGGCAAGCTGGTTTCCTACGAAATGGGAAAAATCAATCAAGAAGGTCTGGGTGAAGTGCAGGAAATGATCGACATCTGTGATTTTTCGGTGGGATTGAGCCGTCAGCTTTATGGGCTTACCATGCACAGCGAACGCCCGGAACATCGGATGTATGAGCAATGGCACCCACTTGGTGTGGTAGGCGTTATTTCAGCCTTCAATTTTCCAGTTGCTGTTTGGAGCTGGAACGCCATGATTGCCGCCGTTTGTGGAAATGTGACGATTTGGAAAGGTTCGGAAAAAACACCGCTTTGTGGGGTAGCGGTACAAAAAATTGTAGCCAAAGTTCTTAAAGCAAATAACCTGCCTGAGGGCATTTTCAACCTGGTAACCGGCGATCGCGAAGTTGGTGAATGGATGACTGAAGACGAGCGTGTTCCTTTAATTTCAGCTACCGGTTCTATCCGAATGGGGAAAGAAGTGGCTAAAACGGTAGGCGGGCGCTTAGGAAAAACCATCCTTGAATTGGGTGGAAACAATGCCATTATAATTTCAGAAAAAGCGGATATAGAAATGGCTATTCGAGCTACCGTTTTTGGCGCGGTTGGAACATGCGGTCAACGCTGCACCAGCACCCGGCGGTTAATCGTTCACGAATCGGTGTACAACCAAATCAAAAACCGCCTGATTGACATCTATAAAAATGTAACCATTGGCGATCCTTTAGAAGAAGATACGCTGGTTGGCCCGATGATTGATCAGGATGCAGTTAGAATGATGCAAGATGCGCTTCTGGAAATTGAACGGGAAGGCGGAAAAGTGATCTATGGCGGTGAAGTTCTGGATGGAGATGGAAACTACGTCCGTCCGGCTTTGGCAGAGGTAGAAAATCATTATAAAATTGTACAGGAAGAAACTTTTGCTCCAATTCTTTACCTGATGAAATACAGCACACTTGAAGAAGCCATTGCCATGCATAATGGAGTGAAACAAGGTTTAAGTTCAGCTATGTTTACTTTGAATATGCGTGAAGCGGAGAGATTTTTGAGTGTGAAAGGATCTGACTGTGGTATTGCCAACATCAATATTGGAACGAGCGGTGCTGAAATTGGCGGAGCATTCGGCGGCGAAAAGGAAACAGGGGGCGGACGTGAATCCGGCTCTGATGCCTGGAAAGCATACATGCGACGCCAGACCAACACCACTAACTGGGGTGATACCTTACCACTTGCGCAGGGAATTTCGTTTGAAGTTTAGGAGATTTTAAAATTATAGTAGCTAAGATTAAGAAGAGTTAATACTATCACTTAAAAACTTTATCTATAATATCGAATGACAAATATAGCACCGTCTATTATAGATTCAAGTATAGTGACTGTCTCAGAAGTGAATAAACTGGAATTAGACTGTCCGAATCCAAAATGCCACATTATTCTTGATGTTACAGGCTTAAGATTTGGAATGATTGTTCAATGTACAACATGTTTAAATAGTACAATTGTTCCGGAACTAAAACTAAAATGGTGGCAAAAGCTTTCTAGTTATTTATTATCCATACTTATATCATTTATTATAGGCATTGGTGCATCTATTGCAGGGGCTTTTATTTTTAATTTAATTTAAATGGGAGATAACAAATGTCTATTAAAATAGGTGGTATTGATTTAGCTGGTGTAGTACTTGAAGCATTACATAGGGTTTCGGTTTTAGAAAAGATAGTAGATGCACAGTCTCAAGGCCGGACTTTAAATCAGAATGACATCGAGCAATTTCGCGCTGAAGCTCTAGAGAACTTAAAAGAACGTTTTCCAGACGCAGGAATAAAGAAAAATTAGTGCTTGTTAAAAGCTTACGCTTTTTTCAATTCTCTTAACCAGCTCTTCCACAAAATCTTCATGTTCGGGTTTCATGAATACGCTGCGGAGGATGGATACGTGGTCGGAGTCAGCTTTGAATTCGGGGTGAAGGCGTGAAAAAGTCTCCGCCGGAAGCCGGAACATGGAGAGATAGAAAACCTGATCACGCATTCCTGCATCAAATATCTCTTTAGATTTGGATGAGATTTCGGAGGTAGTTTTACATTCAGAGGGAAAATACCCCAAAATATCCAGTTCAGGTTTTTTGAATGCTTTAAGTTTTTGGTGGGAATTCAGTAGCTCATACATTTTTAACGCTGCTTTTCGGCACTTTGCCAGGATGGGGCCAAAGCCTTCTTTTTCCTTCAATGGGAACATTTCCAGCGCTGCCCATAAAGCTACCGCTGCCGCGCCCGCCCGTGAGCATTCCAGACTGATTTCCCCCAAATGCAGATCCTCGGAAGTGAAATAGGTATAGGGAGAATCGTGCTTATAAAACTTTCCCACCGCCGGATCTTTGAAAAGAACACAACCACATCCATAAGGTTGCAATCCGTGCTTGTGGGGATCTACAACAATGCTGTCGGCTTCCTGCATCAGCTGCCACGAAGTGCCGTCAATCAACCCGGAATCCTTTAAGGTTCTGAAATAACCACCGTATGCGGCATCGATGTGGATGCGGATTTCATTTTCCTGAGCCCAGGGTAGAATTTGATCGAGTGGTTCCACTTCTCCAAGTCCTGTGGTTCCCAGAGTTACCACAATTGTGCCTATTTCAGCAGGATTCAAGGAGTTTAATTCAAAGCTTCCATCTTCTGATACGGATATTCTCCGGCTTTCCACCCGTAAAATGGAACACATACGCTCGTGGGTGTAATGCGCATTTTCAGAAAAAGCTATTTTTTTATCGGGATGAGATTCCCGCGCCACCCAAAGTGCTTCCAAATTGGCTATAGTTCCGCTTGAGGTAAGATGGCCAAGAAATAAATCTCCGTAGCCAAAGAACTTTGCGAATTTAGCTACAGCTTCCTTCTCCATTTCCGAAGAAGGCGGGCCGCCATCCAGGGCATGATTATTTGGGTTGATGCTCATTGCCATTGCATATGCCGCCCAAGTCAGCGGATGTGGTGGCTTTAGCATTTGCCCGGCATATACCGGATTTCCGAAAGGGAAATTGCACTTCAGTCGCTGAGACAGACGGGTAAATATTTGTTCTGCCTTTTGATCCGAAACAGAAAGGGTGGAATCTACATCCCATCCCCCAAATGAATTTTGCCACTCTGAAAGATCTTTCAGGCCTTGTTCAAGCGCTTTTTCCGCTTTTGAATTCATCAATAAAGATTAACTGAGATACCGGCGGAAAGCACCTGCTTGAGCTGAATTTCGCTGGAGAAATCGTCATCGTATCGAAGCTCAAATTGAAAAGAAGCGTTTACCAACCTGTTGATCCGGCCTACCAATTCGTTTTTCCAGATCACGTCTGTTTTGTCAATGCTTGTCATAAAATTGGTAAAGGTTTCGAGGCTGGTAGCATAAACTATTTCATCAAAAACCTCATTTTCATAACTGATTCCGGTGGTAAGGCCTACCTCATTGCGTAAATTATTACCCGGATCAAGCCCATAAACCGGTGCTAAATCATCATCAATTACCACGGTGTGTTTTAAGCCCAAGCCCCCTTCGAAAGTGAGATTATCATTCGGCTGATAAGCTATTCCAATTGACTCGGTGAAATACGCCGGGGCAAAAAAGTCGGAAATGAGAGAGTCGCCTCCGGCTACGGCAGCATCATATTCATAACCACGGGCAAATTGTGTTTCCAGTTTCGCCGTTGCAAATGCCGATAAATCCCCTTCACTTTCAAAAGTATATGCGAAGCGGTTTCGAATGGAGATTACATCATCCGTTTTCCGAACTCCCTGTCCCTTGATGTTAGATTGTCCGTACTTCAGGTTCAGCCTAAAACCGTATCCATACTGGCCTTTTTTATATAATAAACTGAGTACAGAAGAGGCGGTTCCACTTACGGAACTCACGCCACCCTGCGACCAATTACTATAAGAAGCCTGCGAACCATTCAGGCCGGCAACCCAAGATTGATTCCAACCCGAGAGAGTATCCGGAATAGTGATTGTTTGCGCAATGGCTGATTGAGAGACTAATAGAAAAAGAAATGAACTAAAAAGTAGTTTGTAGATAGTTTTCATGGGTAATTTGAATTTGAATTTTCAGTTTTTAAATAGAACTGCCTGTTCCAGCGTTCCTTCTTTAAGCATCACCTCTATATGTTCCCCGAGTTTTGTTGGTACTTTTATGCCTGTCAAATCGGTTCGCAAGGGATAAGCGCGGTGGCCTCTGTCGAGCAAAGCGGCAATTTCAATACTCGCAGGTTCATTGATACTACATACCGCAGAGAGGGCATCGAACATGGTTTTCCCGGAAAAAATCACATCATCAACGAGCAGTACAAATTTGTCGTTACAGTTTGGAATGTTCTTTTTTGAATTGGAATCATCAACCGTAAATTGAACCACCTTCACATCTATCTGCACCAGTTTGGACAGGTGTTCCGCTAACTCATTGGCAGTGGCGAGGCCTCTTTCATTCAACCCAATAAGAACTATTTGGTCAAAATCTTTTACCCTTTCCCAAACCTGAATTGCCATGCGCCTGAGCGTTCGCCGCATACGTGCTTTATCCATCAAAATAATTTGTCTCTTCATAAATTCAGGGTGGAATTATATATTAAATTTTGAACTTAAGTTTAAAATATCAAAAACTTCCTAAAAGAAGTTGTAATTTAAAAGACATTCTAAATAAAGGAGAGGAAACGTGAACAAAGGATTAAAAAATCTATTTATTACCCTTACAGCATTCTCCGGAGGCTTAGTTACCGGTTTGCTTCTAACCCCGAAATCGGGGCAAGAGAATCGGAAATGGGTAAGTAGCCATTCAAAAGAAACAAAAGAATGGTTAGAAGATAAAGGCCACAAAATTGTGGAAGAAAGCGAGAAAAGGATTGACCGCGTCTCTAAAGGAATAAAGAAAACAGTGCAAGACTCACTTCCTGATTTATATGAAGCTACCGACGATTTAACATTCTCGGAAGATGGCTGAAACTGATTTTCAACATTCAGAGGCATTTCTTCAGTGGATTTGGGAAAATCTGTTATTCGATTTTACCAGCCTGAGTACAACATGTGGGAAACCTATTACCATTGCTGATAAAGGCCGGTTAAACAAATCTGATGGCCCCGATTTCAAAAGGGCCTCTATTCAAATTGATGGCATATCGTGGCACGGTGATGTTGAAATTCATACGAAAGCGAAAAACTGGGAATATCATGGGCATCAAAATGATGAGAATTTTAATTCTGTGATCTTACATGTAGTTGCGGATCATGAGGCTTCGGCAATCTTCTGCCAAAATAATAGCAGCCCATTTACCCTGAATCTTCTTCCTTATTTATCTAAAGAACTGCACTTGTTTTTGAAGAGTTTTGAACAGCCTTCAAATCTTCCCTGCTCTTCCGGGCTTCATTTTATTTCAGAGGAAGCTTTTCATCAGCAAATTCAAAAAGCACATACCGAGTATTTTGAAAAGAAGGCGAATGATTTCTTTCGTTTCTACGACCCTGAACTTCTGCCTGCTACAGCCTGGAAACACGCCCTTATTATTTCACTTTGGGATGGCCTTGGAATTTCACACAATCGTAAGGCCATGCAACAGGTTGCTATGATTCTCTTGGATGAAGAGATAACAGGGAATGTAGCCGAAACACTGGAAATAGCCTATAGCGTTGCCGGGTTTCGTTCCAACCAATCGGAAATTAGTTGGAATATGAAAGCGGTGCGGCCGGCCAGTCATCCCAAACTCAGAATTGAAGAAGCTGTAGAACTTACTCATGAAATTCTGAACCAGCCTTTTGGTGAATTCTTAAAACCGAATGCGGCTGAACTTTGGGACACATGGTTTGAAAATTCCCCGCTCAAAAAAACCAGCCGGTTTCAAATTTTATTTGGCACCGTATTTCTTCCATCGCTATATGTTTTAGGTAATTTATTCGCGTACTCGAAACTTTCTGAGTCCGCACTTACTCTTTGGACTCAACTAAAAACACCCATTCCTGCATCTCTTCTATCAAAATTCAATACTCTGAATTTGGACGATGCTAAATACCGAAAAAAATTAGGGGCTGTTCATCAATTAAAATCCTATTGCAACACCGGCTCTTGCTCTGAATGTTTAGTACTAAAAAAAGCGATTCCGTCTTGATTGCTTTTAAAGTGATTTCTATCTTTGGAGTCTGTCAATGACATGAATTGCCCGGTCGTCTAATGGCAGGACAGCTGGTTTTGGTCCAGTCAGTGGGGGTTCGAATCCTCCCCGGGCAACTCAATATTTCTAAAGGATGACTTTAAAGCCATCCTTTTTATTTATGGAACAGAGATTTTAAACTTTGTTTCTTTTTTTTATAAACCTGAATTGAAGGCCTTTTACATAGTGGAGACTCCCCTCGCGATATTTTCCGGTACAAGCAATCCGGCTTTGGCAAGAGCTATTGCTGAGGAGTATGGTACATCTTTGGGTGAAGTCACCATCAAAAAATTCTCGGATGGCGAATTGTATGTAAAGTATGAGCAAAGCATTCGGGGAGAAGATATTTTTGTGTTACAGTCTACTCCGCCTCCAGGCGACAATATTATTGAGTTGCTGCTTTTGCTTGATGCCGCGAAACGAGCGTCAGTGAAAAGAGTAACGGCTGTGATTCCTTATTTTGGTTATGCCCGGCAAGATCGAAAAGATCAGCCTCGGGTTTCTATCGGCTCTAAGCTAATGGCAAATTTGCTGGTAAAAGCTGGAGCCGACCGCGTGTTAACGATGGATTTACATGCTGCTCAGATTCAAGGATTTTTTGATATCCCACTCGATCATTTATATGCGAGCCGGGCTTTTATAGATCATTTTACCAAAAACCCAATTGATAATCTGGTGGTAGTGGCCCCGGATGTGGGAAGCCTTAAGATGGCTCGTGCTTATTCCAAAAAATTAGGCGCCAGTCTCGCTTTTATTGATAAAAGAAGGCCAAAAGCCAATCAGTCTGAAATCATGAACTTGATTGGTGAGGTAGAAGGAAAGAATGTGTTAATTGTCGATGATTTGATCGACACCGCCGGAACGTTAACCAATGCTGCGTCTGCCCTAAAAGAGCGGGGCGCATTAAATATTATTGCAATATGTACACATCCGATTTTATCGGGCCCGGCATTTCAGCGAATAGAAGATTCACCAATTGATGAGTTGTTAGTAACAGATACCGTTCAGCTTCGCCAACCTTCACACAAAATTAAGGTTTTAAGCATTGCTAATATTTTTGCTGAAGCTATACAACGCATTCACACTAACGACACAATAAGTGCACTGTTTGATAATTAAGATTAAGATAACCGCATTATGGCAAACCAAGAATTAGTAAAAATTGTAGGGAAAAAAAGAGAGCTTGGCAAAAAAGCTAACAAAGCTTTAAGAGAAGACTTTCAAGTACCCGCTGTTCTTTACGGCCCCAACGTTAAAGAGAATGTTCATTTTTCTATTGATGAGTTGGAGCTTGAGAAAATTTTACGCAAGCCTCAAACTAAGCTTCAGGATCTTGAAGTAGATGGCAGAACATATAAAACACTTTTGAAAAGAACCGAATATGATCCGGTTACCGACCGTCCTATTCATGCAGACTTTTATGTGCTCACTGACAAGCACAAAGTTACTCTTAGGGTTCCCATCAGAATTAAAGGAAACGCTAAAGGAGTGGTTGAAAATGGCGGACTTGTTTTCAAACCAATGAATTTTGTACGTATTCGGGTACTTCCTGATGCGATTCCTTCAGAATTTGAAATTGATATAAGCCCGCTTGGAATCGGCCAGTCTTTTCATATTTCGGATTTAAATCTTGAAGGTATTACACCTCTTGATGGTATGAACCGGACTATTGTTACTGTTCGACCTCCTAAAGGGGCCGACTTCCTTGATAATCTTCTTGCCGGTGTTGCCGAAGAAGAAGAGGAAATCGCAGAAGTACCTGAAGGTGAAGAGGGCGATGCTCCTGAAGGTGAAGAGGGCGATCCTTCTTCTGAAGAAGAAAACAAAGACTAAACAGAACCCTTTAACCGTGGCCGTTTGATATGTCCATTATCGTTGGATTAGGAAATATCGGACAGGAATATGAAGGCACACGGCATAATATCGGGTTTGAGGTTGTTGATTTATTAGCGGAAACTCTTTCCACAACATTTGGCCCCGGAAACGGGCCATTTGTTGTTGCGGAGGGGCGACATCGGGGCAGAAATGTGGTGTTGGTTAAACCAACTACATATATGAATAAAAGTGGGGTAGCTGTGAAAAAAGTGCTCGCAAAATATCAGGCTCCGGTGGATGAAATCCTCATCATTTATGATGACCTTAACTTAGAAGTTGGTGATTTCAGGCTGAAGGGCCAGGGTAGCGCCGGAGGACACAATGGAATTTCAAATATTATATCTGAACTTGGCAGCAGAGAATTTCCACGGCTCAGGTTTGGAATCGGGAATAACTTTCCGAGGGGCAGACAAGTCGACTTTGTACTTTCTCTGTTTCAAAAGCCGGAACGCGAAATTGTTGATATAACAAAACAAAAAGCTCATGATGCCGCACTCAGCTTTGCCAGAGACGGCCTCGTTAAAGCTATGAATTACTTCAATTGAACAAGCCAAAGGCGGGCAAACCTGAGGCATAGCAAACAAACCTAAACTAACGTAACGGGAATTATGCATACTATTATTTACTTCATACCAGTGGCCGGTATTTTGGCTCTACTATATACCTTCTTTAAAAGTTCGTGGGTATCGAAACAGGAAATAGGAACCGAGCGAATGGAACGCATCAGCAAAAGCATTGCAAGCGGCGCCATGGCATTTCTCAGAGCCGAATACAAGGTTCTTTCCATTTTCGTTATAGTTGTAGCCGTGATACTCGCCCTTAGCGCCGACCCTGCTACATCCAGTTGGATGGTAGCTATTTCATTTATTATTGGTGCTTTATGCTCTGGTTTAGCCGGTTTTATCGGGATGAAAGTGGCCACCAAAGCAAACGTTAGAACAACACAGGCAGCCCGAACCAGTCTTGGAAAAGGCCTGGAAGTTGCCTTTGCCGGTGGCTCTGTGATGGGATTAGGTGTAGTTGGCCTCGGTGTTCTTGGTTTAAGTTTACTCTTCATTATTTTTGGTGGGGTGTTTGGCCTTGAAGATTCCTCAGCTGTAAATAAAGTACTCGCTATAGTTACAGGCTTTTCTTTTGGTGCATCTTCTATTGCACTTTTTGCCCGTGTTGGCGGCGGTATCTATACCAAAGCTGCAGATGTTGGCGCCGACCTTGTTGGTAAAGTTGAAGCAGGCATTCCTGAAGATCACCCCTTAAACCCCGCTACCATTGCAGATAACGTTGGTGATAACGTTGGTGATGTTGCCGGAATGGGCGCCGATCTTTTCGAATCTTATGTAGGATCTATTATTGGTACAATGGTTCTTGGAGCCGCTTTTATTGCAGGTGCTACTATCGATGGCGGTGCGTGGGCTGATCAGTTCAACGGCCTTTCCGCTGTTATGCTTCCACTGGTTCTTGCGGGCGTTGGTATTGTGACTTCTATTATCGGAACCTTTTTTGTTCGTGTAAAAGATGGTGGGAACCCTCAAAAAGCTTTGAATACCGGAGAGTTTATTTCCGCAGCCATTATGTTGATTGCCTCCTACTTCATAATTACCATTATGTTGCCTGAAACATGGACTTTTAGTGGATTGACATATGGAGCAATGGGTGTTTTTTGGGCTACCATACTTGGCCTTGCCGCCGGACTTTCTATCGGCTTAGTTACCGAGCATTACACTGGTACAGGCACAAAACCAGTTTTGTCTATTGTAAAGCAATCCGTTACCGGAGCCGCAACTAACATTATTGCCGGCCTTGGTGTTGGGATGATCTCAACCGCCATTCCTATTCTAATAATTGCGGTAGCCATTATGGGCGCCTATCATTTTGCAGGATTGTATGGAATTGCTATTGCCGCTGTTGGTATGCTTTCAAATACAGGTATTCAATTAGCTGTAGATGCCTATGGTCCTATTTCTGATAACGCCGGTGGGATTGCCGAGATGGCTGAACTTCCCAGTGAAGTTCGTGAGAGAACTGATAAACTTGATGCCGTTGGAAATACCACCGCAGCTATCGGTAAAGGATTTGCAATCGGTTCTGCCGCTCTTACTGCCCTTGCCCTTTTCGCAGCTTTCATTACAGCTTTTGAAGCTGTTAACCCCGGCTTAGAAGTTATTATTAGCGTGACAAACCCCTCGGTAATGGCTGCTCTTTTTGTTGGAGCCATGCTTCCCTTCTTGTTTTCTGCCCTGTCTATGAATGCAGTAGGCCGTGCAGCGATGAGCATGATTGAGGAAGTTCGCCGACAGTTCCGAGACATTCCTGAGCTCACTAAAGCTCTTGCAGCTATGAATAAAAATGAAGGCAAAGCACTTGCTGATTGGTCGGATGAGGACCGTACCACTTTTGAAGCTGCCGATGGAAAAGCTGAATACGAAAAGTGCGTGGAGATTTCTACACAAGCTTCTATTCGTGAGATGGTACTTCCGGGCCTTTTAGCAGTTATCGTTCCTGTTCTGTTTGGATTTGTTCCAGGCTGGGTTAGCGATGATCCCCTTTTAGGAGCGCAAATGTTGGGCGGACTTCTTGCAGGTGTAACCTCTGCCGGAGTATTGATGGCCTTATTTCAGTCTAACGCCGGTGGTGCCTGGGATAACGCTAAGAAAATGATTGAAGAAGGCGTTACCATCGACGGAGTTGAGTACGGCAAAGGTTCTGAGCCACACAAAGCCGGAGTTGTTGGTGATACTGTTGGTGATCCATTCAAAGACACTTCAGGGCCTTCATTAAACATCCTTCTTAAGCTGATGTCGGTTGTAGCTCTTGTTATTGCAACTATGATTTAACCGGTATTTTTCACTTTATTAAAGCCCCTGCGAGTGATTGCCGGGGCTTTTTTGTTTTATAGCAGCGTTAATTAAATATGGCAAAATGAACACCGACATTTTCAAACTTATTTTTGAGCACGATTTAAGATTAGACGAACTGGCAAAGCGGAATGCCAATAAAACACCAGAGGAGATTGAGGCTTCTCTTGCCGATTTCATGAAACCCGACCCAACCTATTCAAAATTTTATTTAACAGGAACTGATCTTAAGGATCAACGTTTTGGAATAAACATACTGAACGCATACCGAAATATTTTGGATGCGCTTGGCGAAGCTTTTCCCAAGAAGTTTTATACAGCTGAGAAAAGTTTTAATTCTCTTTTTGAGGCCGTTGAATCTATAAAAACCGGTGAAGTTGTAGTTGTTTCTTCTGATAATGAAAGTCCTGAACTCGATATCACAACCATACATGTTGATGCCAACTCTAATGTCGGACATTTTAAATCAGAATTAAAAGTAGCATTAGAACAAGGTCTGATTGTTATTTATAAAGAACAGGCTAAGGATGGATTCGACCTTCACATATTCTCAAAAAAGAATATTTATCGTGATATGTTCTTCCCACTTCAAAATCTTGTTCCTAATGCTTTTCGGTTTTTTAGTATAAATGGAAAGAAGTTTCGATCAGAGCGTCATTTTTACTTCGAGACATGGACACTCGAAAAACCACCACATGGTTTTGAA
The DNA here is from genome assembly GCA_040882225.1 of Balneolaceae bacterium. Taxonomy (GTDB): domain Bacteria; phylum Bacteroidota; class Rhodothermia; order Balneolales; family Balneolaceae; genus Gracilimonas. Next base: position 8,411 of record JBBEBR010000022.1, on the reverse strand, counting down.
GAGGTTTTCCCGGAATCTGTGTTATAGGTAAACCCGTGGCTTTTGTTTTCACAAAGGCATCAAATTCATTGTAATTATATTATCTTCGAAAAAAATTAAGAACATGCCTTTTTTAAATAAGTTGCACCAATCCATTCAGAAATCTCAGTCTACATTATGTGTAGGATTAGATCCGGATCTCAGCCTCCTTCCAGGGCCTGTAAAGCAGCAATTTGAAACTCCCGAAGAACAAGTCGCCTATTTCTGTAAAGTTGTAATTGATTATACCTCAGAATTTTGTGCAGCATATAAACTCAATGTGGCCTTTTTTGAAGCTTTAGGTAAAAATGGCCTTTCAGTTTTTGGGGAAGTGATAAATCACATACCCTCCGATAAAATCATTATAGCTGATGCCAAACGAGGCGATATCAATTCTACAGCCGAACATTATAAAAAAACCTATTTCGACCAGTTTAAAGTAGATGCCATCACTTTAAACCCTCTGATGGGTTTTGAAACACTCGATTCCTTCTCAAATGATGAAAACAAAGGAATTTATGTTTTAGCTTTAACTTCCAATTCGGGCGCCGAAGATTTTCTAAAACAACCCTTTCGGGGCTTTGAGATGATGAGCCAGTTTATTGCCGATCAGCTTTCAAAGAAAGATTCTTTTACTGAAACCTATTATGGAATGGTTATTGGAGCCACTCACCCAGATGAAGTTTCCTCCATCATCAAATATTTCCCCAATGCGGCTTTATTAATTCCGGGGATTGGAGCACAAGGCGGATCAATAAAAGAGCTCACAAAGGTTTTAAGCGAACATACCGGAATACCTTTGATAAGTTCAAGCAGAGGTATTATCTATGCGGGAAAAAATGAAAAGAATTGGCCGGAATTGGTTGCAAAAAAAGCGAAAGAAACCAGGGAATCCTTGAGTGCAATAACTAATAAATATGTCTAAAAAACCTGAAGTGATCGTTTACACCGATGGTGCTTGTAGTGGAAATCCAGGTCCCGGTGGATGGGGAGCCGTGTTAATCTGGAATGGGAAGCAAAAGGAAATTTCAGGTGGAGATCCACAAACAACCAACAACCGTATGGAAATGCAAGCGGTTATAGAAGCACTAAAGTCTCTCAAAAAACCTTGCCGCGTTAAAATTCACAGCGACAGCGCCCTCATCATAAATGCATTCATAAAAGGATGGATAGAAAACTGGCAAAAAAATGGATGGCGAAAAGCAGACAAAAAACCGGTTGAGAACAAAGAGTTGTGGGAGCAAATGATTAAAGCCATGAAACCACACGATGTAGAATGGATTAAAGTAAAAGGCCACTCCGGTCATGTCCTAAACGATCTCGTAGATGCCCTCGCCGTAGCTGAATCACAAAAATTCAAAATTTAAAATTATAGATTTAAGATTAATTTTTAATCTTGAATTTTGAATTTTGAATCTCTACAAAGAGGCAAAGGGTTTTAGATCCAAATCATCAAAGCGTCCGAGTTCAGCTTTCATTTTTCCGGTGATGGCAATCATGGCGGCGTTATCGGTACAATAACTTAAGCGCGGAATGTGGAGATTCAGGTTCAGCTTTTCTGCCAATTTTTGTACTTTTTCGCGAAGCATCGAATTAGCCGAGACTCCACCGGCAAGTACAATCGTTTTAACTCCGGTTTGCTCAACTGCTTTTTTCAGTTTCTTTGTTACCGCTTCCGTAATGGCAAAAGAAACGCTGGCACAAATATCATTTAAATTCTCCTGAATCCAGCCTTCCTCTTTATCCCGCAAATAATAAAGTGCGCTGGTTTTCAATCCAGAGAAACTGAAATCTAATCCTTCATGAAGCAAAGCCTGTGGAAATTTGTGAAATTTAGGATCCCCAATTTTTGAAAGCTCATCCATTTGCGGGCCGGCTGGATATGGAAGCCCCAATATTTTCCCGATTTTATCAAAAGCTTCACCGGCGGCATCATCCCGCGTCTTTCCAATTATTGCATGCTCAAATGCTGATTTCACGTGCACCAACTGCGTATGTCCCCCGGAAACAGTAAGCGCTACAAATGGAAATACCGGAGTATCATCAATGAAATTCGCATAGATATGGGCATCCATATGATTCACTCCAATAATTGGAATATTACGGGAAAGAGCCAATCCCTTCGCGAAGCAAATCCCAACCAGTAGTGAGCCTAATAATCCCGGTCCCTGTGTTACGGCTATTCCATCAATTTTATCGAGGGAAATTCCCGCCTCATTCAATGCCTGATTTACCGTTTGTGTGATGGTTTTTTGATGCGCACGGGAAGCAAGTTCAGGAACTACTCCTCCAAATTTCACATGCACCGACTGTGAAGCAATAATGTTTGATTGAATTCCATCATCCGTTAAAACCGATGCGGAGGTATCGTCACAGGAGGATTCTATACCGAGTATATTCATACAGGAAGTTAAGAACTAAAGCCCTTAACTGCATTTTAATTGAACGCGGATGACGCGGGTTTTGCGGATTTATTTAAATGACTTTATTAAACATTTCTTGGAAGTAAAGTTAAAGTAGTTGGAAGTTATTCAATTGAAGAAAATGAACTAATAATCTTCGAAGGATCACAAAAAATTACCATAAGTCAAATTCGGAATGATGAAAAGGAAATGATTAAAAACTGGAAAAATAAATTAGAAGAGAGTTTTCCTATGTTCGACAAAGCAAAAGAATTCAGAAAATCAGACATTTTGAATGATGCAAAATCTACTTAATCAGCTACACCTATAAAAACGCATCTTTTTATTCTTAGCTTTTAAATAGTTCATTGTGTCCTCCTCCTTTAGGAGGAGACAGAGGAGGTTAATTCGGTTCCAGATACTGAACACTGAATAATTCTTCATCATCCGTCCACACTTTTTTCACCTCAAACCACGGACTCACAACTTTCCTGAAATCCTCTACAGAATATTTATGGGAGTTTTCGGTGTGAATGCTTTCCCCTTTCTTAAAGGATATGGTTGTGCCGTTTACTTTAACATCATGATCCTGAAGACACACAAGGTGCATCTCAATTCGGCTTTTTCCTGCATTCCAGAGAGCTTTGTGTTCAAATCGAGAAACATCGAAATCTGAATTCAGCACATTATTTATATGTTGCAGAATATTTTTATTGAAAGCAGCCGTAACTCCTTTCGAATCGTTGTACGCTGCTTCCATAATGTCTTTATCTTTTTTCAGATCCACACCGATAAGAAAAGCTCCGTCTTCCCCCGCAATTTCTGAAATCACTTTTAAAAAGCGATTGACCGTTTCGATCTTAAAATTCCCAATGGTTGATCCCGGGAAAAAAACAATTTTTCGTGCATCAGGGCTTGATCGCGGCAGATTAAACGGTTGTGTATAATCGGCTTGCAACGGTAATATTTGAATCTTAGGATACTCACTCCTCAGTTTTTCCCCAACATTTTGCAGATAATCCCCCGAAATATCGATCGGAATATAACAGCAAATGGAATTCAGGTTATCAAGCAGAACTCGGGTCTTGGCACTGCTTCCACTTCCGGGTTCTATCAGGAGCACATCTTCTCCAAGATATTCACCAATTTCATGAACAGATGATTTCAGGATTTTCCACTCCGTGCGGGTGGGATAGTATTCCTCAAGGTGTGTGATATCATCAAAGAGTTTGGAACCTTTTTCATCGTAAAAATACTTGCTTGGCAAAGTCTTTTGAGGCTTGCTCAATCCTTCTAAAACCTCGGCAAGCATTACATCACGCCCGTCTGAATTACTCATATATTACATTACCTCGCTAACCGAATACCGCTGAATTGCCATCGGGCATCAGCATGAAAAAAGTTCCGGTACGTCTTTCGGATGTGTGATTTAGAAGTGGCGCACGAACCACCCCGCAACACATATTGATTGGCCATAAACTTTCCGTTGTATTCGCCCAACGCGCCCGGCAGTGGTTTGTATCCGGGGTAAGGCGAATAAGCGCTCATTGTCCACTCCCAGGCATCCCCAAACATTTGTTTTATTTTTTGGGATGACGACTTTGGCGCGGCGGGATGAAATTTATCTTCCTCAACAAAATTCCCTTCAATTTCGCGATTACCACAGGCATGCTCCCACTCCTGTTCGGTTGGCAGCCGAACGCCTTTCCAGCGGGCAAAAGCGTCGGCCTCATAATAGCTCACATGAGTTACGGGCTCATTCAGATCAATTTTATGGGCTCCAGATAAAGTGAAATTGAACCATTCATCATCACGCCGAAACCAATACAACGGAGCCTTCCATTCATTTTCGTTTACGGCAGCCCACCCTTCATCGAGCCAAAGTTCCGAGCGGTTATAGCCGTCGTCATTCATGAACTCCAAAAACTCGCCATTGGTGATAAGCCGGTCGGAAAACTCAAAATTTTGAACCAAGGTTTTATGGCGTGGGTGCTCATTATCATAGGTAAATTCTCCGCCTGCACTTCCTATTTCAATAACGGCTTCATCAAACGAAACCCAATTCAGATCTTCGGAATACCCTTGTTTCCTTGAACTTGATTTACGATACACTGGCAACAACGGGTTTTGTCCGAGCATATATTTCACATCCGTCAGGATTAACTCCTGATGCTGTTGCTCATGGTTTATTCCTATTTCGATCACTGTTGCCACCTCCTCCCATAAATCGTCCCCCGCATTTTCTATGAACCCGACAATCTCCTGATTCACATACTTACGGTATTCAAAAACCTCTTTCACGGTAGGCCTGGAAAGAACTCCCCTTTTTGCTCTCTTGAAAGGAACCCCGGTTTGCAAATAATAGGAATTAAAGAAGTAAGCGTATTGGGGATGAAGGCTTTCAAAATTATCGAGGAATTTTTCGAGTATAAATGTTTCGAAAAACCAACTGGTGTGGGCAAGATGCCATTTAACAGGACTTGCAAACTCAGCAGCCTGAATCACAAAATCTTCAGTCTCAAGCGGCTCTGTTAAATGAATTGAAAAAGCTCTTACCGATTTAAACCGTTCGGTGATTTTTTCTTTTGAAAGACGAGTACCTACTTCAGGCATTACTGCATTTCCTGCTAATAAACTCATGTTCTACAATCTTAAAATGAAAGTATAATAATTCAAGTAGATTTATTTACCAGAATAGAGCAAAAGTATTCTATAATACTGAAGCTTTTTTTTACTTATCCCGGTAAAAATAAATCTTTTTATTCTCTGCGTCTCTGCGGCTTTTCACTTTAATATCGCTTTGTTTGCCAAACTGATAAACAGCGGTACGCATAGAATTAATATTTTTCTCGTTCGAGTAGCCCACTTCTATAGCCTGACCACCCGGCTTTAACTTCTCTATAGCCTCTAACAGTGGTTTGAATTTAGAAGTTCTTTTCTTCGAAGATTTAATAGTGGCGCGTTTTACGAATTTGATATCCATGATTGATTTTTTTTAAGGAATAAGTACAACAATAAATATATGATTTATTTTTAAATCAAAAACTCAATTAATTGTCATTAAAACAATTCAAAGAAAATACATTAAATCCTTAATAATTCTTTATTTCAAAATTATGTTTAACAAATACGTTATTGAAAACATGTTTTTTCTTTCGCCTCCCAATCCCTCCTCTATATAATAAATTCTATTTAGAGATGTGATTTACGATCAAGGATTTGCCTTAAACAGGAAATATGGATGGAAGATTATAGAACAAGTATTTGCAGGAATGGTTAATTGATGATTATCACAAATTTTCCCAGTGTTCTATGAGCGGAGTGAAAAGTTCTGATATTAGTATTTCTAAAGGTGGAGGGAGGCAGGACTTGAGATTGTTTAAAAGCCCATATCTCCCTTTAAAACTTAGTACCTATCAAGGATTAATTCTGGAAAATTAAGCCTATCCTCAATTCTTATATTCAAATATTCTGTAATACAAATATGAAAAAAATAATCAGTCGAAATTGTAAGAAAACAGTTATGAATATTTTCTTTCTCATCTAAAATGGTATCAAGAAAATAAGCATAAGAGCTACGTAAAATATTAAGTCCAATATGTCCATGTATGTAAAGACTTACATGATTAGTATCTGATCTTTTACATAGTTCAAGATTTTCTAAAAATTTTACTATAAATAAGTTGCTCTCTGCTTCAGAAATACCTCTAATTATAAGTTCATTCTTATATTTATCTATATCTAGAGTTAAATTTTCTTCAACTACATCAAAATAAGTAAAGTCAATCATTGAACTTACTCTAGAGAAACTAAAATCAAATTCATTTAAATTTAAAGAAATTGCGCCTGCAATTTCTAAAACAGAATCAAATGATTCTCTCAATAAGTTAATAGCGTCAAAGCTTTTTGGTGATTTTGTTGATTTAATTAACGCTTCTTGGATAAGATCAATATTAAATAGATAATTTTCAATAGAATGCCCAAATGTCCAATAAAGATAGGTATCATTATAGTGTGTATTGAGATTATCAGATAAAGTTTTACCTATATCAAATTCTCTAAACTCTCTATCAACTAAGCCGAAAAAAGTACTATTCAAAGCTCTCGTCTTTAACTCTTCACATACTGTTTCTATCTTTTCTCTATTCCCTATTCCCTCATCAAAGCCTATCAAATGTTCTGCTGAATCTATTTCAATAGAACTGTTAATACCATTCTTTCTTATTGCTATAGTAAGAGCAATTTTATCAGAAACTCCTTCCACCAATAACCTTGAATTGTTACTCATCTCTACGTAACTCTTATAAGACTCTTTATCAAAAGTTGACATATTACTCGATAATTAGTCTCTGCTGAGATTTCTCATAATCAGCCCCTATTACTGGCGAATGAGTACATGTAATTATTTGTCTATCTGATAACTGACTGGACATTTTTTTTAAAAGAATTCTTTGCCAGTCAACATGTAATGAAATTTCGGGTTCGTCAATAAGTACTACTTTTTGATGGCTCATTTTTGTAGCTGCATAAAGTAATGTAACTACTTGCCTTTCACCTGATGATAAAGAAGCAAGATCGGTTGTATTATTTGAGGATTCTATTGTTTTCGTATTACTAAAAGAAACCACAAGTGAGTTTCCTCTATACTTTCCTACCTCTTTATTGATGGTCAATTCCTTTTCATCAAAAAAATCATTTACTGCATCTAGATATATCTTTATCTCTTTAAAAGCTGAATCTTGTTCAGCTAGCCTATCTTCCAATAAATTTTTATACAAATTAAGAATTCTAGCGGCTACACCTTCTTGAGTTGCTGAAACTTGAAACTCCCTTACTGTTTTACTAAGCTGAGAGTAAATATCATTAGTGGCTAATGGCTTATAATCTAAAGGAGATTTTTCGAGCTCAACCAATAGTTTTTTTATTTTTTTTAATAATTGAACAGAGCTTTGTATTGATACTGGTTTACTCTCATCCGCAATCAATGCAGGAAGAATGTTCAAAAAGGACTCAGATAATAAGTCTCTATCTTTTCTTGCAACTTGAAATGTTGCATTTTGAATATTCTTGGAAAGCTCTTGCTCGATATCTATTATCGATGAATAAATTATATCAGGAACAAATTGCCCGAATAATTTTCTAGCAAAATGAGTTATTCTATTTTTACCAACATCTCTTACCCCTCTTGGGCTTCTTAAATATCTATTTTCAGCTGCCCAAGCTTCGATCATTGTTCTAAAAGCTGGAAAATATGCTACTGGTAAGTTGTCAATAGATTTATCTTCCTGATCGTCAAAAATGCTTAAATCTCTTGTAGAAGAATCGTCTCGTGACCTTTCTTTCATGTTTTGTCGATGATATACGTCAACTATAGGAATTTTAAATTTTTTATCTGGACTTTCTTCAACATAAATATTTTCTCTATCTCTTTTTATAATGACTAGGATACCATTCGTAAGCCTGACTTTTATTTTTTCAAATTGGAGATAAGCAAATCGATCGAAATTACCATTTAATGTGTTGGCTATAATATGAAGAAGCGTAGTTTTGCCTGTCCCGTTCTTACCATGAATTATATTCACACCCTTTCTAAATTTTTGGGATAATGTATACCTCCCATGCAACTTGGTAACTTCAATAGATTTAATTGTGCTCAATATCTCAATATTTTTTTGTATAGCTAATTATAACATATAATTTTTAAACCTATATGCTTTAATTCGTTTGCACTAAAGTAAGTACCCACAAAATAAAAAACCCATGCAAATCAATGACTTACGTGGGTTTCGGTGGACGATGAGGGACTCCCCCGAAGGGATGGCTTCGCCAGAACCCTCCGACCTCTCGGTGTAAACGTGGTGCTAAATTTACTATTCAGTTTTTTTTAACAAAAAAAAAGCCAGACAAAATTAATTTGTCTGGCTTTTAAGTGGGCGATGAGGGACTCGAACCCCCGACCCCCTCGGTGTAAACGAGGTGCTCTGAACCAAC
>JBBEBR010000021.1:0-60068 GCA_040882225.1 Balneolaceae bacterium | reverse complement strand
ACTATCACCGCCGAAGATAAATCCAAAGCTTATGACGGTTCAGCTTTCACCGCTTTCACGGCAGCTTATGATGGCTTTGTGGACGGCGATGCTGCTGATGATTTATCCGGCACATTAACTTTTGGTGGAACCTCCGGCGGAGCTGAAAATGTGGGTGAATACACCATTACTACGGCAGGATTGAGCAGCGACAACTACGACATCTCCTTTAATGAGGGTGCGCTGGAAATCACTCCGCGTGATCTTTCTCTGAGCAATTTTACGGCTTCCGATAAAGTCTACGATGGTACTATTACGGCAACCGGTATTGATTTTGAGGATGATCGCATAGAAGGAGATTATCTGAATTTCAATTTTACAGCCGCTTTTGAAAATGCAGATGCGGGAGAGGATAAAACGGTAGACATCACCGACATCGAAATCAGTGGCGGAGATGATGCAGGCAATTACAACCTGTTGACCCTAAATAGGGAATCGACAGCCAACGTCACCAAAGCTGCACCGGAAATTACCGAGTGGACGGAGGCTTCTGGTATTACCTATGGAGATGCACTGGCGCAGTCAACATTGAGTGGCGGAGTAAATGTCACGGCCGGAAACTTTGCTTTTACCGATGAACTGATTGAGCCAGACGCAGCCGGAACATACACAGCCGAAATGACCTTCACACCGGATAGCGACAACTATAGCAGTGCAACGCAAGAAGTGGATGTAGCCGTAGCGAAGAAAGAACTAACGGTGATTAATGCGGTTGCTCAGGACAAGGAATATGACGGAGATAATACAGCGGTTATTACAGATGCTGCATTAGACGGAATAATAAATGGTGATGCGGTAACCCTGCAAAATGCCGACAACGGAACTTTTGCTCAAACAAATGCAGGTACTGATATTGAAGTATCTCCGGCAATGACTCTCAGTGGGGGTGATGCAGTGAATTATACCTTAACCCAGCCAACCGGACTAACAGCTGATATCACCAGTTCAAATGTAACCGGAATCACCTGGCCGGAGGCTTCAGATATTATTTACGGTCAGGCTCTGAGCAACTCCACTCTTACCGGCGGAAGTGCAGATCAAGATGGAACTTTTGCCTTCACAGCTCCCACGTTTGCGCCAACATCTGCCGGAGATGCTGAGGTGGAAGTGACCTTCACTCCCGACGATTCGGACAACTATTCTGCGGTGACCAATGATGTTACGATTACAATAAACCAGAAAGAACTGACGGTATCGGGAGCCGAAGCTCAGAATAAAGAGTACGACGGAACCGATGATGCTGAAATTACAGGAGCCACACTGGAAGGTGTGATCAATGATGATGATGTAGCTCTTGCAAATTTTGAAGAAGGAACCTTCGCCCAACGTGAAGCTGGGACTGGTATTGAAGTAACAACCTTGATGAGCCTCACCGGTGATGATATTGGAAATTATACGCTCACCCAGCCGGATGGACTGACTGCAAATATTACGGCGACAAACGCTGTGGTGACCACCTGGCCGGCAGCATCAGGCATAATCTACGGTGAGTCACTGTCCTCATCTGAATTAACAGGTGGAACCGCCGAAGTGGATGGTGAATTTACTTTTGTTGATGATTCCATTGAGCCGAATTCGGCAGGGACTTATACCGCCGATGTAATTTTTACGCCTGATGATGGAAATAATTATAGTTCAGTAACGAATCAGGTTGATGTTGAAGTCACACCAAAAGAACTTACTGTTTCGAATGCGCAGTCTGTCGATAAAATCTACGATGGAACCACCGCCGCCGAAATCACCGGAGCCGAACTGGTTGGAGTGATCAACGATGATGATGTAGAGTTGGATGGATTGGCAGGCAGTTTTGCAAGCATCAATGTGGGTGAGGATATTGAAGTTACAGCCGCTTTGATGTTAGCCGGTGAAGATGTAGCTAATTACACCTTAACTCAGTCAACTGATCTTGTAGCTGATATCTCCGCTAGAGAAATCTCAATCACGGGCACCTTCACCCCGGAAAATAAAACTTATGATGGCACAGATGAAGCCGGTCTTGAGGTAAATAATCTTGAGCTCGGTGGTGTACTTCCCGCAGATGATGGTGATGTCTCATTAACAAATATCCTAATTGCTTTTGGGGATGTAAAGGTTGCAGATAATAAAACCGTAACCATTACAGAAACAGAATTAACCGGTTCTAAATCCGGTAATTACACATTATCACTTGATGATGCCCCTGATTCTGAAGCCAATATTACACCTCTTCCCATCACCATCACAGTAAATGATGCGGAACGTGCAGCGGGCGCCGACGATCCTAACTTCACCTTTGCCGATTTCTCAGGTGCTCTTGTGGCCGGGGATAATCTTAGTGATATAACCGGTGGAACAGGAACTGCCGCTGATGTGGTTTTTACTCTGACTTCAACCGATGATAATTCAGAAACAGGTGAATATGAGGATGAGATTGGAATTGATCCTACAAGTCTGGATGGAACCAAAGCCGGAAATTATTCCATATCCATTGATCGCGGAATGTTAACTATCACACCGTCTGATCTTGGCGGATTTATTGTGGAGGGCATTAACAGTCCCGCTACAGCAGGAGCTTTTAATACCGTTCAGATTACCGCACTTGATACAGAAGGCAACATCAAAATCGATTACACGGGCACGATTACTTTTAGCTCGAGTGATGGAATTGCTGAACTACCTGATTCTTACACTTTCCTTGTTGCCGATAAGGGGAAAAGTGAATTTGCAGATGAAGTGATCTTCAAAACTTCAGGTATTCATTGGGTTGAAGTTGAAAATCCGGGAATTACCGGCCGTCAAGAAAATATTGAAGTATTGCCGGCAGCAGTTGACCTGGCTAATAACGGAACATTGCTCGAAATTTTGAAGAATAACGTGGTTGCAGACAGTACTGAAGAAGCAGAAGTACAATTAACACTTCTCGACGAATTCAGTAACCCTGTTCCTGATGTTGCGGTAGCTTTCTCATCAACCGGAGATGCTGAAATTAATGCTGCTTCCGGAACCACGGATGAAAACGGGCAATATTCTGTCAATCTAACCAACACCATTGCCGAAAAAGTAAATGTAACCGCTCAATATGACAGTGATGATGATGCAATTCCTGATAAGGCAATTACAAATGGTAGTCCTGCTGAAATAACTTTCCTTTCCGGTGATGCTGCAAGTCTTGTCATAGAATCTGGGAATAATCAAAATGATATTGTTACCCAAACACTGGATAATCCACTTGTTGTAAAAGTAACCGATAACGAAGGGAATCCTGTTGAAGGCGAGTCGGTGACATTCACCATAACAGATTCTCCTGAAGGTGCTACCGGCCAGGAGCTGACGAATGTAGATGCTGCAACTGATGCTGATGGTTTTGCTTCTGCAGAATTCACTTTAGGTACAAAAGCCGGGTCTTACAAAATTATTGTCGGCGCCGCAGGACTTGATGATGTAATATTTGAGGCAACAGCCGAAGCCGGTGATGCTGCTCAACTTGCTGCTTTTGTTGAACAACCTTCCACCTCTGTTGCGGGTGAGATTATAGATCCCGAAGTAACAGTTCAGCTGTTGGATGAATTTGAAAATGAGGTAAACAGTGACGGAACAGTAATCACGCTTTCTATATCCGGAGCAGCTACTTTGGGTGGTGATGTCGCAATCTCTACTGTAAACGGATTGGCTAGTTTTGGTAATCTAACAGTAGCCGAAGCAGGAAATTATACACTGACGGCAGAAGCTGAAAATGTCGACAGCGATGAAAGTGACAGTTTTACGATCACTGCCGGTGATGCGGATGCTATTGTAATGATTACTCAGCCTGAAAACTCCATCGCTGGTGAGACTGTTGAAGGTGCGCCAAAAGTTCGTGTGGAAGATGATCAGAATAATCCACTTTCAGATATTGAAGTAAGTGTTACGCTTTCATCAGGTGATTTTACCGGCACAAGCACTATTAAAGTAATTACCGGTGAAAATGGCGAAGCCGAATTTGATAATCTCATTATTAATAAGGCCGGTGAGGATTATACACTCACCTTCAAGGTTGCCGGAGTAATCGATCTTAAATCGGATGAATTGGATGTTACCAATGCAGGCCTATTTACAGATAATTCCTCACTCACCTCCAACCCTACAAGTCTGGCAGCCGGCGGAAACTCACAAGTGACCGTTGTTCTGGCCGATGAATTCGGAAACGCCGTAAGTGGCGTCACCGACTTCGAGGTTGCATTGGGCGAAAGTGATGCCGAAATCGAAGAGGCCATTTCTGAAAGCGAAATTGCCGGTACTTACACCTTCACCGTTACCAACGCAAAAGCCGAAGAAATCACGGTAACTGTAACCGCCAATGACATTGAAATTGGGGATGCAGAAATTAAATTCACCACTGGCGGTATTAGTGCTTCCAATTCTGAAGTTACGGCCACTTCCCCACACACAGCAGATGGCGAAGATGCCTCTACGATCACCATCACCTTGAAAGATGCTAATGGAAATACTATAAGAGGCGTTGAAGAAGGCGATTTTATACTTACTTACGGCGACCATGCCGAGCTCTCCGAATTTATTGAAGCGGGAGATGGGGTTTATACTTATGATCTCACCAATACCAAAGCTGAAGAGCTTGCCATCACGGTAACTGTTGATGGGATAGAGTTGGATAAAAAACCTGAAATTCTCTTCCAAACGGGAGCGATCAGCGCTGCAAACTCAAGTGTGAATGCGGATCCTGATACAGTGATTGCAAATGGCACAGATGCTTCGGTATTATCCATCAGTTTAATTGATGATCTCGGAAATCCGGTAAGCGGCGAGGCAGATAATATTTCACTGAGTGGATTGGGAGATGCAACGGCCGGAGAAGTAAAAGAAACGGAAGTACAGGGTATTTATATAGCTGACATCAACAGTACAAAAAGTGAAGCAATTGTTGTATCGGTATCTGTGAATGGAATTGAGCTGAATGTAAAACCAACAATCACCTTTGTGTCGGGACCGTTTTCATCTGCTAATTCAGAGATTCAGGCAATGCCCGATACTCTTTCCATTAGGGAAAATTCTACCATAAAAGTTACCCTTCGGGATGTAAATAATAATCTGATCACAAACCGCGAAGACAGTCTTTCCCTGACTTTAAGCGGAGACGCAACTATAGTAAATACATTTGCAGAAACCGAAGCGGGCATTTATGAAGTGCTTATTACCAATACAATTGTTGAACGAATCACCGCAACTGTAGGGGAGAAAATTGGAAGTGTTGTTGGTGAAGTTGAAGTTCTATTTACCGCAGGGCAGGGAGCTAATCTTGCCATTCATTCCGGAAATGAACAGAGCGGAGAAGTTGCACAGAAACTGGAAAATCCACTGGTGGTAAAAATTACCGATGCCGATGAAAATCCTGTGCCGGGAACGGATGTGAATTTCACCATAAGTCAAATGCCGGCTGATTCAACCAATGCTGAACTGCTCAATATCAAAGCTTTTACTGACAGCTCTGGACTTGCCTCAGCCGAGCTGCAATTAGGATTCAAAGCGGGAACTTATCAGGTAACCGTGAATTACGAAGGTTTAGGAAATGTGATTTTTGAAGCGGAAGCGGAAGCTGCTGAAGCTTTTGCCGGTAATACAACAGCAATTGTTCCTAATGGAAAGGTTGCCGATACCACTTTCATCACCATAAAAGTAAGCGATGCTTTTGAAAACCCTGTTGCTGGAGTGGCTTCCTTACTGAATATTTCTCTTGGTGGAGTGAATACCGGCTCTGATTTGGCGGAAATTATTGACCTTGGAAATGGTACTTACACCTCTTCTTATGTGCCGATGAAACCGGGTGATGATGAGTTTGTTTTTACCCTGAATGAGGAATCCATAAGCGGAAATCCATACATCAGCTCAGTTTCGGCCGGTGATTTAAAATCCTTGGTGAAAGTGTCAGGAGATGATCAAACACAAGTTGTTACTACTATTTTGGATGATTCACTTGTAGTTCGGGTGCTGGATGTAAACGACTTGCCAATTCCGGGCAAAGAGGTCAAGTTCACTGTCACATCTTCTCCTTTGGATGCTGAAATGCAGGCATTGGCAGAAGAGTCAGTAATTTCAAATTCTGATGGTTTTGCTGGAACCCAATTCAAACTTGGTAATAAATCTGGTGAGTATATTATCTCCGCATTGGTTGATACATTGAATCCTATACAATTCAATTTTAATGCTACTGCCGGGGCTGTAACTAATTTTGCTGTGGTTGGAGGAAATAACCAGGAACAGCGAACATTGAGCACTCTCAAAGATTCGCTAACTGTAGGCATGTTTGATCAGTATGAGAATCCTGTAATTAACGAGCCGATAGCTTTTAGTCTCGATGATTATCCTGAATTTGCCGAAGAAAGCGAGTTCTTTCCCGATACAGCTTATTCTAACAGTTCTGGAATTGCGTCAACAGCTTTTAAATTAGGTGATACAGGTGGTATCTATGAAATCACTGCAAAAGCTTATCGCCAACAAATTGATAATCTATATTTTGTAGCATCCGCAATACCAGGTAATACTAACCCCACTATTCTTGACACGGTAAACACTGTTGTGTTTGATGGCAGCATGGATACTTTTATGTACGCCGAACCAAGCCAAACACTCGATAGCCTCGAAAATTACACGCTGGAAATATGGGTGCTGCCAAAATCAGTGGAGGGTTATTATGAACTTTTCAAAAAAGCAGATGAGAATAATGGTCAATTCAAGGTAACAGGCCAGAATAATGAAATTGATGCAACTGTATATCTGGAGGGTGGGGAAGAATTAACTATTAGTGCTGGTAATATATTTGAAGTGGATGAAACAGCAGGAGGAGTTTTCAAATCTGTAGATGAAGATTCTGTTGTTTACAAATGGACTCATCTTGCTTTTACTGTGGATAACGATAACAAGCGGGTAAATCTCTATCGTAATGGTTTCCGTATGGCGAATGCAGATTTTGAGGGCGATGTAAGGCGGTCTCAGGCAAGGCTTGAAATGGGAAGAGGATTAGATGGTGAAATACACGAAGTGCGGGTTTGGGATAAAACCAACAGCAGGAATGAAATCCAGTCACGCATGACCCAAATAATGGAAGGAAATGAAGATCACCTGGTACTCTATCATACTTTTGATGATCAAGGCGATGTAGCCGGCGATCTCACAGGAAATGATAATGACCTGCACTTGAGTAATGGTGTAAGCCGGAACTTCAGCATCAGGGGAATACCCGATATCGAAATGTTCGAAAACGAAGAATATATCATGGCTTTTAAAGCCAAAGATGAATTTGGTAATAAACTGGAAACCGTTATTGATAAATTGCCAGCAAATGGCAGAATATTCCAGATATCAAATAATGGAAAAGAAATAGGGCAGGAAATCACAAGCGTTCCATCTGTTTTAAACGATGAGCAAAACCGAACGTTATACCGGCCAAATAACAACTTCAACGGTACCGACTCGGTACATTATAGTCTGCGTGATGAATTAGGGAACGCAGCGGGAGCTAATCGAAAAATTACTATCCATGCGATTTATCGAGCACCTTCACAGTTTGCTCAGGTGCTTCCACTTAACAACGACTCGGTAGAAGTAGCAGTTAGGGGAGCTGAAATCACCAGTGCAGTACATTTCTCATGGGAGCCAAGCAACAGTTTTGGGAATGCCCCAACCGAGTACATTTTGACTATTTGGGATGGAAACGGTCAAACGGTTTCCCTGAATGGAATTGCCGATACCAAGTACTCTTTCAAAATGCAGAATTCCATGCTACGTTACGACAAAAGCTATACTTGGCGTATTGAGGCGACTGATGGAATAGATACAACCCAAAGTATGGGTGATATGAACTTCAACGTTGTAAGGGATGTGCCAATGGTGTATCAATTACATCAAAATTACCCCAACCCGTTTAATCCATCTACAAAAATTGAATACTGGGTGCCGGTAACTTCCAAGGTAAAAATTGAGATTTTTGATATTCTCGGAAGGCAGGTGCAGATTCTTGTGGATGAAAACAATATGAAATCCGGAACTTACCAGGCAACGTGGAATGCTAACGGGCTTTCAAGTGGGTTTTATTTTTACAGGATGTCATCAGAAGGTATTAACGGAAGTCGCTTCGTTAAGCTGAAGCAAATGACCTTAATCAAGTAAATTAATGAGGTGTTAGTTGCTATTGTTCAGGAGCTAACCAAAGCCAGAGTCGCGATTCCAGGCAAGATGTTGCTGATCCAAAACAAGGGGTTGTAACCCCTTGTCGACTTGAATGTATTAATTTCATAAAAAAACCTCCAAAGAACTCTACATCCTTGGAGGTTAAATATTCAATTGTGATTAGCAATATTATCTGTTTGAAAATTCAAACTTGTGCAGATTTATATCCACTCCATCAGCTGGGCGGAGTGTCATAGATTTCGGCTCCAAAAAGTACTTCAAATAATCTCGTCCACCGGCTTTACCATCGGTTCCACTCATTTTGAAGCCGCCAAAAGGCTGGCAGCCAACAAGAGCACCGGTACACTTCCGGTTGATGTAAAGATTTCCAACTTCATATTCCCGTAAAGCACGATCAATTTTAGCAGGATCGCTGGAGAAATAAGCCCCCGTTAATCCATAACGGGTTCCATTAGCGATTCGAAGAAGATCATCGGTATCTTTTGCTTTGATGAACGCGGTAACCGGGCCAAAAATCTCTTCTTGTGCAATCTGTGCATTTTCATCTATATCAGCAAAAACGGTAGGTTCTATATAATAGCCCTCATTTTCCGTTTCCGCTCTTTTTCCGCCAGCCATTAAACGGCCTTCCTTCTTGCCGATTTCGATATAGCTCATAATTTTATCAACAGCTTTTTGGTTGATAACCGGCCCGGAAGTATGATCTTCTTTGGCATCACCAATTTTAAGAGCTTTGGTTTTTTGAACCACTCTTTCCAGTAAATCATCATAGATTTTTTCATGAGCGACTACTCTCGATCCTGCCGAACATTTTTGTCCCTGGAAACCAAAAGCGCCTTTAACGATTTCTGTTGCCGCTAATTCGATATCGGCGTCTTCATCCACAACCGTGGCGTTTTTTCCACCCAGTTCACAAACAAGCCGCTTGAGGAAAGGTTGGCCTTCCTGAGTTTTTGCGGCTATCTCGGCGAGATGCAATCCAACAGGTTTAGATCCCGTGAAATTTATAAATCGTGTTTTTGGATGTTTAGCGAGATTTTCACCTACTTCAATATCACCGCCACTTACAAAATTAAATACTCCTTTTGGCAGGCCGACTTCCTCAAAAATCTCAGCCAAAAGATGTCCCATTTTAGGAGTGTCGGGAGCAGGTTTTGCGACCACTGTATTTCCCACGGCAATTGGAGCGACAGCCATTCCCACAAAAATAGCGAAAGGGAAATTCCATGGAGAAATTGAAACTCCGGCTCCAATCGGCATGTAAATGGTTTTGTTATGATCGCCCCAGGAATCTTTCACCGGCATTCCGTCATCCAACCTCAAAGCTTCGTAGGCATAATAATCAACAAAATCGATGGCTTCGCAGGTATCGGCATCAGCTTCGAGGAAGCTTTTTCCGGCTTCGCTGATCATCCAGGCGTTGATTTCAAGCCGCCGCCGCCGCATTACATCGGCTGCTTTGAACAGGTAATCCGCCCGTTTTTTTGCGGAAATATATCGCCAGCTATCGAAGGCATCCCAGGCTTTTTCGAGTGCATCAAAAGCTTGTTCTTTACTTGCCATAGGAAAAGTGCCGATCACTTCTGAAGTGTTGGAAGGATTTCGGCTTTCGAACGTACCCTCATCACCTTTAACAAATTCACCATTTATATAGAGGTCATAATTTTGGCCAAACTTGCCGCGAACTTGTTCAAGGGCTTCTTTTTGGGCGTTAGAATTTGTAGGGTCTGAAAAGTCTAAATACGTTTCGTTCTCAAATTTTTCTAAGGTAATATCAGGCATCGTTTTCTTTTTTTATCGGTTGTACAAAAATAATTATTTATCTGAGTCTGTAAATATACTCAGAAAAGCGCTCCCAATTCAAAGGTTCTGTGATTCAAAATTTTGAACGGCAAAAAGATTGAATAAAGCGCGCAAGAGTAGTAGTTTAGGATTCTTCATACGAACTTTATATGCAGTTTTTTTATTTATTAAGTGAGTGAAATTTATAACAATTCAATTATAGACAGGATTCGAAATGGCAAAAACTAAAGTGGGAATTAATGGTTTCGGGCGTATCGGCAGAATGGTGGCCCGGGCAATTTTATCTCAGCACAAAAATGAAATTGAAATAGTTGGTGTAAACGATTTAACAAGTCCTAAAACACTTGCTCATTTGTTTAAATATGACTCTGCACAAGGAATATACAAAGGCGATGTTTCCGTTGATGGCGATACAATTACCATCGATGGGATGAGCTTTTCTGTGAGTGCCGAACGTGATCCGGCCAACCTAAATTGGAAAGAGTTAGGCGCAGAAGTGGTGGTGGAGTCAACCGGATTTTTCCGTGATCTTGAATCAGCAGGAAAACACCTGAAAGCCGGAGCTAAAAAAGTAATTATTTCAGCACCTGCAAAAGGTGATATACAAACCGTGGTGCTTGGTGTGAACGACGAAAAAATCACTCCAAATGTAGAGATCTACTCCAACGCAAGCTGTACTACCAACTGTCTTGCTCCAATGGTAAAAATTCTGGATGATGAGTATGGAATCGAGAAAGGATTTATGACTACGATTCACTCTTATACCGGAGATCAGGCGTTGGTTGATGGGCCGCATTCCGATCTTCGCAGAGCCCGTGCAGCTGCGGTAAATATTATCCCAACTACTACAGGCGCCGCAAAAGCTGTTGGCCTTGTACTCCCACATCTCGATGGTAAACTGGATGGCGGCGCTGTTCGCGTACCAACTATTACAGGTTCACTTACAGATTTAGTGTGTCTGGTTCAAAAGGATACCACGGCTGAAGAAGTAAATGAGCTGTTTAAAAAAGCAGTTCAAAATGAATATAAAGGGATTGTTGAATATGCTGATGTGGAATTAGTTTCCTCCGATATTGTTGGCAATCCGCACTCGTGCATCTTCGACAGTCAGCTCACCAAAGTAGATGGCAAACTCATAAAAATAATTGGCTGGTATGATAACGAAGCCGGTTACTCGATGAGAACCGCTGATTTAATCACGAGAATAGTTTAAATAAAGTACAAGGTGCAAGTTTGAAGGCGCAAGGGGATAAACTCTTGCGCCTTTTTTTGTGCAATAACTATTTTGAATCAGGATTTGCAGGATGTGGGGATTAACAGGATTTTTTTTCTCGCAGATATACAAATGAATTGTGAAGTTCTACGAATGTTAATAATCGGCGAAACACTGCGCCTTACTTTGCGCCACTCCGCGAGAAAACCCATTCTAAATCAGAATTGCAGGGTGAAAGGATTGACAGGATTAAAATTCTATGACCCAACAGTGTTGAGATTATGAATTTGGCTATTGAAAACACATGGCTGAATAAAATATCAATGAAGCTAAGCTCATTTAAAATTTAACATTCATAATTTATGATTCAGGTAGTTTGTTAGTAATGTCTAAATCCTAAATCCCTTATTTTTACGTAATCATTTCTTATCTTTGGGGTTCTAAATCCTCTCACTTCAAATGCTATTCATATGAGCGACAAACCTCGCGAATATTGCGGAGTATACGGTATTTATAATCATCCTGAAGCGGCTCTACACACCTATTACGGGCTTCATGCGCTTCAGCATCGTGGACAGGAATCAGCCGGTATTGTTACTTCTTATTACGACGGTGAAAAGGAGCGTTACCGGATGCCCTCTTATAAAGACTTCGGCCTGGTGCTGAATGTTTTCAGCGATTCAAAAATTTTCAAAAAAATATTAGTTGGCCGAAATGCAATTGGCCATAACCGGTATTCCACATCCGGTTCTTCCAAAAATCCGGCAAATATTCAGCCATTTCGCGTGCACTACAGAAACGGGAATCTTGCCATTGGCCATAACGGTAACTTATCCAATGCGCAGCAAATTCGTGACCGGTTTACAAAAGAAGGAGTACTATTTCAAAGCACTTCGGACACCGAGCTGATTTTGCACCTGATTTCTCACAGTAAACAAGAAAACCAAATGGACCAAATAATGGATGCGCTGAGCCAAATTGAAGGCGCATATTGTTTGGTGATTTTGACGGATGATAAATTAATCGCCGTGCGCGATCCCAACGGATTTCGACCACTGGCGCTTGGTAAAGTTGATGGTTCTTTTTGCATCGCCAGCGAAACCTGCGCATTTGATATCAACGGAGCTGAATATATTCGGGATGTAAAGCCAGGCGAAGTGATTGTTATTGATCTTGAAGCGGTAGAAAAGGATGAGCCAAAATCCTATTTCCTGGAGCCGAAGTATGGCACAGGAACCAGCCAGTGTATTTTCGAATACGTGTACTTTTCCCGCCCCGACAGTAGAATTTTTGGGGAAATGGTGGATAAAATCAGGCGTAATCTGGGAAAGCAACTGGCTAAAGAACATCCGCTAAATGCTATTATGCAGGATGATACAACGGGGAAAAAACCGGTGATTATTTCTGTGCCGGATTCCAGTAATACCGCTGCTCTTGGTTATGCGAGTGAAAGCCAAAAGCTGGGCTTCGAGTGTAAATATGATATTGGCCTGATTCGGAATCATTATGTGGGCAGAACTTTTATTTCACCCGGACAAAAATCCCGCGAACAAAAGGTGCGTACAAAATTTAATCCGGTGCGCGGAGTGCTTGAAGGCCGTACCGTAATTATTGTGGATGATTCCATTGTACGCGGAACCACCTCCCGATATTTGGTAGATATGATTCGTGCCTGTAATCCCGCTAAAATTCATTTTCTTGTGAGTTCACCTCCAATCATCAGTCCTTGCTACTACGGGATGGATTTCCCAAGCCCAGATGAACTTATTGCCAATAAATACGATCGGGATATAAATAAGATGGCGGAAGCAATTGGTGTAGACAGTCTCCGGTACCTTTCGCCTGACGGGTTGGTGGAGGCTGTGAAAGAAGCAAATCCTTCTGATGGTGATTATTGCACGGCTTGTTTTACCTCAAAATATCCGGTTCCGGTAAATTTTGGTGTTGAAAAAGAAGAGAACGAGCTGGTTTGATGTTCAACTCACAGCCGAAATTTATCACCAGTGCTACAAAGCTTGAAGAATGTCCGCCGCAAAATCTACCTGAGATTTGCTTTGCCGGCCGCTCTAATGTGGGCAAATCATCACTCATAAACACCCTGCTGAATAAGAAAAATATAGCACGTACTTCTAACGTGCCGGGTAAAACTCAGCAAATGAATTATTATCAAGTTGGGGAGGAGTGTTTTTTTGTGGATTTGCCGGGATATGGATTTGCTAAAGTTCCCAAAAAAGAAAGAGAACGCTGGGGGAGAAGTATCCGGGAGTATTTGATGGAACGGGAATCACTTCGATTGATTTTACAAGTGATAGATTCGCGGCATGATCCAAGCGCTTTAGACGAAGATTTTTTTTACTGGATGGCGCTCAATCAAAAACCATTCTGCGTGTTGATGTCTAAAGCAGATAAGCTTTCAAATAACAAGTTGGCGCAGTCGAAAGCGAAAGTCAAAAGCATACTGGCGGATATGAATATTGAAGTGCCGGTGTTGACTTATTCCTGTACTTCCCGAAAAGGAATTCCTGAAATTCAGCAATTAATCCTCGATTTTGTAAACAATAAATAAGACTACTCACTCACTCACTTACTCACAATTATGTCATTTAAAGTTTTACTATTAGATAATGTTGATCCACTCTGCGCAAACGTATTTAAAAAACGCGATGTCCAAGCCGATCAGCCTGGAAAGCTCACCGAAGAAGAACTCTACTCTAAAATCGGGGAATACGATGGGCTTGTCGTTCGAAGCGGCACAACTGTAACAGCCGAGTTACTCGAAAAAGCCACCAACTTAAAAGTAGTTGGGCGTGCCGGCGTTGGGGTAGATAATATTGATATCCAAGCCGCCACAGCCAAAGGTGTGCTTGTAATGAATACTCCCGATGGAAACACAATTTCTACCGCAGAACATACTTGCGGGATGATATTATCGCTCGCCCGGAATATTCCCAATGCAGTTGCTAAAGTGAAAAGCGGCGGATGGGATCGTAAAAGTTATATGGGAACCGAAGTGCATGGAAAAAAACTTGGCATCATCGGGCTTGGTAAAATTGGATCGGAAGTGGCTAAGAGGATGTCCGCATTTGGGATGGAGATTATCGCCTACGATCCATTTTCTACACACGAACATGCGCAAGAAGTTGGGGCAAAATTAGTAGAAATGGATGAGGTTTTAGCTGAAGCTGATTTCCTGACGGTGCATACTCCGCTTACAGAGAAAACCAAAGGAATGGTTTCCAAAGCGAACGCGGGGAAACTTAAAAAGGGAATCAAGCTCGTAAACTGTGCACGTGGTGGAATTTTCACGGAGATGGATATTGTAAAACTGCTGGACGATGGAATCGTGGGCGCAGTTGCTTTGGATGTCTATTCGCAAGAGCCTCCTTCAGAAGAGGTGTACGAAATGCTTAAACATGATCACGTTATTTGTACTCCGCATTTAGGAGCTTCAACAGAAGAAGCCCAGGAAAAAGTGGCTGAACAAATTGCCGAGCAAATGGCCGATGCGCTGGAGAATAAAAATTATAAAGGCAGTCTCAATGGTAAATCAATTGCGTTGCTTACCAACAAAGAAGTACAGCCTTACCTGGAATTGGCTCAGAAATTAGGGAAAATGACAGTGCAGATTTCACCTGAACATGCCAATAACTTCGAGTTTGAATATGCCGGAGACAGCGCAAAATATTCCTCTGTTTTAACAGATGGAATTTTAAAAGGAATGCTTTCGGAATATGTGGATGAAACTATCAATCTTATAAATGCCCGTGTGTATGCTGATGAGAGAGGGTTTGAAATTCGCGAAGTAAGCGCATCAAAAAGTAAAACATACAGCGATTTAATTACCATCCGATTATCTGAAGGCTCCGAATACCGCTCAATTTCGGCGGCTGTTTTTGGTGATGGCGATTACCGAATTGTAGAGATTGATAATTATGGAATCGAGCTTAGAATGGAAGGCGATATTCTGCTGTATCAAAACGAGGATAAACCGGGAATGCTTGCTTCTGTGAGTGGTGCTTTGGCTAAACAGGGAATAAATATTGCAGCCTTAAGTTTAGGCCGGTCTCAAAAAGGATCGAATGCGATAACCGCGGTTTCCGTAGATAAAAAAATGGATGAAAACGAGATTGATATCATCCGTTCTTTAGACGGTATTCAGCATATTCGCTACATCTCTTTAACTGAAAAAGACTGAAGCTTAAGCCAGTTTTCGAGCTATAAGATGCCAGCCAATTCCGAGGAAGATTAGCAGAAGTCCGAGAATCCAGATTTTTGGTTCAATCCAAAAAGCAAGAGAAAGGCAGCCGCTAAATCCAGCGGCGGGAATCCACCTTGGGTACAATCTTTTTTTGGGATCCAAAAAGAATGCCGACACATTGGTGATCGCGTAGTATATCAGTACGGTAAAAGCGCTGAATGACCACGTAAATTCAATATCACCGGTTAAAACAAGTACCCCGATTAGTGATCCCGTTGCCCAAACAGAAGTAACGGGACTCTTGGTTTTGGTATTTACTTTTTCCAGAAATGAAGGAAGATCATTTCTCCGGGCCATACTCAGCATTACCCTGGAAAGGCCTAAAATCAGGTTCAGTAAAACACCCGCCATCGCTGTAATGGCTGCAACTGAGATTAAGGTAGAAAGTCCGGGCACGGATAATGCTTGCGCCACAACCATAAGGGGAGCCGCCTCACCTTCAATCGTTTGCCCAAAAGCCGTGGCGCCTAAAGTCTGTAGTGCGGTTAAAGAAACAGCTACATAAAGCAACACGATACAAATCATGCTCAGGATTATTGCTTTTGGGATAGTTTTAGAGGGATTTACAACCTCTTCACCTAATGTAGCGATTCTGCCATATCCGGTATAGGCGACGAACATCAAGGCGGAGGCATATAGAATTTTATCGGCAGAAAAATCAACAAAGGAATCGAGGACAGGCTGAACCGGAAGACCCTGCGAAAAAATTCCGGCAAGGATTAAAGCCATCAACCCAAAAATAGTAAGGGAAACGATAACGACATTAGCGGAATTGCTGCGTTTGATGCCTCCTGAAACAAGGGCGGTAATTATCAGCAAGATTCCTAAACCTGAGGAGACGTAAAGAAAATTCGTGCTGTCAATGGCAAAGAGATAGAACAGATATCCGGCGCAACCTAAAACAGCTGTTGCTGCCGAGGCCGACTTTGCAATCAGAAACATCCACCCGGCCGTAAAACCCCAATAAGAACCTAAAACGCGGTATCCATACTCGTAGGTTCCACCACTCACGGGATAGGCCGCTGCAAGCTGAGCGCTGCTGAGCCCATTCAAAGTAGCGACAATTGCCGCTATTATAATAGCGATGATGATTCCATTTCCCGCGATTTGAGTAGCAATGGCTATACTCACAAAAAGGCCGGTTCCAATAATAGAACCCATACCCATAAGAATTGCACCCGGTGTTTTTACAGTTCGGCTGAGTTCATTTTTCAGCATAAAGAAATTTTATTCGTTTATTTGTGAGGCAGGTTCGATAATACAAATAGAAGGAGAGATTCTAAAAAGAAAGCTGTTACTAAGTTAGTTCAAGGAAAAATCATCAAAACAATTAAAAGATGGAATGGTTTCTAATTTTTGCAGGGATATTTTTACTAGTTATAGCTTTTACTGACCTGCTTCAAACTACCATACAGCATACCGGTGCGGGATTTTTATCCCAAAGAATTGGCACAACCATCTGGAAGATATTTCTTTGGCTATCTGGGCAAAAGGGTAAAAATAGAATACTCGGTTCAGCCGGTTTAGTCATTGTTTGTACTCTTATAATTTTTTGGATTACCTGCATCTGGTTGGGATACGCATTGATATTTAACTTTCAAGCCGACTCCGTTCTCCATGCTTCCTCGGATGTGCCTACTGATTTCAAGGAGAAAATCTATTATACCGGGTACACGCTTAGTACTTTGGGAAATGGCGACATGAAGCCTTCAAGCTTTTTCTGGAGAATTCTTACGGTAATAAACTCAATCTCCGGATTACTAATCATCACCCTTTCCATTACTTATTTATTGCCGCTTTTATCGGCGGTAACCAACAAGAGGAAACTCTGCGCTTATATTTCTTTTTTGGGAGAAAACCCTGAAGAGATCATTATGAAAGGCTGGAATGGAAAAGACCTTTCTGATCTGGATACTTACTTTCAAGAATTAGGGTTGATGATGCTTGATCATAAAGAGAAACATTTGTTATACCCCGTTTTGCATTATTTCCATAGTACAGAGATAAAATTTGCCGCTCCTATTGCATTCACGGTTCTTGATGAAACGGTTTCTGTAATATTGTCCTCACCTAAACTTCATGGAAACTCAGATTGGCTTGCTCTCAATATTCTGAGAAAGTCCCTCGATGATTACCTGGATATTATTAAAGAAACTTATATCCATAGTACAGTTGTTACTCCTTTTATTCCGGGGTTGAAGGCTGTTTATGGTGAAATTGGGGTAAGTCCGGCTCATGTTCATCAATATTTTGATACACTTAAAGAACGAAGAGAGCTTTTGTATGGGATGGTAGAAAATGATGGTTGGGATTGGCCACTGGGTGGGGAAGTATAAATGGCTTTAACTTTTTTTTTGAAATAAAAATGTTAAGTTCATTTTAAACATAGTCAAGAGATTTTAAGGGTAATGATTTTATATGAATTTCATCCTCATAATGAAGAATCTCTATGAGTAGCATTTATGATTTGGCGAAGGGTAGTAAAGCACGTAATGATGTAGATCGGAAGATATTTACACTCATTATCTTTTCGCTGATTTGTGCAGCGCTCATCATTTTATTGGTGAATATGTCAGTGAGTATTTCAACCGGTATACGGGCTTACGTTGCAGGTGAGGGCATGTGGGCTAAAGCTCAAAAAGAGTCGGTAATTCACCTTACTAACTACATTTACACAGAAGATGAATACGAGTTTGAAAGCTTCCAAAGCGTGCTCCGCATAAATCTTGGAGATAAAAAAGCCAGGCTTGAAATGGTTAAAGACGACCCGGATATAGATGTGATATTCGAAGGTTTTTTAGCTGGCTACAATCATCCCGAAGATATTCCGCATATGATAACGGTTTATCAAAAATTCGGTTGGCTTTCTGAGGTTCAAAAAGCAACAGATGCATGGAAGAGCGGAGATGATAAAATCGAGGAATTGATCTCCTTCGCAGATCAAATTCACCAAAAAATAAATGATGGAGACGTAAGCATAGAGCAGCGCATTTCCTGGGCGGCAGATCTGGAAGTGCTTGACCACGAGCTCACAGAGCAGGAGATGATTTTCGCCGGTTCCATGGGAGAATTAGCCCGAAAAGTGAGAGGTTATCTGCAGTGGAGTACTATTTCTTTAGGGTTGATTTTGATAGCATTGGGCTGCTGGCTCACACTCCGGTTTTTGAACAGTACAAAAATCTGGATGCGAACACTCGAAGAAAGTGAAGATAAATTCAGGACCCTGTTCAGTAATTCTCGCGATGTGCTTTATAAGATGAATCTGACAACTCAGCAGTATGAATATGTTAGCCCCGGAATCAAAAATATGCTGGGTTATGAAACGGAGGAGTTTTTAGCAGGAGGGCCGAAATGGATTTACTCGAATATTCATCCGAAAGATAAAGAGAGTATGGCCAGGGTAATGGAACGATACGAGCATGTTAAAAACGACCATTTTTTACCAGTGGTTGAATTTCGACTTAAAGATAAATTTGGGAAGTATAAGTGGGTTAGTAATGTTAGAAGCCTGTTAAAAGATAAAGATGGAAATCCGGAAGCTATTGTTGGAAGTGTGCGTGATATCTCTGATAAAAAAATGCAGGATAATCAGTTAAGAGCTTCTTTAAAAGAGAAGGAAATTTTGCTTCAGGAGATACACCACCGGGTAAAGAATAACCTTACTATTGTATCGAGCTTATTAGAACTGCAGAAAGACGGGGTGAATGAAGAAACAAAAGCCCTTCTGAGTGCCAGTCAATCTCGGATTATATCCATCGCAAAAGTACACGAGAAACTGTATGAATCTACCAATTTATCCGAAATCCAGATGGATGTTTATATTTCTGAATTGGCTGAGGAAATTGAAAAAGCGTATCGCTCGGATAAAAAAAATATTGAGATGGAGTTAGATATTATGCCTTATGTAATGGAGATAAATCAGGCGATTCCTTGTGGGTTGATATTAAATGAGTTAATTAATAATGGATATAAACATGGATTTAGTGGGCGAAAAGAGGGCATAATGCGAATTTCCCTTTCTAAAAAAGGTAAAGGGGTAGAGCTAGTGGTAGAGAACAACGGAAATAAACTTGAGGAAGGTTTTGATCCGTTTGAGAGCAAATCTTTAGGAATGACTTTAGTTAAGGTTTTAATAAAACGTTTTGAAGGTGAGATAACCGTTGAGAGCGGAGAGTGGATACGCTTTTGTATTTACTTTGAAGAACCCAAAGCGAGGGCTTAAAAATTTTAGATTTAACTTTGGAACAACTTTTTCAGATGCAAGTCAAAATAATAAGTCCAACTCTAGCAGGGAGTGACTTGATTTAAGCACCCGGCCAAAACAAAAGTGTCAACAAGTTTGGGTCAAAATGATCTCACGATATAAAAAGATAGTAAACGCGTGGCGATTATATCGATTTGGGATAATCAGAATAGCGATCAATAAATATTTTTCAGGGTTCATCTGTCTCGAAAAGTTTATTCTTTACAAGTACGATTTGAGGAATAAAAAACTGCTGGAAAGCCAAAAAAGAGAAGCAGTTTGTATTCATAAACTCAAAGATGAAAAAGACGAGTTATTCAAGAAATTTCATCAGAAATTTCCCTCAAAAGAATTCATAAAAAGAATCCAGGATCCTCACAAAACATGTTATGTAGCTCTTATAAATGAGAAAGTAGCAGGATATGGCTGGGTTGCCTCTAAAGAACTCTTCATAGATTCCCTCAATTATAACTTTCCTTTAGAAGAGGGTGAGTTTTTTATCTTTGCCTGTTATGTTCCAAAAGAAAACAGGGGACAGGGGATTTATCCGGAAATGTTGCGGGAGATATTGAATGATGGAATTAAAAGAGGAAAAGAAAGAGCCTACATTGGCGTATCGGCTGCAAATGCTGGTTCCATTCGGGGAATAGAGAAGGCCGGTTTTGAACAGCTCAGAACAGTTCGGTATCTCCAATTTTTAAGTATGAAGAAATGGGCGGGCCTGGAAAAAGTGGAGGCTTAAATTCTGTTTTTATGTAAAATTTATTTCTTCACTTTTTTAAGAAAATCTGACTTCCAGTCTTTCCCAATATCTGAAAGATACTTCGATTTATTCCAAAGGCGGTTTATTAACATAGGCGATGGCAACTTACAGCAACAAATCCTGCTGTCACGACTGTTATCTCCGTCAAAGGAATTCCTTTGGAAGAACCTAAGTGAGAGATCTTCAGCGTTTTTCGCAGCTTATTTTGCTAATAATTAATCGAAACAGGTTCCTTAAATAACATTTTGCTTTTCTGCTTCTGCAAGCGATATTCGGGCACACTTTCAATAAATCTACTTTATGCCACAATCTACTTCAAAGGGGTTATTTGCTTGGGCGCTTTATGACTGGGCCAACAGCGCGTATTTTGTGATGATTCAGACCTTTATTTTTGCTGCCTACTTTGCCCAATCCATCGCTGTGGATGAAAATACAGGTACTGTTTTATGGGGAAATATGATTGGCTTAGCCGGTTTTATTATCGCTGTATCGGCTCCATTTTTAGGAGCCATTGCTGATGAAGGTGGCCGGCGCAAACCATGGATTCTTTTCTTCACGGTTTTATGTGTGGTTGGATGTTGCGCCCTTTGGTTCGCTAAACCCGATACAGCATATATCTGGCTGGCGCTTTCTATGGCTTTTATTGCAACTCTTGGAGCCGAACTTTCCCTCATTTTTTACAACGCGATGCTTCCCGACTTAACCAACAGCCTGAACATCGGCCGATGGTCGGGCTGGGCCTGGGGGCTTGGATATGCCGGCGGATTGGTTTGCCTGATTCTATGCTACTTCCTTTTTGTAGAAAATGGTGCCGATTTGTTTGGGTTGAATGAGGAAAGCCTGCAAAACGTACGCATCACTTTTCTCTTTACCGGTGTGTGGTATGCGCTTTTCAGTATTCCGTTTTTCCTAAAAACCACGGATAGCCCATCGAAAAATAAGACGGCAAAACAAGCTATATCAGATGGAATGGGGCAACTAAAGCAAAGCATTTCCCTGCTCAAAAAGCAGCCTGATATCGGAAAATTTCTTCTTGCCCGGCTTTTTTATAACGATGGATTAGCCACCATTTTTGCCATGGGAGGGGTCTACGCCGCTGGGACTTTTCAATTCGATACCGCCCGCATTTTTTACTTCGGAATTGCCCTGAATATAACAGCGGGAATAGGCTCCTACGCTTTCGCCTGGATAGATGATATTTCGGGAAGTAAAAAAACCATTGTTTGGTCGCTGATCGGGCTAATCATTCCCGTTACGGCCGTGCTTTTTGTAGAAGCTGAACCCTGGTTTTGGTTTTGGGGATTGCTGCTTGGAGTGTTTGTAGGGCCTGTTCAGGCGGCAAGTCGCACCTTTATGGGGAGATTAGCCCCGCCTGATAAACGCAATCAAATGTATGGGCTTTTTGCCCTCTCAGGAAAAGTAACCACCTTCGCGGGGCCTATTTTAGTGGGATGGATTACCTATTTAATGGCAAGCCAAAGATGGGGAATGAGCATCATTTTAGTACTGCTTATTATCGGTTTATTATTGATGATAAATGTGAAGGAAGTAAAAGCTCCCCAACATGAAAATGTCCCCGAAAGTTAGCTTTCAAAGAAAAAAATGCATTTAGTTTCATATTTATTAAATTAACGAAGGTTTAAGCTGCTTTTATAAGCAGTAGTTTAATTCAGGGGGTATTTTTTTAATGCCCATAACCAACAATAAAAAAACGGAGTACACCATGAGTAAAATGGACGAAATCAATGAGATTGTGAGCAACTTGCAAACTGCGATGGATAAATTTTATGAGAAAGGTAATAAAGCAGCTGGTACACGGGCCAGAAAGCACCTGATGGATCTCAAAAACATTTCGCACGAAGTGCGGCAGGAAATTCAGGAAAGAAAAAATAACATGTAAATTTCCTTTTGCAAGAAAAAGCCACCTCAGGTGGCTTTTTTTATTTGTGCAAATTTTCTACCGAAGTAAAGAAAAATGCCCTTATCTTTTTGCTTCAAAGAAGGGATGATTAATAAAATGGAAGAAAGTATAACAGCCACCGACCATATTTCGGTGCACACCGTTCCCACTACAAAAATCCACAAAAATGCCATCAAAGCCTGGATGCTCAGCGCCAGCTTATATGGTTTAGTATGGCTGATCCCATCGTTCTTTTATGCGGCTCTGGCAGTAGGGGAAGGACTCGAAGGCTCACTCGCCTGGTATGAAGCCATAGACTGGACGCTCTTCGCAACTCTGACTTTCTTGGAACTGGTTATTTATTTACTGGGGATTTTTCTGATCCCAAAATTACGCTGGAAGCGCTGGAAGTATGAAGTTTCTGATAAAGAAATTGATATGTTGCGTGGCATCGTCATTCACAAAAGAACACTTATACCAATTAACCGGGTTCAGCACGTTGATACACGTCAAGGCCCTATTTATCGTGGTTTTGGGCTTTCTTCTGTAACCATTTCCACGGCTGCCACAACGCATGAAATCCCGGCGCTGGATGATGCCACCGCCGACGAGCTTCGAAATATAATTTCTACCTTAGTCCGCAAAGTAAAGGATGATGTCTGATTTCAAACGCCAGCATCCAATTGCTGCAGTTACCAGCCTGATAACGGTTATCCGGCAAAACCTGGTCACCCTTATTATTCTGCTTTTTATTAGCTCCACGCAAAGTAACGGATACTTCTGGTATTTTTTAATTGGCGGTTTATCTACCGCTTTTATAGCGGGAATCTTTAG
The DNA here is from genome assembly GCA_040882225.1 of Balneolaceae bacterium. Lineage (GTDB taxonomy): Bacteria > Bacteroidota > Rhodothermia > Balneolales > Balneolaceae > Gracilimonas. Next base: position 36,855 of record JBBEBR010000021.1, on the reverse strand, counting down.
CTGGTGGGTTTTTAAATACCGCCTTCAAGACGATGAACTTCAGATCAATAAAGGGGTTTTTGTAAAAAGTAAACTCTATCTCTCTAAAGAACGGATACAGGTTATTGATATCACAGAAGGAATCCTGCAACGTATGTTTGGGCTGGTTCAGGTAGAAATAAAAACCGCAGGCAGTGGAACCGAGTCTGCCACCATAAGCGCGATTACTCGCAAAGAAGCGGAAGAACTTCGGCGAGAGTTAAGAAAGAAATCTTCTCCTGAAGATGAGCAACCCGCTGCGGAAACAGAAGGCGAAGCTGTGGTTCATCCGGATGAAGTTGAAGTTTCCTGGAAATTATCAAAGAGGGATTTGATTTTCGCCGCCTTTACCTCAGGAAATTTTGGTTTGATTGCTTCCATATTAGGAGCTATCTCCGGGCAGTTAGATCAGTTTGTTACCGACGAAACCATCGACTACATCTATGAAATAGCCCCGGGATATAGTAATGTAACGGTGGTGATTTCTCTAATCGCAGCTATTATCATCATTTCCTGGGCGCTGTCTTTTTTGGGTGTGATTTTCAGATATTCCGATTTCAGGCTCCATAAAACTTCAAAAGAACTCATTATCACCAGTGGATTATTAGAACGAAAACACGTTACCATTCCCTTTAACAGGATTCAGGCTGTTCGTTTTGTTGAAGGGGTTTTTCGCCAGCCTTTTGGTTATGGAATGCTGTATGTGGAAAGTGCTGGGTTTGAGCAAAATCAGCAGGAAAAATCTATTGTTTTGGTGCCCTTCTTAGCTTCAAGTAAAGTGAGCGGATTTTTAGAAAAGTTTCTATATGAATTCAATGAACCGGAATACCATATAAGACCTCAAAAAAATGCCTTGTTCAGGTATCTGAAAAAGCCCACGTATTTGCTGTTTATTGGAGCAGCCATCACCTGGTTTTTTTGGGATTATTGGTGGATTCTGACTCTCCTGGTGCCATTATTTTCAGGATTGGGCTGGCTGAGATATAAAGATGCCGCGCTTGCTTTGGGGGATGATATTCTGCGAATGCGTTTTCGTGTGCTTGCACGGACAACCGCACTTGTTAAAAAGAAAAGAGTACAAAATATGGAGCTAAAGACGAATCCTTTTCAAAGAAGAAAAAGCTTACAGAGCCTGAAAACAGTAGCAGCTTCAGGCTCAGGAGGAATCGAATTTGAAATATCTGACCTCAACGAAAGTGACTGCCTGCAAGCTTATCAGTGGGTGGGGACTACTTCCTTTGATTAAAGACTAACCTCCAAGGTCTGCGAGACCTTGGAGGTTGATATTTGTTGAAACTAAAACCGGTGGGAATTAGAACCCGTTCTTTCAGCAAAAAACCTCTCATTCATTCACGGTCAATATTACAAGAGTATCCTGCACCGCATTTGTTATAATTTAGCACGGAATTTAGAAAAGCTATAAATAAACCTTTGTAAATATGAAGTTTGGATTTCTATAAAAAATATGTTTGATTCTGGTTATGATAAAATTTGTTACAACTATACTGTTAATAATCCCGATAGGTAAATCATCCAAAAGCATTAACCCTGATAAAATGAGGATAGCTTTAATCTTTACTACAAGATCACTTTTTTTGTACACTATTTTTATTATAAGCGCTTGTGGGTTGTTTGAGAATGAGCAAACCATTGATTCAACCGGTACTGTTTTTGGAACATGGGAATTGGAAGAAATCAGGTATGATAACGGAGAAACACTAACACCTGATTCTAATGATCCTTATTGGTTTGAGCTGAAAGAAGACAGTGTATTTGCCGAACAAGAGTATCATTATTCCCTTGAAGGGCAAAGCTTTTGTAACCCATGTTTCGGTTACTTTGATCACAATGAGGAAGATCAAAGCATTAACATTTCATTTATTTGTGGACGTTTGGCTTGTGGGATAGCGGCTGAATTTGCTTCTGCAGTAGCTACATCTATTCAGTATTCTTTTTCCAAAGGAAATTTGAATTTGTTTTTTGAAACAGCAATAGAGGGAAAAGGACGCATTATTTTAAATTCTAAACAATAACAAAAAAGAAAGAGGTGTAACTATGAAAGAAATTCGTTACTTAAGCATTCTTTTAGTGCTAATATTCACTTCAAACATCATAGCACAACCAGCACAGCACGATAACCTTCCAAATGGATTCCTGGTAAAGTTTAAACCGGGTGTTAACCTAGAAGAAATAAGAGCTAAGAATATCCTGCGAGCAGACAACGGGATACGTGAAGGAGAGTATTTTGAATATCTTGATATTTGGTATATCAAATATGAACCCGCCAAAATTTCGAAAGAAGAAGCCTTACAAACACTTCGGAATGATCCCTCAATATTGCGTTCAAATCCCATACGAAAAGTAGAATATCGCTCCGCCATTCCTAATGATGAGGACTTTGGGGATCAATGGGCTCTATCCAATACAGGGCAAACGGGAGGTACGCCAGGAGCCGATATCAAAGCACTACAAGCCTGGGATTTAACAAAAGGGAATTCATGGGTAACACATGAACCCATTCTCGCTGTCGTAGATGAAGGGTTTGATCAAACTCATGAAGATCTTGAGTTTTTATCCGGTGGTTATGATGCCTATGATGATGATTTTACTGTTCCCGTAGATGACCACGGAACACATGTGTCAGGAATTTTAGGTGCCAAGGCAAACAATATAGATGGTGTAGCTGGGGTGAACTGGGACACAAGAATTTTTCCTGTTGCGGGGTCTGATTCTGATGAACTCGTAGTTACCAGGGCTTATGATCATATTCTTGGACTAAGACAACAATACAATTCGAGTGGAGGTTCTCAGGGGTGTTATATTGTGGCTACCAATAGTTCTTTTGGTATTGACGAAGCAGACCCTGATGATTACGAAGATTGGTGTTCTTATTATGATTTACTTGGATCAGCAGGTATTGTCAGTATTGCTGCCACTGCAAATCGCGATTATGATGTAGATGTAGTAGGAGATGTTCCAACAGGCTGTTCCAGTGATTATTTAATTGCTGTTACCAATACGGATCATAACGATGATCGAAATTCTGGTGCTGCATATGGTTCAACTTCTGTTGATTTAGGAGCTCCAGGAACCAATATTCTTTCCACGGTTCCTACAGCTTTTGGTACTTACGCTTCTTATTCAGGCACATCGATGGCAGCTCCGCATGTAACAGGTATAGTTGGATTAATTTACTCTGTCCTACCAAGTACTACAATATCAAACAGTCTTACAAATCCTGGAACTGTCGCTCTTGAAGTAAAAGATTTAATACTTGATAATGTTGATCAGATTGGCAGTATGTCAGGTATTACTACTACTGGCGGCCGCCTCAACGCCTACGAGATTATCAAAAAAGCCTTACCTATCGAAAATATTACCTGGGACGGGCAAATATATTTGAATGAAGATACCGAAGTAGCTATTAATGAGGTCTTAACAATTCTTCCCGGTACCACTGTTTACTTAGAAGATAATGTTGGGTTAACTTATAAAGCCGGGAGCAAAGCTAATAGCTGAAGGTACCGAACAGGAACCCATAGAGTTTATACGGGCCGATCCTAATAACGCCTGGGACCGAATTTCCCTGAGCAGCAGCGAGGGTAACAGCATAAAATGGAGCCTTTTTGATGGGGGCTATATTAATTTATCCATTGCCTCCAAAAATAATATAATTGAACACAGTACCTTCCGTAATGCCACCTTCCGAACCATGCAAGGCTGGCACAACCAGGATGGCAGTGGCAATGCAAGTGCTACAATTTCTTATTCTTTGATTGAAAACAGTCCAACCGTAGGTTTGGTCTCCCATTATCTGGATTTGGATTTGAGTTATACCACTATTCAAAATAATACGCAGGCGGGGTTGTATATCCTTTCCAATACCGTTTATCCTTTTCACCACAATTTAATAACCGGCAATGGCGGAACGAGCAGAGACGGCATAGAGGTGAAAAGCAGCGGAACTTTATATATGCAAGATGCGGGGCAACTGAAAGGGTTTAACAAAGTATCCGGTAACGGTGAAGATCAGATTTCCAATAGTGGTGATCTTATTATTGGCTCCTGGCATCATTTAAATCCCTATGGAGGGCACAACCATATTTATGGTTCTTTTTCCGGCAGCCGTTATTTGGTGGAGAATAACAGTGGGTATCCCGTAGAAGCTTATTACAATTGGTGGGGCCCAACTATTTATTCAGGAATGTTCAGTGGCTCAATGGACGGAACGTCATATAATCTTAGTTCAGACCCAACAAATGGAGTAAATCATGGGCACGGAGGACAAGCTCCTTCGAAAGCGCTGCCGAATTCTGCTTCCACTGAAACCGAGTCTCTGGCAGATGCCTATGATGCAGCCGAAAACCAGCTTCGGGAGGCTTCTTCATCCCAACAGGTACGCAACAGCCTTCACAAGCTGTACCAGATTGCAGGCCTTTCCAGAAAGGAAAATCCGGAGCTGACTTCCCGTTTCCGTCAACTTACTGAAAGTGCAGTAAGAGGTTCTGAAAATCTGTACAGTTCTTCCGAACAAAATAATGTTCTTCACAATACGGCAAAAGTATTATATGCCAAATCTTTTACCAGGGAAGGCGAATACGAAGAGGCGCAGGCATGGTTGAAAGAAACCAATGCTTCCAGCTTGGAAGGCTATGACCGCCGCGACTGGCTGCACCTGAATATGGTTACTGAAACGTATCATGGCGACTATGAAACGGCCTGGCAAACGCTGCAAGAGTATTATGCATTCCAGGAATCGCAGGGAGAAGATATGGAAGAGGTAAAAGCTGGTCATTCACCCTTCGAAGAAGACCTTAAAGCACTCATAGATGCCGGAAAAGGAAAAAGAGATATATGGGAAAAGCAAAATGTGGAGACATCCGAGGGAATGACTCTTGGAAACTATCCCAATCCCTTCAACCCAACCACCAATATTCGGTTTACCCTACCCGAACAAAGTCAGGTATCACTGGTGGTATATGACATGATTGGACGTGAAGTGGCCACGTTGGTAAATGATATTCTTCCCGCCGGGGATCGAACCATTCGCTTCGATGCTTCCAGTCTGGCAAACGGGATATACCTGTACAAACTCCGTGCAGGGACTCAGCAAATTACCCGCACAATGACGTTGATTAAGTAAATTCGCTTTCATCTCCCAACAAACCTCCAAGGTCTGCGAGACCTTGGAGGTTTTCCTTTGAAACGAGGAAAAAGATGATTCACACAACCTCTGTTATCAACCCAAGGCCACATCAAGAATCATCATCACACAAAAGCCCACCATCACTCCGAGTGTAGCCAAGTCGGTATTGCCGTGGAGCTGACTTTCAGGAATCAATTCCTCAACTACTACATAAATCATGGCTCCGGCCGCGAAAGCGAGAGCATAGGGTAATATAGGCTGAACCATAATCACCGCTGCCGCTCCAATAACGGCCGAAACAGGTTCTACTACCCCGGAAATCTGTCCATAATTAAAACTTTTGAGCCTGCTAACACCTTCTCGCCGCAAAGGCATGGAAACCGCCATCCCTTCCGGAAAATTTTGAAGTCCGATACCGAGAGATAATGCTATAGCCGCAGCTATGGTTGCACTTCCCGAGGGATCAACACCCGTTGCGGCAGCTCCAAATAAAACCCCGATCGCCAAACCTTCCGGTATATTGTGGAGAGTGATGGCCAACACCAAAAGTGTGGCTCTTTTCCAGGAAGTTTCAACACCTTCGGCGGCATCTCGTGGCATACCAATGTGCAGGTGGGGTAGATATTGATCGCAAATACGAAGAAAAATCCCCCCGGCTAAAAATCCAATGGCGGCAGGCATCCAGGAAATTAACCCCTGAGATTCAGCCATATCTATAGAAGGAATAATGAGAGACCAAACACTGGCTGCAATCATAACACCCGCGGCAAAACCCATCATGCTGTCGAGCAGAGGATAATTTATTTTGCGTGTGAAAAATACCAATGAAGCACCCAGTGCAGTAACCAGCCATGTAAAAAGCCCACCGCTTAGTGCTTGAAGAATAGGATTTAAGTCGAAAAACCAATCCGGTAAAAAAGCCATAGATGAAATTTTTTCTTAGAAGATATGAATTTGTATCAGCTTAAAAAAAAATTAGTTTAGGCTAAATATTATTATTTCTGCTTCCAGAAATAAATTCCACCGGCTTGCTTACCGGTTTCTACAACATCAACGGTTTCCAAAGATTCCAAATTTAGGACTTCAACGGAACCCGGTTCTCCCCCGACTCCTTCAACAGAAATAAAAGCGTATTTACTGTCATCGGAAATTGCTACGCCGTGAGTCACTTTGCGGCTGTTATTTATTTTTGCCAATTCCTTGCCGGTTTTCAGATCCCAAATCCCGGTTGCCCCGGCACCTTTATAACTTACGACCAGTAATTTTCCATCGGGACTGACATCCAGATTATAAGGTGCTTTTGCGGTATCAAACCGACGAGTTACTTTCCAGGCTTCGGTATCAATTTCAAGGATTTCATCTGAACCGTTTGCCGCAACATACACCAATGGTTTTTGGGGATGAGGATGAGCCCATGTTGGCTTTTCAACCGGATTATGTTTCATTAAATGATTGCCATGATCCATTCCCTCATGGCCGGACATGCTTGCATTCATAGCAGAGCTTCCTTCTTTGGAAAGCTTCAGGCGGCGGGTAACTTCGAGATTTTGGGTACTGATCTCGATTAGCTCATCCGTCATCATAGAAACATGGTACATGTATTTTCCGGTGGAATTTACGCGTGAACCGTGAGGCATAATTCCGGTAGGAATATCAGTAACATTCGTCATGCTTTCTGTCTCCACAACAGAGACCGTACTTGGAACCATCTCGCCGTGCAGGTCAAAATTGACAATGTACAGAAGTCCGGTTAATGGAGAGATATCCATACTTGCGGGGAACATTCCTAATTCTACAGTGCCCTGAAGCGTATTGGTTTCCGTATCGTATTTGGCGAGAATTCCATAGGGATTTCCGTGCGCTAACGAGACAAACCAATATTTTCCGTCCGGGGAAATTGCGATACCATGCGGGCCATCAATTTCAGTCGGAAATCTTCCAACACTTATAGTTTCCGAAATCTCAGCTTTTTGATTTTCAGCATTGAAATGTACGAGGTGAACTTCATCTTCCGATTCAGCCGCCACATACACGTAGTAATCCTGGGCAAAAACTGAGGGCGCTCCAAAGAGCAAAATGAGTAGAGGGACAAATTGTTTTATAAACTTCATTCTCTTGTAAATTTTTAGAAAATGCCATCAAAATAAAATTACTTTGATGGCTTTATGAAATTAGTTGGTTCCGCCTGCAGTACTTTCTCCGAGTTTTAATGCCCAGATTCCAGAGTTCCAGTCGGAAATGAAAATATGGCCTTTATGAGGCTGAGGGCCCCAGGTAAAGGTGGCGTTTGGAATAAACGCGTCATTATCAGAAGGCTGAAAGTTTGCGATTTCCCTTCCCTGCTCGTAGAGATTTCCCATCAATTCACCAGAAATATCAACCACTCGCAAACCGCCATTATAGAAAGCGGCATAGAGAACATCATCCTTGATCCAATAATTGTGAGAACCCGCTTCCGGCACCTGATATCGGGCAACTTCCTGCGGCGAATTCCAGTCATCGAATTTGATGAAATGAACCCATCCGGCGGCGCGGTTTGCACCATTTACATTCAGCCCATAAGGAAAAGCTTCATCACCGGCGGCAATGTAGAAATCACCTGTAGACTGACTTTTGAAAGGAAAAGCTGCGTGATTCCAGCCGCTTGGATAAGTATAACTTCCCAGCTGAACAGGGTTTTCGGGGGAACCTTCCGCTCCGGGCATATCGGCGCTGGTATTACTGCCAATATCTACGGCAACAACGCCATCCGACCAATTTGAAGAGTAGGCGATACCGTCTTGAATCCAAACATCATGGATAGAATGACCTGGCGTTTCCAGTTCAAACTTACTTACCGTATAAGGATTTTTAGGATCTTCGATATTGATGATATCATACTTTCGGCCATTGTTTACGGCATATACATGATCCTCATAAATAAACGTGTTATGAACGCCACCGGTAAGGTCATCGGTGTATTCGGAATGAATTTCAACGTTTGAAGGATCAGTCACATCAAGAATGATAATTCCGTTTTTACGATTTGATGCACCTTCGCGCGTAATAACAGCCACTGTTCCGGCTTCATTTACTTTCACGTCATTAACAGTTCTCGCATCTACAGTTACCGTGTCGATTGGGAAAATATTGGTAGGATCATTCACATCCCAAAAAATTGTTTCTCCATTTCCGCCCCAGGTTCCTGTGAGGGCATAATCGCGCCCGTCAACACCTTCCCAAACCCAGAGGTCGGATGTTCGGGTGTGCGAGACAATTCCTTTTCCTGCAATTTCAATCGGGCGTTGCACATTTCTGTTTACCACTCGAAATGTGGCTTCAGAAAAAGAATTCCCTGTTTTTGCCATTACCGTATACACACCGGGTTTATTTGCCACAAAACGGCCATCCTGTTCAATTTGAGCGGAAGCTCCCTGCCCGAGTTTGTCATCTGGCTCTGCCATGAAAGAATAGCTTACCGGGGCGTCGGCAACTACTTCACCATTTGATTTTTTTGGTGACGAAGAAAAGCGAATTACATCTCCGGTTCTCACGGTTTTGTTTTCGTAGTTATGCGACATTTCAAGATTAGATACGGGATTTTTCACCACTTTATTTTTCCAGGTTATTTTCACGTTTTCAGCTTCAGCAGTAAGAGTGAAGTTTCCGGTTTTGTGGGCACGTAAATTTCCAAAATCATCAACGCTTGCAATGGCAGGGGCTGAACTTGTTAAGGTGTATTCCACGTTATCGCGATTTTGGCCGGTAGCGTCTTTGAGAGCTAATTTTAAGGCCAGGGAAGTTCCCTCGTACACATTTTTAGGAGTGTTCAAGAACTGAATTTCTGTGATTGGAGGATAAGCTACTTCCACAGGAATGTTCACACTCAAAGCATTTTCCCTGCCACTTATTGTGCGAGCGGTAATGTTGAATGAACCAGAAGCTATCGCTTTAACCAGTCCATTGGTTGAAACAGTTAAGGACCTTCGGTTTCGTGTAAAGAAGATAACAGAATCGGGAAGGGCGTTGCCGTTTTCATCAACTACTCTTGCCTGTAGTTGCACTTCTTCGTTAAGCTGAAGTTCAAGAGAAGATGGCTCTACGATTATCTTATCCGTGGATTCTTGGGCCATAGCTGCTTCACTCATTCCAAGTAAGAGTAGCAGAACTATGGAAGTGATAATTTTTAAAAGGTTTTTCATGATAGAAATTTGGGTTCTAATTTTAGAAAATGTACGCTGATTTCTCGATAAAACTATGTGAGAAAAGCGCTTATATAATCATTGCGTTTATGCTTCTTAATAAATCAAAAAAAAATGACAAAGCGAATTATTCTGCCCTACAAATTCTGCCTATTTCAGCTCATTTTTCCTTATTTTACAGAGCTGTAAATATTTAAATCATTCGAGTGTAAAATTAATGCTTTCCAGTAGCATTCAATTCATTTAAAACCCAAATATCTCTACACAAAAATGCACATCAATTTCGATAAAGAAGTTTTTGCCCATCGTCATAACGGCCCCGATTCAAAATCCACCAAAGAAATGCTGGAAGTCATAAAAGCTGAAAGTTTAGACAAACTTATTGACGAAACCATTCCTGATGGAATCCGGCTTCAAGAACCTCTGAATTTACCTGAAGCTTTAAGTGAAGCTGAGTTTTTGGCTGAATTCAAGCAGTTGGCGGAAAAGAATAAAGTGTTTAAATCTTTTATCGGGATGGGATATTATGATACGCTTCTTCCGAATGTAATCAAGAGAAATATACTTGAGAATCCGGGTTGGTACACAGCTTATACGCCTTATCAGGCAGAAATTGCGCAGGGGAGACTGGAGGCGTTAATCAATTTTCAAACGGCTGTTAGTGATTTAACCGGAATGGAATTGGCGAATGCTTCTTTGCTGGATGAAGGAACCGCTGCTGCCGAAGCAATGAGTATGTTGCTTGCACAGCGAAAAGGTGCAAAGAAAAAAGAAGCGAATGTATTTTTTGTTTCCGAACTCTGCCATCCCCAAACAATAGAAGTGCTGCAAACAAGGGCCGAGCCAATTGGGGTTGAAGTTGTGGTTGGCAGCCATAAAGAAATGGATGTTACCGATGCCAAAATCTTTGGGTTTTTACTTCAGTATCCGGCCACCGATGGTTCGGTTGAAGATTACAGCAACCTGATTTCAGCGGCTCATGAAAATGAGGTGTATACTGTTGTAGCGGCCGATTTATTAGCGCTTACTCTACTTAAAGCCCCGGGAGAAATGGGTGCCGATGTAGTTGTTGGTTCTTCTCAGCGGTTTGGAGTTCCTATGGGATATGGCGGGCCACATGCCGCTTATTTTGCCACAAGTGAGAATTTTAAACGTCAGCTTCCCGGGCGAATTATTGGTGTAACTCAGGATACTGAAGGAAAACCGGCTTACCGAATGGCCCTGCAAACACGCGAGCAGCATATCCGGCGCGAAAAAGCTACATCCAATATTTGTACCGCCCAGGTTTTATTGGCGGTGATTGCCGGAATGTATGCCATTTATCATGGCCCGGAAGGCTTAAAACGAATTGCTTCTAAAGTTCACGGTTTAACCAAACTCACAAAAAAAGGTTTGGAAGAGATGGGGGTTGAAGTTGAAACCGAGCAGTTTTTCGACACCATCACCGTTAAAGCAAATGTCGAGAAAGTAAAAGCAATTGCTAAAAAGCATGGAGTGAATTTTCGCTATTCTGAAAATGGACGTGTAGGAATTTCTTTTGATGAAGCCAAGGATTTGAATGATGTTGAATTGATTCTGGATATTTTTGCTGAAGCATTAGGTTCGCAAAATTCTTTTGATGTAAAGGCTTCATCCCAAAAAACAGAAGTAAGCTATCCTGAGAATCTCACCCGAAAAACCGGCTACCTGGATCATCCTGTGTTCAACTTGTACCGGACAGAACACGAGATGCTTCGATATATGAAGCGGCTGGAGAATAAGGATCTTTCGCTCGTACATTCTATGATTTCTCTTGGGTCTTGCACCATGAAATTAAATGCCACTGCGGAAATGGTTCCTCTAACATGGCCGGAATTTGGACAGATTCATCCCTTTGCTCCAAGAAATCAGGCCGAAGGTTACACCCAATTATTTGATGAACTGAATGCGTGGTTATGCGAAATCACCGGATTTGATGCCATGTCGCTTCAGCCAAATTCGGGAGCTCAGGGCGAATATGCCGGACTGATGACCATCCGCGCATACCACAAAAGCAGGGGAGATAATCATCGAAATGTAGCGCTGATTCCATCTTCTGCCCACGGAACAAATCCCGCCAGTGCGGTAATGGCGGGAATGGAGGTGGTGGTTGTAGCTTGCGACAAACATGGAAATATTTCGAAAGATGACCTGATTGAAAAGGCAGAAAAATACAGCGACCGCCTTTCTGCTTTGATGGTGACTTATCCTTCAACTCACGGAGTTTTTGAGCACAGCATCAAAGAAATTTGCGAGATTATTCACAGCCACGGCGGACAAGTTTATATGGATGGTGCCAACATGAATGCACAGGTTGGGCTCACAAGTCCGGGCGAAATTGGAGCCGATATTTGCCATCTAAATCTTCACAAAACTTTTTGTATTCCGCATGGCGGCGGCGGCCCGGGAATGGGGCCAATAGGTGTTGTGAAGCATTTAGTTCCATTTTTGCCCTCACATTCCGTGATCAAAACCGGTGGCGAAAAAGGCGTTGCTGCAATTTCAGCGGCTCCATGGGGAAGCGCGAGTATTCTCACTATTTCCTACGCATACCTTCGGCTGATGGGGGCGAAAGGATTAATAGATTCCACCAAATTTGCAATTCTGAATGCGAATTACATTAAGGATCGTCTGGAAAAACATTACCCGGTTTTATACACCGGCAAAAGCGGCCGGTCTGCTCACGAATTCATTGTTGATTTGCGGCCATTCAAACAAAGCGCCGGTGTGGAATCAGTGGATATCGCCAAGCGGCTGATGGATTACGGATTTCACGCCCCAACCATGAGTTTTCCGGTTCCGGGCACGCTGATGATTGAGCCAACCGAAAGCGAGTCGAAAGAAGAATTGGATCGTTTTTGCGATGCCATGATTAGTATTCGGGATGAAATTCGGGAAATTGAAGAGGGCAAAGCGGATAAAGAAGACAATGTGCTAAAACATGCTCCACATACGCAGCGTGTTGTTACTGCTGATAAATGGGAGAGAAGTTATCCTCGTGAAAAAGGAGCTTTCCCAATTGAGGATCTCAAATACAACAAATTCTGGCCATCTGTTTCCCGTGTTGATGATGCTTATGGTGACAGGAATTTGATTTGCTCTTGCATCCCAATGAATGCTTATGAGATAGAAGAGGTGTAGGAATTTGTAGATTTTTGGCCGTGAATTTTAAATTCGATTCTTTTTCCTTTTCAGCAGGGTTATCATCATATTCTCGTTAATGATTATCGATAAGAAACCTGATCTTAATGAAGAACTTGTTACTGCTTACACTTTTCCTGGCACTTGGAACAGCCATTGCACAAGAGGCTAAAACCAGTACTCAAGTCTTTTGGGAGAACCTTGAATCTATTTGTGGGAAAGCATTTGTTGGGGAAGTGTTGGAAGCCCCCGACGATGACACTTTCAGAGACCATGAACTTGTGATGCACGTTCGTTCTTGTGAAGAGAACCGCATACGAATTCCTTTTTATGTGGGTGATGACCGTTCCCGAACCTGGGTGTTGAAACTCGAAAATGATCGCATTTTACTAAAACACGATCACCGCCACCAAGACGGCAGTGAAGACGAAGTTACTCAGTACGGCGGGACTTCAACCAGTACCGGGCTGGCAACTCTGCAAACGTTCCCCGCTGATCAGGAAACGGCTGATTTAATTCCAGCCGCTGCATCTAATATTTGGTGGATTGAAATGGTTCCGGATGAGTATTTCACATACAATCTTCGCAGAATTGGAACCGACAGATATTTCAGTATCAGGTTTAACTTTTCAAGCGAAACGGAAATCCCCGAGGCTCCCTGGGGTTGGGAAGATTAAAAGTGGTGCAGGCTACACTTACTTCTTGTAATCCTTAACTCCGGCTGCAATATCAATCTTCATCCAATTTGTTTTGGGAACAAGCGGACATGAGTATTTGTAATTGTACACGCAGTAAGGATTATATGCCTTATTAAAATCCACAGTTATTGAATCTCCTTCGGGAATCGAAAGCTCGAGATAACGCCCTCCTCCGTATGTTTCATCCCCATTAGTTCCGTCTTTGAAAGGAAGGAACAAGTAATCCCGATATTCTTCCGTTTCCCTCAGCTCGTGGCTTTGATAAATATTCAGAACAATTTCCTCGCCTTTTAAAGTAAAATGCGCTTCCCCATACTTTTCATACATCGGAGAACGGTCTGTGGTAGTTGCCATTTTGAAGGGTTCCTCTCCCGGGGTTCGTACAAAGCTGGCTACTACATAATACTCTAAGTTGATGGGGAAGAAATCCAGGGAGTCAAAAACCGCAAAATCTTCTTCTGTCAACGGAGATTCTTCAGGATCTTTATAGTCAGCATTTAGCTCTTCCCGGTAATCTAAGATTTCCTGTATCCGAGACGCATCACTTTCTTGCGCAAATGTATCTCCCACAGATAAAGCTAAAATTATGAGGCAAAAGAAGGTTTTCATCCTTAGAAATTCTTTTAAGAAATTGTGCTTGTGATTTCAATATCACTTTGCAATGTGCGGTGAACCGGGCATTTTTCAGAGATTTCGAGAAGTCTATTTAATTGTTCCGGTGTTAAATCACCTTTAACAATAAGTTCTTTTTCAATACGGTCAATTTTTGAATCGGAACTTTCACAGGTTTCACAATCCTCAGCATGGCTTTTGTGATGTCTTAGCTCAGCGTAGATTTCCTCTACAGGCCATTTTTTCTGTTTCGCGTACATTTTCACAGTCATCACTGAACAAGAGCCGAGTGCCATCAACATGTAATCGTAGGGGTCAGGGCCTTGATCGGTTCCGCCTTCTACACTTTCAGGCTCGTCCGCAATGAGTTGATGATTTGCAGCACTTAGTATGGTTTTGAAGGATTCATCTTTCGGGAGATGAACGTGGACAATTTTTTGAGGCATGAGATTTCTTTTTGATTCATAAATGAATGGTGCATCAAATCATTTCATACTGAAATGAAAAGGAGCTCAAAAAGCTCGATGCCTTAATCTTATAAATATTTTTCTTTAATCACATTTAAATGATGCAGTTCGTGCCCGGCAATAATGAAGGGAATGGAACGAACCGTAAATTCATAACCGCTTGCAATTCCTTTCAACGACAACATCTCTTTGGTCATATTCTGGAAAAGGTGGATACTTGAAATACGCACAGCCAGATATTCATTTGCTAAATCATGAAGAGTTCTGCTGTTGTGATTGGCAAACTTCACATAATTATTCTGATCCATACCGGGTAATGGATTTTTATCTCGCCGGCTAAAGGCCAAAGCGCGATAGGCAAAAATCCGTTCTGTTTCTATAACATGCCCAACAATTTGCTTTATCGTCCATTTTCCAGGCTCATATGCTGAGAAAGCTTTTTCTCCGGGAATCGAATTTATAAATGTATACTGCTGATGCATCTGCGCGTTCAGCGTATCAATAATATTTTGCTTGGGTACTTGAGCAACATAATCTGAATAGTAATGAGCGTATTCAGAAGCGGCAGGATATTCTTTTTTCCAGGCATTCATACAACAAATATTTGAATGGTATTTAGCTCAATATATGTGAAACACTTGCTAAATGGCTATAAAAAACCTGCACCTCGTTAGAAATGCAGGATTTAAATAAATCGTATTTACTTGTTAACAGAGTGGCTTTTTACAGCCATATCACCTGCTTTTTCGCCATCCGAATAGGTAGTTACTGTATATGGGTAAGCAACGCCATCTACTACTTTCCATTCAGAGAAAAACGCCTCGGCTTTAGCACGTAGTCCCGTTTGAGGGTTCATTTCAGAATATCTGCTTATTGCCGGTAGATTTGTTTTCGGATCAAGCAAGAAAGTAACTGAAGGTTCTCGGAGCACGCGAAGCACTACATAGGTTGATTCCCCCACTGTTTCTTCACCCATAAACTCGGCTTCCGCATCATCATCTAAAGCTATGGATATGTAGTTTCGCTTTATTTCGTTAAGGATGGGTTGTGCCATTTGGGGTGGAAGTTGTTGTTGCTGCCCCATCATTGAAATTGTACCCCCGCCATTTTCTATACTCATCTGCATTTCTCCCTGAGGAGTTATCATCGTTCGCTCGGAAGAAATTTTCTGATAATCCGTAGTAGAAGTGCTTTCAATTTCCATAGCTCCCATTGGTGTAGTTTGGGTTATGGTAGACACTTCTTTGATAGAGGTGAATTCGGTACCCGGTTTGATTATAGCATCAGCCATTTTAGCCAACCAGGCATTTCCTTGTTCAGGGTCACCAGCTTCTGTGGGTTCTTCATCTGAAGGTGGTTCAGGAATGGTGATATCCACCTCATTTACATCTCCGTACTTATCTAATTGGTCGCCAATTTCTTCCGCGTTTCCGACAACCAGAATCTGCACTTTACCAGGATTAAGATACTCTTTTGCTACACGCTGAATATCTTCAGAGGAAACAACTTTCAGGTCTTCTACATATTTATCGAAGTTATCCTGTGGGAGGCCATTATACTCATTGCTGAGCCGCTCGTTGAGAATTTTATTCTTGCTGTCGTATCGGAAAACCAGGGAGTTTAAAAACCGCTCTTTAGCTTCGTTCAATTCTTCGGAAGGAACAGGAGTATTCTGAAGTTTTTCAATTTCTACAAGCATCGCGTCAATTGCTTCAGCGGTAGTTGAGCTTTTGGTCATCACCCCAACATAAAACCAGCCGGGATAGTGAATGTAACTATCATAACTTCCGAAGACCGCGTATGCGAGTCCTAAATCAGATCGTACCGTTTTCATCAGTCGGCCAGAAAACCCACCGCTTAAAACTTCATTCATAAGCTGAAGGGCAGCGTAATCAGGATTATCCCGCAACCCACCAATGTGGCCGGCTAAAACAAAGCTTTGGTTTACATCTGATTTATCAATCAGGTTTACTGTGGAAGGAAAAGTGTACTCTATTTCTGGATAAATCAGGTTGGTTTCTGATCCCGAACGGATACTTCCAAAAGCTTCCCGCAGTTTTCGTTTCATATCATCGGTGTCGAAATCACCAATCACACCAATCATCATATTATTTCCCACAAACGCTTGTTCATGAAACTCCACCATATCTTCGCGAGAAATGGCTTCTATGGTCGCGTATTCTGTTTGGCTTGTGTAGGGAGTGTCTTCACCATAAATCAATTTTTGAAATTCTCTTATGGCAATAGATTGCTGCTCATCATTTCTTCGGGAAATACTGCTTTTTGTCTGGATTTTGGCTAAATCGATTTTATCATCGGGAAAAAGCGGATTTTGGAGCAAATCAACAAATACCGGAAGCAGATCATCGAAGTTCTCTTTCAGCAGATTCATGCTTGCCCCACCCGATTCCATCCCAATGTACGTACTCATATATGCAGCAGAATTTTCTAAAAGCAGGTTTAATTCGTCAGCCGGATAACTCGCTGAGCCGCCTTCACGCATAACCCGTCCGGTTAAACTTGCCAACCCGGTTTTTTCGAGTGGTTCAAGGAGTGCGCCTGTTTTCACTCGTACATTTACCCGAATTAAAGGCAGCTCTTTGTCTTCAACCAGGTAAAAAGTGATTCCATTATCGAGAGCAAATTCTTCCACGTTGGCTTTTTCAAATTCATTTAGCTCGGGAAAAACCAGCTCATCGTGTTGTTTCTGACCTATGGCAGAAACCGTCATTAAAAGCATTATTGAAAGTAATAAAGAACGTTTCATAGTGATTTATTTAAGTTTTGAATCGATTAATCAGGAACCTGAGTGAACAGTTACACCTACTGTTCGGTGTTTTTCCACCAAATAGGTTTTGGCAACTCTCTGTAGATCTTCGAGCGTAACGGCACTATACCTGTCCAGCTGTTTGAAAACATCTCGCCAGTCGCCCTGAGCAACATGAGTGTTTACAAAATTGGAGGCAAGGCCTGTGTTATTTGCCAGTCCGCGAATGATGCCGGCGCGTAAATTTGTACGAACCCGGTCTAACTGTTCCTGGGTAATAGAGCCTTCTTTCACTGAGTCAATTTCTTCATAAACCTTGTGCTCAAGAGAATCCACGTTAACTCCGGAATTTGGAACATATAGAGAAAGCAGCAAACCGGGATATCTTGTACCGGGAATGCCTTCAAAGTTTTGGATTTGCTGAGCCATTTTTTGCTCCTCTACAAGACTTTTGTATAGGATGGAAGTACGGCCAGAACTAAGAATTCTGCCTAATAAAACAAGCGGCTCATAATCCTTATGACTACCAGAAACTGAATGATACCCAATCAACATCAGAGGCTGAGAATTTCCTACGATACTGAGTCTGCGCTCACCTCTCTGCTCAGGTTCTATGGTTGTAACTGGTGGCGCTATTTTACCCTTCCCGGGCATATCACCAAAGTATTCTTCGGCTAATTTTTTGATTTGATCTGGATCAACATCGCCGGAAATTCCAAAGGTGATGTTATCCGGTACATAATATTTTTCGTAGAAATTTTGTGCGTCTTCGATAGTTGAAGCCGTGATGTCAGAATTCCACCCAACAATTGGCCGGCCATAGGGGTGGGCGGTAAAAGCAACAGAAAGAAAATCCTCAAGTAACTGGCCAAAGGGGTTTGATTCAGTTCTCATTCGCCGTTCTTCCCTAACCACTTCTTTTTCTACATAGTACTCGCGATAGGTGGGCTGCTGAAAACGACTTGCTTCAAGGCTAAACCAAAGCTCTACTTTGTTTGATGGAAGGCTGTAGAAGTAATCTGTAAAATCCCATCGTGTACTTGCATTCATACCGGTTCCGCCATTTCTGTCCACAATCTGCGAAAACTCGTTATTAACTACGTATGATTTTGCTTCTTCCTGTAAAGCCTGAAATTCATCCCATTTTTCACTCATAAGTGAGGTATCAGGATTGGGCTTATAAGACTCATAGAGCCAAGACTTGTAAATTTCGTCCATTTTTGCGATTACTTTACTCTCTTCTTCCCAGTTGGTAGTGCCAACATAATAATCGCCTTTAAAGGCAAGGTGTTCAAAAATGTGTGCGATGCCGGTGTTACCCATCGGTTCATCAATTCCCCCTACATTTACCTGAGTATAAAAGCTTGCGACGGGCGCATCATGCCGCTCAATTACTATAAAATGGAGGCCATTGTCGAGCGTAAACTCTGTAACTTTCTCTTCAAATTCTTCTAAATACTGTGCCTGTACCGCCCCAAGGTTACAAGCAAAAAACAGTATCAGAAAAGCTGCGGTTATATTTTTTCCAACAGATTTCATAATGTATAAGCTTTAGTGATAGTTTGTCCGAGAAGATGATGTTTTTATAGATGGTTAGCAAATCAATTAAATGCCAAAATTCTGATGAAAGGTTTCTAAATGATTTTTGGTTTTGTTTAGAGCTTATCTACTTTACAGGCTCTTTTCACCTTCATTAAATAAAAAATGGAACATAATATACCCGACAATTTATATTCAGAAATAGAGAACATGATTGCAAGTGAACAAAGTGTAGTAGGAATTGATGCGAAGCAAACACACATCATTATTATCCATATGCTAATGGATATTCAGGAAAGACTTCATAAAATAGAACAAACTCTTGGTTCATAAGCAGAAAAATCACCCCAAAAATGAAAACGATACTTACGGTAATAGTACTTATTTTGGCAGCATTGGCTGTTTTATATTTAACATCAGCTAAAAAGGGAACTTCTTTAATGCCCCCGGATTCTTTTAAACAGGCTCATCAGAAAAACCCGGGAACTGTAATTGATGTGCGAACGCAGAGAGAATATGAAGGCGGTCATCTAAAAATTGCCGACCATAATTTCGATTTAATTTCCGGTATATTTGAAGATAAACTGGCAAGCCTGAATAAACAGGAGACTTACTATTTGTATTGCAGAACAGGTAGCAGAAGTGGAAAGGCCGCATCAATAATGGCAGATAGCGGATTTACAAACGTCTACAATGTGGGCGGGTTTGAATCTCTCGTTAATGCGGGGTTTGAAGCCAAATAGTTAAAACTCCACTTTAGAATTGATAATATGAAACGGATTAGAGGATAATTTATACATGTTTTTTAAGCAGATTTTTGAAGATAAACTTGCGCAATACGCTTACCTGATTGGTTGTCAGGCTACGGGTGAAGCAATAGTTATTGATCCGATGCGAGATATTGACCGCTACAAAAAAGTAGCTAAAGAGAATAAGCTGAAAATTGTAGCCGCCGCCGAAACACATATTCATGCTGATTATTTATCCGGCTTGCGGGAATTTGCAGAAGAAGGCGTGAAGATTTTTGTCTCGGATGAAGGCGACAAAGACTGGAAATATGAATGGGTTGTTAATAGTGAATATCAGCATCAGTTACTGAAAGACGGGGACAGTTTTTCGATAGGAAATATTCATTTTAGAACGCTGTATTCTCCGGGTCACACCCCTGAGCACGTAAGTTTTTTAGTGGCTGATGGTGCTGCCACAAACGAACCAATGGGTATTTTATCAGGTGATTTTGTTTTTGTGGGTGATGTTGGCCGGCCGGATTTACTGGAAACCGCCGCCGGAAAAAACGGATCGATGAAAGAATCTGCGAAAGTGCTTTATCATTCACTTCAAAAATTCAAGGAGATGCCGGAGTACCTGCAATTGTGGCCGGGGCATGGAGCGGGAAGCGCCTGTGGAAAAGCGCTGAGCGCAGTGCCGGAATCTACCGTGGGATATGAGCAGCGTTTTAATAACTCGATTAAAGCCGCGATTAGTGAACAGGATTTCACTAAATACATTCTGGACGGACAGCCAGAACCCCCACTCTATTTTTCCCGAATGAAAAGGGACAACAAAAAAGGGCCTAAAGTACTTGGTGGAATTCCCCAACCGAAACAAGTTTCCATTGAGATGATGATTGGTGAAGTCCGGCTAAATAATTCAGTGATTATCGATACCAGAAATCGAAAAGAGTTTATGGATAGTCATATTCAGGGCTCGTTGCTATCGCCTTTCAATAAGCAATTCAATACCATTGCTGGTTCTTATGTGAGAGAAGACGAAAATATTTATCTCATAATTGAAGAAGAGAAGGTAGAAGAGGCTGTTTTGGATTTGATCAGGATTGGGCTTGATAATGTGAAGGGATTTGCGACTCCAATCCAACTCCGGGAATTTGCTGAGAAAGGCGGTGAATTATTTACCACCGAAACCATCGACTTTAAAAAGGTCGATGAATACCTTGCAAATAAAGAGGCTTATTTATTGGATGTTCGAAAACAATCAGAATTTGATGAAGGCCATCATCCTGAAGCCATTAATATTGCACACACCCGTTTGCTGCACAGAATTAACGAAGTTCCAAAAGACAAACCAGTTATGGTGCATTGTAAATCCGGAGCTCGTTCTGCAGTAGCTTCCGCTATGCTTGAACGCGCCGATTTCGCGGTAAAATATGTGGATGATTTTGTTAAACCGTGGCTGGAAAATCTTGAAAAATAAGGGCGTGGTATTCTGAGCTATTTAGTAATCATTCGTGAATTTTATATAGCTGAACAGAAGACCTGAATCTTTTGAAATTAAAAAGTTCGCCTACTATATAATTTTTTTTTATCTGGTGCACCGTAAAGTTAGCTGGCAAGGTAACTTCATCTATAAAATTTCCCTTCATGTCGTGAATCCGCCAATTCCTGGTGTTTTCTTTTAGATGATGTGGCATTCCAATCCAAAATCTTTCTTTGTCATCTACAAAGAAATCTTGAAGCCATGGCCAATAATCGTCAGGCATTTTCTTTAAAAACTCATCTTTTATGGTTCTTTTCCTTTTGTCCATCATAAAAGCTTCAAAATCGAGCGCACGTTTTCGGTCATCGTTTGTGATAGGCAGCCGAGGCAGATTTAAAGATATAGAAGGTAGTTTTTCACCATTTGCGGAATACACTTCTACGGAACTATTATCACCCCAGGCATAGTAAATGTATTCCCGGTAAAACCTGAAAATGCTTTTGTTACCCCAAACAGGTTCAGGATTTACCGCCATACTTCCACGGTCTTGAAATATAAACGCGTCATTTGACGGTTTTACCAAAACTGAATCGTTCAACAGATTTCCTTCTGCATCATATTTTTGCATTTGGATAGTTCGCTTCATGTCAGTGGCATCCGAGTCGCTAAAATAAGGTTCTGCCCGCGCGTAAAAAATAGGCTGCTGAACTCCAGCCGCATAAAAATTCATCGGGAAACTTGCCGACCTTAAGCTAAAGGTATACTCCATTTTTTCCATTTCAAGGTTAAAAACGGTTACTCTTCCCAGATTTCTGTCGTAAGTCATTAGGTTATTATCCGGCATTATTTGGAGAGCATTAATTTCCACAAATTCGCCTGGCCCTTTCCCATCCCGGCCCAATTGATTTATAACCACTAAATCGTTCTCTTGTTTTTCCAGTATCAGAACTGCAGGTGTAAAAACATCAGCGATATAAATGCGAAGTCTATCTTCTGGCTTTGTGATGAGATCGGCAGAAACCACCTGAGATAACAGAGATTTGTCTTTGGTTTCTGCAATTAATTCGAGAGAGATACCATTAGACTGACTAAAAGCTAAAGGAGAAACCAACAGCAGAGATAAAATGATTCCTGTAACTGTACGATGCATTTTTTCACCTATTTATTTTCAATTTACCTTTCCAAACATATGATCCGAAGAATCGGTAAGTGGCTTTTAAATAAGGAGATGAAATAACAATTACAACTGGAAGAATTCAAGAACCAATCATTTTTTTACTAATTTATCATACCTGAAACATCCTATAATATGATCCATCACAAGGCCACAGGCTTGCATGTGTGCATACATGATGGTGCTTCCGGTAAATTTGAACCCTCGCTTTTTTAAATCTTTACTCAAAGCATCCGACTCTTTGGTGGCGGCGGGTACTTCTTTCATGTTTTTCCATTGGTTGATGATGGGTTTTCCGCCCACAAATTGCCAGATGTAATCATCAAAACTGTCGAATTCTTTCTGAATATCGAGGAAGAGCTGAGCATTTTTCACCGCCGCCCTCACTTTTAGTTTATTTCTGATGATGCCTTCAAACTGTAACAGTTCCTGTATTTTAGATTCATCGAATGCGGCAACTTTCTTTGGATCAAAATTGGCAAAAGCGGAACGATAGCCTTCCCGGCGTTTCAGAATGGTAGACCAGCTGAGTCCGGCCTGCGCACCTTCAAGAATCAGAAACTCAAAATGAGTTTTATCGTCATGCACGGGAACTCCCCATTCCTCATCATGGTATTTTATATACTGTTCAAATTGTCCTTCAGCCCAACCGCAACGCGTTTTATTTTTCATGTTTTTTGAAATGAACGATTATCAGGAAATAAAGAGAATTATTATTTTTACCTTAACTTTTTAATCAAACTCTAAATTACTCAAACAAGAATTATCCATGCATTGGAAAACAACGGTAAGTAAACTTGCTGAAAGTAGCGGCATTAGTCAGAGCCTGTCAAAGCGAATTATTAATTTAACTGAAATTCTCGAAGAACTCGCCGCCGAAAAATATGGCGAAAATTTTGTCGAAAAACTCGGAACTCTTCCCGCATTAAGTTCGCGTGCTTTGGATGATGGCGATTCAAAAACCCTTACCGATATCCGATCCCAAATAGCCTCACTTTCTCTGGATGAGATTAAGGAAATTTTAAGGATGTACAGCACTTTTTTCCACTTGGTGAATTCCCTCGAACAGCATGAAATCAGCCGGGTAAATCGAAGCCGGGAGTTTGATGAGACGAAAGAATCACCACGAAAAGAAAGTATCGCGGAAGCCGTTTACCGAATGAAAGCCGCGGGTTATACTTTTGAAGAAGCGCTGAATGTTTTTCATCAAATGGATATTCAGCCTACGTTTACGGCGCATCCTACGGAAGCGCGCCGCCGAAGTGTGCTAATGAGGCAGCAGGAAGTTTCTTCCATGATAAGCCGGCTGGGCGATGATGACATCACCCCAGATGAACAGAAAGATTTGCACCGGGAAATTTTAAATCAGCTGAATGTGCTTTTATTGACTGATGAAATTCGCTCGGAAAGGTTATCGGTGGAAGATGAGGTGGAAAATGGGTTATTCTACTTTACCCATTCTATCTGGGATTCCATTCCTGTTTTATACCGTGATATCCGTCAGGCATTTGATACCTATTATGGAAAGCGGGCAGAGATTCCCATTGTGTTGAGATATCGCTCGTGGATTGGGAGTGACCGCGATGGGAATCCTAATGTGACTTCTGATGTGACCTGGGCTACTGTAATTGAGCAGAGAAAAACGGTTTTGGGATTATACCTGGAGGAATTGAACGAGCTTCGCCGGTATCTGAGCGTTTCGGATAAGCAGGCAAATTTCTCCGAAGAGTTGGAGAAATCCATCAGGCAGGATGAGAAAAATTTTCCACTTTCGGAGCGATATAATCGCCGGTATAAGCATGAGATTTATCGCCGTAAAGTGACTCATATTATGCACAAGATTCAGTACTTGCTGGATGCTTTGCAAGAAGATAAGCAGGAGATTTTAACAGCTTCACAGGTGTATAAAAGTGCTGATTTTATTGAGGATTTAGAAGTTATAAAGAGCAGTTTAATTGAAAATGGGCTTACAGGTTTATCTCAGGAAGGTAAATTGCAAGATTTGATTATTCGCGCACAAACATTTGGTTTTCATTTAAGCGCTCTGGATGTGCGTCAGCACAGCGGTTTACACGAGGAAACGGTGGAAGAGCTGTTTTCCATTGCACATGTTTTGGATAATTATTCGGAGCTTAGCGAAGAAGAGAAAATCGAAGCTTTAGTTGCGGAACTTTCTAACCCGCGGCCGCTTTGCCCGCCAAATGTTTCTCGTTCGGAAGTCGCCAATCGTGTAACAACGGTTTTTGGGGAAATTCGGGATATGCTGGAATTAGACGATCAGCTTTTTGGGAGTTATATCATCAGCATGACCCACGGCGTAAGTGACATGCTCGAAGTAATGCTGATAGCTAAAGAAAGTGGATTATGGAGATATTCTGGCAAGAAAGTAGACTGCCCTTTTGATATTGTGCCGCTTTTTGAAACCATTGAAGATCTTGAAAAGAGCAGTGAGTTGATGAAACAAATGTTTGAGCATGATCTTTTTGCGAAGCATTTGAAGTCGCGGAATGATTTTCAGGAAATTATGCTGGGATATTCTGACAGTAATAAAGATGGCGGCTACTGGATGGCAAACTGGGCGCTGGATAAAGCTCAATACGAGCTGGGCTCCGTCTGCCGGAAATACGAGATAGATTTCAGGCTTTTTCATGGCCGTGGAGGAACGGTAGGCCGAGGAGGCGGGCAGTCGAATCAGGCGATAATCGCAATGCCGGCGGTGGCGAATAATGGCAAAATTCGGTTTACCGAACAGGGCGAGGTAATTTCGTTTCGATATTCCCTTCCGTCTATCACGCACCGGCACTTGGAGCAAATTGTACACGCGATGGCAAAAGTTACTATGGCTCAGTACTCTGAATCTTCAGGTTATTTGAGCGGCTCTGAAGAAAAAGAGATAATGGAGGAAATTGCCCAAACCAGTATGAATGCTTATCGCGAATTGATCGATGATTCAGATTTCTGGAGTTGGTATTCTGATATTACTCCTATTGAACATATTGGTAAGCTTCCGATTGCATCACGCCCGGTTTCTCGTGGTTCTTCTGATTCTATGGTTTTTGAAAATCTTCGGGCTATTCCCTGGGTTTTCGCGTGGACACAAGTGCGCTATAATGTGCCGGGTTGGTATGGAATTGGAACCGGAATTGAATCTATCATCAGTAAAAATAAAAATGCAGAAAAGGTGCTGAAAACATGGTTCGAAGAATGGACGTTTTTTAAAACCATTTTGAATAATTCGCAGCGTGAAATGGCCAGAACTCACCTGCCTACTTCTGGTTTGTATAATCCAACAGAATCTAAATTTCATAGTAAAATAGCAGATAATTTTGTTCAGACAGAGAAGCTCATTACACAAATTTCGGGCATGGAAAAGGTACTGGACCACAATAAAGTAATTCAGCGCTCAATTCTGTTCAGAAATCCCTTTACATATCCTCTGAACATCATTCAATCAGATTTATTGAAACGATGGAAAAACGCTGAAAGCGAAGATCAAAAGGAAAAATTGACCGAAGTTTTATTCCTGAATATAAATGGTATTGCCGCGGCGATGCAGAGTACGGGGTGATGGAAGTATTTTGAAAATAAATGCACAATTAAGCCCTGCGGAATTATTATTTGTGCTGAAAGCTCTTATTTTAAATGCATGATGAACCAATTAGTTAATACCGATATAAAAGTACAAACGGTGACAAAAAGCCGTATACATGAAGTAGATTTTGAAAACCTGGTGTTTGGGCGAAAGTTCTCCGATCACATGTTTATAAGAGAATTTGCCGATGAAAAATGGCAAGAACCGACCATAGAACCCTATGGCCCTTTCCAAATTACCCCAGCCATGAATGTTTTGCATTATGGACAAGCGGTTTTTGAAGGAATGAAAGCTTTTTATGTTGATGAGAATACCGTTAACATTTTTCGCCCAGACGACCACCACGAGCGTTTTAATAATTCCTGCCGAAGAATTTGCATCCCTGAAACCCATTATCCAACTTTTATAAAAGCTCTGGAAACGCTTATTCGTTTAGATCAAAAATGGATTCCTAAAAAATCAGGTACAGCTTTATATATCCGGCCATTTATTTTTGCCTCCGATGATCTTTTGGCAGCTCGTTCTTCCGACAAGTTTTCCTATCACATTATCACTTCACCGGTTGGGGCTTATTATCCAGAAGGATTTAACCCGGTATCACTTACTACATCCGAGAAATATGTGAGGGCGGTTGTCGGCGGAGTTGGGAATGTTAAAACAGCCGGAAATTACGCAGCAAGTTTTTTACCGGCTAAAAAAGCGAGGGAACAAGGTTATACACAGGTTCTTTGGCTGGATGCGAAAGAGCAAAAATATATTGAGGAAGTTGGCACCATGAATATCCACTTCCTTATTGGCGACACGCTGATAACCCCGGCTTTAAATGGTTCCATTTTACCGGGAATTACCAGAAGGTCTGTCATTACGCTGGCAAAAGAATGGGGACTAAATGTAGAGGAGCGTAAAATTTCTCTTGATGAAGTTTTCGCCGCTTATGAAGATGGAAGCCTGAAAGAAGTGTTCGGTTCAGGAACAGCCGCTGTTGTTTCGCCTGTGGGATTGATTGAGCATAATGGCAGAACCATTGAACTTGATCGGGAAAAGCCGGGTAAGTTCGCTCAACAATGCTTTGATGAGATAACAGACATTCAGTATGGGAGAAAAGAGGATCGCCACGGCTGGATTCATCAGGTAAAAATTTAGGAATGAATTTTGACCTGATGAAAATATTGTCGGTTGGAGCGGGTGGTTTTATCGGCGCTTCAGGAAGATATATGTTGTCAGTTTTAGCTCAGGCTCAATTTCCCGACAGCTCCTATCCCTACGGAACTACCATAGTAAATTTGTTGGGTTGTTTTTTGATTGGGTCATTAGCCGGTTTATTTGAAGCCAAATCCTGGATTAGCCCCGAAATACGTCTCTTTATATTTGTAGGAATTTTAGGCGGCTTTACTACTTTTTCCACCTTCAGTCATGAATCTTTTTTGCTTTGGAAAAACGGGGAGCTACTATTTGGCTTTTTTAATATAGGTGTACAGGTAATGTTAGGATTGTTTTTTGTATGGATAGGATATGCACTAATCCGAATTTTGCAATAGTTATTGAATAATAATATCCATTTATTCAATCATGCCACAAAGTTTAGATCAAATAGAACTACTTATAGTTTTTGCTTTACCAGGTCTTGTTTCTATGCAAGTTTACAGATTGCTGATGCCTGCAAAAGAAATCAGTTGGTCAGATGTATTTCTGCAAGCATTTTTCTATAGTAGTTTTAACTTAGCTATTCTTTTTCCAATTTTATTTTTTTACGATAAGGTAAGAGATTCATTCCTGCTAATTTGGCTACTTCTAATTTTGTTTCTTTTTATTTGTCCCGCATTATGGCCTTGGTTGCTAACTACTATTTTTAGGTCAAAATGGATAACAAAAAAAATTAAAATTCCATATCCAAGCACGTGGGATTATTTTTTTGATAGTAATGATTCTTTATTCATGATAGTACATCTGAATGAAGGAGATGTAATTGGTGGCTTGTGGTCTGATAATTCTTATGCCGGATCACATCCGAATGATGGTGATTTATATCTCGAAATTCTTTATAATATTAAAGAAGATGGTACTTTTGGTGAACCTATACCGTTTAGTAAAGGGTTATTGATTAGGAAAAGCGAATATACACATATAGAACTCTTTGAAGTACCAGAACAAAATGAGGAGTAAAATGAAAAAGTTTGGATATAGACCTACTAATAGTGGCTACTCAGGAAGTAGTAAATGGGTTTTTAAAGAAAAGACTAATTCAAATAGTAATTTTGCAAATGGAAATAAGATTATGGCCAGGAGGACAGAAGAAGGTGCATCTAAATTTTACGGAAAGTCCTTACCAAGCGCACCATCAAGTGGCTCTGCCCAAACAAAAATTAAGGACTAATACCCCTTCTCGCGGCTCACTTCATTTATTAATTCCATTCCTGATAAAGCCCGCTTATAATTTTCTACAATAATTGCAGCCGCTTCATTAGCCGGTGTGATGGCCGCTACGTGCGGGGTTATCATTATATTTGGCCGGTTCCAGAATACATGATTTGCAGGCAACGGTTCTGTTTCAAATACATCAAGGCAGGCGCCATCTAAGGCATTTGTATCTAAGGCATAGATAAGATCTTCTTCAACCAAATGTCCGCCCCGCCCAACATTGATGAGATACGATGGTTTTTTTAGCTTCTTAAAAACCTCCAGGTTTAAAATTCCTTCCGTTTCTTCGGTAAGCGGCAGCAAACATACCAGGATGTTGGAAGCGGCTAAAAAATTATTCAGGTCTTCTTTTCCTGCAAAAGAGGTGATCTTTGGGATTCTTTTGTGGGAATTAGCCCATCCATTTACAGAATACCCATTAGAAGTCAGCAATTGAGCCGTTGTTTTCCCCATTTCACCGAGCCCCATTATCCCAACGGCACAATCTTTTTTTGGGGTTGATGTATGGATTTTCCAATCTCCGGCTTTTTTATGCTCGAAATACTTCAGTGTGTGCAGCCGGTAATTGGTAATAGCATTCAATACATATTCAGCCATTTCAGATTGCAGGGAAGAGGTGATGATTCGGCAAAGTTTTACTGATTCGGGAATATTCTCATCATTTAATAAATGATTAACGCCAGCCCCTAAAGATGAAACGGCTTTCAAATTAGGATAATCTCCTAATCCATTTTTGGGATGTTTCCAGCTTACGGCAAAAGTTACGCTCTCTCTTTTTTTGATTTTTGGCCATAACTCCACATCAAGGTTTGGGTCTTTTTCAAGCAAAGCTTCCTTAAGCGGATTCATATCCCGGTTTGGAGCAATCAACAATAAAGACATAAAATTTTTTGGTTAATGGTTCATCAAAAATAGCATAAAATGAGCTTCTTAGGTTCCCGCGGTCAGTAACGAGCGGAAATAGTACTCAAATTCTTTATGGGATAAAGGATTATTTAGCGGGGGAACAGATTATTTCGTTTTTGCCGTCATAATTTCATCCCACCTTGTAGTATAACGAGGGCTGAGAAAATGCTGATTCATAGTCCATTTGTTACGAACACCTTTCTCTTTGTGTAAACCTGTAGCGGCGAAAACGGCCGAATTTCTTCCATACTTTGTATTTATCCGATCCATACACTCCATAAGATGATGTTGCTTTTGCGTGTATAAATCTGGATCAAATAAATCCATTTGAATTTCACTGTCCGGTACTATCCCGGTGAAAATTATCGCTGCTTTTTTGTATTTGGTTTCCGGTAAATAAAGATCTTTGGTTAGAACCTTAGCAATCTCTATCAAGGTTGGGGTATGCGCGGTTGCGACTTTTAAAGGAAATGCGGCCCCATATTGATATTTACCTTTCAGATTGTTGTATTTGTCTCCAATCAGAACAACTTGCAAACTTGAGACCACAGATTGTTGCGCGCGTAATTTTTCTGCCGCCCGGGTTACGTAAGTGGAAACAGCTTCCTGAATTTCCACCAAATCATATAGTGGCTTTCCGAACATTCGGGAGCAGACGATTCCTTTGCGGCTGTCAAAGCCTTCGGTCAATTTCATACATGCAAAGCCATTAAGCTCAAGCACGGTTCGTAACCCGGTTACATTTAGATGCTTGCGAACCCATTTTTTGTTGCTGATGGTATTTTTTAAATCGAGAGCGGTTTTAATTTCGTACTTGTTTAACCTGATGGTGAGATTCTGTCCAATTCCCCAAATTTTTTTTAGGGGAGTTTTTTCAAGAATGGAATCAAGTTCGGAGTAGTTGCAAACATTTAATACGCCGTTGTAGGTGACGTTTCTTTTAGCGGTTTCGTTAGCAATTTTGGCTAAAGTTTTACTTGGCGCTATACCAACCGAAACAGGTATTCCTGTCCATTTAAAAATAGTTTCTTTAATGAATCGCCCATATTCTTCCAGGCTGGGATATAATCCAGTAGAAAGTTGAGCAAAAGCTTCATCAATACTATAGACTTCAATGTTGGGCGTTAAATTACGGAGTGCTGTCATCACTCTGTGCGACATATCTCCATACAAGGGATAATTGGATGAGCGAACTACGACTCCTTTCTCTTTGAAAAGCTGCCGGTATTTAAATTCCGGTGCTCCCATGGGCACTCCGGCTTCTTTGGCTTCTTCCGACCGTGCGATTACGCAGCCATCATTATTAGACAAAATAGCAATTGGCTTGCCATTTAGTGAAGGGTTGAATACCCGCTCACAGGAAGCATAGAAATTATTGCAGTCTATCATCGCGTAAATGGTGCGGTTTTTTTTAATCCGAGACCGCATCGGGATTTTTCTGTCTTTGGAATTACTCATTTTCTCCTCCACAACGATGAATAACCCACGAAACCACACCCCAAATCATCCAATTCATTTCATGGTGAATGACAATGGGTTCAAATTTTGGGTCATCAGATAGCAAGTAAAACCTGCTTCCTTTTTTAGCCAGCCTTCTGATCAGCGGTTCCTCATCAACGGCGGCAATCACAATATTCCCATTAGTGGCATGAACAGAACGGTCAACCACTAAAATGTCGCCATCACAAATTCCCGATGACTTCATAGCGTTGCCTTCCGCCCTTACATAAAACGTTGCCGACGGGCGCTGCACAATTAACTCTTCTAAATCCAGGGCATTTTCAAGATGATCGGCTGCTGGTGAGGGAAATCCGGTCTCCATTTTTCGGGAGAATTCCACCTTGTTTTTCTGCTTCTTGACACTTCCTCCCTGGTAAATTCTTAGCCCTTCCATAAATCATAATTGGAGATTAACAACAGGAAGAAATATATGTATATTACATGTGTATTGTTTGCAGAATTCTTAAAATTTACAACTGATTTTTTAATATGATGTCCGTTATAAAATGCCACAAAACTTAGTGCAGGTCTTTATCCGAAGCTATTACAAAGATAAATTATACTGCAGCAGGAGGCTGTCTAATACGGTTTCAAAATTGAAAGAAGGCCGGATATCGTTATAACGGGAGATTTTCCCATCAGGATCCACTAATATATAGAAGGGAATTCCACCACCTTTGTAAGCTTTAAAGGTTTCCTGTTCGAAGGCTTTACCACCATAAAGTTGCTGCCAGGGATTATCAAATCGGTTGATATCCTGAACCCAAATAAGACTATCCGCTTCGGTTGAGATGGCTAATATTTCGAGCTCATCGCGAGAATATTTTTTATAGATGTCCTTCATATATGGGAATTCATCGAGGCAGGGAATACACCAGCCGGCCCAGAAATCAAGCAATACAAATTTTCCGCGATATTCTTCCATGGTATGGAGGTTTCCTTCTAAATCAGGAAGTGAGAAAGCAACCGCTGGTTCGCCCGGGGAAACCGTCTTAATTTCCTCGTAGAAATAAGTCAAAAATGTAGTGTACTCAGGGAAATCAGAATAATCGTTTAAATATTGCAGATAGCTGGGAGTGGCTATTTCCAGTGACTGTTCCCCGATGCGTTCAGCAACAAGATACATTTCAGCATAAGCGAGTACATTCCGGTCTGTAATGTGCTCTAAAACCTGAAGCCGTTTGTCATTCAGTTCCTCGTAGGCGATTTTTTTGATGTCATATTCGGCTAAATCCTTTTCATAGGTATGCTTCACACTATCATAAATACCAAAAGTACGGGAATAATAATGGCTAAAATCTCTGATACCTGCCCGCTGAGCTTTTAAAGATTCTTCACTAAAAAACTGCAATTCTTTTGCCTCTTTAAAAACTTCGGATCGGGCAGAATCTGCATCAAAATTCTTGAAATTTCGCGCATTATATTCTATTGCCCGAACCTTATATACTAAATATTCGCCCACTGCTTTTTGATAATATATGTGAAGTGGAGTATTGGCGAGAAATTGACTGGCCAACTCGTACTTCCTTTTGCTTAAGGAGAGCAAATTGTGCTTTTTTCCAACTTTTATTTTCTCAACTTCTTCAGTTATCTGAGATTCGAATCCACGAATTGCCTCTAAATAAGCGATAAAATTTTCATTCCACTTATCCGGATATCCCTTTATTTGAGTATTGGAAGGAAAATCAGCTCGGGAGATAGAGATAAAAAGATTTTCTCCAGGGGTTAAAATTAATGGATAGCTTTTGTCATCCATTTCCAGATAGGCAACTGATTGGGAATCGGTATGAACAGATATAGAGAAAGAGCCATCTTCAGAAACAGAAATAGTATCTTTTTTTACTGGAGAATATTTATAATGAATGGGGAATTCATGAATCGTTAACGTTGTATTGTCCGAATAATCAAGTGTGCCTTCTAAATGTATTTCATTTGTGCAGGATATTCCGGTAAGGGCGATAATCAATAAAAGCGTAAAGTACTGTTGCATATAATCAGAAATTGAAATTGGTATCCTTCCACGGATAATAGAGTACAGAATATCTCTTATTTAAAGAGAAGAAAAATACTTTAAAAAAAAGAAATAACTTTGTAACAAATTAGGGGTTGGTAACTCTTATATAGTAGACGAAGGAAAAATGGGTAAAATAACTTCGTAGAGACGGTAAAGTTCAGCAGATAAAAAAGTGCTGAGTTTTGTGGGTTCTGCAATAGAGATAGGTAATTTTATAATTCGAAAAAATGATAGAAAGTAAAGTAAATAAAGAGCTGGAGAAGAAAATCGACCTGTATGTTAATGGTATATTAACGACAGAAGAAATAGATGAGTTATGGATTGAACTGATTCAGGACGGCTACTATTTAGACTATATGAAAAGCGTAGTAAACCTGAAAGCAGTAATTGATCAGAAAGAAGAGTCTCAGGAAAAATCCAAAATCTTCACCTTTCAAAAAGTTGCCCGATATGCCGCTGCGGCCGCAGTTTTTGTGATAGTGAGTATTGCGGGAATTTTAAACTACAGTTCTTCAGGCAATGAGATGGTAAGTCCCATCTCTGATATCGGCCTTGATGTAGTGCGTGATGTAACCGGAATATCAGAAACGGTAACAAGCGAAGTAATCCGTCGCGCTATACGCTTGGCTACAGATGGTGATGTTGATGGAGCCGTGGCTTTACTTGAAAGCGAGCTTAAAGAATCTACCGACGCTCAGCTCCGAGCTGATATCGCTTTAAGTTTAGGCTCTATTCAGTATAATTCTGGTGATTATGCCGCTTCAATTGAAAGCTTCGAACTTGTAGCGCAACAAGAAGGTATCAATGTTTTAACGCTTGAGAGAAGCTATTGGTTTTTAGGCAATGCTTATTTTCAGTTAGAAAGATTGCCAGAAGCAGAAAATACCTTTCAAAAGGCATATGAGTTGAATGGTGCGTATAGCCGGGTTGCAAAAACTTATATAGACGCTCTGCAAAACGTGCGTTAACTGATTTTTTCGGCTTCATTTTTCCGTGTTGCAAAACCGGCAAGTACAATAGTAGTACCTAATAACGAGTATAATAAGTAGGGTTTTGCAGGTTTATTTATCATAGGTGATGGATTTCCAATCATCATGTAAGCGCCCCAAAAATGAGGATTCGCATTTGCAGAACGTAGTTGATTTAATTTTGCCTGCCGAATCGCCTCACTTTTTGTCTCACCACTATTGATAAAAGAATAAAAGTCTGTGGCGAAGATAGAAGCCACTTTATCATTCACCGACCACAAATTAAGTGCCAGGCTTTTTGCACCGGCATACCTTAGAGCCCTGCTTATCCCCATTATCCCGGTACCCTGCATATAAGTTCCTGAACCAGAACTACATGAATTTAGCATGATAAATTCGCTATTCAGAGAAGTATTGAATAACTCATAAGCATACAGAGCCTGGTCAGATTCAAGAGAATCTGTAGTAGAATTCCCTTTCAGGTAGATGGTAGAAAATAAAGGATCCTGCTCCGAGACTTCACTATGCGTTGCCACATGCACCATTCTTGAGGAGGTAACTTTATCTAAAAAAGTATGTTTGGTGGCTGAATTTCCGGTATAAATATTTTTCTCAGTGAATGAAGATAAGGCTGTACTGATGCTATTAGCCTCAGATGTTGCAAAGGGAAGAGAAGGTAGGTCTAACAGGGTGACGTCACTAAAATCTGAAATTGCGAAAGCTGAAAAATCATCAGTGCTAAAAGATTCGGCAGACCTCCTGTTATTTTCGAACTCCTGAAGAGATGTAAAGTATCTAAAATGATAATCCTCTATCATATATTTGGCACTACCATAGCTCACCGGAGAAGCAGGTTTTTGGGAAGGTAAAATTTCAAGCGGAATTCGGTACAAATAATTGTCGGGAATTACGGTTATTTGCTTAATTCCCTTTGGAAGGTTTTCCAATCCCAATTTTTTATAAATGGAGTATAGTTCCTGCAGGTTTGTTTTACCGGAGGCAATGTTGTCAGCCGTGCTTGTTAGATACTCCTGACTTTCTTTATCCAGAGAATGGCTTTGAATTTCTATGGTTCTGGATGATAATTGGGTCATATATAAAACGGATCCAATTTCTGTGAAATGAAGCAGCAGCTCATCCTCTTGTAAAGTTCTCTGAATAGCCCAGACAGGAGAGAGAGGTTTTTGTTTGGCAAGATTAACCGTGCTTAAGATTTCTTCACGAGCAGCAGAAGTGCGGTCTATTTGGGTTTTTAAAGCAAGTCGGTTTTCTTCTGAAGAATTCAAATACTGCTTTCTCAACCCCTGCAATTGGTCGTTTAACCTTTTCTCTTCTGCTAAATCCTGCTCAGAGAGTTTAGAAGCTTTAATCAACGGACTATTATAAAGAGAGGCATCATTGATAGTTTTAAGTTGATCTAAGAGATTTAACGCCTCACCAAAATCGTTATTTTCAGTAAGCATATTAACCATCAAGCTAATAGCATCGAGATACTCATCCTCAACCGTCCAATAACCTGCTTGTGAATCAGTACTATTTTTAGCACGATCGATAACCTGAGTAATCACAGGATTTAATTCTTTAATAGCCTTTCTGAGATGACCTGATTTATAAAGATAATCTGCCTTAACTGTATAGTATTTTGTTAAAAGCTCGAAATCCAAATCTTCAAGAGAATAAATTTTAATTTCATTTAAAATCTTTTCGGCATCATCAATTTTCCTCTTTTTTAAAAAGTAGAGGCTTTCAAGAATCAGTGAATGTAAGTAAGCAGGGGAATCAGATTTTTGAAGAGTAGTATGTTTTAATAAGGCGATTGCAGATTTAGCGGAACGAAGCGAATCAATTTCTAATAGTATTTCACCTTTTCCGATTAATAGATCCCGATATGCTTCATAATGCTCTTCAAAAGAAATCTCCTTTTCGGCTTCGGAAAAATAATAGAGAGCTTTTTCATAATCTTTATAAGTGCTCCAATAAAAAGTACCCAAATATGATTCAATGCGGGCCAGTTCGAGCTTATCTGAATTTTCCTGAGCAACATTCCTGGCTTTTTCTATATATAAAAGAGCTGTGTCAATATCCTTTATAGAAGAATAGTAAATAAAAAGGTTTCTGTAGATGCTTAGAAGACTGTTATAGTTAGAAATATTTTCAGACAGAGCTCTAAACTGCAACTTTAGAAATTGATTCTTTTCACCTAGTTTTAAATAGTTAATACCTAAATTATTAAAGAGAGTATAATTGGCTGTAGTTGAATCCGATTCTAGTTGAAGTTGCTCATAGATGTCTTTTGAATCTTGATATTTTCCTAAGGCAAATAAATAGGCACCATGGCGAGAAAGGATTTTCTGTTTTTCTTCCTTTTCTGATAAATACTCCACAAGTGGTAAAGAAAAATTTCGTTGTATATTTAGCGACTCATTATAGTTTCCGTACATATAATGAGTATAATCAATAGCATTATATCTGCTAATTTTTAAATAAGAGTTGGGGAAGTGAGGGTTACTTAAAAAGCTTTGATAGTGTTTTAAAATGTTTTCATTATCATATATGAGATAAGATGCAGCTATGAAATTTGATATTAAAATAGAGTTTTGTAGATCGTCTTTAATTGATGACTCTTCAATACTAATGCTCCAAATATCTACAGCTTTAGTTAAGAAGGCTTCAGTTATATATTCAGCTCTATGAGGACTGGTTATCAAACCAAGGTATAAAAGTTGGTTTTTTTCTT
Source organism: Balneolaceae bacterium (assembly GCA_040882225.1). GTDB lineage: Bacteria > Bacteroidota > Rhodothermia > Balneolales > Balneolaceae > Gracilimonas. The sequence continues at coordinate 745 of JBBEBR010000021.1, read as the reverse complement.
CGTTTAGTCTTTGTGGATTAACCGGGTTTCTTTTTATTAAAGCTTCCAATAACTCAAGGTTCTGTTCACTCCATAACTTTGAGTAAGCTTGAAGTCTTTTCTCCGCTATTTCTTTTTCTCTCTCTTGTGTTAGGTAATAAGCGAAAAGATTTATGTAACCTTTAGATAAAGCAACTTCGACTAGAATATCTAACTTTTGTCGATTAAAAGAATTCTCTTCACTACCACAGAGTTCTATATTTTTATAATAATTATATGAACTGGAATTTTTTAACCTATCAAGAATTTTTTCCTGCACCTTGCAATTTGAGAAAAAATTCTCAGTTAAAGCCCAATAATAAACACCAGCATCATTCTTATTCTGAAAGATGGCTGTGATGTATTTTTCACTTTGGGAAGTGGTTTTACTTTGAAGATCTAGCTCGGGGGGTAAAACAAGAAGGAATAATCCTAAAACAAATGAAATCATCACCGATTATTAATTTAATGGGAGCTGGCTAATATATTACCAAAACTTCAAACGAAACCAAAAAAGATCAAAGTTCAGGTCGTTCTACGATAGGTTTTACGTCGTTACCGGTGCTGAATACTCCGTTGTCGGCGGTGCGGACTTCGGTGTTGGCTTGGTCGGTGGACTCATCGATCAGGGAAGCATCGGTTACGGAGGCACATCCGAAAGAAAGCGTTACAATGGCGAGGAGTGCGAAGAGAGATTTAAGTGATTTCATAGTGGTATTGATTTTAG
>JBBEBR010000020.1:0-1942 GCA_040882225.1 Balneolaceae bacterium | reverse complement strand
CTTGATGTAACTCATGCTAATGCTGTCGATAAAAATGAACTTTGCTCCAATGATCTCTATTGAAGCCTTCAATTTGTCCAGGCTATCAAAGTCGCACACAAACAGGTTGTCATGATCCGCATGAAGCCGTTCAATTTTATTTTTCAGTGCGGGCCCGGGACCCTCCTCACTTGAACAGTAAATTCCCTTTCCCAGCTTATTCGCCAATACAAATGCCAAATCTATTGACAACGTAGATTTTAAGGAACCCTTTGGTCCCCAAATAGCCGCGGAAAAAGTTGGCGGAATCTCCCCGAAAAAATCACGGTACGGTTCCGGAAGAACCACGCCCTCAAACTTCGTTTTTGCAAGTTCAGCTGTCGTAATCATTTCTTCCGCTTTTGAATGATAATTGCCGCCAACGCCGCCCCGGTAACACCACCGACTACCAGGCCCGGTATATTATTTTTTGCCCGTTCCGAAAGAGAATATTTGATTCGCTCGATTGCATCCGGGGCAATGGAATGAACTACCTTTTCAACATCAACCTGGCCGAAATAAGCATCAACAGATTCTTTGTTGATCCGGTACGCATCCCGAAGAGCTGAGCGGTCCTTCGCCATATCGGAAAGAATGAGGGTTTCCGTTACCCAGGATCCGCGATTTTTTCTTGTAAGTCTTTCAGCCTGTTCAGCAATGAAATTCAGGAATCCGGAATCATTCAGAGATTCGGATATAATCTCAGCGTCTGCGATATTTGTTTTAAAGCTCATCTTCATCTTGTTTGAATTTAGAAGCGATCCGGGCCGTCCCCACGCGCACCGCAGGAAATAGAGGTGTTAACAAATAGGCTCCAATTCCAAGCCCGGCAACGATTAAAACTTTGTTTACAGTTGAACCCAAAAATTCTGTATCTATGCTCTCAAAAAAGGAATCTTCTTTTTCTTCGAATAAGCCTGCTTTTCGACCTTCATCCAGGGAGACGTATAAACTGATCGGCCTTGAAACAGCAATCGGATCCAATTTTCCAGAAATCACATCTTCAAGAGTTGTCTGGCTGGAAAACCATTCCGTTGTGCCGCCTTCATATAATTCCAGCTGAGCTTGTGAGTTTTGCAGCGGCCGGTACGAAGGCTCGAATTCAATTCGTGCGGTGCCCCGGCAGTTTTTCACTATGTCTGTACGGATAAAATTACCGGCCAGAACCTCTTTCGTTTGCACATCCCTGACCGCTATAAAAGCATCCAGGCAGGCGAATGGCGTCCGGAACAGGGCCGCGCCCCCTGTTTTATAGGTCTGTACCTGAACCGTAATCGAAAAGGGAATACCAGGTGGCGGATAACCCGATTTCGGGAAACGGTCAATAATCTTTACATCTGCATATCCGCTGGAAATTGCATCTGAAAGATTACCTGAAAGCAGCTGGGGTGATATGTGTGGAAGCGAATTTTGCACTAAAAGAATATTTTTTTCGCCAGCATAACCCCGGCAACCAGAACGATTCCGGAGGATGTGAGCGCTGCTATGTTTTTGTTTTTTGCGGGAGCCGGGGCCGGTGTCGGTTCCGGAACTTCGATACCCGTTCCTGTTTTCGATTGTTGAATTTCAGAGTAGATCTGTTCTCCCAGCTCGACCAGGTCGGAAAAAGTTAATTTCCGCTCCGGATCAACCGGTTCAATGTGAATCGTTGGAATTTCTGTACTCATTTTTCACGCCTTCGGGTTAAATAGAGAAATGCAGCACCGGCCGCAAGCCAGGGCCAGTGCTCTTTTGCAAAAGTTTTCGCGGAATCAGCTTGTTCTGACAAAATCAGTTCACAGGCAGATTTTCCGGTTGATCCGCTCTCACCGGCTTCGGGTTCTTCGTTTTCGCCAAGAAATTCCATGTTAAATGTTTGCATAACTCAGTTTTTTAAAAGTGTATAGGCAATAGCCCCAGCCCCAATAACACCGGAAGCAATGAC
>JBBEBR010000019.1:61554-73537 GCA_040882225.1 Balneolaceae bacterium | reverse complement strand
ATACATAGTAACTAAGTTAGTACCTTATTCAGGTCTTAGCTACTTCAGCCCCTAAGTTTTACTGCCCCCGCCTTTGTCATCTTGAGCGCATACCACACAGCGAAGGATTATACAACTGAACGCGAAAGATCTCGAATGCGGCTAGTGAGCAATTAGTAGTAAGTGAGATCCCTCTCGTTCAACGGCATTTGCCTCAACACCTGCTGGCCGATTCGGGATGACAAACGAGAGGCTGAGTTAAGGCTTCTATCTTAAAAACCTGACAGACTTTCTCAAAAAAACTCTTCTGCCTGAATAGGAAAAAGCCTGTCAGGTTTGAGTGGCTTTTTTGAGGTAACAATGAGAGAAAACCACTGACTACTGTTTACTGTTTAAGCTACTTCATAAACTAAACTTGCAGGATTTTGAATTTTAGTTGAAGCATCTAAGAGTTCGATTCCCACAACATTCCCATTAGCATCATAATCAATTATAACACCAGGTTTATCCTGATCACTTTCCATGATTTCAGCATCTGAAAATTTCAGATAAATAGCATCCGCTTCTTTGTCAAACTTAATATTCATATTTATCCAGCTTTGAAGTTTTATAAACAGTTATCACCAGTTGAGGATCTTTACAACAATTAACGAATTTGAGCCATAAAAGCAGCTAACACCTGATCTCCGTTAACTACATTTTGAACCTTTGAAACTTTACTGAATACATCTGGCAAATTCCTGTACACTACCGAACAGGTTTGTGGTACTCCTTCTCTCAACATTGATAACCTATCGTAATAATTAGGGTGTGAATTAGACCGGGCTATTTTCAAGAGAACTTCTCTTTTTTTATTAACTATTCTGTAATTTGTAAAACAGCCTGAAAACTCTTCATTCTCCTCCATAAACTCCACCTGCCTTTGGAGTTTTAGCGGGTCGGTCCAGCAGTCATCGCCTTCACAGAGAGCTATGTATTTACCGCGAGCACTGTATAAGTTATATAGAAAGTTGAAACGGCCCGATGGTTGACCACCAATTTGAATATTGTTTTCTCTGTGATGCAAGAATAGACGAATTTTATCAGGATACTTTTTGGCATATTCAATACATATTTCTCTTGTCCCGTCCGTTGAAGCATCTTCGCCTAATAAGATTTCAAAGGGAAAGTCGGTTTCCTGCTTTAAAATACCTTCCAGGCATTCTTTTATGTAAGTCTCATGACTATAGGTCTGGACACACACAGAAACTACCGGGGTACTATCTACATTATGAGGATAATGCTCGACTGGTACCTTTTCGTATTTTTCTTTGAAGGCTTGAAAATTCATTTATAGTCTTTTTTGGATACTGATAAATCTTTCATCATTTAAAATTCCTTCAACAATATCCTTTGGTAAAATCCCTTTCCATTCATCTAACTGCTTATTATTTCTGTAGACATCATAAGGATCGTCCGAGGATTTTGAGGTACTTTCTTTAATAAAATTTTCTACTTGGCTTGAAAAAGGAAGATTGCAAAAATTAAATAGCCTTGTGATTTCACCCATGGTATCACTTAAAAGATTATCATAAGTAACCCATGTCAATCTTGCTGGAAATTTGTCCTGTAGGTGTGACATTTTTTTTGAAGCTTCAACCCACTTTTCAAAGCCATAATAATCATGCTTTGTAGTATTCTTTTTCTCGGCAAATCGCCATTCCTCCATTATATCCCAGTCTTCATCAAATTCTTTGGGAGCATTCATCCAAGATTTAATTACTCCACAGGGGTGCCTGACTATGTAAATGATTTTTGTATCAGATTTTGAAAGTAAAGTCTCCATTGTTTCAAGGTACCGAACTTCTTTCCATACTAAGTGTGTAATTTCTTTTTTATGGAACCTGGGAGTTTTATTTCCTGATATATTCTTCTCTTGACAAACAAAGGGATCACTTGTTTTTAGTAATTCATTATAAAATCTTTTTATCTCATTACTATCACTTTTCTTTCCAATAGTAAATGGAAATGAATAAGAAAAAATTGGTTGATATCGATAAATCACATTTTCTGAACTGTTAAAGATCTGTCCAAGCCAAGAAGTGCCCGATCTTGGTACTCCGAAAATTGCAATATTTTGCATCTAAATAAGTTTGTAATTATTTAAAAATTCCTCTTTAATCTTCTCTGGAGACTCAAACATCATTACATCTAAGATTGATAAACCGCCTACAAACTCAGTATTAAATTGTTTGTAAGTATTAATATTAGGCTCAAGAAAAAATAAATCCAACCCATGTTTATTAAAATACTCTTTGTCGTATAATTCCTGCCCACCTATAGAATTTATATAGGTATCAAAATTTCTTTTTTTACTAATCTCTATAAGTCTATCTGCTGCATCAAGTGATTGGTTATCAAAGTATTCAGAACTTCTAATAAAGCTTACTTTAACGTTAAGATATTCTGCGGTTTTCAGAATACTTTCTATAGCAATTTCTGAAATTAGTTCTGTATCTGGATCAAGTACACTTTCAACCAAACCATATACTGCTTCAAAGTATGGTGCTTTACTGTATGTATATTTGATTTTTTTTAGAAGCTTTCCGATCTCCCTCTCATTAAGATTGTGCTTAACCTCTAAAATCAATTTGTTTTGAGAAGCATTACTGCATGGGATTGTTATAAGTTTGCCCTGCCCATTGATCAATATTTTATTTCGATTTATCCAACCACTTTTTATATAGTTTACATCATCGTAAAATACAAACTCATCCACTGCTTCAATTAATTGAAAGTATCCAATATATGGGAAAAAATAAGGCTGCATGACTGCTATACTACGCATAGATACTATTTGGATTTAGCACTTTAGAAATTACTTCCACTACTTCTGTCTGTTCAGTTTTGGTTATTTCATGAAAGAGAGGTAAACATAAAATCTTTTCCGAAACATCTTTTGAGATTCTAACTTTTTGAGTTCTAACATACTCAAGAGTATCCAAACTTGGGTAAAAATACCTTCTTGGAAAAACATCCTGCGCTTCTAATGCATCTTTTATTCGCATTGCAGAGCTTTCACTTTCAAAAATAACCGGGTAATAAGCATAATTCCAGTCTGCACTATTCTGAATCATAATTGTCTTTACAGGAACATCCTTTAGCATCTCATTATAGAAGAGGCATTGTTTTTCTCGGTTTTTTAGTATGTCTGCGATATATTCCAGATTGGTTAATCCCATAGCCGCATGGAATTCAGAATTCTTACCATTTATACCGATTCCATCAAATTTGTCAAATCCAGCATGACCGAAATTTCGCATCCGGCTCATTCGGTAATTCAATTCTTCACCATTCGTAAAGACAGCTCCGCCTTCTATGGTATGAAACAATTTTGTAGCATGAAAACTGGTGGTGCTTATATCTCCATAAGTAAATACAGACTTGCCTTTATATTGAGTCCCAAAACAATGGGCGGCATCATAAATCACTTTTAAATCATGTTTATCAGCAATGGCTTGTATGGCATCAATATCACAGGGATTTCCAAAAACATGTGTAGCTAAAATTGCTGAAGTTTTATCGGTTATCGCGGCTTCGATTAATTCCGGATTTATATTCAATGTATCGGAATCAATATCCACGAATACCGGCTCACAACCCTCCCATACAATACTTGAAGTAGTAGCTACATAAGAAAAGGGAGTAGTAATAATCTCCCCTTTTAAGTCTAATGCCTTAATAGCTATTTGCAGAGCAACGGTTCCGTTTGAAAGGTATAAAAAGTGTTTTACCCCCAGGTATTCCTGTAGCTTTTTCTCCAGCTCCTGTACTAATGGACCGTTGTTAGTCAGATATCCCCGCTCCCAGATTCCTTTCACGTAGCGTTCATATTCTTCTATAGGAGGCATAAATGGTTTGGTTACTGGAATCATATAGATTGTACCTCTTGCGTTTTATTTTCCCAGGGAAATCCTTCTCTTTTAGGTATTACTTGAAGAAATTCACATAGCTTTTTATAGGCTCCTTCATCAGCAACATTTAAAACTAATAAATCTCCCGGCCTGTGTCGGAAATACTCAATTACACTTTCATTGTAATCTTCATAATGCTTCATCAAAATTTCTTTATTATAAGGATCATCCTCAGGTGCATTGTACGTTCTTCTATTTCCATCCCACGGACTTCCTTTATATAAATAAGTGGCATTCTTTAAATCTTCTTTAGTTGGAATGCGCCCATCCTTACCCCATTTCTTAGCATGAAATTTAGTTAATGAATTATACCACTGCTCTGAGTTATCACGAACAGTAAGAATAAATTTGCTCCCTGAAAATTCATGATCTAAAATCACGAAAGTATACGGCTTACTAAATGGTACATCCTGAAAAAACTCTGCTGACTTACAATATTCTACGATCTTTTTAAAATCCCTAATAGCCCATTCACTCATCAACTTTTCAGCTGTGCGCTGATGTCCAACAACAAAACCCAATTCGCGCATAGCGGCTTTTAAGGAGGTAGTACCTGTTTTATTATTACCTATGCCAAATATCTTTTGCTTTCCAGTACTCCTGATCCTACCAATGCTTTTTCGGATAGTCCATTTCACCGTATCAGGAAGTGATTTTTTAACAAGATCTATCATCCTTTCCTTGATTTAAAGTTTAGAACTGTCTTCTTAGTGTACATCAAAATTTCATACTCCGTTTTATAAATAATGCCAGCATATATCAACGATCCTGTGAGTACAGCTATCAAAATTGAAGGTATGTCACCTAAAGCCAAATAATTAATAATGCCCCATGATGAGACTCCTGCTATTACCGATGCCAAAATAAATTTCCATATATCTTTGGCTTGCTCTAAAACCCCATAGTCAATAAATTTTCCACTGTAATAGCTATTGACAAAGTAGGCGAAGAATGAATGAAATACCCGGTACATCACCAAAGCCAATACAGAAAATTGAACAAAAATGAATATACCAATTAAAGCAACTCCTTTTTTTATCAATCCAAGGTATAGAAATAAGTCACTTCTACCCTTTACTTTTAAAATATTCAAATTGTAAGATTGTACCGGATATAGTATTCCGCTAATACAAAGTAACTGAAAATAAGGTACAGCCGGCAACCATTTTTCCGTTAGGATTAATCGAAACAACGGCTCAGCCAATACAATAGCTCCAACCATTATCGGCGTAATAATTAAAAATACCAGCCGAATTATTTTTTTGTATGCACTTTTCAAACGTGCATCATCGTCCTGTATTCCCGAAAGGATAGGAAAGGTGACCCTGCTCAGTGCGTTTGAAATATTCTGTACCGGCAGCTGTTTAATTTTATTCGCCTGTGTATAAAAACCAACCTGTGCAGTAGAAAAATACCTGCCAATCATCAGCTCATAAATATTCTGATATATGGTACTTAAAACACCCTCTATCATTATTTTACTACCAAAATCGAACAGCGATTTAATTCGCTCCCAATTAAAAACCAACAATGGTTTCCACTTAGCTTGTATCCACACCTGTATAGAATATGCAGTGGTATCAATTAACTGTTGAATTACCAAACTCCATACGCCATAACCTTTATAAGCAGCAACAATACCTAAAGTACCCCCCAATAAGGTAGATGGTAGTTTTGCAATCATTAACTCTTTAAAACGAAGTTCTTTAGTCAACTTCGCAATTTGAACCATAGAAAAAGCTGCAATTATAAATCGCAACCCTAACACACGCACTAACTCAACTAAAGTCGGTTCACTATAAAAAGCTGCTATATATGGAGCCGACATATAAAGAATTAAATAAACTAATCCACTAATTATCAGATTTATGTAAAAAACTGAGGAGTAATCTATTTCATCTGTATTCTTCTTTTGTATTAGTGCCTGTCCAAAACCACTGTCTGTTAGGCTTTGGCTTACTGCTATAAAAACAGCAAGCATTCCCATCAGGCCGAACGCTTCTGGTGTAAGAATCCGAGCTAATACTATAAAAATGACCAGCTGAAGGGCTTGGGTTCCAAAACGCTCCATAAAGGCCCAGAAAAAACCACCAATGGTTTTATTGGTTAGAGACATGTAACTCTGTTAACCTCTTTAAATATTGACCATAACCATTTTTTTTAAGTCCATCTGCCAATACCAAAACTTGTTCTGTCGTAATCCAATTTTGGCGCCAGGCAATTTCTTCCAGACAAGCTATTTTATATCCCTGTCTTCTTTCAATAATTTCTACATACTGAGCCGCTTCCATCATTGCATCATGCGTTCCGGTATCCAGCCAGGCATAACCCCGGCCAAGCACCTGTACATGCAGAGCATCCAGTTCTAAATATCTTTGGTTTACGGAGGTAATTTCCAGTTCGCCCCTGGCAGAGGGTTTTACATTTTTGGCTATATCTACCACGCGGTTATCATAAAAATACAGGCCGGTTACCGCCAAATTGCTTTTCGGTTTTTCCGGCTTTTCCTCAATAGAAAGTGCTTTCTGCTCTTTATCAATTTCTACCACTCCGAACCGTTCGGGATCACTTACCCGATATCCAAAAACAGTAGCACCATTTAAGTTGACAACGGTTTCTTCTAGTTTCCTCCCGAAGCCTTGCCCATAAAAAATATTATCGCCCAAAATCAGGCATACATCATCATTACCTATAAAATCTTCCCCAATAATAAAGGCCTGTGCCAGTCCGTCAGGGCTCGGCTGTACCGCATAGGATAACTCAATACCCCATTCAGAACCATCACCTAAAAGGCGTTTGAAGCTGTCGTTGTCTTCGGGTGTGGTAATAATTAAGATCTCTCGTATTCCGGCAAGCATCAAGACTGACAATGGATAATAGATCATCGGCTTATCATATACCGGCATTAATTGCTTGCTAATGGCTTTGGTGACGGGGTATAGACGAGTGCCTGAGCCGCCTGCGAGTATTATTCCTTTCATTTTGGAAATTTTGAATTAGAAATTTTGAATTTTGAATTATTTAAGCTGTTCCAAGTCTTTCAAGGTCGTAATTATTTGCGGTGACCGCTTCACACCAATCGATATTATCAAGATACCACTGAACAGTTTTCTTGATACCACTGTCAAAAGTTTCCTCGGGTGTCCAGCCTAATTCGTGTTCGATCTTGGAGGCATCGATGGCGTAGCGGAAATCGTGACCGGGACGGTCGGTTACGAAAGTGATCTGGCTTCTGTAGTTTTGATCTTTGGGAACCAAGTCATTTAGTGTATCACAAATGGTGTGTACTACATCTATATTTTGCTTTTCGTTGTGACCGCCGATGTTATAGGTTTCGCCGAGCTGTCCGGTTTCCACTACTTTCAATAATGCCTTCGCGTGATCATCTACGTAAAGCCAGTCCCGTACATTCTCGCCTGTTCCATACACCGGTATATCTTTTCCTTGTAAAGCTTTTAATATCACCACAGGAATTAGCTTTTCGGGAAACTGGTAGGGGCCGTAATTATTTGAACAATTCGTGATCATGGTTGGCAAGCCATAGGTATGATGCCAGGCACGAACCAAATGATCGGAAGAGGCTTTGCTGGATGAATAGGGAGATCGGGGATCGTAAGGAGTTTCTTCTGTGAAAAAGCCGGTTTCGCCTAATTCGCCATACACTTCATCTGTGGAAACGTGCAGAAAGCGGAAATTCTCTTTTTTATTTTCTTTCAAAGAATTCCAGTAACTCTTGGAGGTCTCAAGCAAGGCATGAGTACCATTCACATTGGTTTTTATGAATTCCGCTGAACCATCTATAGAACGATCCACATGAGATTCTGCCGCAAGATGCATGATCGCATCAGGCTGGTATTCCGTGAAAATTCGCTGCATCTCTGCCGCGTCACAAATATCCGCTTTTTCGAAGGTATATCTTTCGGAATCGGCTACAGAAGTAAGGGATTCTAAATGTCCGGCATAGGTAAGTTTGTCAATATTTAAAACCTGATGCCCGGTTTGGTTAATGATTAATCGAACTAAAGCCGATCCTATGAAGCCTGCGCCGCCTGTTACTATTATCTTCATATAATACTCTTCAAATTTGTTATAACTAAATTATGTTCTTCTCCATCCAAAAACGGATGCATCGGCAAACTCAGCACTTCACGGCTAGCCTTCTCCGATTCCGGAAAATCACCGTACTCATATCCCAAATATTCAAATATCGGCTGTTCGTGGAAACATTTTGGGTAATACACTCCGACCGGAATTCCGGCTTCTTTGAGTTTCTCTACCACTTCATCCCGTTTATTTTCATCCACGCGAATAGTGTATTGGGCATAAACGTGTGTATTGCCCTCCGCAACTTTTGGAGTGGTTGCAATATCTTTAAGCAACTCACTGTACCTGCCGCCAATCTCTCTTCTTGCTTTTACCTCATCCTCAAAATGCGGCCATTTTCCTAAGATTACGGCAGCTTGCAGTGTATCAAATCTCCCATTCATTCCAATATGCGTATGGTGGTGCCTTTTAACTCCGCCGTGAGAACGAATGGCTTTCATGGTTTCGGCCAAAGTATCATCGTCTGTAAATAAAGCGCCTCCGTCTCCATAGCAACCCAATGGTTTTGCCGGAAAAAATGAAGTGCTTCCAATTAATGAGGCGCCACAGCTTCTTTTACCATTCCGGGTGGCTCCAAAGCTTTGCGCGGCATCTTCTATGACTGCAAAATCATGCTTTTCAGCGATGGCATTAATACGCTCCAAATCCGGCATTTGCCCGAATAAACCCACCGGCATAATAGCCTTGGTGTTATCAGTAATGGCAGCTTCCAGCAGAGCCACATCCATATTAAACGTATCCGGTTCTATGTCTATAAAAACCGGCCTTGCTCCTACCGCCGCAATTACTTCTGCGGTACTTATCCAGGAAAAAGGAACCGTGATTACTTCATCGCCGGGACCAATATTCAACGCTCTTAAAGCGATCTCTAAACTATCCGTGCCGTTTGCTACTGTGATGCAGTGTTTTACCCCAACATATTCTGCCAGTACTCCTTCAAGCTCTGTTACTTCAGGACCCATTATATATTGCCCGTGATCCATAACAGCACGCATGCGGGCATCAATTTCTTTTTGGTAAAGACGGTATTGAGTATTTAAATCGATGAATTCCATATAGAGAATGAAAAATTTAAAATTAAAGATGAAAAATTAGAAGAGTTCAGATAAAACCGGATTGCTTAATAATATGTGTTGGGAATAATGAACATTCACCCCATTCATAATCTTAAATCTTTAATCTTTAATTTCTCAATGCTTGGATGTACCAACCCACTCGGATTCTTTTTCAAAGGCATGGTTCGTAATTTATGAACCAGCTCAATAGATGGCCGTGCATCTTCTAAACTGAATCCGTTTCCAGCGACTGTTTCTTCATAGACACGCGTATGCAGATCCGTAAAGCCACCACTGAACTCAATTTCTTCCTCATCTACACTAATAGATCTGAAAGTTGTTTGTCCTTCAGCTTTATTGGGTATATCCTCAGGTTCCAATGATAAAAACCATTCTACATCGGCATTGGGAAGTTCCAGAAATCCGCCCATCCTGTTTTTTTCACGAACATAAAGTTCTATAGTCTGAGCAGGGCCAAAAAGCCACATCAACATGTCAAAGAAATGAACGCCGATATTTGTACCTATTCCTCCAGACTTCTCCTCATCACCCTTCCAGGAATAGTGATACCACAGGCCACGAGAGGTTATATAAGACAACTTTATCTTATGTCTTTTCCCGTTTTGATTAGCAGTGAGTTTCTTTTTCAACTCAATAAGAGATGGATGAACTCTTAGCTGAAGGATGGTCCATACCCGCTGCTTATATTCTTCTTCCAGTTCCTCCAATATATCCAGGTTCCACGGGTTCAGCACCAATGGCTTCTCGCAAATAGCATCTGCCCCAACACGTAACGCCGTTCGAATATGTGCATCATGTAAATGATTAGGGGCACATACCGAGAGGTAATCTATCGCTTCGCCACTTTTTGCTCTTCTGTTTTTCTCTAAATGCCGATCAAAACGTTCATACTCTGTAAAGAAACTGGCATTTGGAAAGTAACTGTCAATAATACCCACACTGTCATGAGAATCAACTGCTGCTACTAACTGGTTTCCAGTATCTTTAATGGCTTGTAAATGTCGCGGTGCTATATAACCGGCTAATCCGGTAAGTGCAAAATTTTTCATTTTATTATGCTTTCCAAATATGAAAGTTATTTTTTTGCTTCACGTCTTTCATCGCGTTTCTGGTGTCTATGATACAATTAGACCAGCCGGCTAACTCTGCATAGTCAATAGCAGAATGGTTAGTGGAGATTACTACCGCATCGTAGGAAGAGACCGTTTCTTTATTCCAGTTGATGGATTCCTTTCCTGTATACTCGGCGTGTTCTCGTGTTGGCCAGATTTTGGGGATGAAAGGATCGTAATAGTCAATTTCTGCTCCCACACCTTTTAGCAGATCAAAAATCTTAAACGTGGGAGATTCCCGCATGTCATCTACGTCCGGTTTATAGGCTAATCCAATGACCAATATTTTTGAGCCTTTCATTGCTTTCCGGTGCTCGTTCATCGCAAGGATGGTGCGCTCTAATACGTAGTGGGGCATATCGGTATTTACCTCTCCGGCCAGTTCAATAAAGCGGGTGTTCTTTTCAAACTCGCGGGCTTTCCAGGTCAGGTAAAAAGGATCAATGGGAATACAGTGCCCTCCCAGTCCGGGTCCGGGTGTGAATTTCATAAAACCGAAGGGTTTGGTTGCCGCCGCATCAAGGACTTCGTGTACATTTATTCCCATAGCTTCAAATACCACTTTCAGCTCATTTACCAGCGCTATATTTACCGAGCGAAAGATATTTTCGGTCAGCTTAACAGCTTCGGCGGTCTTGCAGTCAGAAACCGGAACGGTCTGCACAATGGCGGTATCGTACATAGCCAGGGCTAATTTCAAAGCCTCTTCCCCATGTGCACCTACTACTTTTGGTATTTTGGCCGTATTAAAGTCCGGATTACCAGGGTCTTCCCGTTCGGGGCTGTAGGCGACATAAAAATCTGTTCCGGCTTTTAATCCTGAGTTTTCTTCCAGGATAGGAATCATCAGCTCTTCCGTTGTCCCCGGCCATGTGGTGCTTTCAAGAATCACCAGCTGACCTTTGCGCAGGTACTTGCTTACAGTTTCCGTGGTTTTTTCCACATAACTCATATCCGGCTCGCGGTGCTCGTCCAGCGGAGTGGGCACACACATCAGAATAGCATCGGCTTCGGAAAGTCGGGTGAAATCAGTGGTGGCATCGCAGCGGTCAGATTTAGCGAGGGTCTCCATCATCTCCGTGCCCAAATGCTTGATGTATGGAATGCCTTTATTCAGGTTATCGACTTTACTCCGGTCAATATCGTAGCCAATAACCGGCATTCCTACTTTGTGAAAAGTCCACATAAGCGGCAGACCGACGTACCCCAAACCCACGATTCCGATTTTGAATTCTTTTTGCTCTATTTTTGTGAGCAGATTATCTATACCCATGAATGTATTTTTATTTTTTTTATTAATTGTTCTTTCGCGACTCGCAACCCGATACCCGAACTCCGCAACACGAGACCCCAGACTCAACCAACGAGTCCTCCTCCTTCAGGAGGAGACAGAGGAGGTCATTATTCTTTGAACGAGCTCCCAAATCATTATTTAAGCCATTAACCCTTGCATCCCCGGAGATCTTTGGCGTCCTACTTTCCTTGCCTTCGCTAGCTATTGTACGCTCAAGATGACAAGGGAGTGGTGCTTTGTTGTTTTCCCTGTTTGGAGTAAGCCTTCGTTCCATCAAAGGCAAAGATCCTTCGCAGGTATGCTCAGGATGACATGGAATCTTAAATCTTGAATCTTTAATCTTTAATCTCTTCCCATGGAGGAGACAGAGGAGGTCATTATTCTTTGAACGAGCTCCCAAATCATTATTTAAGCCATTAACCCTTGCATCCCCGGAGATCTTTGGCGTCCTACTTTCCTTGCCTT
>JBBEBR010000019.1:57907-61454 GCA_040882225.1 Balneolaceae bacterium | reverse complement strand
CATGGAGGAGACAGAGGAGGTCATTATTCTTTGAACGAGCTCCCAAATCATTATTCAAGCCATTAACCCTTGCATCCCCGGAGATCTTTGGCGTCCTACTTTCCTTGCCTTCGCTAGCTATTGTACGCTCAAGATGACAAGGGAGTGGTGCTTTGTTGTTTTCCCTGTTTGGAGTAAGCCTTCGTTCCATCAAAGGCAAAGATCCTTCGCAGGTATGCTCAGGATGACATGGAATCTTAAATCTTGAATCTTTAATCTTTAATCTCTTCCCATGGAGGAGACAGAGGAGGTCATTATTCTTTGAACGAGCTCCCAAATCATTATTCAAGCCATTAACCCTTGCATCCCCGGAGATCTTTCGCGATATAGTGTGTATTCCTTCGCTACTTTCTGTGCGCTCAAGATGACAAAAGAGGGTGTTGCTATGTTGTTTCAATCTTTAATCCTTAATTTTAAATCTTGAATTTCCCATTCCAAATTCACCATCAAACCCAACCGATCACCATACAATTCACCAAAATCAGAGGTTAAAGAAACCCCGTACTTTATGGATTCATTATTCGGAATAGTAGAACTCACTTCGAGAATAAAGGAGTGATTTATTTTCTTCACCTCTTCCAAAGGCCGTAAGTCTGCACAAATTGTGTCGGGTATATCACTGCACTCGGAATAATGATATTGAGTGATTATCTGCTCCTCAAAAACCCCGTAATTTCTTGTAAAGGTGTATTTAATGGTAAAATTTATATCAGCTAATAAACTACCTGATATCCCAAAATGGTGGCCAATAATAATATTGTTGTACACCGGGTAATCATCGGACCCATCAGCCCCATCGGATAACAACAATGGATTCCCAATTACCCTGCGGTTGTAGGTCCAGCCGGTTCTGTAAATAAAATTGTTATAATATCGGGAGGTTCCATAAGGTTCAAAATCAAAGGAATCCTGCCGTTTGGTATTTATATGTTCCCAAAGAAAGTTTTTAACGAGTGGGATATTTTTCGGCTTTATGGTCAAGCCCCAGACTCCGTCCCAGGGACTCCGGAAGCGTGTGGAGACTTTATCTTCGAGGTAAAAAAGGCGGTAGGCGCGCATGTCAAAATCTTTAAAGAACAGCCCCAGGCTGAAATCATAGGCGGCCACGGAGTTACCCACGGCATTAGTTTGCTCGCCACCGGGTGCATCTTCATTCTTTGAACCCCTTGCAAAAACCACTGTTGAAAACGTATCCCATCCCGAAGGAAGTTGTCCAACATTCGGATTCTGACTTTCTCCCGCCCATTGCACATTATGAACAATTCCGCCTACGGCATCAAAAAAAGCGTATTTAATACTCAGGTAAAAATATTTTTGGTGGAGGTAAGGGCTTTGCACATATCGGTCATCTTCAAACCATCCGTGTGCAAAAAGCGCGTTGTAACGGATGATACCCTGTGTGCCCGGCACGCCGGTAAAGCCGTCCGTATAAAAAGCGACTTTGGGAATAGGTGTCGCATTACGGCTGATCATAAATGAACCCGTAGAAAGTTCGTCTTCCTTGGATGCCAGCGGATCAATAAATCTGCCGGCAGAGAGCTTAAAACTATATGCGGTTGCATGTACATACAGCTCATTAAAATTAATGGCAGAATCATCGGAGTAGCGGGAAATGAACCGTCCGCCGGTTTCTACAGAAAAATCACGTCCTTTATATAAATAAGAAGAGCCGTCAACATACAACAGGGCATTAGCAGAAGACTGATCAATAGTGCCATCCCGGTTGGCATGCAGCCAAAAAGGCAGCTCGCTATTCAGGCCGCTCACATTCGAAGTAAAAATAGTACCCGCCTTCAGCTTAAAGTCAGCCGTCTCATCCCCACTCCTCACCTGGGCAATCACCGCACTGCTGATGCAACTAAACAGGCTTATGTAGAGGAGGGTTTTCATTGTTTTGTTAGTAGTGAGTACTTAGTAATTAGTATTGAGTAATTCGAAACACGAAACTCCAGGCTCAACCAACGCGTCCTCCTCCTTCAGGAGGAGACAGAGGAGGTCATTATCCGAGTCATCAACCCCTCCAACCCCGGAGATCTTTCGCGATCTATTGTATATTCCTTCGCTGGCTACCTCTCGCTCAAGATGACAAAAAAGAGCGTTGTTATGTTTCATTTCAACATTCATCATTGGTTACTGGAGATTGCTTCGTCGTTAGAATTTATGAACTTCAACACGGTATTGCCTCCTCGCAAAGACAAGCCGTAACCCGCACCTCGGAATTCGAAACACGAAACTCCAGGCTCAACCAACGCGTCCTCCTCCTTCAGGAGGAGACAGAGGAGGTCATTATCCGAGTCATCAACCCCTCCAACCCCGGAGATCTTTCGCGATCTATTGTATATTCCTTCGCTGGCTACCTCTCGCTCAAGATGACAAAAAAGAGCGTTGTTATGTTTCATTTCAACATTCATCATTGGTTACTGGAGATTGCTTCGTCGTTAGAATTTATGAACTTCAACACGGTATTGCCTCCTCGCAAAGACAAGCCGTAATCTTGAATTTTAAATCTTGAATCACCCTTCTTTCCCATATATCAGCAGCTTCGGCTCCTCGATTACAATTTCCTCGTCCAGGTTAAAAACCATTGTACGAATTCTGCGCTCAATCATCTTCTCGGCTTTCTCCACCGCTTTAGCCAAAAACTGGCGGTCAATGTCATTTCCTATCAGGCTTAAATCGATGATAGAAGAATCCAGTCCCCGCGCCAAGTCTCCGGTGAGATAAACCGCCTGCACATCCCCGAGTTTCTGTACCACCTGCTCCAGTATTTTATCGATGCCAAAATGGTTAAAAGCAATGCGTTGGAGCTCGGCAAACATAGGGAACTTCGTGTTCACTTTGTACATTTTTTTATTGCCGGATTTATGAGCCTCAATAAGGCCGGCTTCCTCAAAGCGATTCAGCTCTATGCGTACAGAGTTGGTGCTCTCCTCAAACTCCTGTGCCAGTCCGCGCAAATACGCACTGCTTTCCGGGTTCAGGAAAAAGCGAAGCAATAGCTTCAGACGGGTTTTAGATTGAATGAGGGTATCGAGCATTTGAGGGATTCAAAATGAAAGATTTAAGATTTAGAATTGATCTGTTAATCTTAAATTTTAAATCTTGAATTTAAATTTATTGCCTACTGTTTTGTCTTTTGCCGATAATCCATTCCAGCTTACACTCCGTACAAACCATGGTAGGGATATTCCGTACCACCTCCGTATCTCTTTGGGAATGATAGCCAACAACAAAAGTTTTTTCGGCCGGTTTCAATGATCCACCGCAATCGGTGCAATGTTCGTGTGTGTTATTCATACTCATGTTACTTCTCCGAGTAATTTTGTTACTCAAAGTTAAGAACTTTATGATTTATTACAAAACTTGTAAGAAAAATTAATACAAATGGAATAGATGTGTGATTTTAGATGTGAGATGTGAAGAATCCTGACTGACCGCTGATAGAAACAACATCCCTCACCCCTTCATCATTGAATATTCCTTGTTGAAAATTGGTTATTGAACAATG
>JBBEBR010000019.1:51869-57807 GCA_040882225.1 Balneolaceae bacterium | reverse complement strand
CTCAGATTCTTCAGGTGTACCTTCAGAAAGACTTGGTGGGGGATTTATTCAGAATCCTGACTGACCGCTGATAGCTGATAGCTGATAGCTGAATTTGGATCCATCGGCACTTCTTCCTCCTAAATTCAGACTCCTGAATTCAGAATTCCGCCTTCTCAAAATAACAGCCCTCACCCCTTCATCATTGAATATTCCTTGTTGAAAATTGGTTATTGAACAATGGACGTTGTAATCATTTCCAGCTCAGATTCTTCAGGTGTACCTTCAGAAAGACTTGGTGGGGGATTTATTCAGAATTCTGACCGCTGATAGCTGAATTTAGATCTATCGACACTTCTTCCTCCTAAATTCAGACTCCTGAATTCAGGATTCCGCCTTCTCAAAATAACATCCCTCACCCCCTCATCATTGAATATTCTTAGTTGAAGATTGGTTATTGAATATTGGACGAATCATTTCCAGCTCAGATTCTTCAGGTGTACCTTCAGAAAGACTTGGTGGGAGATATTCAGAATTCTGAATCCTGATAGCTGATAGCTGATAGCTGATAGCTGAATTTGAGTCGATTCCTTCTCCAAAGAACTCTTAATTCGGAAAAATGCTTGTGTTTTTGTAGTTATATATAGAATCTTAATTAAGAAAAGCATTATGTCCACCATCAATAACATTCTTGATCAGCTTGAAACTTCTGATAATCCCGTTGCCAAATCTTTTCATACTGGCGATCATTTTAAGGTGCTGATCTTTGGTTTTAAAAAGGGAATGAAACTCCAGGATCATAAAGCGCATCATCCTACCAAATTACTGGTAATTTCAGGGGAGGTAATTTATCATCAGGAGAAAAAGGAGAAGCGCCTGAAAAAATTTGATGAAGTCGAAATTCCTTCGGAGATCAACCATTCCGTAGGAGCGTTGCAAGACAGTATAGTGCTACTGACCCAGGAATAAATCATTCCGAAAATCCGCGGGTTATGGTAAAAATTGACAGCACGTTATCTTTTCCAGAGTTTTCGGCTCAGCGAGCCGAGGTACATCGTATAACGGCTCGCTGAGCCGTTCACCGGAAACCTGAATACCTCTTAAATTCCCCTTCAGGAATGAAGGGGTGGCATCCGCCACCGGCGGATGACGGGGTAGTCGAAAAAAAAGCGGCCGAGCAAATCCCACGAATCCAAGTATCGCTAACCTGAGGGATCTCTAAAAACACCCTACCCAATCTTCGATAAGATTATGACCAAAAACACCATCGGGACTCAGATTTTTCTGTATCATACCATATAATCCCACGGATAAATCCGTGGGCTATGGCAAGAATTATAAATCTTGGCTCGAACTCGTGTGAGAATCGAAACAGGCCGCCTCCTTACTGGTTAAGAACTGTAAGACAAAGAATATCTTGGTACTTCTGAATTCAAAATTCAAAATTTATAATCTTGAATCTTAAATCTTAAATCTCACCCTCCCCCTACTTAACAAGCAGCATTTTCTTTGTGAGTTGCAATCCGTTGGTAGTAGAAAGCCGGTAAATATATACTCCGCTTGAAAGTGCACTCGCATCAAAATTCACGCTTTGCTGTCCGGCAGCTTGTCTGCCATCCATCAACGTTGCTACTTTCTGTCCCAGCATGTTAAACACCTCCAGTTTTACATGACTGTTTACTGCTAACTGATAACTGATAACTGTAGAAGGATTGAAAGGATTCGGATAATTCTGACTTAAAGAAAAAGCGATCGGTGAGTCCACCGGTTTTTCCTCGTTACTAACCACCGTTTCAAACTGAAAACGGGTCCAGATCGGATAGTGGTCTGACGTTGTACTTAGATAACTGCCAATATAAGAGGTATTTTCCCTCCGCTCTGTTCCGGGTATATATTCATCCATTAACTCAGAGGTTATGGTGATGTGATCCAAAAAAGAACCCTGTGACTGTGATGAAAATCCCTGCTCTTCCAGGTTTTGTGAAATGATCGTGTACTCCTCATCGTCCACGAAATTCTTATAGGGAGAATCATTTCCGGCGGCAGTTGAAGTAGTAACCTCATCGTTGTAATCGCCTAAGAAAATCACATTATCATCAGGACGTGAGTTGTCTAAATAGGCTTTCAGTTCGAGGGAAGCATTATACCTTTGTTCGAAGGAGCTTTGATCACCAAAGGCTTTTGCATGAATGTTGTACGCGTAAAATTCACGGGAAATTTCACCAATGGTCGCGTTGAAACGGAACATCAGCGGATACCGGCCATTAGCCCAGTTCGATTGAGTCATTCCGGTTTCGATTAACCCGGAGTCTAAGGAATCAATAGTTGCTCTTTTGAAGAGGTAAGCTGTTTTTTGTGATTGAGAAAAATCGGCGATTATTCCTCCGTACTCTTCCATTTCAGACACTAATTGCATGAACTGGGAGACGCTGGAAATTTCCTGAAAAGCCAGTAAATCCGCATCGAGAGAATCGATTACTACTTTCACATTTTGTAACTGAAGGGCCTCGTCTTCCGGCCCGTTTCCTGTGTTTCCAAACCATTCAATGTTCCAGGTAACCACTTCAAATGTGAGGTCTTTTGAGACTTCCTCGCCGGGTAATACCACCTGCTCTACTCCAAGGTCATCCACAAAACGAGGCTTAATCTGATAATCCCCAGCAAACTGATCTATAATCCCAATTAAATTTACCGTGCCCTGTGGAATTGATGCGCCCACTATATCTCCGGCGTCACCATCAATCCTGATAAAAGCATCGGATGTTCCGTCGTTAATGGTATAATTTGTTTCACCTTCAAAAACCCCACCTTCAGCGAAAGCAACATTTTCAATGTATACCAACTGTGATTCAAACTCACCGGAGTTCATTTCTTGGGCGGTAATTACTTTTGGAGTTACTTCTTTGTTATTCTCGGTCAAGACTTCAAAAGTAATATTATCATCTCCTTCATATTCGGCAATCTGAAGAAGGAAATCTCCATCGGTTCCACCAATTGGATTGAATTCTGTAAGTGGGCCGGTGATTACCAAAGAATCTCCGATGGAAACCTCTGCGTGAAGCGGCGGCCAGTAAGCAGACAATCCGCCGGTATGATCCTGAAAAGTAACAGGCCCGCCAAATTGATTAGCCACGGTTACCCTGCCGGTAACCGTTACCCGCGATCCAAAAGGCAGTTCACGGGCAGTAGATATGTCAATGATTCCATCATCTTCAAATCCTTCTCCCTGGAAGTTTAAAACAAATGGATCAGCATTAACCGCGTTGCTTACAATTTCCAAACTTCCAAAAAACAGATTTTCACCATCGGGGGTAAAAGTTAGGGTGAGTTCCGTGCTTTCATTAAATGCCAGAGAAGAGTCGGCTAAATCAGTGATAAAGAAACCCTGACCCTTTAATTCTACTTCAGAAAGAGAAAGAGCTTCATTTCCCCTGTTTTTAATCTGAACTGTTTTCTGACGTTCCTGCCCGGCTAAAGTAGCACCAAAGTGAGTGCTGTCACTGCTTTCCACTTTTTCGCCATCCACAAAAATATCTATGGTGGCTTCCTCTTCAGCTACGATGAAATCGGAAATACGAATATCATCAATATTAATGCGCCCGCCGGCTGTTTTATCGAATCTGAATCGAACTGGATCTTCCAGTTCAGTAACTATTGTGTATTCGTCAAGCGTACCGGTCAGCGTAATTTCATCTCCAACTGCATTCCATGTACTTCCTCCATCAGTAGAAGAAAAAACCTGAATCTTGCCTCCTCCATCTCCACTAAAATCTGAATTACCGGCCAAAAACTGAAGTTCATTTGCGCCGTCGTTTTTGTCAAAATCCATACGTAAAAAACCATCCCGAATTCTTACCGATTGATTTCCATTTTTCAGATCTCCAGAGCCATCGCTCCTGATCAGGGCATCATCCAAATACCAGGTTCCTGAAGGTTGATCCACCGTTCCAGATGCATAACCAAGCTTTTGGGTTGTTTCAAAATCCTCGAAGAGCTGCGCTTGTGCAGTATTAAAGGTTAATAGAAGCGCGATCAGTGTGAATACAGAATAGTAGAATTTTCTCATTGCTAACAAATTGAGTGCTTATTTTTTTATGGTTCAAGTATACCGTTTTTATATTACCTGAACATGAATTAAGCCAAAAAAGGGAAGTATATGAAAGATAATTTCTCAGCACAGTCTGAATTGTATGCAAAATACCGGCCGGTTTTTCCTACAGAGTTGTTTGATGATCTTGTAAAACTTTCCCCAGGCAAAAAGCTGGCTTGGGATTGCGGTACCGGAAATGGACAGGCCGCGAATGTATTGGCTCCACATTTTGAGCAGGTTACCGCTACAGATATCAGCGAGCAACAGTTGCAACATGCTGTGCGTGCAAATAACATCACTTATAAAAAAGAGCCGGCAGAATCGACATCTTTGACTGATGACTCTGTTGATTTAATTACAGTAGCACAGGCTGTTCATTGGTTTGATTTTGACAAATTTTATAAAGAAGTGAATCGAGTATTAAAAGAGGACGGGATTTTAGCCTTACTTAGTTATGGACTTTTTAAAACCAACTCCGAAATGGATGAGCCAATACAAGAATTCTATCACGAGTTGGTAGGCCCCTTTTGGGATGAAGAGCGAGAATATATTGATGAAGAGTACAAAACCATTCCTTTTCCCTTTTCAGAAATTGAATTGGGGGATTACAAAATTGTAAAGCATTGGACTTTTGAAGAAATGATAGGCTATATCGAGAGCTGGTCGGCGGTGCAGCATTATAAATCAGCAAAAAAGGAAAATCCGATTACATGGATTGAAAATAGGCTAAAACCACTTTGGCCAGCTTCACAGAAAGTTCAAACTATTTCGGATGTAATACTGAGAGTAGGAAAGAAATAATAAAGATTAGTCTACCATCTTAAATCTCAAAAACTGTTGTCCGATAAAACTTGAAGATGAAACAGAATAACTCTGCTTTATTTTTATAAAACTGCTGCCCGGGTAGTGGCAATGTTTTTCTCCACCGGCTGCCTTTTTGAGGACGACTAATTGAATAATACACCTTCAGTCACTCTGAGGCTACTGCCGAAGAGCCTGTGCCTGAATTGATTCGGGAGCATTAATGGCAAAGATCCTTTGGCAGTAGCCTCAGGATGACGCTCCCTGAGAGTGCTTCTACAAAGGGACTCTACTTTGAATGATGATATAAACAACTTTATTAGCCGAATTCCTTTGGTTTTACACCAAAGAAAATTTAACCGAGCAACAGTGAATCTTGAATCTTGAATCTTGAATCTTGAATCTTGAAAAACTACCTAAAAGGACAATATTCCGCGATATTTCTTTCGGTTTCGTAGAGCTTTACCGAGTATAATTTTCCGCCTTCCGCGCAAGCCGATTCCACTTCTTCCTGTAACTGCTCAAAAAATACCTGGGCAAGATTCTCAGTGGTTGGCATTATTCCCTCCAAAAAAGGGACGTCCAGATTCAGGTTCCGGTGGTCGCAAGGTTCTAAGATTTTTTCTTCAATGATAGAATTCAATTCACTTAAATCAATTATAAATCCGGTCTCGGAATCAGGTTTTCCGGCCACCGTTACTTCCAGCACATAATTATGTCCGTGCCAGTTTGGGTAATTGCATTTACCGAAAGTTTTGCGATTCCACTCATTACTTTTATCAGGATTATGAAGACGATGAGCCGCGTTAAAATGTGCTTTTCTTGTTACGAAGATCAAAATATTCCGTGTGTTTGATGTTATTCCACAAATACGCTATTGGTGGATACAGAAGCAAGATAAGAATGATCTGCGATTAACGAACGCAGATTAACGATTTCAGAAGGAGAAACTTTGGCCGTTCAATCCGCCGAGATACATCGTACAACGGCTCGCTGAGCCGTTCACTCCTCAAATCCACATTGTACAAGCGGGACGCTTGCACATGGTGGGGGAGTTTGGAAAAGTTG
>JBBEBR010000019.1:0-51769 GCA_040882225.1 Balneolaceae bacterium | reverse complement strand
ATGCAACCATGTACAAGAGATACATCTTACAACGGCTCGCTGAGCCGTTCACTCCCCACATCCACATTGTACAAGCGGGACGCTTGCACATGGTGGGGGAGTTTGGAAAAGTTGCTTTCCACTCTTCGGCTTACGATGCAACCATGTACAAGAGATACATCTTACAACGGCTCGCTGAGCCGTTCACTCCTTACTGGGTGCAGAGCTCTAGCTGGCTCCTTAGCTTTTATCAAGCTTACGGAGGCGAAAAGAAAGAAGCATCAAAAGCGTGGTGGTTGTGGCAGAGATAAGACAATAGAGGCAGAGCGCTTCAATCACAAAAAACATGAGATAAACCAGCCACACCGAAAATGCGAAAGCGGGAACGGTAATGAAGGGTAAATACCGGAAATATGCTGGGTTTCGTAAAAAGAACCATCCCAACCCGGCAATCAACATAAAGAAATAATAAATCGCCCCAAACATGGCTACAGGAGTGGTTCCAATGGTTGAGTATGGACTCAGCGCTACCAAATCACAGCCTTTCAGGACAGTGCAGACCAAGTAATCGCCCTGAAAATGTACGAGCGTCATATAAACCGCATCCGAAAAACCGATGAGCGCGATGACTGTAAAACCCATCACCCACCAATACGCCGACTCTTTATTGCCCATCTTTTAACTGAACTTCCTGTTATTGGAAAACCTAACCAACGATAACATTATTGGTACCTCAATCAAAACACCAACTACTGTTACCAGCGCCGCCCCGGATTGTAATCCAAATAAAGCTATGGCTACGGCAACCGCGAGCTCAAAGAAGTTACTTGCGCCAATCATGGAGCCGGGAGCGCAAACACGGTAAGGCAGGCCAATGAATTTTCCGCCGTACCACGCAAGTGCGAATATGAAATAGGTTTGAATGATGAGTGGAATCGCGATCAGCAGAATGTCGAGTGGCTGATTAATAATCTGCTCTCCCTGGTAAGCGAAAAGTAAGATAAGAGTAACCAAGAGCGCGGAAATTGAGACCGGTTTGAATAAAGGAAGAAAATGCGTCGTATACCATTCCTTGCCTTTTCTGCTTATCAGGATTTTATGGGTGATGTATCCCGCAACCAGAGGAATCACCACAAAAACAACGATGGAAAGCACCAGTGTTTCGTAGGGTATGGTGATGTCGGTGATGCCCAATAAAAGCCCGACAATCGGAATAAACAGAATGAGAATTAACAGGTCATTTACTGAAACCTGCACCAATGTATAGTTTGGATCGCCATCCGATAAATACGACCAAACAAAAACCATAGCGGTACAGGGCGCCGCTCCCAATAAAATTGCCCCGGCTATATATTGATCGGCAAGCTGCGGACTCAGCCATGCGGAATACAACTGATCGAAGAAGATCCATGCGAAAAAAGCCATCGTAAAGGGTTTAATGGCCCAGTTGATAATCACCGTCCAAACAACACCTTTGGGTGATTTCCGGATCTCTTTAAGTGAACTGAAATCGATTTGCAGCATCATTGGGTAAATCATCAGCCAAATTAGAATAGCCACCGGAATATTCACTTGATAAATTTCCCACCGGCTCATTACTTCTATGGAATCGCCGGCGAAATACCCAACTCCTACTCCAATTACAATACAAAGCAACACCCAAAGCGTTAGATATCGCTCGAAAAAAGCCATTTTCTTTTCCTGTTCACCCATTGAAACCCCTATCCTTTTTTTGTTTTTCTTTTTGTTTGTGTGATTAAACCCGGCTCATCATATAAAAAATCTCGGAGCCAATTTGACGGCAGCGTTCATCGTAGATTTTTGTTTCCTCTTCAGTATCATCCGATTCTTTTGGATCACGATAAGTAATGGCCGCCCTGAATTCCGCACCTGGAACGAATGGGCAATTTTCATCCGCATCCGAGCAAGTCATGATTGCCGCAAAATTGCTTTGGGGGTTCACCGAGTCATCAAATGTTTTGGAGAAGCATTCCATCGACTCTTCGCCTTCACTAAAGCTGACCTGATACCGGGGATTATCGCCTCCGGGATTTGTGACCTTAAATCCCGCTCGTTTTATCGCTTCAACCGCCCGTGGGTTAAAAGCCGTGGACTCCGTACCTCCAGAATACGTTTCGATGTTTTCCAGCTTAAAATACCCGGCTGCTACAGTCGCCCAAATCTGGGCTAAATGACTCCTTCGGCTATTATGTGTGCAGATGAAATTGAGTTTTACGGTTTCACCAGATTCTTTTTTCGACCTTATATAACCGGCTACCTCCTTTAGTTGTTCTTTACGGGAGGATGAGATAGAATCAAATTTTGATTCTATCTCTGAGATGTAAGCTTTTAATTTTTGATACATGATTTTGTTTTATGATCAATTGTGGGCAAAAAGGATTCCCTAATACTTTACCAAGCTCATCTCGTTTTTCTCGTTAGGCTTGGTAATGCTGTCCCGGAAGCTCCTGCTTCCCATTGTGGCAACTTGGTTGCCCAACCTCCGATAACTATTTGGACTTTTTATGGAATCCGGACGGAGGTTATTTCCTTTCCTTTTTCTATCCCCGGATTGAAACCTGGGCTATTATTGTTTTCAACCCTACGGGATTTTCTAACAACAACCAGAACCGGGGGTACACGATGATGCTTCACCACCAATCATTGTCACGGCTTTTTTATTTCCAGAAACTATTTCACCTGATTTCTGAGCAAAAACCGTAATACTGTAAATGCCTGTTGAGCCGGAATTAAAATCCTCTATCTCTTTTTCATTTAAATATTGAGATAAAATATCATCAGGAATCTCAATCGGTTTTTCTTTTTGAATGGTGATGTTTTCAAATCCAGCTTCTTGAATGTGACTTAAATATGTTTCTTTTTGAATAGCTCCTGAAACACATCCCGCATACATTTCGGCATCGTTTCGGAGGGCATCCGGCAATTCTCCTTCAAGAACAATATCAGAGATACTAAAATGTCCACCCGGTTTTAGTACACGATGAATTTCAGCAAACACTTTCGGCTTATCGGGAACCAGGTTTAACACGCAATTACTTACCACCACATCAGCCACATTATCAGAAACCGGCATTTCCTCGATATCACCAAAACGAAACTCCACGTTATTATAGCCGAGTTTTTCAGCATTTTGCCGAGCTTTATTTATCATGGATTCCGTGAAGTCAATGCCCAGAACTTTTCCTTCTGCCCCGGTTTCGTGCCTTGCGACAAAACAATCGTTTCCGGCCCCGGAGCCTAAATCAATGACGGTATCTCCTTTTTTAATCTGGGCGAAAGCAGTTGGTAATCCGCATCCAAGGCCGAGGTCGGCACCGGGATCATAGCCCTTCAAATCGCCGTAATCATCAGTCATGATATTATACACTTTTGTGGATTCCCCTCCTGCTCCGCAACAACTCCGGGCGTTATAATCAGCTCCCTGTTCGCTGATTTGGCTATATTTTTGCCTTACCGTTTCTTTTAGTTCTTCAGCAGATTTCAATTTTGTTTCCATTTCAGCAGCAAGTTTCGTTAGTATTTGAAAGATCGTTAAACAGTATTCCGATAGCAGATTTCATTTCGGCCAAATGCTCTTCATCTATACAATAGCAGGTTCTGACTCCGTCAATTTCACCTTTAATAATACCCGCGGATTTCAACGCTTTTAAATGCTGAGAAACCGTGGACTGAGCCAAGGGGATTTCTTCCGTAATATCTCCACAGATGCAGGTATCTTTTTGAGCCAAAATTTCCAGAATGGCAATGCGAGCCGGATGTGCCAAAGCCTTCGCAAATTTTGCCAGTTGAACCTGTTTTTCCTTAAAGAGTAATGCTTTTGTGATTGCCATAATCGTATATCGTAATTTTACGATGAATGTATGATGATTATGGTTCATATACAATGCAAAGTGCGCTTTTTAGTAAATATTCTACGATTTTATTATAGGTCCAAGCGGACGCTTGGACCAGATTAGGGTTTTGACCAGATAGGGTTTTGAAGATTAGTCCATAGTTTTCGACTACCCCGTCATCCGCGAGCGGATGCCACCCCTTCATTCCTGAAGGGGAATTTAATACGTTGATATTATTTGGATTTCTCGATCCAAAAACTGTCACCCTAAATCAGGAAAAGACCGAATTAAAATTCCCCTCTCACAGAGGGGATAAATCTATTTCGTTCAGAAACAGATTTTGGGGTGTTTCATTCACTACAGCTTCACTGCTCCTTCAACACATTTTAAACTCGTCATCCGCAGGCGGATGCCAACTCGAATTTCCTAACTCAATGATCATTCAAGTAAGCAGCTCAGCGAGCCGTTTACTAATCAGTGAAATCAGCGTAATCTTAAAATCTGCGATCAAATCTGTGCTCAAAAAAAAGAGTCCCAATTCCATCAGGGCTCTCTTGATCAGCACACCTACACAGTGGTGGAGGTGTAATATGAGTTGAAGTTACTTGATCAATGTCATCTTCTTCGTGAGCGTGAAACCAGTGCCGGTGAGTCGGTAGATATAAATACCGCTCGAAAGGTTGGTTGCGTCGAAATTCATATTGTTCATTCCTGCTGAAAATCGTTGCGTGTTCGCGATAATTGCCACTTCCCGTCCCAAAAGATCATACACTTTCAGCGTTACTTTTTGCGCCTTCGGCAGATTAAAACTGATTTGTGTAGTTGGGTTGAATGGGTTTGGATAATTCTGGCTGAGGGAGATTGAATTTGGTGCTTCTATTTCTCCTTCATTGCTTACAAATTCACCCGCTTCTACATACCCAAGCTGGGAGAGCGCTGTCCATCCCTTTAACCAGTTGTTATCACCGAATGCCCCTACATATTCTACCACAGTAAACCATTCATCAGAATAAAGACTGGCGTTTGCAGCAGTTTTGGCTGCACTATTTTCACTTAGTATTGGATTAAGCCCACCATCAGTAATTCGGCTGATGCCTTGCAATTCTGGATCGGTAATCTGATTGTTTGAGATGTTCTCATTCGTGCGTACAAATTCTTGCGGAATCAAGTCTGTGATGGCGGTTCCAACCGCAAAGTCGAACCAGAAATTGTTTTGTAATTTCAGCGCTCCTGCCTCCAAACGCTTACGGCTGTCTTCACTTGCGTCTTCGGCTACATCCTCTATAGTAAGAGCGGGTGCGTCCGGCTGCCCCTTGAAGTCTCCGAAAATGCTATTGAAGTAGATTCCCCCTGAATTATCCCGAAAGATCAATCCCTGACTTCCGTCACCAGCAACCTGATTTGTATTGTTCACACCGTCACCGAGATAAGTCGCATTTGCTATCACCGGCTGAGTAAAAGGAGTACCCTGCTCATCACCGATGGCACCATCCATCTCCGCCATGCGGCCCGCGACATCTTCGGCCTGAATCACAAACCAGAATTGGCCACGTCCGTTAAAACCTTCATCCCAGTCAAAACCATCATCTTCGTTAAAAGCTGATATCAGATATTTAGTATCTACGGTGCCGCCGAACCATTCAAATCCATCATCGGCTGATGCAAATGATTCCACATATTCAATGGTGGTGCCACGGCCTACTGCACCCAGCGTCAGGCCCTGAATTTCATTTCCAGCCTGATCACCTACGGCCAATCCGGTGTGGCGGATGGACACGTAACGTATTACTCCGGAGTCATCATCGATATCATCTCCGCCGTAATCTGCACGATTGTCGCCAGCTCCTACAATTTCATTGACTCCTTCAATCTGGCGAACCGTGGCATTGTTCGTGGGCGCATAACCGAGAATAACAACGCCTCCCCATAAACCGCGGTCTTGCTCGTCGAGGCTTCCATTCAAGTCATCGTATTTCGAAGTGAAAATAATCGGTTGATCTGCTGTTCCTTCAGCGAAAATTTTACCGCCTTGAGAAATGACAAGTCCGGAAGCATTATTTCCGGTTCCGTCTTCGGCTTTGATCACGGTACCAGGCTCTATCCATAACTCAGCTCCGTCTTCCACAAATACCATTCCATCTAAGAGATATTCATTATCGGGTGTCCAGGTTACTTTTTCTCCGGCATTAATGCTCGCGTCTGTGATGACGGTTTGAGCACTGGCTAAAGAAAAACACAGTACTAAGATTGCTATTGTAATTGTTGATTTCATTTAACTGTTTTGTTTGTTGGTTTGGGTTTAAAAATCATATTTCACTCCGAATGAAAAGCTTCTTCCTGTTTTGTACTGCTGGTAGATGTATTCTTCACCTTTGAATATTTGCGAGTACGTGACATCTGGATTTAACAGGTTGGAAGCGCTAAAGCTTAATGAGAAATGCTTGCCGAAGGCTTTAGTGATATTGTAGTTCAAGGTGGAGTAAGACCTTTCATAAATATTTGGAGCCGAGCCCAGGGTTATCTTGCTCAGCCTGTCGCCAAAATTATTGAAGCTCACGTTCGAGTTGATACCTGCTTTTGGGTTCAGGTAACTCAAATCTAAATTTACCAAGTAAGGAGATTGCCCTGTTAATGATCGAGTTAGCTCTGGGTTATCCTGCGTTTGCCTGACTTGAATAAGTTCCTGTTCAGGAATATTGACTTCAGATTCTACATAAGTAACATTGGCGGTTAGCTGAAATGGAGACAGGAAATCAGCAAAGCTTCCTAAATTTTTTCGGGCTTCAACTTCAATACCCGCAACACGGCCTTTTTCAACATTCTGAACAGATTCCGCTTTTTCAGCGATATCAAAACGCAGAACCCTTTCAATGGGATTCTCTATGTTTTTATAAAAAGCACTTAAGGAAAAAACTTCGGTTGGGCTGGGATAGAACTCCCACCTTACATCGTAATTGGTGATAAGTGTTCTCTCCAGGTTCGCATTTCCCCTGAACAAGTTATCGCCAACAAAATCAAAAGAAACATAAGGAGCCAATTCCCTGAAAGTTGGCCGCGCAAGAGTTTTTGTGGCTGCCGCCCTAAAATTCATGTTATCATTGATAGAATAAATCAAGAGTATGGAAGGGAGAAGATCGCTTTGATCAATTCTTCCGAAGCGGTCGCCATCGCTTAGGGTGCTATCACGGCTAATGGTTTCGAGATCGGTTATTTCATATCTGAAACCTGTAGCCAACTTTAGCTTTTCGAAGATGTCAATGTCCACCATTCCATAAAAAGCGTTTATGCCTTGATTGGCGTCGTAACTGCTTCTATTGGTTGTGGCCGATACAATATAATTACCAACCATAGGGCGGTCAGCGTTGTCATACCCAATAATTCCTGTTTGATTTAAAAACGCTTCTTCAGACTCAAGCTGGTTTAGGTCAAAATTCCGTCCCTGCAAGTATTCATATCTTCTTTCGGCAAATGACCTGTCGGTAGCCTCATACAGTGCTCCAACTTTTAAAGCCAGTGTTTGGGTAAATAGATCTACCGGTATAGTAACATCAAGCGTACCTGAAAACTTTGATTCATTAAGTTCACGGAAAAGACGGGCTGGGCGTGGAAATTGTGATCGTGAATTTCCATAGAGGGTATCAATGGGTGAGTGATTTTCATCATATAAATAACGAGCTTCTGAAGCAATGAACCGCAAATCAGGTTCTTCTTGCCCGTTTTGTTGAATGGCAGTCTTCCAGTGAACCTGAAGATTATTTAATTCCTGAAAAGTGTGTTTTCCGGAAAGTTGGTATGAAGAAAGATTCCGTTCAGTATACTGATTCACCCTCGAGCGGTACTCGATATCATCAGAGTTAAACTGCTCCCAAAATCCATGCAAATACCGGCCAGAATTTTCTCCGCTCTGTGTGTTCAGATAAGAAAAATTGATTCTGTTCGAATTTCCCAAGATTAAGCCGACAGAACCAAGAAGGCCCGCATCAACCGATTGTGTACCTTTTGAATCAACTAAATCTAAATTTGGGGATAGAGAATTTGTGTCTTCATACTGTCCAAGAAGCTCATATCTTGAATTTCTGCCATTTTCATACGCACTGTAATTCATCCCGTATGAATAGCTCAATGAATAGCCTAATTTCACATTTTCGCTGAAGTCATGCCGGTTTCCAATCCCTATTGAATACGACTGATTCAATCCTGCTTGAGAATATTCAGGAAGAAAGGATGTATTGAAAGATTTTGCGATTTCGTCAAGCTCTTCTGCTGCTTCCGGGCTAAACCGGGCTTCTACATCGTTGGGAAAATCCTCGTTTGAACGCCCTTCTACTATATCGGGAGCATCACGATAGCCATTATCGTAGCCAATCCAATCTGAAGAGTTTTTCTCTCCCAAAAGAATATTCTTTTGGGATGCAGATTCGTTGAAACCTTGTTTTGCTGAAACTGAAAAGAAGAATCCTTCGGGAATTCCTTTGGTTTTAATATCCACCAAACCTCCGGAAAAATTCCCCGGTTTATCGGGAGTAAAGGTTTTAAGGGTGACGATATTTTCAAGAAGATTGGATGGGAAAAGATCGAGCTGAAATGATTTCTTATCCGGATCGGCAGTTGGCAATTCCAATCCATTTAGCTGGGTTGAAGTGTATCGGTCTCCCAATCCGCGAATGAAAATATATTTTCCATCAACAACAGAAGCTCCGGTAACCTTAGTCATTGCAGCGGCGGCATTACCTGCTCCTGCGTTGGAGATGTTTTCAGCCGAAATGGCATCGCTAAAAGAGATAGATTTCTGACGATGCCGAAGTAACCCAGCCTCGTTGTTTAAAATGGCTTCAGCGGTTACAATTACATCTTCCAGAGTTTCCGTTTCCTGCTGAAGGGTGATATCTAACTTTAGCGTTTCTCCGATGCTCACTTCTACCCCGGTAATAACCTGCCGCTGAAATGAGACGTAACTTACTATGAGCGTATAGGTTCCTGTCTCGACATTACGGATCGAATAATTCCCATCGAGGTCGCTCGAAGTTCCTTTAGTAGTTCCTTCAATTACAACGTTGACACCGATAAGTGTTTCGCCTGATTCGGCGTCTACCACAGTGCCCGAGATATTTCCTGAGTCTTGCGCTTTTAGATTTGCTGATATAGAAAGCGCAAAACAAACTATTAGAGATAGTATGTGTGTTTTCACGTGTGCTGATATGTTTAGTTTTGCATTCATTTATGTGATGCAAAACTATCGATCAGCGGTTGCCGTACTGTTAAGCGGCTTTTATGCTTTCATTACCTATTCATTATCGCAATGTTAACAGCCGGCGAAATCAACTCTCTTTCTCTTCTTCCTCTTTGAATGAATCTTCCTCTTTTCCACCTTTTTTAGAGGATTTTTCAGGTTTATCTTTTTTGATAGACTCGGAAGATTTTGAGCTTTCTTTCTTTGATTTAGAAACCCCATTATTCTTCATCTCTGTGCTCTTTTCAAAGATCCCTTCTGGATATTTCCCATGCGGACGATCACCTAAAAGCTCTCGTAACGCATGATGATCGAGTACTTCTCTTTCGAGTAAATTTTCCGCAAGCTTTTCAAGCTGATCTTTATGCTTTTCTAACAACTTGATTGTTCGCTTATGATTCATCGCTATGATTGCGCGAACAGCTTTATCTATCTGTTCTCCGGTATCATTCGAGTATTTCTTATTGAACCCATAGCTATTTTCGGGGTTCTGTGAATCTTTCAGGGAAATATATCCTAACTCAGTGCTCATTCCGAATTCCGCAACCATCGCGTAAGCCATGTTTGTAATGCGTTCAAGATCGTTTTGTGCACCGGTAGATATTCTGCCAAAAATGATTTCTTCTGCCACTCTTCCGCCAAGTAAAGCACAGATTTTATCGTTTAGCTCCTCGGTTGTCATCAAAAACCGGTCTTCGAGCGGAGTTTGCAGAGTGTAACCCAATGCTGCCAATCCTCTTGGAACGATACTTACTTTTAGCACCGGATCGGTATGCTCAAGGAACCAGCCTACTACTGCGTGACCTGCTTCGTGATACGCAACTATCTTACGTTCATCAGGGCTTATAAGTTTGTTTTTGCGTTCGAGTCCGGCAATGACTTTCTCAATAGAATCCTGGAAATCAACCATTTCAACCGATTTCTTCTCATGTCGAGCAGCCAATAACGCAGCTTCATTACATAGGTTAGCAAGATCGGCTCCGGCAAAGCCAGGGGTTTGAGAAGCCAATACACGCAGGTCAATATTATCAGATAATTTCAGTTTCTTTGAATGAACCCGGAGAATTTCAACACGTCCATTTAGATCTGGTTTATCGATCATAATTTGACGGTCAAAACGTCCCGGACGTAGCAGAGCCGAATCCAAGATATCAGGCCGGTTTGTCGCAGCCATCAGAATAACGCCTTTATCGGAGTTGAAACCATCCATTTCACTTAAAAGCTGGTTCAATGTATTTTCCCGCTCATCATTTGAACCCATTGCCATTCCACGCCCACGGGTTCGGCCAATTGAGTCAATTTCATCAATAAAAATAATACAAGGGGCTTTTTCTTTGGCTTGCTTGAAAAGATCACGAACCCTTGCCGCACCAACACCCACAAACATTTCTACAAAATCAGATCCACTCAAACTAAAGAAAGGAACACTTGCTTCGCCAGCTGTAGCTTTGGCAAGCAATGTTTTTCCAGTCCCCGGAGGGCCTACAAGCAGAACACCTTTAGGTAAAACTCCGCCCAGTTTCGTGAATTTTTGCGGGCTTTTTAAAAATTCCACAACCTCTTCCACTTCGGCTTTTGCTTCTTGAAGTCCGGCTACATCTGCGAAAGTTACTTTAGTTTCTTTTTGCTGATCATAAAGTGATGCTTTATTCTTTCCGATATTAAGAACCTGCTGGCCAGGATTCATTTTCCTGAAAATGAAAATCCAAACCACAATCAGAAGCGCGATAGGTATCAGCCAGATGAAAATTCCGCTAAACCAATCTTCTTCAATCCGAACATCGTATTCCACTCCATTAGCGTCTAAAACCGGACGAATTTCATCGTCGCGCAACATGGTAGTTCGAAATTTTCTAAAGTCTTCATTATCGCCGGTTGCGAAAGGCATGTTGTTGTCACTTGCCTCAGGCCGGGTTACCATACCCTCCTGAATGGCTTTATCGGAGTATTCCCCTGTAACATCTACGCCATTGGTAATTAAAATCTCTTCAACATATCCCTCTTCAACATACTCCAGAAATTTGCTGTATTTGATTCTGTTTCCCTGATCAGGATTGAAAAACATTACCTGTACAAGAAGTAAAAGGAAGAATAAAAGAAAAATGCTCCAGGTAGGAAACTTTGAGGTGTTTCCTGATTTTTTCCCGGATGATTTTACTGGTTTATTTTTTGGAATTTTTTTCTGCGCCATTAAAACGAGCTTATAAAATTATATAGAATCAACATAACGAAGGTAAGACTTATTAAGTTTATCAGATGATAAATCTTCCTTCCCTATTTTGGCAAAAAACGTGCCACTTAGTTAATTATGACAAATCATCAAAGGAGACAATATCACCTTCGGCTGTTTGCATTTTCATTCCCTCTTCTTCAGGCACCATTCGGCCTATCACAACAAAGTCTTTGAAGAGATTCATCAGTTTTTCTACCCCTTTTTCCGGTAAGGTGAACATCAGTTCAAGGTCTTCTCCTCCAAAGAGTGCGTAACGATCTACATCTTCTTCCATTTCATCCGCAACCTGCCGGGTTTCAATGGCTATGGGTAATGCTGCCTGATAAATATAGGCTCCCAGCTCTGATGCTTCTGACAAGAGACTGATTTCATTTACCAACCCTTTTGTAATATCAATCATTGACGTTGGCACGATGTTCTCTTTCCGAAAAAGATCGATTAAATCCTTTCTGGATTCGGGAACCAATTGCCTTTTTACCACAAACTGATAATCACCTAATTCGGGCTGCACGTTTTCATCTCCATGCTCTTCCCAGTATTTTTTCTCTCTCATCAAAATTCTTAAACCCGCGAGCGCAGCTCCTACATCTCCAGTTAAGCAAATAGCATCACCTATCTGCGCTCCTTTCCGATAGGTAATCTGTTCTTTCTCAGCTTTACCATACACACTTATATTGATCACAAGATTGGAATGATTGGCTTTTAAATCGCCTCCAACTATCTCGACTTCATGCTTCTTCCCTGCTGCATAAATACCTTCGTATAAATCTTCCACCATTTGTACAGACAACCTGTTTGGAATTGCAAGACTAATTAAGGCCGTTTCGGGCCTGCCATTCATTGCGTAAATGTCACTAATGCCTGCCGAAAGTATTTTATAGCCAAGATGATGAAATGGCGTGTAGGTTGGATCGAAATCTACACCCTCAACATATGTATCTGTAGAAAGTAAAGTTAGCGAATCATCAGACTCTGACACAACTGCCGCATCATCTCCTATAGATTGTATAACTTTTGGATGTTTAAATGCTTCGTAGCTTGTAATCTTTTTTAACAAGCCTTTAGAACCAATACTTTGTATGGTTTGGAAAGAGTCGGACATTCTGAAATATTTAAAAATAAAAAAGGCACCTGCACTAAAGCACAGTTGCCTTCAAAATATAGTGAAGTGAATTAATCTTCTCGTCGGGTAGAATAGTTTATTCTAAACGTGCTTGCTCGCTTCAATTCTTCCTGAACATCAGTCAACAAACCAAATTCGGAGCTTTCATCCACTCGCAGAGAGACGATAAGCCTTGGTTGCTCCCGAAGTTTATCATACATGAGAGTTCGGATTGCACCGATATCTTCCACTATGGCATCATCAATCTGCACCTTATCTTCTCCAAGTTGGTTATTTGGAAGTCTTTCGGGGCCGATATAAATATAAGATACCAAACGTTTCTCTTCGATTTTCTCGATGTTTTCCGCTTGTGTTAAGTTCACACGTACTTGCAGGGTAACTTCGCGTAACACGGTAGTTACCATGAAAAAGAACAGCAAAATAAAAATTACATCAGGCATTGCGGAAGTTGGAACTTCCTGTTTGCTACGTGCCTGCTTTTTCTGAAAATGCGCCATAATTAATTTCCGTCAGGTTCTGCAATTGAGATTTTCTTAGGATACATACTCTGAATTTGCTCTTGTTGATCACTTTCAGGCCTCAAGGCACCGTATGGAACTCCATAATTTGCCCGGGCAGCATCATCGCGAAGCTCTTTATAGGCACCCATTACCTCATCGAGCATATCTACGTATATACGATAAGGAGTTTGTCTTTGAGTTTTGATAGAGACAATAGCTAATTCAGGATTCTCAGCAAGATTCTCATCTTGTTGAGGATTATCTATGAATTCCTTTAGCCGTGTTTTTACATCGCCAAGCGAGTAAGGCTCTTCATCCATAAGAATTCGGCCTTCGGCATTAACAAGAACATTCATCAGGTTTCGTTGCCTGACGGGTGGCGGTTCTTCTTCTGGATCCAGTGGCGGAGGTAATACCAATCCGATACCGGTATCAACATTTATAGTTGTTGTAACCAGAAAGAATATTAATAAGAGAAAGGCTATATCGGCCATTGATGAGCCGTTTATTTCAGCCATTTCTCTTTTACGTTTCTTTAACAGCATGTTTGTTTATCCTATTAAAACTTAAGAGTACCGCGTAATCCGGTTAACATAATGGTAATTATCATAGCTCCCATCATAAATACCGCAGTAAAAACTGCTGCCATGGGT
This sequence comes from Balneolaceae bacterium, assembly GCA_040882225.1. GTDB lineage: Bacteria > Bacteroidota > Rhodothermia > Balneolales > Balneolaceae > Gracilimonas. The sequence continues at coordinate 38,197 of JBBEBR010000019.1, read as the reverse complement.
AGATCTGAAAGCACCAAGTATGATACCGCAAACACTACAAAGGGTACGGCCATCATGCCTATTTTCTTATAGTCTTGTTTGCCCTGGGCCAGGCTTTTTACACCTGCAGCCACTATGCCAACAATACCGAGTACAATCAAGCCTACCGCAAGTCCAACACTTATAGCAACCATTTATTTATCCTGTTTTTAAAATTTGGATTATGATTATTAAGCAGTCGGGTCATTATCCGCAGTTGGCGGAATAAGTGGCTTTCCTTCTTTCAACAGAATAATAGAATCTATCAAAGTAATAGAACTTTCTTCCATTTCAGCAATAATTCGGTCAATTTTAGATACACAATAGTTATATCCAATTTGAAGGATAATACCTGCAATCAAACCACCGGCAGTTGTTAAAAGTGCAACTTTAATACCACCCGCAACAATACTTGGGGAGATATCAGAAGCAGCTTCAATATCATCGAAGGCCTGGATCATACCAACTACCGTTCCAAGGAATCCTAAGAGCGGGGCGATGGCGATAAACAGAGATAACCAAACCAACCCTCTTTCAAGGAAACTCATCTCGATGGAACCATAGGCAGAAATTGCTTTTTCAGCAGCATCGATACCTTCGTGTGCCCGCATTAAGCCCGCCTGAAATACAGATGCTACAGGGCCTCTTGTTTGAGAACAGAGTTCTTCAGCAGCTTCGATGCCACCTTCCTGAAGAGCTTCCTGCACATTAATAATAAATTTTCGGGTGTTAATGTCTGCAAGGTTAAGAGTAATGATCCTTTCAAGGAAAATAGCTAAACCGAGAATCAGCGCTATAAGCACCGGCCACATCCAGCCACTTTCATTACCTTCATTAAATTTTGCAACAATAAGATTGAAAAACCCTTCGTCAGCAGGGGCTTGTAAAAGAAAAAGAGCGATCGACGATATCATGTCTACTCCACTAATGTTTAAGTGTTAAAAGCTAAGATTATTGAAGCGAAAGAATAGGTCATTTTGAACTTAATGTCAAAGCTCATAATTAGTAAAAACTCATTTTTACGTATTGAAACTTACCTATTATTTTCGCCCTTAAATTAATGTTAAACAAAATTTTATTCAAAATATTGCACTCATAACTAATTTAATAGTATGAATCGCCGGGAGATTTTCTACCGTTCTTCCATCGTAGTTAAGACTGAACCGAATCAGGTTACTTACACGATATGTACTGTTGAGCGACCAAATCAAATTAGTGCCTTCTCCGGTACCTTCAGTTAGTTCATAACTTCCATACGTTGTGGGATTTCCATTTACAATGGTCCGCCGCAATTCTAATCTCATATTTGACTGAAGCTTTCTGAATAAAAATATCCTATGAGTACTCTCCAGCTTCAACATATCCGCGGTTACTTTCTCAGTCGGAAATGAATCTTCTTTCTTTGTATATGAAATGTGTAAACCAGCATTCCACGACCGATTAATTGTAGCGTTTATTCCTGGCCTAATATTCAGGGTTTTAATGTCAAAATTTCTGTTTAAAAGCCTGCTGCTTAATACTCTATTTGTGCCGCTAAAAGCATCCAGTAAAAGCCTCGTCCGTTCGGTAATATCAAGTGAGGAATTCACGTACAGCAGGTCTGTATATGTTTTAACCGATTCCACTGTTCTTTGGTTCAATCCCCGGTTTTGAGTATATCCGAACCTTAAATCAGCAGTGTTCACATCTTGCAGAATATCCAGCTCTTTTTCCCAAAGTAATCTTCCCTGCACTGTAGTGCTGTCATTTCGGAACGTATTTAAATTCACCAGGTAAACATCTTTTAAATTTTCTGTGGTTGAATTTTCCGAGATATCTATTCTGGAACGGAGGCTGATACCGGACGTCCAGCTTTCACTTTCAGAATTAAAAAGTTGAAAGGGTTTAAAAGTATTTATGGTTCTCAGGTTCAGAAAAACTACCGGAAATAACTCGTCTGACGGAAGTAACCTCCGGATAAATAACCCTTCATTCGGGCTCACTTCCTGAAAAAATTCGTCCACTTGTTGCACGCCATCTTCATTAATATCCCGCCACACATACTGGCCTGATGCTGAACCTACTCTTACATAAGTTTCCTGCAAAATTGCCTGTCGCTGCGTATTTGCCTGATAAAAAACCTCTCCATCTAAAAATTCATTCTCAGTAGCATAGCTTGTAACAGACTTTATAAATAATCCCTGCCGGTTAGAATTTCCCAAATCCGAAAAATTATCTGTGTAATCTTTATTCCTGATTTTAACCTCATTCAGCGTTTCGAAATTACCACTGGGCCTGTATAAAATACTATAGCGTTGCTCAACGGCTGAAGACTCTTTTACCAATTCATTCTCCAATAAGCCCATTTCTGAACGGTATCCAATTCCTATGTCTATTTGAAAATCAGAAATCCCTACCCTCAGTCCGGGCCCAATATCATAAAATGATTGAGAAAGCTGGGAAAGAGAATCGGTGATGGTATTTCGTTGGATACGATGTTCTTGTTCAAATGCGGCGTAAGGAGTAAAAATTAAATCCCCCAAAATAAAATCTTTACCTAACGACCCCTTCTGCCGGAACCATCTTCCTTTCTCGGCAAGCGAATCATCTTCCGTTTGTACCAGGTCCTGCCTGTAGTTCAAGTTCACGATGCCGGGCTCATTACTTGTGAATGATGAAGCCTGCCGAATCCCGACAAAATCATCCCGTTCTACAAAACCTATATCTCCGCGAATATTTGTTTGTTCTGAGGGTGCCAACCTTAGCATAGCTTCATTGATTGATTCCCTGCTTTGGTCGAAACGAGTGATATTCCATTTCCTCTCAAACTCTACATCCCTGGTTCGTTCGAAAAATTCAAACCGCCTGCCAGAATAGCGTCGGTATAACAGGGCATCTACTTTTCCTAAAGCGGATTGCACCTCGTTGAGTCGAAAACCTGTTTCATAAGCCACATCGGTATTATCATCATCATCTAAGGAAGAAAATCGGTTTTGGTCAAAATCACTGGCAGCCCATTCTCCAAAAACCTCAAGTTTATCTGTGAAATTATAACGGCCATTTATAGCAACCATTTGTTGTTTTTGTGGAGCCGGTAATTGTTGAGATGTAGCATATCTCCCTCTTCCCGACCCTACCCATTCATACAGTAAACCATTCACATCTCCGCTTACCCGCCGATAACTCCCTTGATTTGTGCCTACATCAGAAAACCGAACACGGTAAATAGCTTCTGGTGAACCGGGCTGATGTTCGTAGATGGTATAAGTTCCTCCATTTAAAACAGTATCGATTTCTGCATACATCACAAATTCTTCGCGCTCCCTTTCATCCGCAATTCTTGCACCGCTGATTGTTGCGTCTTCAAGATTATCACCCGCAGATCTCAACACTTCAATATCATTTTCTGTGAGTGATTGCTGAGATAACAGGTTGTCTCCGTCTGCCTGACGAATAGCGGTTGCTCCAATTCTAAGCCTTCCGTCAAAAAAAGTATCACCACCTTCTGCGGCTACCATTGTCCGGTTGAAGTTCTGGTCTACGTATTCATATTCAATCACAATTCTGGTTTCATCTTTCACTAATAAATTACTGGTGAAAAAGACTTCTCCTAATCCGTAATCAATGATATAATCATTTTCAGCTCCCCTTTGCACCCGCTGTCCATTTATATACACTCTTTCGGTTCCGGCAAGAATAATCACAAACTCCTCATTATTTCTTCCGGTTAACCGATACGGCCCCTGCACACCTTCTTCACCATTAAAAGACTGCGACTTGTATATTCCTCTAACAACAGATAATGCCCCGTCATAATCACCAACAGCAGTGCTTGCGTAGCCCGATGCGCCCTGAAGCCTGCGGTTTAACTTTGCGAAAGTACTTTGCCCTAAGCTTATATCTACATCTCCCATTTCCACTCTCGCATTCGGCGACTCCACCTGAATGAAAACCTTATCAAATTCCCGAAGATTTTGAGTTGTTCCATCCGGTTGAATGGGAATGCTTTGATCTGTTAGGGAAGCGTTTATATTTATTCGCTCTGTCAGGGCTCCGTTCAGCTCGAAATTCAACCCGCTTTCCAAGGCAAAATCCTGATTTGTACCAACTATCACTCCCCTGCTCAAACTGCCTGACTGGCGAAGATTGGATTCATCAAAAGTATTTGGCCTTTGAAAACTGGCTATTTCCTGCCTCAGTGAATCAGGATCATCAAAAAGTGTCGTGTCTAATTCTACCGGGGCACGAACCTGATATGATCTTCTCAACGCAAGTGGATACGCCTCGAATTGAACCCTTACCCGGCTATTGTCTTGTAACTGGAGTGATGAAATATTTTGGAATGACAGCATTCCTTCCATTTCATCAAAAACCCAAAATTCCGGTTGCAATAATTCAGCATCAATGAAAACCTGTATGCTGGAAGGTTCTGTCCATTCATTTAAAAAGTAAGATGAATCTGGGTTGAAAGGCTGTAACTCCTTCTCAAGCGGAATAGTAGTTTGCGCTGCAATCGGTGAAGAGATAAAAAAGAAAGCCAACAGCAGAAAAGCACAGGAAAATCCTGGCCATAATTTTCCTGTAAAGCTTGCTATACCTTTTGAGAGACAGGTTTTATTTCTTTTTGTTGTGATAATCTTTGCCAAAGAGACGTCCACGGCAGAATTCAGATATTCTGCATTTTTGAGTGATTGATTAAGGCTAAAGCTTTCCAACCAAATGGGCAACAATCAGCGAGATTTATACTTCTGAAGTCCCTCTTGCAAAAAAGGTATAAACTTGTCTTTTTTACTATATCCAAGACTTTGCTGTAACACCCTTCCGGTTTCGGGATCCACAATCGCATACGTAGGAAGTGCTACATTGCCGGTCAGCTTAAACTGGAATTGTTGATTCTCAGTAGCTTTGGTGCCGCCATCTGTATAAAGTTTTACCAGCACCATTTCATCAAATAAAGCTTTTACCTCCTGAAGGGGGAAAATGTTCGCTTCCATCGCACGGCAATTTGTACACGTATAACCGGTAAAATCAATGAAGACAGGCTTATTTTCAGCGAGTGCAGTCTCTCTTGAAGTTTCATAATTATCCGACCACCCTTCATCATTGCTGATTGCAGAGCCTCCACCAATCATTCCAATGGAAGCAACAACACTTACATCCGTTGCTTGTTTGGGCGGAAGAAAAGCGTCCCAAATTCCTAAAGAAGATCCCAACAAACCGGGAATCAGGTAAAAGCTAAAAAGTAGAAATGGAATAGATAACAACATTCGGCCGGAAGAAATACTTTCTGGTTTTTGTTCGTGTTTGAGAGAGTAGGTTCCGAGAATGTATAATCCTGTCAGTAAGAAAATGGCAATCCAGGCAGCAATGGTAAATGGACGGGAAATGATTCCCCATTCCCAAACTAAATCGGCATTGGATAAAAATTTGAATGCGGCTGCGAGTTCGATAAAACCGAGCAGAACCTTAACCATGTTCATCCAGGAACCACTTCTTGGCAAAGATTCCAGCCATTGAGGAAATACGGCAAAAAGCACAAAAGGACTCGCAAAAGCGGCTGAAAAACCGATCATTCCAATAATTGGATAAAACCATTCGCCGCCTGTGGTTGCCGCAAAAACTCCGCCAACAAAAGGAGCTGTACATGAAAAAGAGACAGCGCTGATTGTTAACGCCATAAAAATAATCCCCGCAATTCCACTGCTTTGATTACTCTTGCGGTTCAGCCAGTTTGTGAGTTGATGAGGAAGCTGCAACTCATACATCCCCAGCAAACTGAAAGCGAAAGCAACGAGCACAAACGCGATAAAAAGATTCACCCAAGGGTTTGAAGCGAAGTTCTGCGCTCCCGAAACACCAAATATAGCCGCTAAAAGAACTCCTAAAATGGTAAACGTAACAATGATAGCAAATCCGAAAAGTAATGCCTTAGCTACTCCCTTTCCCTCTTCTTGTTTGGAAAAATAGGAAACAGTGAGGGGAATCATTGGAAAAACACAGGGCGTAAGAAGGGCAGCAAATCCGGCGAGAAGAGCAATCCACATAAAAGAGAAAACTCCATCTCCGCCTAAACCAGACCGCTCTGTATTTTCATCAGCAGCTGCAGGACCCGTGACTGCATCTTCGAAGGGATTTTCAGAAACCCCATTTACCGTTACGGCCGCAACGATCGATTTTGTTTTGGGAGGAAGACAAACCCGGTCGTCACAAACCTGGTAGTACACTTCGATATCTAAATTTTGTCTACCGGTTTCATTAATCCGTACTGCCGCAGGAATGGTGAATTTCGCAAAACTGCTGTGCCAGCCTAATTCTGCTTCGAAATTTGGGTCGAATTCTATGTCGGCATCAGATTCAACAACATCTCCCGCAAAAACAAAATTGTCGGAGTTTGGGGAGAATTCGGTGGGAAAAGGACCTGCATCTTTATCATTCAGAATAGAATAGAGGTGCCAGTTGCCTTCAATAGAAGCTTCAATTTCGATAGAGAAGATTTCACCGGCTTTAACCTCATCAGGTATTTGTGTCACCTGAAATTTTACCGGGTCAGGAATTTGTGCCTGAATAAAAAATGGGGATAACACCGAAGTGATGATCCCCATAAGAATAGCGTAAACAAATTTCATTAACATCGGTTTAGTTAAACATCGCCTTTATTCGGCTTTAACAACCCAGAACTTAACTTTAGGATTGAGGTCGCCGAGTAAATTTACGGTAGCTGTATATTCACCCAGCGTCTTAACGTCCTGATCTAAAGAAATGTTTTTCTTGTCCACAAGGATCTCACGCTCTTGTAAAGCCTCAGCAATTTGCGCTGTAGTTACCGTTCCGTGAATTTTGTCTTCCTCACCGGTTGTTACTGGAATCGTTACCGAAGTTGCTTCAATTAACTTGGCTAAATCTTTGGCTTCTTTTACAGTAAAATCAGCTTTTAAAGCAGCTTGTTTTTTCAAGCGCCCCAGTTCTTCCATGGCTCCTTTTGTTGCCATAACTGCTTTAGCGTGTGGAATTAAATAATTTCTGGCATAGCCGGCTTTTACATCAACAAGATCGCCGGCACTTCCTAACTTTTCTACTTCTTCTTTTAAAATAATTTTCATAGGTCTATGTCTAAATATTATCGAAGGTTTTCTGCAACGTAAGGCATCAGGCTTAAAAAACGAGCACGTTTAATTGCCGTGGTTAATTGCCTTTGATGTTTTGAACTTGTTCCTGTAACACGTCGGGGAAGTATTTTACCCTGATCGTTTGTGAAACGTTGTAAGGTTTCTACATCTTTGTAATCGATATACTCAAGACCCGCACGTGTAAATTTACACTGCTTAACCTTGCGTTGATTTTTTTTCGGGTGTGATGGATTCTTAATCATGATTCAGATTCTTTAAAATTGGGCTTAATCGTCTTGCTCTTTATCGTCGTCTTCGTCTTCGATAGCGAAAATATCAGGTACTTCATTTTTCTTCTGAAGTTCGCGGTGGCGCGTCATTTTCGCATCATATTTCAATGTCAGGAATCGAAGAATATCATCATCAATCCGCAGATTTCTTTCAATTTTTGCAATAGCGTCGGCCGGGGCAGTGAAATAAGCGTTCACATAATATCCGGTGCCTTTCTTGTCGATCTGGTACGCAAACTGCCGTAAACCCCACTCATCAACTTCATCTATTTTGCCGCCGTGTTTTTCGATTAGCTTAGTTACTTTATCGACGACTCCTTTGAACTTATCCTCTTCAAGAACAGGATTAAGTATATACGTAAACTCGTAAAAATTCTGGCTCATTACTTTATTTATTTCTTTGGGTATCTTCGTTTTGAAGACAGTCATTCGAGTACTTTACCCGAATAACAGAAGCCACCAAGATAAGCTTTTTTTGAAGTCTAATCCAACACAACCGGTGTGGTTATTTTTGCCCCTTTTTATTATTGAAGTAGGTTCTGCAGAGCCTTTCCATTCTTCAATCTATAGACCTGGAAATCACTGTCTATCGTAATAACGCTTTCCAATTTCAAAGAAACAGCGGCTTCTATCAAGGTGGCATCGGCTAAATCCGCCGGTAAGTCTGCATACTTTTCCATTAGATTACGAATTTGTTTTATCTGCCATTGTTCTAAGTTATAAATTTCAATTCCTCCATCGCTTACCCAGTCTAAAAAATCTAATCTGGTTTGAAGGTTGAAGTCGAGCATGTAGCAAACTTCAGTGAGTACAGGCCACGTAGTAATTAAGCGGCCATGAAATTCCCGCATGTAGTTCAACACCCGCTCGTAATGTTGATCGTCCTTATCGAAGAGCGCGATTATCGGCCCGGCATCAATTAGAACGCTTATCATTCAGCTTATTTTTGATGCGGGTTTTGTAGGTAACGGACCTGTCTTTCTCGCCGCTGCCTCTTTTGCCAAAGTAACCTGCCCCTAATTCGTAGGGCTGATTATATTTTTTCTCTTTCTCCATATACGCCACCAAAGCTTCTTTGATGATTTCAGAACGTGACACATTTTTCTGTTTCGCCAGTATTTCTAACTCTTTTTCAACTTCTCCTGGCAAACGTACTGATCTCATGGTTGCTTATTATTTTATGTAATACTTAATGTATTACTTTTTATCCAAGTATAAAAATTTTTTCTTCTCAGAAATAAAAACCTAAAGAAAAGAGCTTGATAAGAGAGTTTTAAAATCCTGATGAGGACTTCACGGAATAGTCTCCAAAGTTACTCAAGATATCCATCAAACCGGAAGTTGGCAGTAGCGGCTCAACTCCGTAGTACAAGGTGAGGATAGCTAATAGTGCTATGGTTCCTTTATACAGCATTGTTGGAGAAAACAGATTCACCGGCTTATGTTCTTCACGGAAGTACATGTAAACCATCACCCGCAAGTAATAATACACACTTGCGGCACTTGCTAAAACTCCAATTATCGCTAAGCCAATCATGTTTGCATTTATGGCGGCGGCGAATACATAATATTTACCCACAAAACCAACTAACGGCGGAATTCCAGCTAATGAGAAAAGAAAAACAGATAATGAAATTCCCATTAATGGCTCTTTATATCCAAGGCCGGCTAAATTTCGTACCTGAGTGAAATCAAGTCCTTTATTTTGCTCGTAATAAGCAATCACACCAAAAGCGCCGATATTCATTATGGTGTAAGCGAATAAGTAAAAAAGTACGGCGCTATATCCTTCTGCTGTACCGGTGGCTAATCCTACTAAAGCGTAACCAGCATGGGCAACACTTGAGTAGGCCAGCATTCTTTTCAGGTTATCCTGAACCAGTGCAATTATATTTCCAAAAATCATGGTTAAAATAGCAACGGCACTTAACACCAGCTGCCAGTTCAACCCTTCCATAATCGGAAGCGCACGAGAAAGCACTAAAATGAATGCCACAAAAGTTGCCGCTTTGGAAGCCGTAGCCATATAAGCGGTTAACGTGGTTGGAGTTCCCTGATAAACATCGGGCGTCCACATATGAAATGGAACTGCGGAAACTTTGAATAGAAATCCTACCAGTATTAATCCCGCACCAGCTAAAAACAGCAGATTGGTACTTGCTGCCGCTCCAATTACGGGAATGTTCGTTGTTCCTGTTGCTCCATAGATAAGGGCGATTCCGTATAATAAAAATCCGGTAGAAAAAGCGCCCATCAGGAAATACTTTAAAGCTGATTCGGCCCCTTCTTTCTCATTTTTAATTAAACCCGCCATCACATACAAACAAATAGACATGGTTTCGAGGCCGATGAACAATGTGATAAGATCATTAGATCCGGCAAGTGCTAACATTCCTGTTGTGGCAAATAATAACAACGCATAAACTTCCCCAAAATAATGATCAATGGCCTTTAGGTAATCCTGAGAAATGAGTACGCAAAAAAGAGAACCGGCAACTATAATTACGTTCCCGAAAGCAACAGGACCGCCGTGCACTAACATTCCTGAAAAAGCTACCTCTAAATTCCCGCCAAGCGATTGCACACTAAAAAATAATGCCGCTACTAAAGAAAGTGTGGTGATCCAAAAAATAGAAGGACTATCTTTTTTTAAAGATTCTACCACAATAACAACAAGGCCGGCCACTGCTGTGATAACCCCGGGTAAAAAAGCTTGTATATCGCCTAAATAATCCATTCGCTATTTCTGATTAATGCTTTCAATTGCCTTAGCTAAATCCACATCTTTTTGTGTCACTTTATCCCCGGCATCGTGGGTATTCAGCCCAATTTTTACCGTGTTATATACATTTTTTATTTCGGGATGATGAACTTGTTTTTCAGCTTCAATTCCTACCCGAACTATAAATCCCAATGCCTGGCTAAAATCCTTGAACTTGAATTCCTTTTGGATTTTCTGGCCTTCAAGCTTCCATCCCTCTAATGAATCGAGGACTGTTTTAATCTCTGAATCTGATAATGGTTGAGCCATCTTATTTTGAGACTAATTTAAATTCTGATTCTTCTACATTATAAAACTTTGCGGTCCAGTCTGGAAGTTCTTCACGGCTTGCCTGCTCCAAAACTGCTACACTTTTTTCTTTAGATGAATTGATCAGGTCATTTACCTGTATTTCAGAATACTTGGTGAAATTAACCGGATGAATTCCAATCCAAAACATAAAAATCACCAGTGGAACCAAAAGTCCGATTTCCCGGCCATTCAAATCAAGAAGTGCATTATTTTCTTCGTTTGTGATGGGGCCAAACATCACCCGCTGGAACATCCATAACATATAAACAGCCGCTAAAATAACTCCCGATGTTGCAAGAATGGCAAACACTTTGTTGTCATAAAGCTCGGAAAAGAACGAGCCGTTTAAGATCAAAAATTCGCCCACAAAACCATTCAATCCCGGAAGGCCAATTGAAGCCAATGTGGCAATTAAAAACATGGTGGCGAATATCGGCATTTTACGTGCAATACCGCCGAAGTCTTTGATCAAGCGAGTGTGGCGGCGATCGTAAATCATTCCAACAATAAGGAATAAAGCACCGGTTGAAAGTCCGTGATTAATCATTTGAAGTAAAGCGCCTTGCACAGCTACCGTGTTAAAAGCGAAAATTCCCAATACCACAAAACCGAGGTGACTAACAGAAGAATAAGCAACCAGTTTTTTTACATCCTTCTGAACCATCGCAACTAAAGCGCCATATATGATGCCTATTACTGCAAGCGTTGCCATCCACGGGGCAAATTCCATAAAAGCGTTTGGGAAAATTGGTAAGCAAACACGAAGTAAACCGTACGTTCCCATCTTCAACATAATAGCGGCCAATACAACGGAACCTGCCGTTGGCGCCTCGGTGTGGGCATATGGAAGCCATGTATGAAATGGAAACAGTGGAACTTTAATACAGAATGCCAATGCGAAAGCAAGAAATAACCAGGTTTGCTCAACCAGGCCAATTTGATATCCCACGCTGGAAAGGAATCGCCAGTCGGTAGTGAAATTAACTCCGGCCATTGAAGCGCCGGCATCATATCCCAAATAAATAAGCCCAACTAACATTATTAGGGAGCCCACCAATGTGTAAATGAAAAATTTGATGGTAGCTTCGATTCTTCCGGCTCCGCCCCAAATCCCGATAAGGAAATACATTGGGATGAGCGAAAGCTCGAAAAACACATAAAACACGATAAGATCAAGAGAGGCGAACACTCCTAAAGACGCCGTTTGTAGCAGCAAAAGCATACTCAAATATCCGGCAAGATGTTTTTTTACTGAATTCCATGAAGATAAAATTACAATTGGCCCCATAAATGTGGTAAGCATAAACAGCAGCAAACTTAATCCGTCGAGGCCAACGAGGTATTTAATATCCATTGATTCCATTATCCTGCCGCCTTCGGTTAAGAACTGTGGTGTTCCCGATGCGGAAACATCAAAACTCAGCATTAAAGGAATAGACGCCACAAAGGTTATGGAAGTAACCAACAAAGCAATCCACTTTCGGGAATCTTCATTCTTAATAAGAAGAATAAGCGGAATCCCTAAAAGGGGTAAATAAATAATGATATTTAAAAGTGTTTCCATCAACTATTCGCAGCCATTACATTATCATTAAATACAGAATTACAATAACACCTATCACAAAAGCGAGTGCATAACTCGAAACCACACCGGTTTGTACATAGCGGAATAAACTTCCAAACAAGCGAACAGTACCGGCGGTAGCATTCACAGCTCCATCCACTACTTTCATATCAAAAACAGCTAATACTTTTTCAGAAAATTTCACAGTAGGGTTGACAATCAGACCTTCATAAACCTCATCTAAATTGTACTTCTCTTTCCAAACCTGATAAAAGCCGCCAAAGCGTTTAGCGATGCGCGCATCCGATTCTTCCTGCTGATCAGCATTGTACATTCTGAAAGCCAGCCAAACTCCAGCAACCGCTATGGCAACGGAAACCGCCATCAATCCCCATTCAAGGCCATGTGATAAAGTGAGGCTGTAATCTGCAGAAACATTCACGAGCCAATTATGCAGTAAATTGATGTGAGCTTCTTCGTGTGTGAAAGTTTCTACGATGAAATTCGGTACTCCCAATAATCCACCAACTGCGGCAAGTCCGCCAAGAGTCCAAAGTGGGACAGTCATTGTGGAAGGACTTTCATGCAGATATTTTTCGGCTCCAAAAGCTTCTTTAATTTTCTGCGGAAGTTTAAACGAGCCATGGAAAGTTGTAAGCGTGAGGCGGAACATATAAAAAGCTGTCAGAAATGCCGTTATTATACCAACACCCCAAAGCGCGGTATAAGCCCAGCCGGCATACTCACCCATTCCCGCATTGAAAGCCATTGCCAGCACTTCATCCTTAGAGAAAAATCCCGCTAAAGGTGGAATTCCCGCAATGGCGATGGTCGAAATCAAAAATGTTTTGTAGGTAGATGGCATGTACTTCTTGAGCCCGCCCATAAACCGCATATCCTGCGGATCGAAATGCGCATCTTTTCCGTCATGCTCAAGTTCATGCTCCACATGGTGCATAGCATGAATTACCGAACCGGAACCAAGGAATAAACATGCTTTGAAAAATGCGTGTGTAACCACATGAAACATGGCGGCGGTAAATCCACCGGCTCCAAGCGCTAAAAACATATAGCCCAGCTGAGAAACCGTGGAGTAGGCAAGCACACTTTTTATATCGTTTTGGGTGATGGCAATAGTAGCCGCAACAATAGCGGTTAAAGCTCCAATCACCGCGATAATAAGCATTACCTCTGGCACCATCACATACATCGCCGACATTCTTGTAATCAGGTAAATACCGGAAGTAACCATAGTAGCCGCATGAATAAGTGCTGAAACCGGTGTCGGACCGGCCATGGCATCCGGCAGCCAAACAAATAATGGAATCTGGGCACTTTTACCCGTTGCTCCGATAAACATTAATAAAGCGATGCCGAATAAATAAGTCTCTGAAAAGGCATCCAGATTATCAAAAATCACATCGAAATTCAGGCTTCCAACTGTTTGAAAAACCATGAACATCGCAATCAGAAAAGCAAAATCACCAATACGATTATATATAAAAGCCTTTTTAGCAGCATCCGATTTTGCCATATCGTGATACCAGAAACCGATCAGTAAATAAGAACACAATCCTACACCTTCCCACCCTAAAAAGAGCAACAACAAATTATTGCCAAGCACCAGGTTAAGCATAGCAAAAATGAACAAGTTCAGGTAAGCGAAAAATTTCCAGTAACCTTCATCGCTTGCCATATATCCCATGGAATATACGTGGATCAAAAAGCCAACACCCGTTACTACAAGTGTCATTAAAATGGAGAGCTGATCAACCCGATAAGCAATATCTACGCTGAAATCCCCGACCTGCATCCAGGTAAAAAGTTTGTAGACGAGCGCTTCGGAATCGGCATTTATATTCAGAAAAAAGTAGACCGCAATTACAAAGGGCACAAAAACCGCCGTATTAGCAATGATGCCAATAAGATGCTTTTTCTGCCGAAAATTTTCTACAAAAAGGCCGGTTATTCCGTTTATCAGAAAACCAACCAATGGAAGAGCAATAATTAGAGCAAACAACGCCGTAGCGGATTCCATTAAAAAACTATTTTTGATTTGTAAAAGCAAAACCGCAGTAGGCGCGGCTCTGAAATGGATGGCAAAGATACAAAAAACTATAGGAAGGTAAAGACGGTTTTGCGCTAAATTTCTTCAATTTTATATACGCTTGTTTGGCCAAAATACCTACCAACGCTTAACATCATTTATTGCAACGAATTAGGATAATAACTATTTAAGGAGTTGATTAATTCACAATTGAAAGGCCTCATTTTCAAAGAAAAAACCTCCGAGATTTTGATCTCTTTAATTAAGCAGTAAATCTTAAACCCTTAGCGAGCCACGGAATCCCCTGGCGGCATAGTAGGAATCAGCGCCGTTGTGATACATGAAAACATGGTCGTAGCGGTGATCACAAAAGATGGCGCCACCGCGTTTTCTGATGTCCTCTGGTGTTTTCACCCAGCTCGATGTTTTCGTATCGAAACTCTCCATTTGCTGCAGCTCCCGATATTGTGCTTCCGTTAATAGCTCAACGCCCATGTCAGCAGCCATTTCAACAGCGCTATTTTCGGGTTTATGTTTTTTTCTTGATTCCAGCGCCTCGTGATCATAACAAACACTTCTGCGGCCTTTGGGGCTTTCAACCGAACAATCATAAAAAATATATTCGCTTGTCTTTTGATCAAAACCAACAACATCCGGTTCCCCGCCTGTTTTTTCCATTTCATTGAGCGACCACCATTTTTCGCCGCCATTTGGTTGATCCAGCTTAGTCTGCACTTCAGCCCATCCAAGATCTTTATGGCGGTGAGTGTTTTCCTCAAAACGGGTTTTTAAAACACTGAGTAACTCTTCTCGTTGTTCCAGTGGTAATTCCTTTTTCATATTATTCTCCTCAACGATCGTTTAATCCCTTCCCATTGAGAATTTGTGGGATATATTTCTCAACTCTGGATTCCCGGGTTGTGGATTGTTTAGCTCCAGAAAAATGAAGAAGGTATGCTCTTTGCCGCCCCGGGGTCAACGATTCAAAAGCAGTTTTCAAGTCGGGGTTTTCATCCAGTTTGATTTGAAATTCTTCAGCGATATTAAATTCTTTCGTCTCTTTTAACTCTACTTCCAAACCGGCTTTTTCCACTTCAATGGCTTCAAAGATATAGGTTTTCAGAATTCGCTCCATCTCAACAATTTCCTGAATACTGGTAAACCGAATTTGACGGGCAACCTGCACATTCTTCGTTTGTTGAATAAGAATATCCTCAGAATCCTTCAACAAAACCCCTTTATGGAACAGAAACGCGCAGTAATATTTGAATCCATGAATTAAAACGACGTTATTTTCCTGAAACGTGTAGCAAGGACAACCCCATTTCAATTCTTCGACTAAACCACAGTCAAGGGCTATCATCCTCAGCTTCTCATATTCTTCCTGCCACTTTGTGGCTTTGTTAAAAAACCAATCAACCTTAGGATTCATTTACTCATGTATTGGATTAACTGAATTGATTTTTCTATCCGCAGGCCTGAAATACCACGATACCACAGTCAGTACAAGTAACAATGTAGGGCCAAAAAGTTCTTTGGCACCATCACCAACAGCTAAATGGGAAAATATAGCGCCCGCCATAACAAAGAAAAAACCTTCGAGATTTTGACCTCTTTAATTAAGCACTAAATCTTAAATCCTTAGCGGGGCACGGAATCCCCTGGCGGCATAGTAGGAATGAAGATCTATGATCTCAACTTTTTTTATTTGCTTTTTCATTGTATTGACTTAATTAAAAATTGTACCTGTTAGATCAATTCAACGAAAGATTGTTCATTAGAATTTATATTCTGAGTTCAACAAATAAGTGCAACACGAAAAAACAACTATTTTGTTTCTTTAGTATCGGGCTTTGAAGGCCTTACAATCATTCCCAGCGACTGATCATCAGTAAAATAGGCGGTCGTCCAGTTCCACATGGTTTTGATTCGGTTTCGATGGTTTATCAACTGGAAGAGGTGAATAAAAAGCCACATAGCCCAGGCAATCCAGCCGGTAAAAGTTTTATTTGGGAAGGTCAGATCGGCTGTTGCTTTACGTTTGCCAATGATGGCCATCGAGCCCTTGTCATAATAATTAAAAGGAGCACGTTCCCTTTTCTCGATCATAGCGATAAAGTTTTTGGCCAGATGCTGACCCTGTTGCATGGCAACATTAGCTAGTTGGGGGTGGCCTTCAGGAAAATTCGGATCGGTTTTCATGAGGGCTGTATCTCCGATAGCATAAATATTTTTGGTTCCCTGCACGGTGTTGAATTCATTCACTAACAGGCGGTTACCCCTGTCATAACTATCTTCAGGAATGCCTTCAAACACACGGGCTGTTACTCCTGCTGTCCAAATCAGGGTTTCGGTTTTTATGGTTTCGCCATCTTTAAAATAGACGGTGTCTTCTTTGTAATCTTCCACCATTTTTTCCAGTTTCACATGGACACCTAAATCCTCCAATGCTTTTAAAGTGTATTTTTGTGATTTTTCACGCATAGGTGGCAGTACGGTTGGGGCGGCATCTACCAGAATGATATTGAGTTCACTGCCGGAGAGTTCAGGATAGATTTTTTCCAGCATGTTGTTACGCATCTCTGCCAGCATACCGGCAACTTCCACACCTGTGGGACCGGCTCCCGATATCACCACATTCCGAAGTTTTTCTCTTTTTTCAGAATCACTGGTGTACGTGGCCTCTTCGGTTTTTTGAAGCAGATAGTTGCGCATTTTAACTGCATCGTCGATGGTCTTCATCGGCAGGGCGTTCCTCTCGATGTTATCCATCCCGAAGTAATTACTTTTGGTGCCGGTGGCGATCACCAGGGCATCATATTCTAATGTCCCGGTGGAAAGCTGGACTCTGTTGTGTTCCGCCTCAACCTTTTGGAGTTTTCCCATCCTGAAACGAATATTATTGGCTCCTTTAAAAAGCGTACGAAAAGGGGTGCTGATGCTGGAGACGTCAAGCAGTCCTGTAGCAACTTGGTAGAGCAGAGGCGGAAAAAAGTTGTAGTTATTCTTGTCGACCAGAGTTACGTGAATTCCATCTCTGTTTTTCAATTGCTTGGCGAGGTTAACCCCGGCAAATCCGCCTCCGATTATGACGATTTTCTTTTTCATAGCTTTTTTCTGTATTAAAATGCGACTGCTTTTAATCAAGCAGCCCCATTTTGTAGAACGTTTGCTGAGCATGATACCCAGCGTTAATCTGAATTTAGATTTCAATATGTTTATGCATTCATACCACCATCTATCAACTGAGTGGTGCCGGTGATGAACTGACTGTTATCACTAGCAAGGAAAAGCACCAACTGTGCTATTTCGTTTGGTTCAGCGTACCGGCCAAGAGGTATTGAGTTTTCAAATACTTTTTTCATGTTCTCTGCATCACCTGGTGCATACCCCGCTTCCAGGGAGCGCATCATTCTGTTATCAACCGGAGAAGGATTAATCGTATTCACCCTAATTTTTCTAGGTGCTACTTCAATTGCAAGGTTTCTCATCATCCCTACTACCGCATGTTTGCTAGCTATGTATGCAGTTACATTTGGGCTACCTGTAATGCCTGCCACCGATGATGTAAGAATCATACTTCCGCCATCATTCATCTGTGGTAATACATATTTATTACCCAAGAATACACCTTTTACATTTACTGCTATCACCTTATCAAATTGATCTTCCGGATATTCCACGGTGGGTTTCACCACGCCTTCAATTCCGGCGTTGTTGAAAAAAACATCAATTTTACCAAAAGCTTTTACCGCATCACTTACGTAACGCTGTACATCTGATGATTTTGTAACATCTGCTACAGAATACTTCACATTTTTGCCACCTAATTCTGCAACTGTTTCTTTAAGCGAGTCTTCGTCCAGATCAACCAGCAATACTTTTGCACCTTCTTCCAAAAATAGTTTAGCTGTAGTTTTACCAATACTGCCTGCGCCACCGGTTACAATGGCAACTTTGTTATCTAATTGTTTCATCTTAATCACCTATTATTTTTGTTATAATTTATTGGTTTCGCTACAATTAAATTACTTTTCTGCCTGCCCATTCTCCTTGATATTTGATAGGAAAACCTCTTGACATATCTCAATAAAAAAGCCCGTGAGGGTTAAATCACGGGCTTTTCTGTTTGGATTTTTATATAAATCGTCAGATTTATCTTATGATGTATTCGCCATCATTTTGAATTTTTGCTCCATTATTATAAACGGAACCTCTTATGATTTTAAACTGCCGCAAATCCGCCATCAATCACCAATTCAGAACCGGTGCTATAGGCTGATTCCTCTGAACCCAGATAGATAGCACCTTGTGCGATCATATCGGGATCACCAAAATGTCCCATGGGCGTTGCTTGGAGCATATCCTCAGGATTAGGTACTAATTTCATCAATTCGGTATTCATATATGCAGGATGGATACTGTTTACTCTAATTCCTTTTTTGGCAAGATCAAGCGCCGCTGATTTAGTAA
The DNA here is from genome assembly GCA_040882225.1 of Balneolaceae bacterium. Lineage (GTDB taxonomy): Bacteria > Bacteroidota > Rhodothermia > Balneolales > Balneolaceae > Gracilimonas. Next base: position 19,647 of record JBBEBR010000019.1, on the reverse strand, counting down.
ACAAACGAACTCCACCTTTAGATGCAGAGTATGCTACTAATTCTGAATCGCCAACCAGTCCTGCTACTGATGACATATTTATAATGGATCCTTTATTCCCTTTTTGGTGCATAGCTTCGGCTCCATATTTGGTTCCCAGAAATACACTATCCAAATTAACATTCAATACGTTCTTCCAACTTTCAAATGAGGTAGTTTCCAAGTTTCCGTGTGTACCAATGCCAGCATTGTTTACCACAATATCCAATTGGCCATATTTTTCTACCACTTCATTAACTACATCTTTCCATTGTGCTTCACTGGTAACATCAAGTGCTATTGCAAATACTTCGGCACCTGAGTCTCGTAAATCACTTTCTACTTTCTCAAGTTTTTCCAAATTGATATCTGTAATTACGGTTGTTGCTCCTTCTTTAGCATAACCTCTTGCAATGGCTTCTCCCAAGCCTTGAGCAGCACCAGTTATAATGGCAATTTTATTTTCTAATCGTTTCATAATAACTCCTTTTTGAGTATTTGATTAATAATATCTGTTCATTAATTTATTCGATACCTCGCCCTATTGCATTGATATTTGCTAAGAAAACCTCTTGATATATCTCAATAAAAAATGCCTGAGGGCATTAATCCACAGACTTTAGAACGTGTATTTAATTTAGATTTTACCGCACGCAGGCTTGCAGATTATATTGAAGTGAATATAGTTTTGTTCTTTAGATAGACTTTCAGCGTATTTTCGCTATAGTTTCTTATAGCGTAAGGCGATGTTCGTACTTTGATATTAAATCGGTTTTCTTCATTTTATCCTCGTAATTATAGTAATAACATGAATAAAACTTGTGTACGAAGCAAGGATAACATGAATAGCGTTGGTGATATGCCGATGTTGGCGTGCATGCTAAAAAGATAACGGACACATTAACAATGACGAGTAACTACAGACATAATAGCACCTACTGGATTTACGACCGGACTGACTCGACTTGACCAACAGTGCAACTGGACAAGAAAGCAGACGACTGAAAAGAAAGAAAAAATGAAAAGCCCCCGCTTCGCATTTTTGAAAATCTGTCGGCACACATTTGGCACATTTGCAGAGCCGCACAAGCCAACCCGCAACCGGATGATGCTAAAATTGGCTGATGAGGTTAAAGTCGGTTACGCAAGTAAAGGTGGAGCATTGGAAAACCTGTTGAGACAGGAAAACTTATTAACGGGAAATAGTATTCAATAAATGGCAAAAAAGAAAGACGCAAGAAAATACCCGAAGGAATACATGAAGCTGGCCATTGAGGTCATGAAAAAATCTATTCCTGAACGGAGGAAAAATGACCCAAGCCCTTATGTTGGGGCAGTATTGGTATTTCCGGACGGAACAGTTGAAACCGCATACAGAGGGGAATTGCGGGAAGGAGATCATGCAGAATATACTTTGCTCGATAAAAAGAACCGGCACAAGGAGCTTTCGGATTGCTGGCTTTTCGCTACGCTGGAACCCTGCGCTCCGGGAGCCAGAAATGCTCCCAAAGTAAGCTGTGCAGAGCGTATTACCAATGCAAGAATTTCAGAAGTATGGTTTGGCATTGAAGACAAAAACCCAACCGTTGACCATGCCGGAATAGACCACCTGATTGAAAGCGGGGTGAAGGTACATCAGTTTTCCCCGGAGTTTCACAAAGAGATTGAAGACATAAACAAAGACTTCATGAAATGGGCAAATATGAAAAACAATGAAGCCAAATCGAAAAATAAAGCTCCTGACCATTTAGATGAGCGGGCAGCAGCCACTAATATGGACAGCTTATCAGAAGAAGCCCTTCAAAAATTCATCACTGAATCCGGAAGAAACTACACTCCTAAATCCGAAGAATTTCTACAGGAACTCAAGGAAATGGATTTGTTGGAATACACTGAAAAGACAAAAACCTATTTGCCTACCGGAAATGCCGTACTTCTCTTTGGTAAGAATCCAAGAAATAAGTTTCCGCAAGCTGCTATGAAGGCAAAAGTTCAGTATCCTGATGGAAAAACAGGTACGGCAACATTTGATGATGCGTTGGTATTGGTCCCTGACAAGATTGAAGAATGGTTAAACAAAGTGTTACCGGCCAGCATTGACCGGAAGCAGTTCAAAGCAAAACAGGTTCCCTCCTTTCCGGTTGAGGTGGTCAGAGAAGCTGTAATTAATGCCATTGCCCACCGGGATTATGCCAAAGACGGTGCAAAAGTACAGTTGGATATATTCAATGACAGGATTGTGGTAAAAAGTCCCGGAGAGCCTGTTCCTCCTATTACCATTGAGGCTATGAAAAACTTTACGGCCACTTCATACAGCCGGAACAAGAAACTGACCTTCATTTTCAATGAAATGAATTACATGGAGGAAACAGCTTTGGGCATGGACACTTATAAATCAATCCGTGAAAAATACCAGCTACCCCTTCCAATCATTGATTATGACGGACTGAATGTAGTAGTAACCTTCCCGAGAACCATTGAGGCTGTTAAAGAGGTTGGAGGGGACGTTATGGCCAAACTGACGGACGATCAAATAAAAGGATATGAATGGCTTAAAACGGTTGGAGAAGCAAGTACCCGGGAGTACTCCGCTCATTTTGACATAGGGTACAAAACGGCACAAAGGCACTTGGTGAAAATGAAAGAGCTTGGCCTTATTAGAGATAACGGAGAAGATAGTAATTCACCCAACTACAGGTATGTTGTTAACGGTGATGAATAGCTTGGACAAATACTTGGTCATGATGTCCAAGCTTGGGTTTGGAAACGGGCAATCCTTACGAACTTGGACAAGAACTTGGACAAGGTGTCCAAGTATTGAAAACCTTGATAATGGATATATAGACAGTATGGAAATGTCAGGGAATTTAAAAGATACGATTAACCGACGCAGCAGTCACACACATTGGCTGTCCGCTAAGAGCCACCCGCAGACCAAAGCCAGCTAAAGAGTGTGCCTGCCCAAACCCGGAAGAGAAATTTTCCAAAATGCCCATTGCGCGACTGAAAAGAAGAATAAAGAGAATGACAACAGACTGGCAAGGATGCTCTTACCAATCGATTGACACTATGGACAAAAAAAGAAGAAGCACGATGCCCTAACAGGAAAAATCAGGAATGAAATAAGAAAACACTTTGGCTAACAAGGCTTTAAAATTTTGCTGTTAAAACTATTTAGCAAACAATCCATTTCTACTATAATCCGCTTTCTCATCCAGTACAAAAAAGACCATATCTGAATCCTCATTAGCCTTCAGAGTCAGCTGTTCATCTTTTATAATAATCTGGTCGCCTTCCCCAATAAATTCGCTATGTCCTTCGATTTCTGCTTTTCCACTAAACAGATAGAGAAACCCGGTAAGGCCGTTTAGATTTGGAGTTTCAATGGCGCTTCCGCTTTTGAGATGTAAGTCATAAAACACCAATTCACTTCTGAATAGCAGAGGGGCTTCCGAGCGTTCGTGTCCGGCAAGCAGCCGCCAATTGTTTAGGCTGTGGGCTTCTTTCGGTTCATAAAACTGAACCTTTGGCTTCAAATTATCTGCAATGGGGCGGATAAAAATTTGAAGCATCTCAACCGTTTCGTCACCCTCGGGGACTCCTTCTTCGTGATGGATTCCACTTCCGGCGTTCATTAGCATTAAGTGCTTTTTATGAATGGCAATTTCGTTGCCGGCGCTGTCTTTGTGATGCATGGCGCCTTTTCGCAGGTAAGAAAGAATTTCTTCGTTCTGATGCATATGCATCGGCACCAGTGCACCGCCCTCAAGAGTGGCGTGTTCCAGCCGGCCGATCTGGGCAATCCCATGATCGGCAGAGTTTTCCAGCGTAGTGCCTAATGGAAGAAATCGAGAAGTAAATGGGCCACGGCTCACTTTGCGACGTTTATCGGCTTTTGAAATGTGTATCATAATATATTTAGATTAGTTCTTGTAGTAGGTCCTGCAAATCAAGTGGTTCGGTGACCATTTTGACCGAGCCATCTTCAGCATATTCCCATTCCTCCCGGGGGCGATCACGATATAGTTCCACGCCATTTCCATCCGGATCATTCAAATAAATGGCTTCTGATACCCCATGATCACTGGCCCCGCTGATGGGATAGCCCTCATCAATGAGGCGTTGTAAAATTTGAGCTAAATCTTTTCGTGTGGAATACAAGAAGGCGGTATGAAACAGTCCTGCACTGTTCCGGGGAGCGGGTGGACCACCTTTGCTATGCCAGGTATTCAATCCGATATGGTGATGGTATCCGCCGGCCGATAGAAAGGCAGCCTGGTCTCCATACATGGTTGTAAGTTCAAAGCCCAGCAGGTCGCGGTAAAATTCGAGTGCCCGGTCTATGTCAGATACTTTCAAGTGTATGTGTCCGATTCGGGTTTCGGCAGGTGTTGTATATTTGTTATTCATGGCACTTATTTTTTTTGAATTTCATTGTTTTCGCATATTTCATAAGTCAGGTAAAGGATTAAACACTCACATCCTTTTTTCTTTAATGACTTTCAATCCGGCTGTCCCTCGCGCCAATTCCTCTAACATGGCACCGGCAGATTGTTCCATTACTTCGTTGGGAATAAGCCGGTCTTCCTCATTTATAAATTGAGTAAAGAACGGAATATTTACCGCCTCCATCAGAGGAACCGTTTTAAAAGTTACCAAGTCTCTTTTTAAATCGTTAAAAGCCCTGGTTCCTGCCGATACGCCGCCGTAGCTTAAAATACCGGCTGCCTTATAATTCCATTCCTGGGATAAATACTGCAGAGCATTTTGCAAAGATGCCGGGTAGGTGTGATTATATTCAGCCGTTACAAAAATGAATGCATCTGCTTCTTCAATTTTAGCGCTCCATTGTTTGGTATGTAGATGCTTATACTTTTTTAATCTCGGATGATTAGGTTCATCCATAATCGGCAGATCAATTTCCCCGAGATCCAGCAGTTCTACATCAAAACTGCCGTGCTGTTCTGCTGTTTCAGCAATCCAGTTTGCCATAATGGGGCCTTTTCTGCCGGGTCGAGTTGTTGAGGAGATAACTTTTAGTTTGTACATAAAGTCGATTTATTTTTTGGTTATGAGACCCGCAAAATTCTCCCGATCCTTCGGGGCGGGTCTCATCAAATCAATTATTTACTGATTGGCAAGTCCAAACTCTCCGTCTGCTTTAATCCGCACTTCATTGCTAATCATCGGCGGCGGAAATCCGTTACCTAAGTCAAACTCTGATCGGTCAATGGTTCCTGTGATCTGAATTCCTGCCGCAGGAGCACCCTCAGCCATAGGATTTTCAACAGTACCACGGTAAAGCATGGTAACGGTAGCCGGTTTGGTAACTCCAAGAAGTGTAAGGTCACCGGTCAGTTCGTACGTATTATCGGCAACTTTTTTAATGCCCGTGCTTTTAAAACTCATAGCGGGAAATTTTTCCACGTCGAAGAAATCCGCACTTTTAAGGTGGTCGTTGCGCTGTTCTACACGAGTATCGATAGAGGCCGTTTGCACGGTCAATTCTACCTGAGCATCACTGAAATCGCCTTCTGATGCTTTGATAGTAACATCAAAGTCTCCGAAATGCCCCGGCACATCAGCAATGCCGAGGTGAGTGACCGTAAAGCCGAGCTTCGAGTGCGCGGGGTCTTGCACCCAGGTATCCTGGGCAAATACAGAAACGGGAAGAATGAGTAGTGATAAAATAAATGTTAGTTTTTTCATTGTGCTGTTTTGATTGTGTTTGTGATTTAATAATAATTGTTGTGTGTTAGCAATTGCCACCTGGTGAACAGGCCGCTCCGTCTGTATTTGTAATGACATCAGCACTGTTTTCCTCTTCGAATTCTTTATATGCTTTTTGCAGAGCTTCCAGAAATACCTCACTTGGCTGTGCTCCTGAAACTGCATATTTGTTGTTCAAAACAAAGAAAGGTACGCCCTGAACACCCACTTGCCGAGCCGCATATTTGTCATTCTCTACTTCATCGGCATATAAATCACTTTGCAATATTTCACGGATTTTTTCTTCCGGCAAACCAATTTCAACTCCCAGTTGAACCAGGGTTTCTTTGTCGTCGATATTTTTACCCTCGGTGAAATGGGAGGCAAAAAGACGTTCTTTCAATTCGTTCTGCAATTGATGGTCCGCAGCCAAATGAAGAAGGCGGTGAGCGTTGAAGCTGTTGGCGGGTACAACCGTATCAAAATTATAATCCAGCCCGGCTTCTCTAGCCGTTTCCGTTAACTGAGCATGAACTTTTTTGGTATAGTCCAGTGTCCAGCCTTTCTTTTCCGCTAAATATTCATAGGTGTTTTTAGACGGATCTGTTTCCATTTCAGGAGCAAGCTCGAAGCTTCGCCACTGAATGTCGATTTCATTTTTATCATCAAACTGCTCCAAAGCATGTTCAAAATTCCGCTTGCCGATGTAGCAAAACGGACACATGATATCTGACCAAATTTCTACTTTCATGACTATATTTTTTATCTGTTTAATTATTTGTGAATGTTGATATAAATGATTCCAATCCCGCAGGCTCGCGCCCAAGCAGCTTCTCCAGATCATCATAAGTAAAGTTGAGTGCACCATTGACAAAGGTGGTAGCAGTCATGACGCTCATGGCAATCTGCTCTTCAGGCAGACCGATTTCTTTCAGCATATTTTTAAATTCCGAAACGGATATATCCGTATAGGTGATTTCCTTGCCGAAAGAGTTGCTCAGCATTTCAGCTATTTCAACGAGTGTGTAAGCACGTCCCGAAGTAATTTCATAGATGCTATTCTCATGCTTTTCGAAATCAGCCAATCCATTAGCCAGGGCTTCTGCCATTTCTGAGCGTAGTGCCAGATTGATGGCTTTGCCATCGGATGGAAAAGCCCATTCGCCGGTTTCAAGAGCATCACCCAGGAACAGTGGCAAAAATTCGGCATAGAATGTATTCCGGTAAATGGTGTACGGAATACCTGACTCCTTTATGAGTTCTTCGGTTTCAGCATGGTCTAATGAAAGCGGACTCAGTTTTTTGTCGGCCTGTACAATGCTGGTATAGAATATCTGTTTTACTCCGGCTTTCCGGGCTGCTTTAATAATATTTTTGTGTTGTGCAACACGTCCTTCCAAGGTGCTCGATGAAATCAGCAACAGGGTATCGATTCCCACAACAGCCTTTTCTAATGAAGGGTAATCGTTGTAATCACCAATTCTAATTTCAACGTCTTTTTTCTTTAATTTGGCTCCTTTTTCTTCGCTTCGGACGAGTCCGACAATGTCGCTGTCGGGATTTTTATCCATTAGAAAATTAATTGTTTGTGATCCTAAAGATCCGTTTGCTCCGGTTATAAGTATCATAATCTTGCCTTTTTGAGTTAAATGATTAATTAGTTGTGCAGAATTTTCCAGCCTGCAAGCCAGTTGTAATTATTTTTCATGGTGAGTTGCATTAGCAATAGCTGCATACGTTCGAGCGTGCCACTTACCCTCAGATCTCCAGCAATGATCGGATTAAATCCCACTGTTTCTACAAGTTCGTTTACGGTTTGCAAAGCTTCCTCGTCGTCACCGGCGATAAAGGCATCCGCCTGTTTACTGTCGATAACCGGTTGTTCAAAATCGGCTGCGAAAGTGGTATTAAAAGCTTTTATGATTTTCGAATGCGGTAACCATTGCTGCAACTCTTCGGCCGCACTGCTGTCGGGAGCTGTAGTAAGTTTGCTGAAATCCTCGTTTATCGGATTGGCAATACTGATTACAATTTTCTGGGTGGCGACATCACGTATCTTGTCGGCTATCTCCTTTTCTGCGTTATGAGGGACGGCCAAAATGATGATATCCGCTTCCCAACTACAGTCGTGGACACAGTTCATCAGGTCCAGATCAGTGTTTGGATGAGCCTCTTGAATTTCTTTAGATAGTGAGCTCAATCGCTCGGGTTCTCTGTCAAAAAGAAGCAGGCGATAGTTTCCTCCCGCAATACTTTTTGCTATGGCTGAGCCCATGTTACCACCGGCTCCGATTATGGCAATCGTTTGTTTTGTAATAGACATAGTAGTGTTCTGTTTTGCAGTCTTTTTTGTTGATAGAAGGCTTTGATAAGCCTGAGGCTTCACAAAACTTTCTGCTACAAATTTAACCCACCCATACTCTCTTCTCATTGATATGTGCTAAGAAAAACCCTTGATATATATCAAGGTCAGAGCCGGACAATATCCTAAAAGAAGCTAAATGCTAACGACTGAAGCTTGCACGCACCCTGCTTAAAGTTTCGGGGCTAACCCCTAAATATGAAGCCACAAGGTGTAGAGGAACGCGGTTCATAAACTCAGGACTCTGTTTTATCAGGCGGGAATACTTCTCTTCGGCTGTAAGTCCTAAGGCATTTTCCACGCGTTGTTGAAGGGCTACATACGCATTCTGAATGATAATGCGATGATATCGCTCATAAGCTGGAATTTTTTCAAGAAGAGTTTCGTGGTTTTTAAGGTCGAGAACGAGGAGCTCGCTGTCTTCAAGCAGTTCAATGTTTAACCGGCTGGGGTCACCGGTGAAGAAGCTTTGCAGATTTGCCATCCACCATCCATCAAAAGCGAAACGAATGACATGCTGATTACCTTTCGAATCTACGGAGTAGGAATAAAGCGCTCCCTTCTCTACAAAGGCGAGTTCACGACAAACATCTCCCTCTTGAAGTAAGAATTGTCGTTTGAGCATTCGTTTAGGGCGGAAATTATTTTTGCACAATTCCCACTCTTCATTTGTTAGCGAAACATGTTGATGGAAACTTTTATACAGTTGTTCGAACATATATAATCAGATATAAAACATTGACATTAATCTAATGTAGGAGTTCTAAAAGTGATAATCTACAAAGCGAAAATCAGAACCACCCCTTTCTCTTCAAGACTGGATCAATTCTAAACCAGGTTAAACATTAATCTCAGGCAATCGCAGTATAGAACATATGTGGGAATTTTAAACCAATTGATAACACAGACATTGGCTAAATAGCCCGGTTGTGCAAAGCCCTCTTAAAATTATATATTCACAAAACTGGAAAGAAAAAAAACAATGAGAAATCAAGTTTATCATACTTGGCCGAAACTACCCGCTCCAACCGATTGGCAAAAGTCTCTTGAAGCAATACACCTTTGGTCGCAAATAATCGGAAAAATAAAGCTGGAACACATGCCTCCGATAAATCATTATTGGCATGTAGCACTGTATGTTTCATCCCGAGGCTTAACTACATCGTTAATCCCACATTCCACAGGAGGATTTGAAATTGAGTTTAATTTCATAGATCACAGGTTGGAGATCCGGAAGGTAAACGGCAAAGAGGCTTATTTTGATCTGGAAACGATGTCGGTCGCGGATTTCTATCATAAAACGCACACTGTCCTCAAGCAGCTAAATATTGATATCGACATATATCCCAAGCCGGTAGAACTGCCCGACCCTATTGTCCCTTTTCCGGAAAATACAGTACAAACACTTTATGATGCGGATACCATACGAGATTTTTGGTTGGCTCTTACTAATGTTCACAGGGTTTTTGTAAAATTCCAATCCGGATTTTTGGGTAAAGCAAGCCCCATTCACTTTTTTTGGGGTGCCTTTGATATGGCCGTTACCCGTTTCTCCGGCAGGCCGGCTCCGAAACATCCGGGGGGAATTCCCAACTGTCCGGATTGGGTCATGGAAGAAAGTTATTCCCACGAACTGGCAAGTGCGGGCTTCTGGCCGGGGACAGGTTTGGGAGAAGCGGCTTTCTATTCGTATGCATATCCGGAACCGGATGGATATCGTACAGCTGATATAAAACCACAAGAAGCTTGGTATTCTGAAGACTTGGGAGAATATCTCTTATCCTATGAAGCGGTGCAAAAAGCAGCGAATCCTGATGAACTATTGCTTCAGTTTTTGAAATCTACTTACGAGGCAGCCGCTACAAAAGGTGACTGGGACAAAAAAATTCTTGAAATAAAAAAAACGGATATCCTCTAAGAAAGACACCCGCTTATGGTATATGGGGATATAGGCCGTCAGTTAATTTTTCACAAACTGAACGTTCAGCTGCAACTTAATTTCATCACCCACAACGACGTTTCCGGCTTCGGTAACGGCACTCCAAGCCAGCCCAAACTCTTTTCTGTTGATTGATCCTGTTACTTCAAACCCGGCTTTGGTTTGGCCATATGGATCGCCAACTGTACCGCCGTGAACGACATTCAGCTCCACTTCTTTGGTAACATCGCGAAGGGTAACCTCTCCGGTCACTTTGTACTCACCGTCGCCGATTTTTTCAAAATTCGTTGACTTAAATTTCAGTTGTGGATATTCTTTTGCATTGAAGAAATCATCTGATTTCAGATGTTGATCACGATCTTCATTATTCGTGGAAATACTGTCAATATCAGCGGTAAAGGTTGCTTGGGCGTTTTCGAAATTGTCATCATCCGATTCAATTTGTCCATCAAATGAACCAAAGCTCCCGGAAACGGTTGAAATAACCAAGTGCTTCACTTTGAACTGTACTTCCGAGTGTGTCGGGTCAATTTTCCATAAGGTTTTTGTTGTAGTAGTCATTGTAATAGTACTTAAAAGTTGAAAAATTTAATTCTTATTCAACTTACTACTTGTATTCACGGGCTCCATTGATATATGACAGGAAATGGTCTTGATATATGTCAAGATAAGAGGCTGACCTTTTTAATATTTACCCGGATTTGATTAACGGCTAAGTTTCTAAACCAGAAATCAACGGCACAACCGCGTCTCAGTTGATGCGTTTTGGTATAGCTCGATTCATCGCTGAATTAGTTCCCAAAACTTTCTGAGGAGTATATCCACCTGTTATTTTCATCACGAACTTGCATTAAAATTTTAGAAGTTCGTAATATTTTTAGGCCGGTTTTGGTTGGTAACACAGTAATATTATTCCGCTATCGTAAGCAATGTGTTTTATTAGTTTCATTTGTTGCCAATTTTCCATTTCGTCAAATATTCTCCAACCTTTTCCAATGGCAACAGGATTTATAAAAAGGTGATATTCATCTATTAGATTCTCCTTAATCAATGAAGAAACAAATGAACAGCCTCCATAAACAATGATGTCTTTCCCGGTTTCATTTTTCAGTTTTTTGACTTCATCTACTAAATCATCTTTTGCAAGATCCGTATTTTCCCATTCCGATTTTTCAAGTGTCTTTGTAAAAACGATTCTCTTCTTGTCCGAAAATCGTTTAGCCACTTCGTACATTGGATCTTCCGGTTTGGCAAGTGTATTAAACCAATACGGAATATAATCAACCGCCAATTTTCTGCCGATAATTTCAGTATCCGTACTGTCCATTAATTCCAGCACATACTCTTTAATTTCGTCCCAAGCCCAGGTAACCCATTTTTGTTCATCGTTTGGTCCTGCCGCGGCATATCCGTCAATAGAAATCTGCATTTGTAATTTTAATTTCCGCATTTCAAAATTTCGTTTTTGTTGATCCTGAAGGTTATGAATTAATAAACGGCTAAAAACTTAAAACAAGCAACTCTGAAGCCCAAAACCTCGTCCATCCCCCCAAGTGATGCGCTTGTTATACAGCCGGCTTATTTTGAAACAGGGATTCTTAAATTATTTCTAACCAATTCGTCATTTTTAACAGTAAATATAGAAGTCAGTTGAACTAATTTTGTGGGATCTTCAGCTTCTAGGACTCCAAATGCGTAAATAAAAATGCGAAAATCTGCCTGTGGATAATACTCTACTATTTCTTTGGTAGAAAACAATTGCGATTCATTCGGCTCAAGCCTTACCATATTTTTATTTTCGTCTAAATTAATGACAGGCATTGGATCAATCAGATTTGACGATTCAATTTCATAAAGACCACTGATGAAGATAGGTTCTTCAAACTTGTTTAAAATTTCAATGTCTTCAATTTCGATAGGCTGACAACAAGAAATAAATAGAAAAGTTGAAAGAAGAATGGGGAGAAATAATTTTTTCATAGCTCTGACCTTTATTTGGTTTATCTCATTTTATATAAACAGTACAAAATTTGCAAGTATTTGGTTTTAGGTTGTATAACGACCCTGCGTTTAAGCGGTTTTAACAAGATGATTTATAACAACGCCATTAAAGACCAAAAACTTCTAAGTGGCAACTCACGCTACTTAAAATCCGCTTGTCCCAAGGACTCCTTTGGAGAAACGGCTTGTTATGCTTTCCGAAAGATTATTTAACCGAACAAGTCGGAGTGTGTCCCCGTCCGAATTAAAACAAGTTCAGATTCATTATCTTCATAGATTAGCAACCAATCTGGTTCCAAATGACACTCTCTGGTCCCTACATAATCCCCTTTTAATTTATGATCACGAAACCGTTCTTCGAGCTGCTCATCCTTAGCTAACTTTTGGATTACTTGTTTAAATACATCAAATGATCTACCCCGTTTCTTCATCTTCTTGACATCTTTCTTGAAACGATTTGTCCGAAGAATCTTCTTCATCAGATATCAAGATCTTCAAAAAGTTCATCTGAGCTTTCAAAAGAGGAAACATCTTTTCGTGCTTTGGCATCCAGGATGGCATCTTCAGTTGTCTCGTTTGGAATCTTCATCTCAAACGGAAGTCCTCTTTGAAGCTTTACTTGTTTAAAAAAAATGCGGATAGCTTCTGTAGTATTAATACCGAGTTCCTCAAAAATGAGTTCGGTTTCTTGCTTCAATTTAGGTTCTAATCGAGCGCGTACAGTTGTTGATTTTGTAGGCATGATAATAAATTTTTTGTTTAATGTAGTTCAAATGTGCTACAAATACAACGGCAAGAAATGACGATTGTTGTTAAATGTGTAAGGTAGCCTAACGACCCTTCGCATAATCCCAAAGGGACAGGCGGGCGCGGGGATTATGCCGCAGGCATCCCTTTGGGATGAATTAACTAACGGGCTAAAATTTCAAAACGAACAACTTTGGAAATCGAAGCCACGTCCGCGTCCCCAATTGATGTGCTTGTTAGCCGGCCGGAACTACTAAAGTTTAGAAGCAGAAACATCTTGCCGGAAATGCCGAACTGTTAAAATTTTAATTATATCGGGATTAATCTCATAAATTATTCCATAATTTTTGTGAACAACTATTTCCCGAATTTTGTCATGATTTGTTTCTGGTAAAACCCTGCCTGATTCTGGATTTTGCTTCAATTTTTCGACTTTATCTTTGAACATATCAATAAGTGCTAATGCAGCATCCGGATCCTTCTCACTGATATAATCTAAAATTTCTTTGATTTTGTTTTTTGCCGTTAGCGACCAAAAAACTTTCATGATGAATATTGCGATCTCAGCTCGTCCATGAATGTATCATGGCTAATCCCTTCTCCATTATCCAATTCCTTTCGGGCAGTAGCTAATTCTCCCAATAACTGAATCTTATCAATCATTTTTTGATAATCTTCTACATCAATTAGTACAGCAGAACTTTTGCCATGTTGTGTAAGAATGAGAGGACGCCGTTTTGATTTCACCCTTTCAATAAAAGATGCTGCGTTAGCTCGAAAGTCAGAAAGTGACCGAATGTCTTGGTCAAGTTGAATATGAGACATGAAAATAAACCTTAAATTATTGCTTTACTTAATGTACTGAATTTAAGACAATTTATCGTATCGATTTTTTATTTTGAGGAAGCTAACGGGCCTTCGCATAATCCCAAAGGGACAGGCGGGCGCGCGGGGATTATGCCGCAGGCATCCCTTTGGGATGAATTAACTAACGGGCTAAAATTTCAAAACGAACAACTTTGGAAATCGAAGCCACGTCCGCGTCCCCAGTTGATGCGCTTGTTATGTTTTGATTTACTGGATTTCGAGCTTTACTTTCTTACCTAACGCTTTAGCATATTTGGTAAGCGTAGAAAGCTTAATATCTTCAGCATGGTTTTCCATTCGGGAAATGACTGATTTTGTAGTATTCAGCTTTTCAGCAACATCAGCCTGAGTTGCCCCCATATTTTCCCGAGCCTGACGAAGAATCACCCCAATTTTAAAATTCAGATATCCTTCCTCAAAATTCTCGGCAAACTCCGGGCTTTCTGCTTTCTTTTGATCGATAAAAATTTCTAAATCATCTTTACTCATTGTTTTTCGGCCGTTTCAATTTCCTGTTTTGGAACCTTGTTTGTTTTCTTGGCAAACCCACTGGTTAATACAATCAGTTTTGGACCGTCAAAAAAGCCCAATAATCGAAATGTATTGTTTCCAAGAGTTGCCCGGACTTCCCAAATATCATCGGTGCTTTTGAGCTTCTTCAAATATTGAGTGGGAACCTGTTCTAAATCACGAACTACTCGCAAAGTCCAGGCAACTTTCTTGGATTGCTTATCGGAAAGACTTTGCAAGAACTCTTCCACCGGGCAATTTCCGATTTCTGTTCGGTAAAATTTAATAACGCGCATATTCTAAAGTTAGCATATATGCGAACATTGTCAAATGAAATTTTGATGAGTAAAGATGTATAAATGACAAAAATGAGAAGGAAAGTAAATGAGAAACATAACGACATTGCGCATAAGGGGCGTGCAAAATAGCGCTGAATTTGTTTTAAAATGTACTACAGAAACTGATAAAATTGAAACTGGCAGCCAACGGCGAGGCACGTCCCACTTAATGCGCGGGTTATAAGACGGGGCCTGAATTTATTCTAATGTAACGGTTTGTACATAAGAACTTTGACAACTATACATGCGCAATTTATTTCGATTAATCATTTACTTTTTAAGTTCACCTCAAAAGTTATTCATTTCTACTGAACACTACCCTTTCTGAAGTTCCTCCCATGTCCATACATACCAGACTATAAATAATAACGCGGAAACCTCTACAACCACAAAGAAAGTATAGAAAATTGTTGGAGTGCCAACAAAAAGAGATGCAACCACACCTAAAGTATGTAATAGAGCTACTACTATGTTCATCCAACGATTGATAGCATATTTTAACACTCGGGACAAAATGATCATAACCATTGCTGTTTCTAAAAAGATGGCTGAAACTAGCAACATTGCAGGAGATACTAGTGTTTCTATTAGCTCTGCTGCTTCAGCGGAAGGCGCTTCCCCACCCATAAGATTTAGAACATCTGCGTAAAGAATGTTTAAAAGGTAAAATATCCAAATTATTGAAATTATTATTCTTCTGTCTGTACCATGCTGACTAACTTGCATTTTATTAACCTATGTTTGTCATTAGAAGTTTTTAAATGACAGTAAATATACACAGGTTCACACTTTTCGTTCATTCACTTAAGTTAAAAAAGAGGCTACGACAAAATTAATTACTTGATAAATTTGCCGTAGCTTACACATTGCCTTTTTGGGCTAATCTTTTACGAATGCGGCTTAATGACTGAGGTTGGATTCCGAGAAAACTGGCAATTTGATGATGAGGGACTCTTTGCAATAGATTGGGTCTGGTTTTTAGCAGATTTAAATAGCGTTGCTCAGGACTAGAATTTTTAAAATCAGCAAAAGAAGATAGATTATTCGCCAATAATTGTTCTGATATAATTAGACAAAGTTTCTCAAATCGGGGGAATTTTTCAATCGTTTCTTTTCCCATTTCCGGATTCCCAACCGTTACTATCGAATCCTCTACACAGGACACATAATGTGCAGCTCTGTATGTATCGGCACCAGAAACTGGTGTCAGTGATTCATATTCAGTGCAAAATGCTGTGGTTTTCTCTTCACTGTCAATAATATAATAGGAGCGCAAACAACCCTTAATAACAAAGTACCAACTCTTTATTATATCACCTTCCTTTAATAATACAGTTCCCTTTTTGAAACTGCGGAAGATATTCATATCAATTATTGCTTTCTTTTCTTCTTCCAAAAGCGGCATATACTGCTCAATGAAATCAAAGAGATAATTTTCCATTTTCTTTAATTTCTGGGGTGTTTATAGGTTGTTCTATTGGTTTATTAAACATACTAAATAGGCAACTGGTTTTGTGCTTTTGTTATACGGTGTTCTGACTGGGTGATTGAACGAACGACCGGAAGCCTCCATACACCATCCGCTCTGAATCAAAAATTAATCTTTTAGGATCGGTTAATCTTCAGATTTAGAGTACAATTTTGAAGAGAGTAAAGGCGCCCCATTTCTCCCATGAGAAAAGTCGGCTAAAATAATTTCAATATATGATGGAGAAGGAGGTTCATCTTGTTTAAAGTATCCAAAATCTATTCTTGGCATAACTAATAAGTTTGGTTGAATGTAAGCCACATAACGACCCAGCGTTTAAACGGCGCGGGGATTATGATTTCTTTGAAGTAGCGAAATTAATTCCTGACAAACAAGTTTGCCGAACCCCGTCCGCGTCCGATTTAAAACGCATTGTTATGTAGCCGCCTATGTTAAACAAGCCATCTTAAATAAAAGCCAGCCAAAATTTCTTCAATTGTCAGATTTACCAGAATAACTGTAAAGACAAAGTTCCATACATGTGATAAGGTTCACCTAATGAAAATTCTTTACCGCGATAGTTTATTTTATATACCAGATTAGCGTATCTGGTATTGTCTAAGTAACTATTTCTTTTATATGGTATTTGTAAAACCCACATATGTGAAATATTGGGTATCACTCGGTTTATATCTTTAGGACTTATCGTATATGGACTGTTATCATTGAATGGGTACCCTGTTAATGCACTGTTTTGAAAAACAAAACGGAGTGACGGATAGGTTTCCATATAAATTTTAAACTTTCTTTTTTCTCGTATTAGTGCTCGAATACTTACAGTATGATGAATTCCAGATAATGGTACATTCCCAATTATTGATCCAATTTCAAGATAATTCATAAATAAACCAGCATTAAGATCAACTTTTGCGGCTAATGTTATAGGTTCGAAATTTGCAATTTGTTTTATTGAGCTAAGCCTGAGGTTCACTGATAATTTTCCCGGATCGCCAATTTGATTGGGCCACCCTAGAACCGAATCACTTTTTACTGTTATATATGTATGAATAAAGTTCTGACCTCGACCCACAAGATCATCTCCAAATAAACCAATTGATATATCTCCGCTATAGGAAATATTATTTTTGAAAAATTGGTCAGACCCATCTCCGTACCATAAAGTTTTCATTAAACCAACCTCTAGAATAGATGAATATGGTCGAAACTCTTCAACTACCTCTCTTACTAAAAATGCCTCTCTTGGTGGGGTATATGCTAATGCATTTAAATATAAGCTATAGTAACTGTTTTCAATTTTATTGTCATCAATTAAAAACTCAAACTTAAAGTGGCCAGTATAATTGTCATCATTGTTTCCTGGTGGATAAAAAAAATCATTTTCGGTTACAATACTTAACCCATAAAACTTATACCTATTACGTTCAGAATTTTCTTGAGCAACGGTTGAAGTGTTTATAGTAACCATTGCTATTATGAATAAAAGTAATTTTTTATTTCGCATATTTTAGCACATAACGACCCAGCGTTTAAACGGCGCGGGGATTAAGATTTAGTTGAAGTAGCAAAATTAAATTCTTAGAAACAAGTTCGATCGCACCCCATCCGCGTCCGATTTAAAACGCATTGTTATAACGCGATTGCACAAGGATACTCCCAGATAGGTTCAAAATCGTCAGTAGGAATAAGTGTAATATCTATTATTCCTTTATCAACATATATTGTATCAGGAAAATACCGGTATTCTTCGTTTGAACTCTGTTCTATTTCGAATTCCCCATTCAATATTGCTCGAAGTCTTCCTGTCTTTGAATTGTAATTCTCTACAACTAAAGTTGTACCTTCATCTGTAATTGGTCTGTAAGTTCCCGTTATGCCATCACCATCGCTATCAGCAATAAATACTGAAGGCTCTCCTCTGTAAGGTTCTTTAGGTATATTATAGTTCCCTTTATCAAATTTTGGAAGTGAAATTGCAATGTGCAAATTCCGAGGGAATCTGCTTGCTACACAATAAGTACCACCTATTGTAGCACTCCCATCTTTTGGGATAACTGCCGCATCAACAATAAAAGATAAAGGAACGCCATTAATCAATGCCTGAAAACTATTAAGAGGAGCTTCATCAGGACCCGTTGATGACTTACAACTATAAAATGATAAGAACAAAATTATCATCAGTAAATATTTCAATCTTGGTAATTTTTGCATTTTTTCGAATTCTGAAAGCGTTATAACGGCCCAGCGTTTAAGCGGCGAGTCGAGTTTTTATTATTGTTTCGAACCCTAAACGAGTCCGACTTGAAACGATTGTTAGTTTGCATTTGGATTTTCAGTGGCACTAAATCCTTTCCTGTTTAACTCAGTAATTAAATCCTCGAATGGATTAGCATAGCTCATATCGATATGGAATGTATCTACTTTAAGCATTCTTGGGTCATCTAGAAGCTCAAATCCGTTTAGATAGAACCTTGAATAATATGTTTTTTTCGATTCGTCGATTTCGTAATCAACAATTCCTAAGGTATTGAAGAAGTGATCATTAGTTCTTCCATATTGAATTGGACCACCAACGGAACCCTCTATACCACTTCTTATTAGATTCCGAAGTATATAAAGAGGTCTTTTCTCACTTTTAAATATCTCTAAAGCTTTAGATGAGCCAGAACCTATAAATTGAATATTATCAGAATCACTATCTGTAAATATTTCCTCGTATTTATATTCATAAACACCATCTTCCAGCACTGGAGAAAATTTAAAACAACGCACCTTGTTTAGTTTTAAACAAAAACCACAGAAAAAGAAAGCTAATTGTCCCTTACCGCATAGGGTAAAGGTTATATCTTTATTTATTTTATCGAAATATGTTCTAACGATTTCGCAAACGTGAATAATGCTAAAATCCCCATGTTCATTGAATATGGACATTCTTCTTAAAGTCTGTGAAATGTTACTTATTAATGAGAATGCTGTAAGAGAATTACCAGCTACTGCAATTCCGCAGTTATACTCAATTTTTTCAGTTGGCTTATCAGTAGTGTACTTAAGTTTTATAGTGATTGGAATAGGTATAACTTTTACACAACTGTCAAAATATGATGTTTTGACAGACGCCCTTGAATCAGAGGCAAAGCAAACCTTGCCATCTTTTTTCCATGCAATACATAATGTCATAATAGATTTTATTAATGCAAACTAACGGCACCGCGTTTAAGCGGCGCGGGGATTATAATTTCTTTGAAGTAGCGAAATTAATACCACACAAACAAGCCGGAAAAACTTCGTCCGCGTCCGACTTGAAACGCTTTGTTAGGGCCAGGCAGGTAGAACCGAAAACCCAAACCTGAAAACCACCGCAGCATTTACCCGCCTAAAAAGTTGGAACCAGGCGGCAGGCGCACGGGAAAAAGGTGGAGCAGGATGCCGAAAAAAGCAAAGCGCCACAGCCTTATAAGATCAAAAAAACTGAACCGAATTCGTGGCGCCCCGATTCTGGGGAGAAACTAAAAAAAGGGCAACCCACACCAACGAGCAGAACCGGCTACCTGACCAAAAACCGCAACCAAAATAAACCCATGATTTTTACTCAAACGTGATGCGCCTGACGCGCCCTAACGGCACCGCGTTTAAGCGGCGCGGGGATTGTAATTTGCTTGAAGTAGCGAAA
>JBBEBR010000018.1:0-14945 GCA_040882225.1 Balneolaceae bacterium | reverse complement strand
CCGTGAAGGTGGCCGCACTGTGGGCGCCGGAGTGGTAACTAAAATTTTGGATTAAAAGAGGCTCTGATAAGTGGCAACTCAACAAAAAATCAGAATAAAGTTAAAATCATACGATCATAACCTGATCGATAAGTCTGCTGAAAAAATTATTCAGACTGTAAAATCTACCGGTGCGGTAGTATCGGGACCAATCCCGCTGCCAACCCGGAAAAGCATCATCACAGTAAACAAGTCTGTATTTGTTGATAAGAAGTCTCGCGAGCAGTTTGAGTATCGTTCTCACAAACGCCTGATCGATATTCTTTCAACAGGCTCTCAAACTGTAGATGCATTAATGAAGCTGGAATTACCTTCCGGTGTTGACGTAGAAATTAAAGTTTAAAGGACTCAGACACTATGAGTGGTTTGATAGGAAAAAAAATAGGGATGACAAGCGTGTTTGATAACATCGGCAGGAATATACCTGTTACTGTTATTGAAATTGAACCTTGTACCATTACCCAGATCAAAACAGAAGAAACTGATGGCTATACAGCTGTTCAGCTCGCTGCTTTTGATAGAAAAGAAAAAAGTGTTAGTAAACCGATGAGAGGCCACTTTGAGAAAGCCGGCTCTTCACCTAAACATAAAGTGCTTGAATTCAGGGATTTTATTCCTGAAGGAATGGCGGTTGGTGATGAACTGAATATTGATGATGTTTTCAAAATCGGTGACAGAGTTGATGTTGTATCCAATTCAAAAGGGAAAGGTTTTACAGGTGTTGTAAAACGTCATAACTTTAAAGGAGTAGGGGATGCCACTCACGGGCAGCATAACAGATTACGAGCTCCCGGTTCTATTGGTGGAGCTTCTGATCCTTCCAGAGTTTGGAAGGGGATGCGCATGGCCGGACAATCAGGTAATACACGGGTGAAAATAAGGAACCTGAGTATTGCTAAAATTCTCCCGGATTCTCATGTAATTCTTGTTACAGGTTCTATTCCCGGCCCAAATGGCGGATATGTAGAAATTCACAATAAAACGTCTTTATAAGCAGCTATGAAATTAGATATCTATAAAATAGACGGATCCAAGACAAGCAAAAAAGCTGATTTGAACGATCAAATTTTTGCTATAGAGCCAAACGAAGTTGTGCTTTACGAAGATGTACGCCGTCATATGGCTAACAAACGGCAGGGTACTGCTAAAACGAAAGAGCGTAGTGAAGTTTCCGGCAGTACTAAGAAAATGTACCGACAGAAAGGAACTGGTAATGCCCGCCGGGGTGATATTAAGTCTCCATTGTTGAGAAAGGGTGGTACTGTTTTTGGACCTAAGCCGCGTGATTACAGCTTTAAATTGAATAAGAAAACACGACAATTGGCAAGGAAATCTGCATTGTCTGTTAAAGCTGCTTCGGAAGTCATCACCATAACACAAGATTTTTCTTTCGAAGCTCCTAAGACAGCACAAGTTGCTGAAATGTTGAAGGCATTTGACCTTACCGGAAAAAAAGTGCTGATACTTACACCGGAAACTGATTTGATTGTATATAAATCAGCCAAAAATATTCAGCGGGTTCAGGTTTTGGAAGCTAACAAGCCAAATTCGTATCAAATTTTGAATGCTGATGCCATCCTGATTCAGGAAAGCGCGTTGTCAGTATTAGAAAATAGTATTGTTAAAACTGAAGAGGCGGCAGCATGAGTGTTATTATAAGACCAGTAATTACTGAAAAGTTGACCCGGCTTCAGGATGATGCCAAGTATACTTTTGAAGTAGCCAAAGAAGCTACCAAACCGGAAATAAGAAAAGCTGTTGAAGCAACTTATCCCGGTGTTGAAGTTGGAAAAGTTAATACCTTAATCATGCCTTCTAAACCAAAAGGCAGACATACAAAAGGCGGTTACCAGGCTGGAAGAACTAAAACTTGGAAGAAAGCCATAGTTACCGTTAAAAAAGGTGAAATCGATTTCTTCGAGGAAATTTAAGGACTTAGAGAATTATGCCTACAAGAAAATTAAAACCAAATACTCCGGGAACCAGACATAGGATAGCACCTGTGTTTGACGAAATTACAACCAACAGGCCTCTTAAAAGTCTTGTTGCGGGTAAAGATTCTTCGGGTGGACGAAATAGAAACGGCCGCATTACTTCTCGCCATCGTGGGGGAGGGCATAAACGCCGCCATAGAATTATCGATTTCAAACGAAACAAGTTTGATATTCCGGCAAAAGTTCAGACGATTGAGTACGATCCTAACAGATCTGCCCGTATTGCTCTTATTGCTTATGCGGATGGAGAAAGACGGTATATAATTGCTCCTAACAAATTGAAAGTTGGAGATTCAATTATCGCCGGCGAAAATGTAGCACCCGATTTAGGAAACGCACTTCCGTTAATGAAAATGCCCCCAGGTACATTTATTCACAATATTGAATTAATGCCTGGACGTGGTGGAATTCTTTGCCGAAGCGCTGGTACAGTGGGACAATTACTTGGTAAGCAAGACAAGTATGTAAGTGTAAAACTTCCATCTGGTGAAGTAAGGCTTATACTTGGTACATGCTTCGCAACGATAGGTACCACCAGTAACCCAGACCATATGAATACCACTGTAGGTAAAGCGGGAAGAAGCAGATGGAAAGGCATTCGCCCTCAAACAAGAGGTGTTGCTATGAACCCGGTAGATCACCCCATGGGTGGTGGTGAAGGTAAATCTTCAGGTGGCCATCCGCGCTCACCTTGGGGACAAGCCGCTAAAGGTAAGAAGACCAGAAATCGTAAGAAGTTGTCTTCGAAGTTCATCATCAGAAGAAGAAAAACCAAGAAAAAATAAATAAGTTGATATGCCACGTTCACTAAAGAAAGGGCCTTTTGTTTATTATAAGCTTCAGCGAAAAATTGTTGAAGCACAAGAAAGCGGAAGCAAAAAAGTAATCAAAACATGGTCTCGTAGTTCTTTGATAACTCCTGATTTTATGGGGTTAACACTTGCCGTACATAACGGAAAGCAATTTATACCAGTGTTTGTTACTGAAAATATGGTAGGACATAAACTTGGTGAATTTGCACCAACGAGAACGTTTCGTGGCCATCCAATGAAAAAAGCAGCTAAATAACTAAACGATTTAAGAGATGGATACTTCAGTATTAGAAGCACGCGCGATTCAACGGCACTTGAGAAGAGCCCCCCGAAAGGTAAGGCTTGTTGCAGATGCTGTGCGTGGCGAATCAGTAGACAAAGCTATAGCGCGATTAGAATTCACCAAAAAAGCATCCGCAGCGGAAGTAATTAAAGTGATTAAGTCTGCGGCTGCTAACTTGCGAGACAAGTTTCAGGAAGAACGGTTAGACAATGAAGTTCTGTTCATAAAAAGAATATATGTTGATGAAGGTGTAACTCTGAAAAGAATACAACCTGCACCACAGGGAAGGGCCCACAGAATCAACAAACGCTCCTGCCACATTACAGTTCTGGTAGCAAAGCGTGAAGAAGAAATTGTAAACGAATAAACGAGCAATACCTTGGGACAAAAAACAAATCCAACTGGTTTTAGATTAGGCATTATTCGCGGATGGGATTCGAACTGGTACTCTGAAGACAACCAGCCAGCTCTCATCATGGAAGACGAAAAGCTTCGTGAATATTTGCACACCCGACTTCGCAACGGCGGTTTATCTAATGTGGTAATTGAGCGCACACCAAAGCGTATTTTACTTACACTAAGAACAAGCCGTCCAGGTGTTATTATTGGGAAAGGCGGTGAGCAAATCGAGCTTTTGCGCGAAGAGCTTAAGAAGATTACCAGCAAAGAAGTGCAAATCAATGTAAGTGAAATTAAACGCCCAGAACTGGACGCCAGCCTGGTAGCACAAAATATTGCGCAACAGTTACAGGCACGGGTTTCTTTCAGAAGAGCAATGAAAACTGCGATTGCATCTGCAATGCGAATGGGCGCTAAAGGTATTAAAGTGCGTTGTTCTGGTAGACTTGGTGGGGCTGAAATGGCACGAACCGAACAGTACAAAGAAGGCCAGGTTCCGTTGCATACATTACGTGCGGATATCGATTATTCTTTAGCCACTTCTAACACTATTTATGGTTCCATCGGTGTATCCGTATGGGTTTATAAAGGTGAAATTATTGGGAATGTGGATTTAAGTCCTGGAGCTCAAGCTCGCCAAGAATCGGATTCCTCCGGAGGACGAGGAAACAGAAGAGGCGGCGATGACAAAGACAGACGCAACCGTCGACGCAGCAGAAATAAAAGAACTAATAAAAACAATTAGTAAGAAAAGATGTTAGAGCCAAAACGAGTTCAGAGACGCCGGGTTCACCGTGATAAGCTGAAAGGCAATGCACAACGCGGCCACATAATTAATTTTGGTGATTTCGGATTGAAAGCTTTAGAGCCAAAATTCATCACCTCACGCCAAATTGAAGCATGCCGTATTGCAATTGCACGTTCATTACAACGTGATGGTCAAACATTCATCCGAATATTTCCTGACCGGCCAATGACAAGCAAGCCAGCCGAAACCCGAATGGGTAAAGGTAAAGGTGCTTTGGATCACTGGATTTCAGTTGTAAAGCCAGGACGTATTCTCTTTGAAATTGGTGGTGTATCGGAAGAGCGAGCAAAAGAAGCTTTGAGACGCGCTGCTCATAAACTCCCAATTAAAACTAAATTTGTAGTTCGCCGCGACTATGTCGGTGAATAAGAGGAAGCAATGAAAGCGCACGAACTAAGAGGTTTAACAGATACAGAATTGAACGCCCGTCTTAAAGACGAGCGTCAGGCATTAAGAAATTTACGTTTCTCTAAGTCGGTAACAGGGCAGCTTGAAAATCCTGCCAGAATTACAAATCACCGACGGGAAGTTGCACGTTTGATTACCATCATTAAAGAAAAGAATAGTGCTGAATAACAATAAAGATTTAAACATGGCACAAACAGAAAGAGCCCAAAGGCGAGAAAGAGTTGGACGTGTGGTGAGTAACCGCATGGATAAAAGTATCACCGTTGCGGTAGACCGGCAGGTTAAACATTCCATTTATGGAAAATTTATAACCAAGACAACAAAGTACATGGCTCATGATGAGAATAATGAAGCTAATGTCGGAGACATTGTACAGATAATGTCAACAAGGCCTCTATCTAAACGCAAATCATGGCGATTGATTACAATCGTTGAAAAAGCCAAGTAAAGAACAGGTATTAGGAAGCGATGGTACAAACTCAAACAATATTAAATGTAGCAGATAACAGCGGCGCCAAAAAGCTGATGTGTATTAAAGTGCTGGGAGATTCCCGACGCAGATATGCACGTGTAGGTGATTTAATTTCAGCCTCTGTAAAAACTGCAATACCAGGCGGTAACGTTAAAAAAGGTGACGTTGTTAAAGCCGTTGTGGTGCGCACAAGAAAAGAATACCGCAGGCGTGATGGTAGTTACATCCGTTTCGACGAAAATGCAGCGGTAATCATTAACAAAGATCAAGAACCGGTAGGAACACGTATTTTCGGCCCAGTAGCTCGCGAACTTCGCGAGAAGAGCTTTATGAGAATAGTGTCTCTGGCACCGGAAGTACTTTAAAAAGGATTAGAGTATGCCACGCAAATTCAATAAGAAAAAGAAATTACACGTCAAAAAAGGTGATGAAGTTTATCTTCTTACCGGAAATGACAAAGGAAAAAAAGGCCGTGTATTGATGGTTTTCCCTGACAGTGAGCGAGTGCTTGTTGAAGGAATTAATTTGAAAACACACCATGAAAAGCCAACCCAGGAAAATCCACAAGGTGGACGATTAAAGAAGGAGGCATCTGTGCATATTTCGAATGTGATGGTGGTTGATCCTTCAACAAACGAGCCTTCAAGGATTGGTAGGAAACGTATCGAAAGTGACGGCAAAGGCCGTTGGGTACGTTATGCCAAGACCAGTGGCGAAATGTTGGATAAATAAACGATATAAGTAGCAATGGCTGAATCAAGATTATATACCGAATACAAAGAAGAAATTCGCCAAAAACTGGTTGAAGAGTTTAAGTACGAGAATGGAATGGCCGTACCTAAACTTGAGAAAATAGTGATCAATGTTGGAGTTGGCGAAGCTATAACTGACAAGAAAGCTCTTGATACAGTTGTAGACAATGTAGCTATGATAACCGGACAAATGCCGGTTACTACAAAGGCTAAAAAATCTATCTCTAACTTTAAGCTTCGAGAAGGAATGCCTATTGGTTGTAAAGTAACTTTACGCCAGCGCATTATGTTCGAATTTCTGGACCGGTTGATAAATCTGTCCTTGCCAAGAACTCGTGACTTCCAGGGAGTTCCCGACAAAAGCTTTGACGGAAGAGGTAATTACACCATGGGGATCAAAGAGCATACCATCTTCCCTGAAATTGATACAGATAAAGTTTCAAAAGTTCACGGTATGGATATCACTTTTGTTACTTCAGCAGAAACAGATGAAGAAGCTTATGCACTACTTAAGCACTTCGGAATGCCATTCAAACAAAGAAACTAAGAGTATATTATGGCAAAGAAAGCCTGGATAGCACGCAACAAGAAAAGAAAAGAAACAGTTGAAAAGTACGCCGAAAAACGCCGGAAGCTTAAAGAAGCCGGCGATTATGAAGGCCTGCAAAAACTGCCACGTAATGCAAGCCCAACTCGGGTTCGTAACCGTTGCAGTATAACTGGCAGAAGCCGTGGATATATAGGTCGCTATGGTGTCTCCCGAATAAAATTCCGGGAACTTGCCCTTGCGGGTAAAATTCCAGGCGTACGAAAAGCAAGCTGGTAATATTAACTGATGAATCGATGACAGATCCTATTGCAGATTATTTAACAAGAATTCGTAATGCCCAACAAGCCGGGCACCGAAGAGTAGATATTCCCGCTTCTAAATTGAAGCGAGCCATGACAAAAATTTTGGCTGATAAAGGGTATATCTCTAAATACATAGATATTGAAGATGGAAAGCAGGGGGTAATTCGCATGTTTCTGAAATATGATTCATATGGACATCCTGTAATCCGCAGTCTGAAAAGACTTTCAAAGCCAGGCCTTAGAGTATATAAAGGCGGAGAAGATGTTCCGCGTGCTCATAATGGCCTTGGAGTTGTGATTCTTTCTACATCGAAAGGTGTGATGACTGATAAAGAAGCTCGCAAACTAAATGTTGGCGGCGAAATTTTGTGCACTATTTACTAATTAACAGTTTTTTGAATTATGTCTCGAATTGGAAAACTACCGGTACCTATTTCTGATAAAGTTGAGTTCAGTATCAACGCTGATAATGTTGCAACTTTTAAAGGCGATAAAGGAACCAATACACTTCGCATTCATCCCGAAATAACCGTGGAGAAAAACGATAACGAAATTATCGTGAAGCGAAGCTCAGATCAAAAAGAACACCGTGCATTGCATGGACTTTTTCGTGCCCTTATCAATAACGCTGTTGTTGGGGTAAGTGAAGGATATACTAAGAAACTGGAAATTATAGGTGTGGGTTTTCGTGCATCCCTAAATGGCGATGTGCTTGAATTGAACCTCGGTTACTCGCATCCAATTTTCTTTGTACCACCAGGAGATATTACAATGGAGGTTGATACTAAAACAAGTAAAAACCCAATTTTGGTAATCTCCGGTGTGGATAAGGAATTAGTTGGGCAGATTTCTGCTAAAATCCGATCTTTTAGAAAACCTGAACCTTACAAAGGAAAAGGTATCCGATATCTCGGCGAACAGGTTCGTCGTAAAGCCGGTAAATCAGCTGCTAAATAACAGATTTGAATCATGAATAAGAAGAATCAAAAGAAAACAGAGCGTAGAACTAAAATCAGAAAACGCATTCGCTCTACCATTAAAGGTACAGCCGAGTGTCCAAGATTATCTATCTATAAGAGCAGCAAGTACACATACCTGCAATTGATAGACGATTTAGCTGGTACAACACTTGCTGCCAGTAAAGCAAAAGCCGGCACTGAAAGTGCGAAAGAGGCTGGTTCTGATATTGCGAAACTCGCGCAGGACAAAGGAATTAAAAATGTGGTGTTTGACCGTAGCGGTTACAAATATCATGGCATCGTGAAAGCGGCAGCAGATGGCGCACGCGATGGTGGATTAGACTTTTAAACGAATTGTGATAACCAATGCCTAAAGTAAGAAGAAAACAATCGGTACCTGCTGCTAACCTCAACCTCGAAGAGAAATTGGTGCATGTAAACCGTGTATCAAAAGTAGTAAAGGGTGGCCGTAGATTTAGCTTTAACGCCATCGTAGTAGTTGGTGATGGAAACGGAGTGGCTGGCCACGGTCTTGGAAAAGCAAACGAGGTTTCTGATGCAATTCAGAAAGGCTTCGATAATGCTAAAAAGAACTTAATCAGAGTGCCACTCACTAAAAGCAAAAGCATTTACCATCCTATTGTTGGTAAAGCTGGCGCTGGTAAAGTGTTACTTCGTCCCGCATCTGAAGGTACCGGTGTAATTGCCGGTGGTGCTGTAAAAGCATTGCTTGATGTAGCCGGGGTACATAACATTTTGTCTAAATCACAGGGTTCTTCTAACCCGCACAACATGGTTAAGGCCGCTTTTCAGGCACTTAAAGATTTAAGCGACCCAATTGAAGTAGCCCAAAGAAGAGGCGTCTCTCTTAACAAAGTATTTGAAGGATAATTTCTAAAGGAATTGATGATGGATCTAAGCAATTTAAAAGCCCCCGTTCCCAATAAGAAAAACACCAAGCGTGTTGGCCGTGGTCAGGGATCTGGCAGAGGCGAACAGTCTGGCCGTGGACATAACGGGCAAAAATCACGTTCCGGTTATTCAGAGCGTGCCTGGTTTGAAGGTGGTCAAATGCCACTGCAAAGACGTATTCCTAAATTCGGTTTCAAAAACATAAGCCGAATTGAATACCGGGCATTAAATCTGCATACTATAGGTGAGTTTATTGAAGCAGGCAAACTGAGTAATAAAATTACCATAGAAGATTTAATTACTGCAAGATTAGCCGGTAAAAATGAAAAAGTGAAGCTTTTGGGAAGAGGCGAACTTGAACAAAAAATTGAAATAGAAGTGCATTCCGCAAGCAAATCTGCTGTTGAAAAAGTAGAGAAAGCTGGCGGTTCATTAACTATAGTATAAAACTTTAGTATTGACTGCGAATGAGTCTTATAGAAAACTTCCGCAATATATTTAAAATCGAAGACCTTAAGAATCGTATTATTTATACGATTGGAATTTTAATGGTCTATCGGGTTGGTAGTTACATAACCCTGCCGGGTGTTGATGCTAATGCCCTCATTGCTAATACAGGAAATGCCAGCACTCTGCTCGGGCTTTTTGATTTGTTTGTAGGAGGGGCTTTTTCGCGAGCCGGTGTATTTGCGCTCGGAATCATGCCTTACATTACAGCCGCCATTATCATTCAATTGATGGGAGCTGTAGTACCTTATTTCCAAAAGCTACAGCGCGAGGGGGAAGAAGGTCGTCGTAAAATAACTCGTTTAACACGGTACGGAACAGTTGCTATTACTCTTGTTCAGGGAATTGGCTTTTCTATAAACCTGATTTCAACTGCGCCACAAGCTATTGTTGTAGGTGAGCTATACTTCATCATTACTGCGATGATTGTTTTAACCGCCGGTACTGTTTTTGTGATGTGGCTTGGTGAAAGAATTAGTGAAAGAGGAATTGGCAACGGTATTTCTTTGATCATTATGATTGGGATTATCGCCGCTTTGCCTGCAAATTTTTATAACGAAATTACCACTAAGTCGAACGCGATTTTGGTGATAATTGAAGTAGCCGCATTAATCTTAGTGATTGCTGCAGTTGTTATGTTGACTCAGGGCACCCGTAAAATTCCAGTACAATACGCGAAACGGGTAGTTGGCAGAAAAGTGTATGGAGGAACTACTCAATATTTACCATTGCGTGTAAATGCAGCAGGTGTTATGCCCATCATTTTCGCACAGTCTATTATGTTTATCCCAAGTACAATCGGGTCATTCTTCCCTGAAAATGAAACAGTACAAATGCTGACTTCTTGGTCGGTAGACTTCACGGGACTGATTTATTCTATAGTGTTTTTCTTTGTGTGTGTGTTTTTCACATTTTTCTATACAGCTATTGCTATCAACCCGAAAGAAATGGCTGATACAATGAAGCGACAAGGTGGATTCATTCCTGGTGTTCGCCCTGGTAAGCAAACTGTGGAGTTCATCGATAACATATTGACGAAAATTACGCTTCCAGGATCTTTGTTTTTATCCTTTGTGGCAATATTGCCAGCGATAGCGGCCGGTTTCTTTGGCGTAACTCCAGGCTTCGCTCTTTTTTACGGAGGAACAAGTTTGTTGATTATTGTTGGGGTGGCATTAGATACACTGCAACAAATTGAGAGCCATCTGATGATGCGGCACTATGATGGGTTTATGAAAACAGGAAGAATTAAAGGCAGGCGAAGAGCTTAAGCAAATGATTTACCTGAAGAGCGAAAATGAAATCGAGAAAATGCGTGAAAGCGCATTGATAGTCTCAAGAACACTTGCTGAAGTTGGCAAGTATATTGAGCCTGGTATCGAGACAGGAAAACTTGACAGGATTGCTGAAGAGTATGTTGCAAAGAATAATGCACAGCCAGCGTTCAAAGGGTACGGCCCTGCTGGAAATGAATTTCCTGCAACGCTTTGTATTTCAGTGAATGAAGAGGTAGTTCATGGAATTCCCGGAAAGCGAAAGTTAAAAGAAGGCGATGTTGTTTCTATAGATTGCGGTGTTGAGAAGAATGGATATTTTGGGGACCATGCCTATACTTTCGCAGTTGGAGATTGTGACGAGAATACAATGGCACTGTTAAAAGCTACTTTAGAATCTTTATACAAAGGTATCGAGCAAGCAGTTCACGGAAACAGAATTGGTGATATCGCAAATGCCATTCAAAGCCATTGCGAAGATGCTGGTTTTGGTGTTGTTCGGGATTTAGTTGGGCATGGATTAGGAAAAGCATTGCATGAAGATCCATCGGTTCCAAATTTCGGCAGAAAAGGAAAAGGTGAACGCCTGCGAACCGGGATGACGTTGGCGATTGAACCGATGATAACCATGGGTTCCTGGAAAACTGAAACATTAAATGATGGCTGGACAGTTGTTACAGCCGACCAGAGCTACGCAGCGCATTACGAACATGATGTTGTAGTTCGCGAAGGAAAGGCTGAAATTCTCAGTACTTTTGATTATATTACCGAGCTCTTGGAGAAAAAAGAAAACATAGTGTATTATGGCTAAACAAGAGCCTATTAAGCAAGACGGAGAAATTATAGAGGCATTACCTAATGCGCAATTCCGCGTTAAATTGGATAATGAGCATGAAATATTAGCGCATGTTTCCGGGAAAATGCGCATGTATTATATAAAAATTCTTCCGGGCGATAGAGTGGCGGTAGAAATGTCACCCTATGATTTATCAAAAGGACGAATCACTTACAGATATAAATAAAAAGGTTGTCATGAAGACAAGATCATCAGTTAAAAAAAGAAGTTCAGACGACAAGATTGTACGGCGTAAAGGACGCTTGTATGTAATTAATAAAAAAAACCCGCGCCATAAACAGCGTCAGGGATAATACAATAACAGAGCATTTATATGGCACGTATTGCTGGAATAGATTTACCGAAGCAAAAAAGGGGCATAATTAGTCTTACCTATATCTATGGAATAGGACGTTCAACAGCCGCTAAAATTCTTGATCTGCTAAAAATAGATCATAACACAAAAGTTCAGGATTGGACTGATGAGCAGGTTAGTGAGCTTCGTAAACTTTTAGATGAAGAGTATAAAGTTGAGGGTGCACTACGTAGCGAAGTAAATGGTAGCATCAGGCGATTAATTGAAATCGGAAGTTACCGAGGTGTTCGTCACAGAAGAGGTTTACCAGTTCGCGGGCAAAGAACCCAGACAAATGCACGTACAAGAAAAGGCAGAAAGCGTACCGTTGCCGGTAAAAAGAAAGCTGCTAAAAAGTAACAGTAATTGAGATAGCATATGGCTAAAAAACAACAAACAAAAGTATCTGTAACTGCAAAGCGTAAGAAGAAAAAACAACTTGCCGATCCTAACGGGATGGCCTTTGTAAAGGCTACATTCAACAACGTGATCGTTACTATTACTGACGCCGACGGGAATGTAGTGTCTTGGTCATCATCAGGAAAAGAAGGATTCAAAGGTTCGAGAAAAAACACTCCTTATGCAGCCCAGTTAAGTGCAGAAACTGCTGCAAAAGCTGCTCACGATGTAGGTTTAAGAAAAGTTGAAGTATTTGTAAAAGGTCCGGGATCTGGAAGGGAAGCCGCCGTTCGAGGAATGGCAAGTTCGGGACTGGAAGTAATATCTATCAAAGATAGAACACCGATTCCACACAATGGATGCCGGCCCCCAAAACGCAGAAGAGTTTAATTGTAGGAATATTTTATAATGGCAAGATATAGAGGACCCAAACAGAAGAAAGCCCGTAGATTCAAAGAACCTATTTTTGGACCAAGTAAGGCTTTAGAACGCAAACCATATGGCCCAGGCCAACATGGCCGCTCGCGTTTCACCCGTAAATCAGAGTACGCTATTCAGCTTGAAGAAAAGCAAAAAGCGAAATACACGTATGGATTGCTGGAAAAACAATTCCGAAACCTGTACAAAGCTGCTACAGCTAAAGGCGGGGTAACCGGCGAGAATTTGCTTCAATCTTTGGAATGTCGTTTGGATAACGCCATCTACAGAATGGGATTTGCCAGAACTCGTCGCCAGGCTCGACAGCTTGTCACTCATAAGCATATTGTAGTAAATGGTGGAGTAGTTAACATCCCATCTTTTGTAGTGCAAGCAGGTGATGTAGTTTCAATGCGTCCAAAGTCAAGAAATCTTGAAGTAGTAGAGGATGCGTTATCCGGTTCCTCAAGAAATAAATACAAGTGGGTTGAAACAGACCCTAAATCCAGATCAGGTAAAATGCTCTATGTTCCAACAATGGAAGAGATACCTGAAAACATTAATGTTCAGCTTATTGTTGAGCTTTACTCTAAGTAATTTTAAAAATTTTAAAATCTATTATGAGCAACTATAGCATTCAAATGCCTGAAATCCTGAACGTTGTTGAAGACAGCGATGATTTTGGCACCTTTGTTCTTCAGCCACTTGAAAGAGGATTTGGCGTAACTATCGGAAATTCTTTTAGAAGAGTTCTGCTCTCATCTTTACCTGGAATCGCTATCACTGCGGTTAAAATAAATGGAGTGGATCATGAGTACTCCAGCATCAAAGGCGTAAAAGAAGATGTTTACGAAATTATATTAAATTTCAAGCAGGTTCGGTTTAAACAAGTAGAGCAGAGTTCAGGAGTGATACATATCTCCAAAAGTGGCTCAGGCGAACTGACGGCGAAAGATATTGACGAGGCTACTGCTGAGTATGATGTGCTTAACCCTGAATTGGTTATCGCGAATCTTGCAGATGATGCAGAACTCGAAATTGAATTAAAAGTGGGAAGAGGCCGTGGTTATGTACCGGCTGAAGAAATGACAGTTGAGGAAGATGATGTAAATCTTATCCCAATTGATGCAATCTTCACTCCCATCAAATCAGTAAAATTCAACGTTGAAAATGTTCGGGTAGGTCAACGTACTGATTATGAAAAATTAGTAATGGATGTTGAGACAGATGGTTCAGTGAATGCAAAAGAAGCCCTTACCATTGCTGGTAAAATTCTGAAAGAGCATATCGAAAAATTCATCACCGAAAAAATCGATGAGCCATTTACTCAGGAAGAAGAGGAAGTTGATGCGGAAAAACAGCGTGTTGCAAATCTTCTTCGTACAAGCATTGAAGATCTTAACTTAAGTGTACGTGCTTACAACTGCCTTAAGTCTGCAAACATTAACTCCATTGGCGAGCTTGTTTCACGCGATGAACAAGACCTTCTTAAATTCAGGAACTTCGGTAAAAAATCTCTTACTGAGTTACTCGAAGTCATCGAAGAAAAGAATCTTGAATTCGGAATGGACGTCTCAAAATATTTGGACTAAGTAGAAAGGAATTAAATTATGCGTCATAGAGTAAAAGGTAGAAAATTAAGCCGCACGGCTTCGCATCGTAAGGCTACAATGCAATCTCTTACCATGGCTTTGGTAAAAGAGCATAGAATTGTAACTACCGTAGCTAAAGCAAAAGAATTACGTGGTTTCATAGAACCATTAATTACAAGGGCCAAAGTTGATTCACATCACAACAGGAAAGAAGTATTTTCATCCTTACAAAATAAGGATGTGGTTACAGCGCTTTTTACAGAAGTTGGCCCAAAATGCAAAGATCGTCCGGGTGGCTATACCAGGATAATTAAAGCGGGCTTCCGGAAAGGTGATGGAGCTGAGTTAGCAGTTATGGAACTTGTTGATTACAATGACATTCAACCTGAAGGAACTAAAACTTCCGATAAAAAGAAGACCAGAAGAGCTGGTAAAGCCAATACGCCTACTACCTCAGCTAAAACAACCGAAGAGAAGGAAATCACTTCTGCGGCTACTGAAGACTCAGCTAAAGCTGAAGCAAAAGAGGAAGTTGAGGAAACTACTCAGGAACAAACTCAAACTGTTGAAGTTAAAGATTCAGAAGAGAAAAAAGAATCTGACGAAAACAAGAAGTAGTTTATATATTATTTTGAATTGGAAGTTTTGCAAACGTAAAACTTCCTTTTTTTATGCGGTGAAATTGGGTTACCAAAGTTAAATTTCATCGTCGGTGTAGTGATACTTATTTATAAATATTGTTGAAAAAAGAGTTGACATCGGGAGGTATAATCCCTTATCTTTGGTTTCTGTTTCGCAAATTATTTTAACAGCGAAACAGGTTGTTCTTAGACATATTGGAAGTATAGATCAGATTGTTTGTGCGAGCAAATAGCT
>JBBEBR010000017.1:229521-276265 GCA_040882225.1 Balneolaceae bacterium | reverse complement strand
TGGTGCCCACGTTCACGTGTGGCTTGGTTCGCTGAAAGGTCTCTTTTGCCATGATACTTTGTATTAGTTAGTGAATTTCTTGTTTATGATTGACTTTCAATTATTTCCTGAGCAAGTGAGTCAGGAACTGGAGTGTAGTCTTCAAACTCCATTGAGTAAACTGCACGACCCTGTGTAAGGGATCGCAAATCTGTTGAATAGCCAAACATTTCTGACAGCGGAACATTCGCTTTCACAACAGAACCCTCACTGCTTGTATCCATGCTTTGCATAATTCCACGACGGCTATTAAGGTCACCAATTACATCACCCATATAATCTTCGGGTGTAATAACTTCAACCTTCATTACTGGTTCAAGAATAATCGGCTTGGCCTTACGGGCTGATTCTCTGAAACCAAGTTTGGCACAGAGTTCAAAACTTAATTGATCGGAATCCACATCATGATAAGAACCGTCAATTAATCTTACTCCTACGTTTTCAACAGAATAATTGGCTTGGATACCATTACCAAGTGCTTGTTGGAATCCCTTCATTACGGAAGGAATAAATTCACGAGGGATGTTACCACCAACAACTTCATTGATAAACATAAAGCCGTCAACTTCAGTAACACGATCTTTGTTGCCGTCATAATCTTTGAAATGCTCAAGAGGGCCTATTTCAAAAGTGATATCGGCAAATTTACCACGACCACCAGTTTGCTTCTTATAAATCTCGCGATGCTCAATGGTTTTGGAAATAGTTTCACGATAAGATACTTGGGGAGCGCCAACATTGGCTTCTACCTTAAATTCTCTTTTCAGGCGGTCTACAATAATCTCGAGGTGAAGCTCACCCATACCAGCAATGGTAGTTTGGCCTGTTTCGTGATCTGTTTTAACCTGGAAAGTAGGATCTTCTTCAGCAAGCTTCTGAAGCCCTGTTGATAATTTCTCGCTATCAGCCTTTGTTTTAGGCTCAACAGCTAATTTAATTACCGGCTCAGGGAAAGTAATTTGCTCTAAAATCACAGGGTGGTCTAAATCGCAGAAGGTATCGCCAGTGTACACTTCTTTGGCTCCCACTATAGCTGCAATATCTCCAGCCTGGATGAAATCTAAATCTTTTTTGTCGTTGGCATGCATCTCAAGAAGACGGCCAACACGTTCTTTATTGCCTGTTGAGGCATTCAAAACATAAGAGCCTTTTTCTAACCTCCCGGAATAAACCCGAACAAAGGTCAACTTCCCTACATAAGGGTCGGTCATAATTTTGAAGGCAAGCGAGGAGAATGGAGCGTTAACATCAGGAGCTCTTTCAACTTCTTTTTCAGTATCAGGATTAATGCCTTTTACTGCAGGAATATCAAGCGGGCTGGGCATGAAAGCCAGCACTTTATCAAGCATTGCCTGAACACCTTTATTCTTAAGTGCAGTACCACACATTACTGGAGTAATATCCTTTGCAATAGTTGCAAGACGGATGGCTGCAAGAATTTCCTCTTCGGAAATTTCTTCTTCATTCAGATATTTTTCCATCAAAGTTTCGTCGTGGTCTGCAATAGCCTCAAGCATCAACACACGATACTCGTCTGCTTTTTCTTGCAAATCAGCGGGAATATCAATCACATCGTACTTTGCACCCAAAGACTCATCATCCCAAACAATTCCCCTCATATTAATAAGGTCAATTACTCCCTTAAAATGTTCTTCAGATCCGATAGGAATTTGAATAGGGATTGGATTGGCGTTTAACTTTCTGTCGAGCTGGCCAACTACATTATAAAAGTCAGATCCGGTACGGTCCATTTTATTAACAAAGGCCATACAGGGAACTTTATACTTATTTGCCTGCCGCCATACCGTTTCAGACTGAGGCTGAACTGCACCTACAGAACAAAGCACAAAAACCGCACCATCCAACACCCGAAGAGAACGCTCAACTTCAACGGTGAAGTCAACGTGACCAGGAGTATCAATAATATTTATTCGGTGATCTTTCCAGATACAATGAGTAGCGGCAGAAGTAATAGTAATTCCACGCTCTTGCTCTTGCTCCATCCAGTCCATAGTAGCGGCACCATCATGTACCTCACCCATTCGGTGACTACGGCCGGTATAAAATAAAATTCGCTCGGTTACGGTAGTTTTACCGGCGTCAATATGCGCCATAATACCGATGTTCCGCGTGCGGCGGATCATATCGAGAACTTTAGGATCGGTTGCTGTTTTAACTTCTGACATAATAACTTCTAACTAATACTTTTTTAAAATCTAAAATGAGCAAATGCTTTGTTGGCATCTGCCATACGGTGCACTTCATCTTTCTTACGAACGGCACCACCTTCATTGTTGGATGCATCTATCAGCTCTCTTGAAAGACGGATAGACATGGATTTGTCGTTTCGGGTTCTTGCCGCCCTGATTATCCATCGCATTCCCAATGCGGTTCCGCGTTCTTGGCGAACCTCAATAGGAACCTGATAAGTTGCACCACCAACACGGCGAGATTTAACCTCTACCACCGGTGTTGAATTCTGAAGTGCAGACCGGAATATTTCTACGCCGGTTTCACCAGTTTTTTCTTCAATTACTTCAAATGCCTGGTATACAATTTTACGGGCAACGTTTTTCTTACCGTCCCGCATCAGGTTGTTTACAAAACGAGTTACTAATTTATCCTCGAATATTGGATCTGGTTGTACATCTCGTTTTTCTGCTGTTTTTCTACGCATGCTCGATCAATTCTAATTTCTTAATGTTACCCTTTTGGCCTCTTGGTGCCATACAAGCTACGACTTTGTGTTCTACCCTCAACACCGGCAGTATCCAAAGTACCTCTGATAATATGGTATCTAACACCCGGCAAATCTTTTACACGGCCACCACGAATCAATACAATACTATGCTCTTGCAAGTTGTGACCTTCACCCGGAATGTAAGCGGATACTTCAATTCCGTTCGTCAAACGTACACGCGCCACTTTTCGAAGCGCAGAGTTTGGTTTTTTAGGAGTCGTGGTATAAACACGAACACAAACTCCTCGTTTCTGCGGACAATTCTGCAGAGCAGGAGAAGTTGTTTTCCTTACTTTAGTTTTTCTACCTTTTCGTATGAGTTGTTGTATAGTAGGCACTGTTCAAAAATTTGGTTATTCCCATCAAATCGAGAGCTTGCAAATATAGGGAACATCGCTGATTTAATGCAAAATAATTCTACTAATTATTTCATAAAATATTAGATGCCCCTTCATTTAACTTCTTTAAGGACATCAACCCACTTTTGGGTACTGTTTTATTTATTAACTGATACATACTTTTATATCACTTGAAAATATCTGAATTATACGGTTTAAGTACTAAACGGCTTGAAGCTCTTGCCAGTGAGGGTATCCGTTCCGCTACCGATCTTTTAAATTTCTTCCCCCGCCGATATTTAGATCGGTCAAACACCCA
Organism: Balneolaceae bacterium; assembly: GCA_040882225.1. GTDB lineage: Bacteria > Bacteroidota > Rhodothermia > Balneolales > Balneolaceae > Gracilimonas. Next base: position 272,829 of record JBBEBR010000017.1, on the reverse strand, counting down.
AAAAATAAAGCATCTAATGGGCGCCGGAGAGGAAGTTACCGTTGCCGGCAAAATTACTGATATAAGTATGGCGGGTTTTGGAAAGAAAAAAAGGCTCGAAATAACCATTACTGATTCTACCGATAGTCTTAAAGGAGTTTGGTTTCGGGGCGCTGACTATTTCAGCAAGAATTTTAAGGAGGGTGAAATTGTAGCCTTTTTCGGCTCTGCAAAAAAATATGGCAAGTCTATCACCATAGCACATCCGGAGGTTGATAAGATTTCTTCGGAAGGCGATCTCGCTTCTTTTTCCCGAATATTCCCGATTTATCCGGGCGGGAAGGAGTTTAGTAAAGCACGAATATCAAGTAAACTGATACAGGGTTGGATTTTGGAAATACTTAAACAAACTCCAATTCCTGAGTTTTTACCGAATTCACTAATTGAGGATCAAAAATTTCCTTCTCGTACCGACGCCTACCGGATGATCCATTCTCCTGAAAATCATAACGAACATAAAAATGCGCTCAACCGCTTCAAGTTTGAAGAGCTTTTTCTGTTTGAGCTTAGCATGGAGAAAATTCACCATATAGTAAAGGAAAGAGCAAACGGACATCTGTTTAATGATACCGGAAATTTCACTTTAACCTTTTTCAACAAACTCCTGCCTTTTGAATTAACCAAGGGACAAATATCCACACTTTCAGATATCAAAAAAGACGTGCGGTCAGGCAAGCAAATGAACCGCTTGATACAGGGCGATGTAGGATCCGGGAAAACTATAGTTGCGATTGGAGCAATGTTGATGGCTTTAGATAATGGTTTTCAGGCAGCTTTTCTTGCCCCTACCGAAATCCTGGCCGAACAACATTTCCGAACACTCGCCGAACAACTCAATGGGTTGAATGTCAATGTTCGACTTTTGATCGGAGCACAAAAAAAGGCTTTGCGAACGGATATCCTCACTGATATAGAAGGTGGAAATTGCCAGATTGTAGTTGGAACGCACGCCATCATTCAGGATGATATTCGATTTCATAATCTTGGAATCGCCATTATTGATGAGCAACATCGTTTTGGGGTGAAGCAAAGATCGGAACTGCTTAACAAGGGCGATCATCCTCATATGCTGGTGATGAGCGCCACTCCTATTCCCCGTTCTTTGGCCATGACAGTATATGCCGATCTGGATGTTTCCGTCATAAAAGATTTACCTAAAGGAAGGAAACCGATTAAGACAGCCATCCGAAGTAATAAAAAGCGGGAAGATGTTTTTAGCTTTGTGCGGCAGGAAATGGAAGACAGCGGACAAGTTTACGTGGTTTATCCGTTGGTGGAAGAATCGGAAGCGCTTGATTTGAAAGATGCGACCGCCGGTTTTGAAAAGATCAAAAAGCGATTCCCTGATTTTAAAGTGGGCCTGTTGCACGGCAGGATGAAAACAGAGGAAAAGGATGAAGTAATGAAAGCATTCATCAAAAATGAGATCCAGATACTGGTTTCAACTACGGTAATTGAAGTTGGGGTTGATGTTGCCAATGCATCCGTGATGGTAATTGAACACGCCGAACGATTTGGGCTGTCGCAGCTGCATCAGTTGCGGGGAAGAATTGGTCGTGGTGAACGCCAAAGTTATTGCATCCTGATGCCGGATGTGAAGGTGAGCAAAGCCGGTGCCTTCCGTCTCAAAACCATGGAAGAAACCAACGATGGGTTTCGTATCGCCGAGGCCGACCTAAAACTCCGTGGCCCGGGTGATTTTCTCGGGACCAAACAAAGCGGCCTTCCTGATTTTAAATTCGCAGATATCGTAGAAGATCAATTCATACTTAATCAGGCCAAAGAGAAAGCTACCAGCTTGTTGCGAAATGATCCGGGATTACGTTCCTCAGAAAATGAGAAACTCCGAGAAGTTTTCGCTCCGTATTTCGAAGAGAAAGAGAAATTTTACGGGATGGGGTGAATGCAGTTAGGAGTTAGCAATGCCGCTAGATACTATCTCTGTCGTAAAAGCCGGGTTAGTTGTATATCCAAGCGATTGGCTTTACAGTTCTTACCTCTGCACGCGCATTCATTGCCAGTAACGGAACTCGCCGCCGCTGTGGGTTATAAAAGCGCCACCACTTTTCGCGAAGTATTTGAGGAGCGATTTGGGGAACACCCGTTGGGGTAACTCATTTATTGCACATTGGTTCCAGGCGGGACGCTTAGAACAGTCAGGAGATAAAATTAGCAGCCGTGCAAGGTGCCAGCGCACCGCCTAACGCCAGCGTCTCGCTGGTGTGGTGTTGGAATAATCTGACACTTTTTTGGTCCATGCGAGATGCTTAGACCAGGCATGGGGACAGGTTCCGGCCTCGGATCATTTAAAAAATAAGCACACCGCCTAACGCCAGCGTCTCGCTGGTGTGGTGTTGGAATAATCTGACACTTTTTTGGTCCAAGCGAGACGCTTAGACCAGGCATGGGGACAGGTTCCGGCCTCGGATCATATAAAAAATAAGTACACCACCTAACGCCAGCGTCCGGCTGGTGTGGTGTTGGAATAACCTGACACTTTTTTGGTCCATGCGAGATGCTTAGAACAGGCATGGGGACAGGTTCCGGCCTCGGATCATATAAAAAATAAGTACACCGCCTAACGCCAGCGTCTCGCTGGTGTGGTGTTGGAATAATCTGACACTTTTTTGGTCCAAGCGAGACGCTTAGACCAGGCATGGGGACAGGTTCCGGCCTCGGATCATATAAAAAATAAGTACACCGCCTAACGCCAGCGTCTCGCTGGTGTGGTGTTGGAATAATCTGACACTTTTTTGGTCCATGCGAGATGCTTAGACCAGGCATGGGGACAGGTTCCGGCCTCGGATCATTTAAAAAATAAGCACACCGCCTAACGCCAGCGTCTCGCTGGTGCGGTGTTGGAATGGGGAAGGTGAATTGTATCACACTTTTTTGAGAGGGAACCAAAGCGGTCTCTCAGTGTGTCTGCCTTCAAGCTGGGATTGCTTCGCTCTGCTCGCAAAGACCCTTAAACCCAATATTGGCACATTTACGTAGAAAGTTGGCACACCTGCGCAGTAGGAATTTAATAGCTTTTACGCGAGATTCTTTGAAACCTTATCTAATTCAGATTATGAAAATATTCGCCTATTTATTTTTCGGGATGCTCTTTGTTACCGCGCAGAACCCGGGTGCATTCGCCCAAACCACCACCGCCAAAATTGCGGTTGGTGCAGCTCACAGCCTAGTACTCGACGAAAAAGGTGATGTGTACTCTTTTGGCACTGGCGTTTACGGCGAATTAGGTCATGGTGGTGAAAACCGAATTGATTTAGCACAAGCCGTTACTCACCCAACGATTGCAGGTAAAACGATTACGGATATTTCCATAGGATTAACTCACGTGTTGGTCCTTACCAGCGAAGGAGAAATATATGGCTGGGGTACTGCTTCGAGCTATGAATTAGGAACGTCTAATGTTGCATCTGGTGATAATTATTTCGAACCCAGACTAATACAAGAGGCCGGCTTAGATACAGCAACCATTGTAAACGTTTATGCAGGGGATAGGTTCAGTATGTTTCTTTCTGAAGCAGGGACACTCTTTGTTATTGGCAATAATCCAGCTGGTTACCTGGGAGTAGGAAGCCATCAAAGTCGAATCGAAGCAATTACTCCTGTAGATAGCACGAATTTGGGAGATGAAAAAATTGTAAAAGTCTGGATATCAAGAAGCCATACATTATTACTTACTAAGTCGAATAAAGTATTTGGTTTTGGAAAGAATTCAAATGGGCAGTTAGGCAAAGGAGACTTTTTTAATGCACTTATTCCTGTTGAAATTCCCGCCCAACAGTTTTTGAATAAAACCATAGTTGATATTGCAATAAGTGAATCAGTAAGTATGTTTCTTGCTTCTGATGGCACACTATTTACGTGTGGGTTTAAAAGGGGTGGGCTTGGTATCGGTACACAAGCCCAAGATGTAAATACCCCCACACCAGTTATATATGGCCTGGATGGTAAGACCATAAGCAGTATCGCATCATTATCACAAGCGAATGGTAATGGTAATATTGCCATTGATAGCGTTGGAAGCGTTTTTGTTTCAGGATATGATGCATTACGAAGACATGGCTTTGCAACGGAAGTTGATACCGCATTTGTGCAAATCCCCCCATCACAATTTGAAAACAAATCCATAGTCGCCGCCGCTGTAAGCTCGTCTATGAACCTGTTTCTGGCGAGCGATGGTACCTTGTTTGGAGCTGGAATCAATGCTGGTACAGGATATACAGCTAATACAAAGCGTGCGCTACCATTAAACACAACGTATTTACAAGGAAAATCAATCACAAAAATACGAACTACAGATGAATCTGCTGCACTGTTATCATCAGATGGTACGCTGTTTTGGTTTCGAGCTAATAAAGGTGAGGGTATTAGTTTAGGTAGCCCTGCTTCTCTTACTCCTAGGAGTTTTAGAACGCTTAAAGATACTCCTACAAAAATAGCTCATTCGAATCTTACAGGTCATATCATTACCGATGTGAAAGCAGGAGGAAGAACATCCTATTTGTTAACCTCTGAAGGTAAGGTTTTCAGTTTTGGAAACGGGCAATTTGGAACACTTGGCAATGGCGACAGCCTCGATGTGGATGTGCCAACCTTGCTTACCCATACCAATTTAGATGGAAAAAGAATTGTTGATATTGCTGTTTCAAGTAATAATCGTTCAGGCACTATGAATACATCTCATACCTTACTTTTGGCTGATGATGGCACTTTATTTAGTATGGGGAGAAATACGTTTGGTCAATTAGGTGTAGGTGATACACGAAACCGTTTTGTACCCACGCCAGTAACGACCAATTTGGGTGGAAAAACCATTACAAAGATTGCTGTTGGAGGAGAAAACAGCATGGCTATTGCTTCCGATGGAAGTGTGTTTTTATGGGGAAAAGGTGGAATTGGTGAAATGGGTTTCGGAAATTTCAACAATTTGAACGTTCCCACTTTAGCAAGCCATGCCAATGTGGGGGGCAAAAAAATAATACGTGGCGCCATAGGTTCATTCTACGACAGTCCTAATAACTTTCCCCATTTTCTCGTATTAACCGAAGACCATACCTTGTATAGTTTTGGAGAAGGTGGTGATGGTCAATTAGGGCAAGGAGTGAAAGGTTTAGGTGCAGATAATAATGTACCAACACAGGTAATTGATACCATGCTAATCGGAGAAACCATTGTAGCCATTGAGGCAGGACTCAACAAGTCCATGTTACTCACTCAAAGCGGCAAGCTGTTTGGCTGGGGAAATGCCCAAAAAATGGGGTTCGACGTTTCTTCTACCGCCGATTACGTTGTACCAACAGAACTTATAAGCGATGATTTGGATGGGCGTAGGGTTTTGGAGATGCGCGCACATAGTAATCATGGTTTAGCACTCTACGATGATGGAACGGTACTAAGTTTTGGCAACTATTATTTAGCAGAGAATTATGGAGTTTTGGGTAACGGCCCCACAAGCGGAGATGGAACGCTTACGTCACATTATTCCGATCAACATTTACCTACTAAAATTGCCAACTTAAATACCTATAATAGCCCTGTTCCGAATGACAATTTGGTTTTGCACTTAGATGCGGAGCGTCTTGGTTACAGCACAGCCAACGACTCCATAAATACGTGGGGTAATCTGGCCAATACCGCGCAAAATGCAGTGCATCCAGGATTGGCATTCCACCCTTTACGCGCCGATTCAGCAATAAACAATCGTCCCGCCATGCGCTTTAACGGGTCGAATCAGTATTTCGTGCTGCCAAATACGACAGACTTAGGCATTCAGAGCAACGATTATGAAGTGTTTCTGGTGGCTAAATCTTCCAATCCAAACATTCAGTTTTTGCTGGCCGGTCAAACACTCGGGCAGCACGAATTGCACCTAAACGGAGAAGCCGGAGCGCGCTTCATTCCTGTTTCTAACACTGCCTATTATGTAGATGTGGGCTCGTCGGGAGCGTTCACCAATGGAAATGCGCAGCTCATTAATCTGCAGGCCACCAACACGTTTGGCAAGGTTTCTGTGAATCGCACCGTAAGCACCATCAATAACAATAATTCCCATAGCCCCAATAGCGGGGATCTGTATTTAGGAAAACGCACCGACAGTACATTCTTTTTCAACGGCGATATTGCCGAAGTGATCGTCTACAACAGCGTACTTTCGGATGCCGACAGAGGCAGAGTGGAAGATTACCTGTATGCCAAATACGGTCTCAAAAATGTGATCAACAAATCCTTTACTCTTACCGGCACCGAGGGTTGGCGACTGCTGGCAAATCCGGTGGCCGATTCCAGCTTTGCTCCGCTGCTTTCTGATCTTTGGACACAGGGGTTTCCCGGGGCAAAAGCCGAAAGTGGAACGCCAAATGTCTTTACCTGGGATACCACTACCGCCACCAGCGACAACACCAACTGGAAAGCCCTTTCCAGAATGGACAGCACCCTGCAACCCGGAACGGCAGCCTTAGTGTATGTATTCAGCGATGATAATTACACCGAAGAAGGCGATGCCGGCTTCCCCAAAACCCTGAATGTTACGGGAATTGAACCGTTAGGAACCCAGAATGTATCAAGTAAACTCAATCCCAATAAAAACGGGTTTACGTTGATGGGCAATCCCTTCCGCTATGACATTGACTGGGATGCGGTTACCAAAGACAGCCTGTCGAACTCCGTGTATGTGTACGATCATAACGCGGCGGGCTGGAAAAGCTGGAACGGAACGCTGGGCAGTTTAACCGATGGAACAATCGGGGCGTACAACGGCTTTTTTGTGCAAACACTCGGAGCGAGCGCTAAACTCGAAATCCCCGACAGCGCCAAGACCTACACCGCCGAAGAGTTTCTGGGCAAGCAGGTAGTAAAAGCCAATCCGCTCTATTTCTCCCTCGAAGTGTCCAGCGAATCGGGCTTCACGAATAAAGCCTGGTTTCAGTTTTCGGAGGATGGGCAGTTGGATTTAGATGCTTCCGATGCGCATAAACTTGTTTCACTGTCGGGCAACTATGTAAGTGTGGCTTCTCTAAGTACCGAATCCACTCCATTAGACATCAACAGCCTGCCGCTTAGGGATGAAGTGTTTGAGATTCCTGTGGAATTGACCACCACCGAAAGCGGGAAGCATTCGTTTGCGCTGAAAGATGTGAACTTCCCCGAATCGTGGAATGTAGCATTATATGACAGTGAAACAGGGGAGCGATCAGCTCTAAAGGAACCGTACAGCGTTACCATACATTCAGCGAAAGCCAAAACGGTGGAAGCGCAAGATATTAGGTCGCCCTTAGGCATCGTATTTTCCCCGAACCCGGCGAAAAGCAAACAAGCAGCCTCACGGTTTATCCTAATCATTACCCCAGGGGCAACCGTTGATAACGAACCCGTGAACGACTTGCCCAAAACCGTAGACCTTCAGCAAAATTATCCGAATCCGTTCAATCCATCAACAGTAATCAATTATCAGTTACCAGTAAGCAGTGAGGTGCGGCTTGAAGTATTTGATGTGATGGGCCGAAAGGTAGCCACTTTGATAGACGGGGAATCCAAATCCGCCGGCAGATACAATATTACTTTTGACGCACGGCATCTGGCTTCGGGCATGTACATTTACCGGCTAAGGGCTGGGAATAGTGTATTCACTAAAAAATTAACACTTATCAAGTAATTATCACCAAAGGTATCCCTTCGGGAAAATTATGGATTTTGAATGTTGAATTGGATGATCTAATTCAACATTCAAAATTCAGCATTCAAAATTTCCAATCATGAAAACAACACTCCTACTTTTATTCGCCCTCATCATTATCCTACTCACTACCAGCCTGTTGTGCGCCCAGCCGCCGGGACTGCCCGGATCTCCCTCCCAGGCACCCATTGACGGCGGGCTCGGGCTGCTGGCTGCGGCCGGCGGAGCCTACGCGTTGAAGAAACTGAGGGATAAGAAGGCAGAGTGATGATGGCTTTAGATTTACACTCTGTAAGTTAGCCTCATCCAGATTTTCATTAAACAGAGTCTCTGCCCACAGGTTTATTAAAACGGCTGGTTCCTTTTGATACAGAAAAGCCAGATTATTCTTCCCGAAGTCACTTAAGGCCGTGTCGCTCCGCTCCTCGCGATGTCGGGCAAGAAAAAGATTAAAGGGCTTTTTAACCTCCCCTGTATTTGGTTATAGCCTCTCCTCAATTTCCGCAGAGTCTTTTTTGGGAGAAGATGAACCGGTTTTATTAGTAGGTGCGCCGGGAGCAGCATATGAAGGAAATCTGACTGGTTCCGTTTACATCTACCAACGAGATAGAATTGGATGGAATCTCGTTTCACAAATTACGCATGAGGAGGCAGGCCTCAACAGTTATTTCGGGGTTTCTTTGGCATCTAATTCTATTGGTGAAGTGTTTGTGGGAGCAAGCCGTACCAATCCACAAACCCATCGCGAAGCCGGCAGTGTTTTTAAATATCAACTCAGCATTGATACCGAAAACCCGATGCTCCACGCTAACGATAACTGGGTGTCGTCTGCTCCACAAAGTTTTGGAAATTATGGCGCGGTAGTGAGCGCGTCCGACGAATTTGTGCTGGTATCTTCCCCTTTTATTGATCGGGACAATATGACCAACGCCGGACAAGTGCATTTCTATAGCAACCTTGTCACAAGTAAGGAGGAAGTTGTTGAAAGCATCCGGACCTATGAGCTTTTTCAGAACTACCCAAATCCCTTCAATCCTTCTACAGTGATCAGTTATCAGTTACCAGTAAACAGTGAGGTGCAGCTTGAGATCTTTGATTTGATGGGACGAAAAGTAGCAACCCTACTGGATGGAGAAATGAAACCTGCAGGAAAATATGATATTACTTTTGACGCCCGAAGACTGGCTTCGGGAATGTATATCTATCGGTTGAAAGCTGGAAATTTTCGGGTTATTAAGAAACTAACGCTGATAAAGTAATGCCATCATTCACCATGGTCCAAGCGGGACGCTTAGACCAGTCGGGGGAGATAATTTAAACAGGCGGGTTGAGACACGAGAATCAGTCGGGAAGAGAGATTGGGAGTTTGAACCTGTAGGTTTATCGATGCATAAAATTCCTTTGGAATTGCTACAAAAAAGTAAACGGTGAGTTAAGACACTTCATCGACTAGCGCCAGCGTCTCCCACCCCCTAACGCCAGCGTCCCGTTGGTGCGGTGATTGAATACGCTAAGGCGAGTAACATCAACCACAACCCCTAACGCCAGCTTCCCGCTGGTGCGGTGTTGAAGTAGGCAAGGCATTTCAAACTATTAACGGAAACATAAAAAAATTTGTAAGGAACTCATTTGAATTAGCTCTTACCCTAAAAAGAAAAAGCCATGAGCAGAAAATATAAATTCATAAATCAACATCAGCCCTATTTTGTAAGCTGTTCGGTTGTTTACTGGCAAAAGGTATTCAATGATGCGAGCCATTGTGAAATCCTTATCGAGAGTTTAAAGTATTGTCAAACTCATAAAGGACTCATTATTTACGGATGGTGCTTTATGCCCGATCATATCCATTTGATTATTGGTACCCAAAAAAATCCAATGCAAGATATTATGAGGGATTTTAAAAGTTACACTTCACGTCATCTTCGAAAGAAGATGACGGAGCATAGGGGAGATCCTGAAATGAACAAAATAATTCAGATTATGCGCCAATCAGGACTAAAGAATAGCAATAATAAAGACTGGCAATTTTGGCAGCAACACAACCATCCTATTGAGCTTTTCTCGAATAAAATAGCCGAACAAAAATTGAATTACGTTCACTACAATCCTGTAAAAGCCGGGTTAGTTGCATATCCAATCGATTGGCTTTACAGTTCTGCCAAAGATTATGATGGACAAAAAGGTTTATTGAAGGTCGAGTTTTTGATATAGTTACTAAACAAACCACCGACAAGCATAAGTTCGCTACCATTTTCCATCCCCTAACGCCCCTAACGCAAGCGTCCCGCTTGTGTGGTGTTGAATAAGGCAAGGCGAGTAACATCAACCACCATTGGCCCAAGCGAGACGCTTAGACCAGGCGCGGAAAACCAGGCGCGGAGCTGGGTACTTACAAAAACTACTCCCCACCCACCAACGCAGGCGTCCCGCCATCCCCTAACGCAAGCGTCCCGCTTGTACTATAATCCCCAACCCCTGACGCAGGCGTGCATCGTCATCACCAAAACACTTACCCTTAATAAGTGACTCATTGAAGATGAAAAATTAAAGATTGGGGATGGATTATAAAAAAAGCAGAAAGCGAAATTTTGAGCATTTTGGCACAAATGAACAAGAGATTAATACAAATGGGATAGCACTCAGAATCAACTCCATGTAGATTGGGAGTGTCAGGTAAATCTGCTGATGATTAAGAATTAATTGGACAGCAGATATCTGATATAAATATCAATAAATGGAGGTATAAAGATGTATCAGGAAAATAAAATACTTAATGCGACCACATCAAAAATGAGATGGGAGTTGTTGGTAAAAATAATCATTTCAATCATCGCGTATTTCAGCTTTATCTTATTATTTACAGCTGAGCCGGTGTTTGCTCAGCAAAGTGAACGACAAATCGTCCCCTTAGATGAAGACAATTACGAATGCTTGCAACAACTGAAATGTGTTGTAGAAAGTGTAGAATTACGTGATAAAGGATGGGTCGTAACTTTTGATGAAACCATCGAAAATTATCCGCAGAAACGTACCGCAAGAATGAAAGGGGACGCTATTAACGTAACAGCCCATTATGACAAAGAAGGAAGTTTAATTAAGGGAAGTTATAAACAGCACAATGCAGCTCTTCCTCGCGAGTTGTTGGCTCACCTGGCCGAAGGAGATTATTCAGGATGGACAATGACGAAAAATACAGTGTTGGTTCAGGATTTTAACGCGGCGTCTACAGTGTATAAGATTATTTTGGAAAGCGAGAATGAAGCTGGTAAAAAAACGCTAAGGTTTACCCATTCTGATATCATGGAAATGAAAGAAAGAAACACCAAAGAGATTGCAGAGAATCAATAGGAGTAAAAAAAGTATGTGCAATCCAAAACGTGTTGTGGTAACTGGTTTAGGGGTGCTTTCCCCAATTGGAGATAATGTGAAAAAATTCTGGAGTAATCTCAGTAACGGGATAAGCGGTGCCGGACGGATTACTCATTTCGATCCTTCAGAATTTCGCACTCAGTTTGCATGCGAAATCAATAATTTCGACCCGGCGGATTACCTGGATCATAACACTATACGCCGTACTGATCCTCACACACAATATGCCATGATCGCCACAAATCAGGCCGTTCAAGATTCCGGCCTGAATTTCGAGAATATGGATCCTTTTGATACCGGAGTGGTATGGGGAAGCGGCCAGGGCGGAATGCTTACTTTTGAAGAAGAAGTAAAAAGCTATACCAAGAACGGCAATCAACCAAAGTTCAGTCCGTATTTTGTGCCGAAGCTAATTATCAATATGGCTCCGGGATTAATTTCCATGAAATATGGATTGATGGGCATTAATTATGCGACCGTTTCAGCTTGTGCAACGTCCAATACGGCCATTATGAATGCCTTGAATTATATTCGCTGGGGCAAAGCCAAAGTTATGATTACGGGCGGGTCAGAAGCTGCTATTACAGAAGCCTCTTTTGGCGGGTTTTCAGCATTGCGTGCTATGTCGCAGAGAAACGAAGATCCAAAACAAGCATCGCGCCCTTTTGACAAAGACCGAGACGGATTTGTGATGGGCGAGGGAGCTGCAACACTCATCCTGGAGGAATATGAACATGCTAAAGCTCGAGGTGCCCATATCTATGCAGAATTAGCAGGTGCTGCCATGACGGCCGATGCCCACCACATGACGGCGACCCACCCGGATGGAATCGGGGCATCCGTTGCAATGAAACAAGCGCTAACCGACAGCGGGTTAAATCCGGAAGACGTGGATTACATAAACACACACGCAACCTCCACCCCAATGGGCGATAAAAGCGAGACCTGTGCGATTTCCAAAACGTTTGAAAAAGACACTTCCAGATTACACATCAGTGCTACAAAATCAATAACCGGCCACCTGCTTGGGGCAGCCGGAGCTATTGAGGCTATCGCAAGTATTAAGGCAATAAATGAGGGAGTGATTCCGCCAACAATAAACACTGAAAAAATCTGTAAGGAAATCCCGGAAACGCTGAATATTGTATTGAAAGAAGCCCTTGAAAAGAAAGTAAACGTAGCCATGAGCAATACTTTCGGCTTTGGCGGGCACAATGGTATTATAGTTTTTCGGAAAATTTAAGATGAACGTGAAGCAAGCCAGGATATACAATTATGTTTGATTTGTGCCTTTAAAGTAACCTCCTTTGAAAGCCTACGAACACAGTGTCCTGCTTGTGCCCGCTGGGGGGCTCTCAGATTCTCCTTTTTGGTGTTGCAGATATTTAAAAGCGAATTTCGAACTGAAGTTAAATTAGTAAAACTACCTTTTTACCAGCGTCCTTTAGGGCCCTAATAATTCTATTCTTTTCATGTATTAACTTCGAATTAAATAAGCTTGGTTAATACTATTTATTAAGCTTATGTTAACAATTGTTTTTACTATTTTTGAGTATTAATAGTAAAACTGGTTAATTTTTGCAGATGAAAAGACGTATTAGATGTTTTACTGTCGCATTGTTACTATTTGGGACAGGGTACACTTTCAATGGTTATAGCCAAGATTTCAATTCGGATTACTTTGTTGACTCAGATTTTACCTTAGATCAATGGACTATTGAGGATGGCCTTCCGGTAAACTCTGTAAATCAAATTCTTCAAACGAGCGAAGGTTATTTGTGGCTGGCTACCTTTGATGGCCTGGTACGATTTGATGGAGTACGTTTTAAAGTTTATAAATCAGCTGATTATCCTGGTTTACCCAGTAACCGAATACAAAGTATGGCCAATAGTGCCGATGATGTTTTGTGGCTTCAGCTCGAAGGTGATCAATTGGTTAAGTTTGAAAACGAAGAATTTGAGCTTATTGACTCCACCAAAGGCTTGAATGGAGAGCAAGTATATTGTTTTTATAAACCCGAAAACAGTGATGAGTTGCTGCTTTGTTCATCAAACGGCATCAGCCGATATAAAGAGGGAAATTTAACAGCTTATCACCCCGAAAAGATCGAGGGGGCAGTTACGTATATCTACATTGATGAGGAGAATACGCTTTGGTACAAAAAAGGAACTAACCAAAGTTTGCACCGCTTTGATGGCAATACATCAACATATCTTGGGGCAGCAGGAGAACTCACATTTACAACCCCTGTAATAAGCTTGAATGACGGAAGTACCCTGTTTTCTACCATAGGTCATATCAATCGCTATATAAACGGAGAAGTAAAAGAACTACCGTTAGACCTTCCTTCCGATTTTATGGTTCTTAATTTTTATAAAGGAGATATCTATTTTGATGGATTTGAAAAAGGAGATGTTCTTGTTGCTACATTAGAACATGGCTTATTTAAGCTCTCAGAAGGAACACTTTCCATTGTTGAGGGAGAATTCCGGGGTACTCCGAGGGCTACTTTTGAGGAAGGGAACGATCAACTTTGGTTGATGGGTGAGCAACACATTCTGAATAATGGGAAAATCATATTTTCTTTTAATGATGTCACCCGTCAAAAAATATACGATCATGAAGGCAGCTTTTGGTTTGGCAGCCAAAGTGCAGGATTGTTTAGGTTAAAGCCAAATTTATTTTCAATCTATAGTGAAAAAGAAGGCCTTCCCGACCGTAATATCTACCCTGTTTATGAAGCTTCTGATGGGGCTATTTGGGCAGGAACACATGGGCATGGGGCTGTCCGCCTAAAACATGGAAAAATACATTCCTATAAAATAGCATCTTCTACCGGCTCATATGTTCGCTCCATCTTAGAAACCAACGATGGTAATATACTAATGAGTTTATTAGATAAGGGATTGTTTAAATTAAATAAAAACAATAATAAGTTCGAAAAAATCAAATCGCCTTCACCACAGCCGTACCTGGTGTCCATATTTTCTGTTGATGCTTTGTTCGAAGATAGTAATGAACAAATATGGGCAGGTACCACTCATGGTTTATATCGGCAGCCGAAAGATTCTTCTGAATGGATACGATTACCAGATGAGGTTAGCAACCCCAGGAATTATGTACGATACTTTGCAGAAGCTCCCGATTCCAGCCTTTGGATGGCTACAGCCGGCGGCGGAATTAAGCAGTACCAAAATGGAATCTTTACAACTTATACTACTGAAAAAGGACTGTCCAGTAACCGGGTTCGTTCTTTGTATATAGATACTGCTTCTGCAACCACTGATGGTTATGTGCTTTGGGTTGGAACAGAGGACAAAGGATTAAACAGGATTGAAATTAACGAAGGAGGCTCTGATTTAAGTTCAATAGCTGTATACAATGAACAAATTGGACTTTATGATAATGTAGTACATCAAATTCTGGAAGACAATGACGGACGGCTATGGATGAGCGGTAACAAGGGCATTTATTGGGTATCAAAGAAAGAGCTAAATGATTTTCATGCCGGAACAATAAGTAGTATTCAATCGAAGTCATACACCGAGGAGGATGGGCTTCGAAACAGAGAAGCAAATGGAGGTATTCAGCCGGCGGGAACAAAATCATCGGATGGCCGCATCTGGTTTCCTACACAGGATGGATTGGTTTCTGTGGATCCCCGAAATATTTCACAAAACGAAGTACCTCCTCCGGTTCAAATAGAAGAAGTGAAATCCATGGGCAACGAGTTGCCTCTCACGAATAATGGTCTTGCAGAATTAGATCCAAACCAGCGTGATTTTGAAATTAACTATACAGGACTGAGCTTTATGGTTCCGGAAAAAGTAATATTTCGGTATCGTCTTAATGGGTTTAATGATAAATGGATCGACGCTGGCCCCCGACGCACAGCGTTCTTTACGAATGTTCCGCCCGGATCCTATGAATTTGAAGTTTTAGCAGCTAATAACGCAGGAGTTTGGAATCAAAAGCCGGCCACCCTTTCCCTTACAATTTCTCCCTATTTTTATGAGACGAAGCTTTTCTACTTTATAATAGCTGTTTTGGTAGGGTTGATAATTTTGGGAATTTTTAAAGTTCGCACCAGTCAGCTAAAAAACAGGCAAAAAGAACTTGAGCAATCGGTAGCAGAAAGAACAAAAGAAATAAATCAGCAAAAGGAAACCATTGAGAAACAGGCCAATGCGCAAAAACGTTTTTTTGCAAACGTTTCACATGAACTCCGCACTCCGTTAACGCTCTCTATCGGCCCACTTGAAGACCTTAGGAGCGCCAAGCCATCACTTCCAGAGACAGCATTATCAAAAGTAACATTGGCATTACGAAACTCTAAAAGACTGTTATCGTTGGTTTCCCAAATTTTAGATATAAGCCGATTAGAAGCCTCTGAAAATAAATTATTGGTAACTCAGCAAAACCTTACGCAATTTGTGAAAGCTATTTCACAAAATTTCAGTTCGTTGGCCAGCCGGAGCAACATCAGCTATAAAGTGGAGGCTCCAGAAAAGGTGATCGCCTGGTTTAATCCGGATCAAATTGAAAAAGTAATAACCAACCTACTCTCAAATGCTTTTAAATTTACAGGTGATGAGGGGAATATATCCATTAAACTAACGCAAAAAAATGAAACGGCTGTCATAAAAGTAATGGATACAGGAATGGGAATTCCTGAAGCAGAGCTTAAAAATATTTTTGATCGGTTTTACCAGTCGAGTAATTCAAGTTCGCGGTTGCAACATGGTACGGGTATAGGCCTTGCACTGGTAAAAAGTTTGGTTGAACTGCACGGCGGTACCATTATTGCCGAAAGCAAAATCGGTATTGGTACTACTTTCATCATTCATTTACCATTGAAGGCTAATACTCTATCTCATGCTGAGGAAGTCAAAAATTCAAACCATGAACCGGGATTGTTTTGGGAAGTAATGGAAGAGGCAGATATTTCGAAACAGAACATGAGTTCTGCCTTAGATGACGAAGACCGAACCACCGTTTTAATTGTTGAAGATAACCTTGAACTGCGACAGTTTGTAGTTGGTCACCTACGCGAACGCTACCGGGTTATTGAAGCCATTCACGGTAAAGAAGGCCTGGAAAAAGCAAAAAAATATTTGCCCGACTTAATTATTAGCGATGTGATGATGCCCGAAATGGATGGGTTTGAGATGGTTGAGCACCTTCGGAAAGATACGGCCATCAACTTTATACCTGTTATTATGCTTACCGGCAAAGACACCAAAGAAGATACGCTGAAAGGACTGGAGTTTGGTGCCAACGATTACATTATAAAACCCTTCGATATGGATGAGTTGATGGCTCGAATTAAAAGCACGCTTCGGTCACAGAAATTATTGCGAGCAAAATTTGAATCAGAAGCTTCGGTTATAAAAGTAGATAAGAACAAGTTGAAATCAGCCGATCAAAAATTCATTGACCAGATACGAAAAGCTATTTTAGAAAACCTTGAAGATTCTTCTCTTTCGGTAGAAAAACTGGCCGAAATGGTAAATGTGGGGCGAACAACCTTGCACCGAAAACTTACCAATATTGCAGGAGAAACCCCTGTTCAGCTCATTCGTCGGATTCGGCTTGAACAAGGCAAATTTATGATTGAAAACAATGTTGGCACTATTAGCGAAATCGCCTATTCCGTTGGTTTTGAAAGCATCTCTTGGTTTTCTAAATGCTTTAAAGAACATTATAAGATGAGCCCTTCCGAATTTCTTTCCTGAGCGCAGTTTGATAACTGATCGTCCTAATGATAAAAATATTCAAAGGACACCTTGGAGGTTTAGAAGCTAAATAATTTCTCCATCAACACCACCAATCCCTGCCCCCTTCTTAGAAATTGTTCTGTGATGATTTGGGGTTGCTTAAACATACCATACCCTTCACACAAAAATGTAATATCTACCCGATAAAACCTGGTTTGCAACAAATAAACAACAGAATGAAACAAACAGGATAGCGCCACAAATTCAGTTATCGTTAATTGGGAGCAACTCATTAACCAATTAGTGTAACTATGCTCAGCACAATACTATTGATTACATTCGCCACGCTTTTAATCGGGATATTTGTCACCATTTTTGCTATTTCTATTTTTGGATACCGCACCATCACCAAAAAGAAAAAATTCACAACCGATGAATGTTTTCGCAGAGTGGAAAAGCAAAAGCTATACTCTCAGGGTAAGTTTGATAAGCTGTTCAAAAGAGAAATCGTAATTGAAAACAAAGACGGCCTGAAATTGCATGGATGCTATATTGAGCAGGATCCGAATTCCGACAAAGTGATGATTCTGCTGCATGGCTACACCAGGGCCTTTCCCATGTCGATGCAATTCTGGGACATCTATCTTAAACAAGGGTTTAATTTGCTGGCCATTGATCAACGCGCGCATGGAAAAAGCGAGGGAACATACACCAGCTATGGTTATTATGAAAAACATGATATTGATTGTTGGGTGCAGTGGGTTGTCAGTAATGAAGGGCCACATGCTCTTATTGGGATGCATGGGATTTCATTGGGAGCGGGGACGTCATTAGAATACCTGCACATCAATAAATATGTAAAATTTGTGGTTGCAGACAGTCCATTCTCTAACCTGCAGGAACTGATTCGCTACCAAATCAAAAATATCTACAAGGCTCCTGTATTCATATTTTACCATACCATCCATTTCTTTGTAAGGCTGTTTGCTCGATTTCGTTTTGATGATGTGTGTCCAATTGAGGCGGTAGCAAAAAGTGAAGTTCCCATTTTGTTTATACACGGCAGCCGAGATCGGTTCATTCCTTCTTATATGAGTCAAAAATTATATGATGCTAAACAAAAAGGCATTAAACGCCTTTGGATCGCCGAGGGGACTGGACATACCAAAGCTTATCTTAGCAACCGACAGCAATACAATCAACAAGTGAATACTTTTCTGGATAAAGTACATCAGCTTTACTCCTATGCTGTGGCCATATGAGTGCACAATCGATGTTAAAAAGCCAAAGATCCATCAACTTAGGAGAGAGGAGAGTAGTAAAATGTGAATTGTGTAAGTCGGAGGAAGGTAAGCCTCGGCCGGTGGGTCAATTTATAGTGAAGCTTAAACCGGCAAAAATCTCAGGAATCATAAAACAAGTATGCCAAGTGTGCTTCAGAAAACATTCTAAACTTAGAGCGATACACCGGTGGAAGCCCCAAAAAAAGACACCTTTTAAAAAAATACTTATAGGCAAAATATTTGAATGGGAGCTCTGGCTATACAAAAATTAAACAGACAAGCCAATAATCAAAAACAACCTGAACATAGAAACATGTTATGAAAATGAATATTAACTCAATGCCAGAGAAACAAAACCAGCAGAAATATTCACAAAAAAAATGTGATTTTTGTAATGCCGAAGAAGAAAAATATTGTCCGATAGGCGGGTTCATGGTGCACTTAAAACCAGTGTATATTGCAGGTTCAAAAAAACTTGTTTGCATTAGCTGTCTGCACGGTCACTTTACCCTAACACCGTCAAGTAAAAGGAACCTAAAAAATAATTCCAAAAAAAGCGGACTTCTTAGAAAGCTATATGGATTAATGCCGAAATATAATAAGCTAAATGAAATCTTGACGAGCCGAAACGCCTAACGTCTGCTTCTGTGAGTGTTTTCGCACCCGCTATATTACGGGCACAGCGTGGTGCTCACCGAAGAGGGCACCGCAAGGCGTCTCCCACCCATAGCGCCAGCGTCCCGCTGGTGCGGTGTTGGGACAAGGCAAGAATCTGCATCACACACTATGTTCCAAGCGAGACGCTTGAATCAGGTGTTGGAATAAGGAAAAGCAAACTCCATAACCCACACTCCGTCCAAGCGAGGTGCGGTGTTGGAACAGAACAGCGTGGTGCTCACCGAAGAGGGCACCGCAATGCGTCTCCCACTCATAGCGCCAGCGTCCCGCTGGTGCGGTGTTGGAGCAAGGCAAGGATCTGCATCACACACTATGATCCAAGCGAGACGCTTGAATCAGGTGTTGGAAGCGAGGCGCTTAGACCAAGATGAGCAGGCCAAAGGCTGCCTATAGTTGAAATCCCCGATCGTTTTCTGCCGACATTTCAACATTGACATTAACAAGAGTTGCTAATCCTAAATCCCGCCAATCTTGATTCAAACCGGGAACTAAGGGTTAGTTATTGGAACCTCAAAGGGTTTTGTAACCTACTTATGGAGTTCAGAAGGAGAAATACCAAACTCCTTTTTGAAGCTGGTGGAGAAGTAGTTCGGGTCTTTGAAACCTACAGCCCGGGCAGCTTCTTGTACATTAAAGCTTTTTTCTTTGATGAGTACCTTCGCTTCAGTAAACCTCAGCTTTTTGATGAACTCATTTAAGGTGGGGTCGCTTACTTTTTTCCATTCCAAATACAATTTAGCACGGCTAATGAAAAGCGCATCAGCAAGTATATTAATGTTAAGGGAAGGATTGGCCATTTGCCGGTATACAATTTCACGGATTTGCCGTATTAATTCCGGCTCTTCTTTCTCGGAAGCCGTAGAATTCTGACTCCAAAGTACTCTCTCCCTCCGCAATACTGCATCTATTTGAGAAAGAAGCATCTTACTTTTTATAGGTTTGGTAAGATAAATATCAGCTCCAGTGGAAAGTCCTTTCTGCATTTCTGTTTCATGATTTTTAGCGGACAAGAATATAACCGGAAGATGCTTAAAGTGATTCTTTGTTCGTAATGAGTTGACAAACGCTAACCCATTCATGCCGGGCATCATCACATCTGAAATAATGAGATCCGGTGTTTCTACTTTTAGCATTTCCAAAGCCTCATTTCCTTCGGATGCAGATACAACCCGGTATTTTCTTTGCAATACTGATTTCAAATAACTTCTAAAATCCACGTTGTCTTCAACTACTAAAATCTGGGCAGCGTGTTCATTTACAGCGCCAGTTCTGGCTTCGGTTTCTGAATTGTTTTCAATAAGAAGATGCCGAGAAGGAATTTTATTATCTCTGGAAACAGGATCATGAATGATGGCGTGCATTTTCTCAATGTGGGAATATCCTTTTTTAAGAGTGATAGAAAATTCAGTTCCCTTACCAATTTCAGATTTTAATTCTACACTTCCTCCCATTTGCTGAACCAAGCCTTTTACCAAAAACAATCCAATTCCGGTTCCTTCTACTGCCCTTGCTCCTTCCACCTGGTATAGGTAATCAAATATTTTAGCTTGATGTTCTTCAGCTATTCCTGTTCCTTCGTCTTTTACTTTGATCTTCAGCGCATCATCACAGTCCTCTATCCCTATTTTGATGCTGCTTTGTTTTGGGGAGAACTTGATGGCATTGGTCATAAGGTTAATAATAATCCTTTCCCACGCCTCCATATCTACAAATGTTTGCTCTGTGATGGAATCAGAGTAAAACGCAAGCGAGATTTTCTCCTGCTCTAATAAAGACTGAAATTGGCCGGTGATTTGCTGAGTTAACGCGGCAAGATTCACAGGCTGAAAAGTCAGCCTTAAGGCATCCGCATTGAGTTTTGAAACATCCAAAATCTGATCTATAAGATGTTTAAGGCGTTGGCTGTTACGGTACATTAAAACCAATCGGCTTTTCACTAATTCTTGATTGAGAATCCCAGATTCTTCCACCATATCTTCCAGCGGGCCAACAATCAGAGAAAGCGGTGTTTTGAGCTCATGTGTAATGCCGGTAAAAAAACGAGATTTTTGTTCAGCTGCTTTTTGGAGTTCGATGGTTTGTTCCTCCACTCGTTGTTGCAGTTTTTGCTCCCTTTCTTCCAGCGTTCTAATTCGCAGTTTAAACACTCCGGCAACCAATCCGACCAGAGCCAGTCCCATCAAAGTGGCAAACCAACCGGTTTCATAAAAACGACTTGGAATTATAATTACGGCAGCTGTCTCCACCGGATCACCACCAATAAATTCTACCCGTACCTCGAGTGTATATTCGCCTGGCTCCAACCCTGTAAAAACTGCTTGTCGTGACTGATCTGCTGACTGCCATGTATTATTAACCCCGTCCATTTTGTAGGTGAAATGAACACGGTCTTGGTAGGCAAAGTTAGGAGCCGTGAAATTCACCCTTATATCTCGCTCATGGTTCGGAATGGTGTTGCGAGATTTCCCATCAAAATAAAGTAGCTTATTTTCAGTTTCTATGGATTCAAAAACAGAGGTTGGCGTTGCGATAAGCTGACCCTCTGAAAAATCGGCCGGATCTATAACGGTAATTCCCCGCTGGTTGGGAAACCAAAGCTGATTATTGTTGGTCAAAATTCCTGCAGATTGCACGCCTCCGTTGGCTTCCCTGTTCATCATGCCGTCCTTTTCATCAAAGCTTAAAATCGGAAATGAGGTTGTTGTACCATCTGCAAAATCATTCAAGGCTTTTTTGGGGATGCGCATGATGCCCCCGTTTGAACTGATCCACAGATTTCTATACGGATCTTCAATGATGCGATGAAGCGAATTATGCGTGAGCCCTTCTGCTGTAGTTATGCTTTTTGAAGAGAGAACGTTCCCTTTTTCATCCAGCACCAATCGGTTCAACCCTAAATTTTCCGTAGCTACCCAAAGCGTATCATCCGATTGCAGGAAAATATCACGAATGATATTACTGGTTAAAGATTCATTTTTGATTGAGTATTGAATGTAATCATCTCCTTCAATTCTGCTGATGCCATTTCCGGAGGTCCCTGCAAATATCACTCCTTCTGAATTTTCTGTAAAAACCTGAATGCCTGATAATGCTTCCGGCTGTGATTCATCAAAATATGAAAAATCACCGTTTTCACTGAGAATCAAAGAATTTTGGTTTCCGAAAAAAAATCGATTTTTTGACAGGTGCAGAGCTTCGGGCGTTTCCAGTTTAACATCAGATGTATTGTCGAAATCATTGACCAAGCTCCATCTTTCGTCATTGAATGTCCAAATGGTGCGATCATTAAGTATGGCATAAATGGTTCCATTGGAATCTTGATACAAAAACTTGCAAAAACTGGAGGAGAGCTGACTGTTGGTATGATTCCAGTTTTGTGATTTCGCTCCGGAGATTCTTACGATTCCTTCCGCAATGCCACAAGCCCACACAGAGTTTTTATCATCCTCAATAATGGAATAGATATTAACAAGCCCAGGAAAAGCAGGTTCAGCAAGGTTAACAAAGTTGCTTTTTCGAATTTGATACAGGCCATCCGTTAGCGAACCAACCCAAAGGGATCCTTCCCGATCCAGAAACCCGAATTTAATGGACGGAACTTGGTTGATCACTTCTTGCCCGTTTATAACAATTTCATCATCACCTATAAATATTTCTTCACTATCAGCTCCCTCAAAAACAAGGTCAGGCCTTGCTAAGTTAGCATTAATGGATAGAGTAAGTTTTTCAAGATCCAGGGTTTCGGCATCGAGGCGGTAAAAACCGTAAGTACTGGTAAGAATGAATTCCCCATGTTCTTTTGGGGTGATATTCCAAAACGCGACGTCCCTTTCATTAGGTATTTCTATATACCGGGTATCCCCAGTAGCAAGTGCATACCGTAAAATAATATCCGAGCCTACCAGCCAAATGAACTCATTATCGAATTGTTTGATTTGCCTGATATCCAGGCCAAGCATGGGGTGATCTTTGATGTCGAGAAGTAAAGAGGGATTGTTATCTGCGTATGAAACAAGTCCCACATCGTTGATGGCGTAAACTTCGCCATGTAATCCTGTGCCCAATAAATCGGTATATGATTTCAAAAGCGGTTCATCCAGTATTTTAAACATGGCTGTTTCTTCATCGAAATAAGCGATGCCTTCGGTTCCTGAGATCCAGATTATACCGTTTTTTGCCTCTGTGATTCGCGTTGCGGTTCCAGGAATTTCTGGGGATTTATATATTCTGAAAACATTTCCGTTTTTTGAGCTGATGGATCCATTCTCATTAAAAAGCCAAATGGTATTGTTTGCTGATTTAATGAGACCGCCAATCCGGTTGGTTTCCATGCCCGGCGTATTCCCCGAATTATAGGTTTTGAATTCGTATCCGTCGTAACGAACCAGTCCGTCGTAGGTAGAAATGTAGAGAAAGCCGGCATCATCCTGCACCATGCCATTAACGGAATTCACGGGCAGCCCGTCTTCAATATCGTAGTGGCGTATCAGGTATTCCTGTGGAAAAGCATCCTGCACCTGCATAGGGGGTAACAAAAAAGAAACCCCAAAAATAAGCCCGACTAATAACTGCATCAAATATAGCGCCCTGTGAGTATTATTTAGATGATTTTAAAGAAAATCTGGACGTATTCAAAGGTTAAAAATACTAACCTATGCATGACTAAAAGCCAAAATTCATCAACTCAAAAATTTTGCTCTATGAAAGCCTTCTTTTTTTCAATCGCGTTATGTATAGTTGCAATATTAATTACTAGTTCACAAGTCTCTGCACAAACAGTGGATTTTTTAAAAGGTCAAGGAACTGAAGAAAATCCATATTTAGTAGAAAATCTCGGAAACTTGCTTTGGATTTCTCGAACTCAAGATTTTAAGGATCGTATTTTTATTCAGGTTGCAGATATAGATGCATCCGAAACGATTAACTGGCACTCTGGTGCAGGTTGGGAGCCAATAGGAACTACATCAAGTCCTTTTACCGGTTCATATGATGGGAATGGATATACCATCAGTAACCTGCATATAAATCGACCAGATGATCGAGTGGGATTATTCAACCTTGTATCAGGAGCCACATTAGAAAATATATCGCTTGAAAATGTAAACTTTACTGGGAGAAATGGTGGCTCAATTGCTTCAACAATTAAAGGAGGTGGCGAATTAATAAATAGCTATTCTACTGGGGAGTTAAATGGCACAGCGAATGGTGGCACTGTTTACATGGGTGGTCTTGTTGCGGGTATATCCGGGCAGTCAGTTATTCAAAACAGCTCGACTTCTGTAAATATAACATCTGCAAATACCGCGTCTAGAAATGGAGGACTATTAGGTCAGATTTATAATGGTACTGTTTTAAAAAGTTATGCAACTGGCGATGTTGAGGGTGGACACATAATTGGAGGATTGATAGCTGAAACATATAATGGAATAGTTGAAAACTCGTACTCATTAGGAAATGTTACTGGAACTAGTGATGGATATTTAGGTGGACTTGTGGGCTTTTATGTAATTGGAGGAAGTACAGATTCCAAATATATAAAAAACTCATACTTTGAAGGCAGTATTTCGGGAACCGGAACTTTAGGAGGATTAGTTGGCGCCTTGAACCCGTCGGATATTGGCTCTACTATTGAAAACAGTTATTGGAATGAAAACAATGGTGGAGCAGATAACGGTGTCGGAATTGCATTAACAATTGATGAATTCCGAGATGAGAATTCTTTTGATGGCTTTGATTTTACGAGTGAATGGAAAATATTTCAAGGTGCCACTTTTCCCTACTTATCTAATTTCGATTACTCCGAATACCCTGGGTTTGTACTATCAACAGGCTCGGGGACCTCAGTTGATCCCTTTGAAATAAATACACCACCACAACTTAGCGCAATACAAATAAATTTGGATGCGCATTATAAACTTACCTCTAATATTGATCTTAGTACAGCAACAAGTGATGGAGGAATATTTTGGTTTGATGGGAAAGGCTGGGATCCTATTGGTAATTCATCAACTCCGTTTGTTGGGTCTCTTGATGGAAATGGATATACCATCTCAAACATATT
Source organism: Balneolaceae bacterium (assembly GCA_040882225.1). Taxonomy (GTDB): domain Bacteria; phylum Bacteroidota; class Rhodothermia; order Balneolales; family Balneolaceae; genus Gracilimonas. The sequence continues at coordinate 247,994 of JBBEBR010000017.1, read as the reverse complement.
TATTAATCGTGAGGGACAACTCGGGGTAGGATTATTTGGAAGAATAAATGCTGGTGGTGAAATCACTCGGTTAGCATTTGAAAATGCTGATATTACAGGTGGCAGTAATACAGGTATAATTACTGGGTATCTCAATGATGCAACCATTGAAGAAATATGGGTAAGTGGTGAAGTATCGGGAAGTTCAAATGTAGGGGGAATTGTCGGCAATAATATTGGTGGAGATATTAGTTCCAGTTATAGTTCTGCAGATGTTAGCGGTGCAGGCTCGATAGGTGGAGCGGTTGGCTATCATAATAATAGCGGGACGCTTAGCACAAGTTATTCGACTGGAACCGCCACAGGAGATACAAATACAGGTGCTTTAGTTGGACGAAACCTTGCAACAATCACAGACAGCTATTGGAACTCAACAACCGGTAGCCCGGATAATGGTGAAGGGACGGCACTCACTTCTATAGAAATGCGTGAAGAAACCTCATTCACTGGTTTTGATTTTACAACTAATTGGCAAATTATAGAAGCCGCGGCATTCCCAACTTTGATTAACAACGAACAAACTCCGGCTCCAGGATTTGCATTCGATAACGGCGATGGATCCTCTGGCGACCCTTACGAAATAAGCAATCCTGAACAACTAAATGCCGTACGTGCCTTTCCTGATGAATATTTTGAACTGGTCTCAGACATAGATTTAACGGAAGCAACAGGAAGTTCTGAAGGGATTCTATGGAATGATGGAAAGGGTTTTGATCCGATAAGTAATGCGGTAGGAACCTCTTCGTTTTCTGGTAGCTTTGATGGAAATGAACACACTATTTCCGGTTTATACATTAACCGCCCATCCGAAAATAATGCTTCTTTACTTGGCTATATTTACAATGGAGTGGTTAAAAATTTAGGAATGAAAGATGTTAATATTACGGGTGGTAATATTTCGACAGCTGGTGTAGCAGGAAGAGTGATCAGTGCAGATGAAGGCTTTTCAAATATATATGTAATCGGTACTGTTACCGGAACAGATTATGTAGGGGGAGTTTTTGGACTTTTTTCTTCCGGATCTTTAGAAGAAACAGTTGAAGTATCCAACCTATATTCAACTGCAACAGTTACAGGTAATGAAGATGTGGGTGGCGCAGTTGCATACACCGCTACTGGAATGCAATTTACTAACAGTTATGCAGCAGGTGTAGTTACAGGAACAACAAACGTCGGAGGATTAACCGGCCGAATTAATTCAGATAATGGGGCAACAGTCACTAATTCATTCTGGAATAGCGATTCAACAAGTGTAGATAACGGATTAGGATCGGCTCTAAATACAACTCAGATGAGGCAAGGATCTAATTTCACAGGCTTTGATTTTACGAATGATTGGCGTATCGCTAATGGAAATTCTTTCCCATATCTAAGAAATGCCGTGCCAAATCCCTTACCCGGTTATATCGAACCCGAGAGCCTGGTATCCGGGAAATCGGTAGCATTTTCTGATGGACGTATCGAAGCTCCTAATAATTCTGTTTATGACGATCTTGAAGCATTGACCGTCGAATTGTGGTTCAAGATCAATTCGTCTAAGCTTAATGGCTTAGTAGAAAAATGGTCTGCAAACACAGGATTCTGGCTTCGGGTTAATGCAAATAATAGATTAGAATTTAACGTTCAGCCATCGGATGCATCAGGTAGTAAAATTGCTTCTTCGGCAGATGAAATCGTTGACCTGGATACTTGGTATCATTTATCAGCATGGTACGATGGAACAGATTCCAGATTATATTTGAATGGAGAACATGTAACAGACAACGTAAGCTCAACAAATTCGGGGACTTTAAATAACAATAACCGGACGATAGGTATTGGCGACTTGAATTGGATTTCAGGGGCTTTGGATGGAGCTGTTGATGAAGTGAGGATATGGAAAACTGCAAGGACAGAAGAAGAAATCCGCCAAAATATGTTCCAGCAGTTAAATGGCGATGAAGAGGGGCTGATCGCTTATTATCCGTTCGATGAAACCGAAGGAGAAATCGCTCTCGATAAAACCGCTAACGAAAATCACGGCTTTTTAGATTCAGGCATTTCCCAAAGTGAAGACACCCACCCCTACGGCACCTTTATCACCGGAAATGAAGGCTGGCACATGATGAGTTCTCCTTTTGGCGATGCAAGCTATGGCTCATTGTTGGATACGCTCTGGACGCAAGGCTTTCCCGGCTCCGATACTCCCGATAATGGGGCTTCTAATGTCTATTTTTGGGATGAGTCTGCTAGAGAATTTACCTCTATTACAAATGCCACCGTTATTCCAGCCCAAGGCACAGGATTTATCACTTTCGTGTACGATGATTCTGATTATGATAGTACACCTGACGGCTTCCCCAAAGAAATTCGTCTCGATAGCACACAATCTTCTGGAGTGATTTCCCCTGCGCTTTCCTTCACTGATTCAGGCACGCTTGCCAACGACGGTTGGAACTTCGTAGGAAACCCTTATGGTGCTACTATCGATTGGGACATAACCAACGGTTGGACCCAAACCAACCTCGACACTTCTATTTACGTGTGGAATAATGCGGACTCGACCTACCAAACTTGGAACGGCGAAGTGGGTTCACTTGGAGACGGACTCATTGCCCCTTGGCAAGGATTTTGGGTAAAAGCCAACGCCGCTGACCCCAGCATCACTTTCACCGATGAAGCGCGCAGTGCTGGTGGCATCCTCCGAAAAGAAGTCCCGGTTCCTGAATTGCGATTGACAATTAGTGATGGACGAGCTACGAACTCCGCTATTGTGATGCTATATGAACAAGCCGATGTTCAAAAAGACAAATTGGATGCCTATAAACTTGCCTCCTTGAATGACGATTACCTTAGCCTGTTCACCCAACATGAAGACGGCACAGCCTTCGATATCAACGCTCTGCCAACTGAGCTGGAAAAACCCATTTCCATAGATATAGACTTCAGCAGGGGCGGATCGCTATCCACTCAAACGGATTTCGAACTAAGCTGGAATACCGAATCGCTCCCCGAAGACTGGCAGTTTACCCTCCGAGATAATGTAACGGGCGAAGAAATTGATCTGCGGGAACCATCAGCGATCAGTTTGCAGCTTTCAGCTTCTAAAGCGAAGCAAAAAGAAACGGATCAGCTACATCTTGTTCACCAAGTAATGAAGCCGAAAGTGATGAAAGCCAAATCGGATACCAATCCAAGATTCACACTCACGATTACTTCCAGCCAAGCCGTTAGTAATGAGCCAATTATTGACTTGCCAACTACGGTTGAACTTCAACAAAACTATCCAAACCCGTTTAATCCAAGTACGACCATTGCTTTTGGGTTACCACAAAATGGACAAGTTACATTGGAAGTCTTTGATGTGCTCGGGCGAAAAGTGGCTACACTCTTAAATGGGCAAAACAAGACAGCTGGTCGGCACACCTTTAATTTTGACGCAAGTAGTCTGTCTTCAGGAATGTATATCTACCGGCTGCAAGCCGGAAATGCAGTCTTCACCAAAAAATTAACACTTATCAAGTAATTATAAATTATGGATTTTGAATGTTGAATTGGATGATCTAATTCAACATTCATAATTCAGCATTCAAAATTTCCAATCATGAAAACAACGATTATAATCTTCGCAACACTTAGCATTTTACTCATAACCACAACCCTTGCTCTAGCTCAACCCGGACTTCCTTCAGCTCCTTCTCAAGCCCCCATTGATGGCGGACTTGGGCTGCTCGCAGCAGCAGGCGGAATGTATGCTTGGAAAAAGCTCAGAAATAATAAAACCCAGTAACTATATCTTAATTTCTGAAGGAGAATATCCAAACTGTTTCTTAAAGCTGGTGGAAAAATAATTAGCATCTGTATATCCCACAGCACGGGCTGTTTCCTGAACTGTGAATCCTTTTTCGCTCAAAAGTACTTTCGCTTCGATAAGTCTGGTTTGCTTTATATAATCATTTAAAGAAATTTTGCTAAAACTATTCCATTTTGCATATAATCGCGTTTTACTAATGTATAATGTTTCTGCTAACATCCCCACATTCAAAGACGGATTAGCCAATTGCCGATAAACAATTTTTCTAACCTGAGTAAATAAAACCGATTTACTTTTAGTTTCTTCTACTTCAGTAAAAGTAAAAGATCGAAGTATTCGCTCTCTTCTAAGCACCGCTTCAATTTGTGTGAGTAATAAATTACTTCTAATTGGTTTAGTAAGATAAATATCTGCACCCGATGAAAGACCTGTACTCATATCTTCATCAAGGTTTTTTGCTGAAAGAAAAATCACAGGGAGGTGCTCAAACTTCTCTTTTGCTCGAAGAGCATTAACGAATTCAATTCCATTCATTTCTGGCATCATAATATCGGAAATGACCAGATTGGGGCTTAAAGTTTTCATCAATTTCAGTGCTTCACGACCATTATGAGCATTCACAACGTTATACTTTGAAGACAGAAGAGAAGTTATATATTCCTGGAAATCTTTATTATCCTCAACTATAAGTATCAACTCATTATGCTCAACTGATGACATAGTTACTCCAACAGGAGTATTCTTTGTTATATTTTCTTTTCCAACCTGATCACCAATCAGGTAATTATGCGTAATATTATGTATAGAGTTAAAATGTTTATAACCCTTTTTAAGGGTGATTTCAAATTCTGAGCCTTCGCCTAGTGCCGACTTTAGCTTTATACTTCCCCCCATTTCTTCGACCAAGCCTTTTACCAGAAATAGTCCAATTCCTGTACCTTCAAAAGCACTTTTCCCTTCAACCTGATAGAGGTAATCAAACACTTTATGCTGATCTTGAACAGGAATCCCAAACCCCTCATCTTTTAAGAATATGGATACCTCATCCTCCGCTTCTTTAAGATAGACTTGAATAGTACTTCCTTTCGGCGAGAATTTGATTGCATTACTAATCAGATTAATCAAAATTCGTTCCCAAGCTTCTCTATCTACATATATATGCTCGGAAAAATCAGTAGCAGGTATCTTAATTTGTATACCTTCTTGCTCTAGTAAGGAATGAAATTGACCTGCTATCTTTCTTGTAAGATCAGATAGGTTATCTGGTTGCAATTCTAGTTTAATAGCATCTGCATTTAGTTTAGTGACATTGAGTATTTGATCTACCAAATGCTTTAAACGGTATCCATTCCGCTGGATCATTCTGAGATTAGAACTTGCATTTTCAGAAGTTTGGTTGTTAGATTGTTGGAGCATATCGTCTACTGGACCTATAATTAGTGATAGAGGAGTTTTAAGTTCATGGGTAATTCCATTAAAAAAACGTGCTTTTTGATCCGCTGCTTTTTTTAATTCCTCAGTTTGTTCTTCAACAAGAAGCTTTAGTTTACGTTCTCGCTCTTTTAAAGTACGAACCCGATATTTGGACACCCCAGCAATCAATCCAAATCCTGAAATAATAATCAACAGGTAAAACCAACTGGTTTCTTGAAATAGCAAGGGGACATATAATTCGATACTACTGGTAGAATAGTTTTTCTGTCCCGTAAGTTTACCCCGCATTTGAAAAGAATGACTCCCTCCAGACAAATTTGTAAATGTGGCCAATCTTTCAGTTCCAACTTTTTGCCAATTTTTGTTGATGCCGTCAAGTTTGTATTCAAGAATAAGTTTATTGGGGTTTGTAAAAGTAGGCAGTGTAAATTTGATCTGTAAATCTCGAATCGATTTAGGAAGGGAAATGCTTTCTAACCCCAATAGCGAAATAGAGGAGTCGGGCGTGATCAATGCATCTGCGATAGGTTCAACAAGTGTATTAGTGCTCGACTCTATATGCCACTCTGGACGAGTATAAACTATCCCAGCCTGATTTGGAAAAACAAGAGCTCCTTCACTAGTAATCAATCCTGCCGATTGAATACCTCCATTCCCTTCGCTGTTTTCCAGATCATCTTTCGAAGTGAATCCTTGAACATTGAGAGAACTCAATTCTCCATCTGCATATGCATTCAACTCTCTCTCGCTAATTCTCATAATCCCACCATTCGAATTGATCCATAAGTAGCCAAATTTATCTCTAACCATTCGGTGAAGTGAATTATCAATCAACCCATCTCTTTCTGTAATTTGGGTAATTTTAATAGGGCTAAAGTCACTATTTAAGATAATTCTGTTTAAACCCTGATCTTCCGTCACTGCCCATATTGTATCTACCGAAGCCACATATACCTCCCGGATCAGATTGCTATTCATACCAACATTTTCGGTAATGAATTTAAAAGTGTCGGAGGTGTTTAGAAGAGCAATTCCCTGTCCTGATGTAGCAAACAACACACCTTGATTAAAAAAATCAGCGCCCGATTTGGTTTGATTGATTGTAATTCCATTCGTATCTCTGAATAAATTAGCTGTTCCATTTTTTGTTCGATAAAGTCCTTTATTACTTCCAATCCAAAACCTTTCTTCGGAATCTTGGAAAAGAGCGTCAACACCCCCTATTTGATCGTTAAAAAGCTTTGGAATAACCCACCGTGAACTTTCCAATTTATAAATACCATTGCTTCCAGCGGCGAAGGTATCACCGTTAGTTAAGGAAAGAATACTTCGGGTTGCTGTTTCGGGAAGAGTGCCATTCTCTTTACTCCATATGGTCAGTTTATCATTTTCGATTCGGAAAATGCCAGAATTAAACCCATTAAACCAAATTGCCCCTTTCTTATCTTCATTAATACCATAAACATTGAAAAGCCCTTCATGTATTTTCTTTCCGATCGTAATCATCTTTTTTGGATAGATTTGATAAATGCCTGCTGATGTGGTTTTTATCCAAAATCCTCCTTCACGGTCAGGAGCTATAGTAATTGTCGAATCAAATGGGCTGATGATTGTCTTCCCATCTATAACCAACCCTTCTTCAAATTTATAGATATTTCTCATTTCAGGGCGATATGGCCTCACTATCAAAGAAGTGTTGGAATATGAAACTGTATCTGATTGTAGGAATTCATCATTTCCCAAATATCGGAATCGCCCCTTATTCGTGAAAACGGACAACATATTTTCCTCATCATATTCTATATAAATTACACCTACTCTATCATCTCCAATTCTGGAATTATAGGGAATGGCTATTCCATTCTTAAAAAGATATAAATTGTCAGAGGTGTCAAGTATCCAAAGTGCGTTATCAGGTCCAGATAAAAGGTGCGCAATCCTATTCCGCTTAAGTCCCGGAGTATTCGTGGTATTATAGGTTACGAACTCATGTCCATCGAAGCGCACGAGCCCATCAAAAGTCGAGATGTAGATAAAACCATCTGAATTTATTATGAGATTTCCAATTGAGTTAACAGGTAGTCCGTTGTCAGAAGTGAAATGTCTTACGGCGTATTGATGAGTAAAGGTTTCCCAATTAAATCGTTGACTTTCTGCCTGAAATGCAGCGGTATCTATAACTGCACATATTACGATAATAAATATAAGTATGATCCGCTTTAGCATTCGCCCAGAATAGTTAGAATATGGTATCGGAACGATTTTAAAGATTTACGGAACATATTCAAAGATAAATTAAGCTAATCTTTCAAGTAGTTATCAAACCATAAGTCTTTTTATAAAACTGGGTAAAATCATGATCGTTCGAATACTCTTACTTGCTACTTTCTTTATTGCAAGCTCTTCCATCTTAATGGCTCAAACAGCCTCAGCTCCATCAGGCAGCGGAACCAGTGGAGATCCCTATCTAATCTCCAGCTTGAATAATTTATACTGGATTACTCAAAATTCAAGCTCATGGGACAAATATTTTAACCAAATTTCAAATATAGATGCTTCAGCTTCATCAGGATGGGACTCGGGAGCTGGATTTACACCAATAGGTAATTCAACCACCAAGTTTACGGGGCAGTATGATGGTAACAACAAAAGCATATCAAATTTATTCATTAATCGCTCTTCCATCAATTATATCGGCTTATTTGGATATACCAATGATGCTATCATTAAAAATCTAACTCTAAACGACGTAAATATTACAGGGTCAGTGTATGTAGGAGCCTTTGCGGGAGAACTGGGAGGAGGACAAAGTGAACTTTTAAATTGCTCGTCAAGTGGTTCTGTAACTGGTAGTAATACAACTGGAGGCTTGGTTGGTGTCACAAATTCCCAAATTACAAACAGCACTTCCTCAGCTACAGTTTCAGGAGTGAACACAGATATCGGAGGTATTGTAGGTCTTTTGTACTATGGGACAATTACATCCACTAATTTCTCTGGCTCTGTAAGCGGATACTCCAATGTGGGGAATTTTGCGGGCAGAAACGAAAGAGGTACTATCGAGAAAAGTTATGCAATAGGTACGGCTTCAGGTAATACAGCAGTTGGCGGTTTTATAGGAAAGCATTATGGGGGAACTATTCAGAACAATTATTCTACAGGAAATGCCACTGGAACTACTAATGTGGGTGGTTTTATTGGGGAAATTGAGAACCCCTCAGCCGCCATTACAACATTAACTAAAAATTATTCCATCGGTACGGCAACGGGTACCACAAATGTGGGTGGATTTTTAGGCAAAAAGACAAGTGGAACGGTATCAGGCAATTACTGGAATACAACCACCAGTGGAACCTCAACTGCTGTTGGCTTAGGTACTTCTACGGGTGTTACTGGGCGTACAACAGATGAGATGCGGGATCAGGCATTTTTCTCTGATTTTGATTTTATCAATATCTGGCAACTTTTAGGAAATGCGAATTTTCCAATTCTTCAGGATAATTTACAAAGTCCAGGTCCCGGCTTCATTATTACTGAGGGTGATGGAAGTAGTGGAGATCCATTTCAAGTTTCAACCATAGAGCAGCTACATGCTATTCGGGCAAATCTTGGTAGTAATTATGTGCTCATGAATGATCTCGATTTAACTTCAGCATCAGGAACAGAAGGTGGGAAGTTTTGGAATTCAGGCAATGGATTTGAACCTATGGGAGACTATGGTTCATTTTTTACCGGTAATTTTGATGGAGGCGGTTTTGCCATTACCGGACTTTATATGAATAGAGCCAACCAAAACTATATAAGCCTTTTTGGAGTAATAACTAATAGTGCAAAAATTCAAAACCTTGGTTTAATTGATGTAAATATAACAGGGAATTACTATACGGCGGGAATAGCAGGATCCCTCTATGGTTATAACACTACCGTTAGTAATTGTTTCATAACCGGAAGCATTACAGCAGTGGGAAATTATACTGGCGGACTTGTATCTACAATACAAGAAGGTAAAGTTGAGAATAATTTTTCACAGTTAACAATAAACAGCTCTGGTAATTATGTTGGTGGAATAGTAGCAGATAATGCTTCTGGAAGAGTACTAAAAAACTATGCAACCGGTTTAGTGACAGCCGATTCTGATTATAATGGCGCGGTAATAGGGCGTAACAACGCTACTGCTTCAGATAACTATTGGAATACACAAACCGGGGGGCCTGATAATGGAGTTGGTACAGGTTTAACCACCGAACAAATGCGTCAACAATCTTCGTTTACTGGTTTTGATTTCGAAAATACCTGGGAAACTTTAGAAGATGGGTTCTCATATCCCTATTTACAAGGATTTGAGTATTCAACCCTGCCCGGAGCTCTTGACGAAAGTTTTGTCGGACGCGCACTGAACTTTTCCGAAGGCAGTTTAGTGGTGAATGATAACGACGTTTTTGATGATTTAGGAACCCTCACTATTGAGACCTGGTTTTATCTCGATTCCAACAAAAGACACGGCATTTTAGAAAAACACGTAACCGGAGAATCGGGTAGTGGTTGGTGGTTAGATATAAATACCGATATAACTGCGTTATTTATTTCGGCTGATGGTTCCAGAGCAGCAAACTCTACCTTCATTCCCGAACTCAATACCTGGTATCACTTAGCAGTTACCTACGACGGAACCACAGTAAAACTGTATGTAAACGGAGAGGATGTGTCCAGTGCAACTACTGGCTCTGGTAGCGGAACCATTCTTAACAATACAAATGTAATTAATGCAGGTCGATTAAACTGGACAAGCTCTGGCTTTATGGACGGAAAATTGGATGAGATTCGTATCTGGAATTCAGTCCGTACCTCCGATCAAATCATGGAGAATATGTTCCAAAAACTTAACGGAGATGAAAGTGGATTGATCATGTACCTCCCATTAGACGATGCATTTGGAACTTCCATAGCAGACAAATCCACTACTTCGAATACAGCAACATTAGATAATGGTGTAAGTTGGATTGCAGATACTCATCCTTATGGCACGTTCATCACCGGTAGCGAAGACTGGCGCATGATGAGTTCTCCTTTTGGGGATGCAAGCTATGGTTCATTGTTAGATTCATTGTGGACGCAGGGCTTCCCTGGCTCCGATTCTCCCGAGAATGGCGCGTCCAATGTCTATTTCTGGGACGAAACGGCTCGGGAATTTACTTCCATCACCAACGCCACAGATATTCCACCCCAAGGCACCGGATTCATCACCTTCGTGTACGATGATGACAATTTTGACGGAACTCCCGACGGTTTTCCAAAAGTGATTCAGGTCGACAGCACCCAAACTTCGGGCTCGGTTTCCCCCACGCTTTCCTTCACCGATTCAGGCACACTTGCCAACGACGGCTGGAATCTGGTTGGAAATCCCTATGGTGCCACCATTGATTGGGACGCAACTTCAGGGCTTGCCTCTTCTAATTTGGACGCTTCTATTTACGTGTGGAATAATGCGGACTCGACCTACCAAACTTGGAACGGCGAAGTGGGTTCACTTGGAGACGGACTCATTGCCCCGTGGCAAGGATTTTGGGTAAAAGCGAATGCAACAACTCCTTCTCTTTCGCTAAGCGATGAAGCGCGAAGTGCAGGTGGAGTGTTCCATAAAAAAAAGCCCGTTTCTCAGCTTGGATTTACATTAACGGATGGAACACTCACTTCTAAATCTTTACTCATGTTTAGTGATAATGCTTCGGTAGAAAAAGATATACTGGATGCCTATAAATTGCAGTCGCTAAATAATTATTATCTGAGTTTATTCACTACAATAGAAGATGGATCAGGCTTAGATATTAATGCACTTCCTTCCTCATTGATTGAATCTATTTCTATCCCTCTGGATTATTCATTTAGTACGGATGCATCACCATCCGCCCTCACCGAAATGGTGCTCAGTTGGAAACCTAAAAATCTTCCTGATGGTATAAGTTTAACTCTATTGGATAACCAAATAGGCATCGAGACGGATCTTACTAACTCCTCTTCCTATTCATTTGATCTGGGAGTTAAAACAAAGTCTGCCACTGAATCTACAGAGGAACTTGCTTCTCCACAGCATCGGGTGTTCTCACCTTCTGTGCTGAAAGCCAAAACAGAAAGTTCAAGATTTGCGATCTTGGTAAATGCAGGAACTTCGGTTAGTAATGAGCCAATTATTGACTTGCCAACTACGGTTGAACTTCAACAAAACTATCCAAACCCGTTTAATCCAAGTACGACCATTGCTTTTGGGTTACCACAAAATGGACAAGTTACATTGGAAGTCTTTGATGTGCTCGGGCGAAAAGTGGCTACACTCTTAAATGGGCAAAACAAGACAGCTGGTCGGCACACCTTTAATTTTGACGCAAGTAGTCTGTCTTCAGGAATGTATATCTACCGGCTGCAAGCCGGAAATGCAGTCTTCACCAAAAAATTAACACTTATCAAGTAATTATAAATTATGGATTTTGAATGTTGAATTGGATGATCTAATTCAACATTCATAATTCAGCATTCAAAATTTCCAATCATGAAAACAACACTCATACTTTTATTCGCCCTTACCATCATCTTAATAACCACAACTGCTGCTCTTGCGCAGCCGGAGTTGTTGAGCCCTCCCTCCCAGGCACCTATTGACGGCGGACTCAGTATCCTCGCCGCCGCCGGCGGAGCGTATGCGTTGAAGAAATTACGGGATAAGAAGGCAGAGTGATGATGGCTTTATATTTTACGGTCATCGTGAGGAGGAACTGGGAATGGGGATGTTTGAGCCACTTCTCGGTCTGACGGCTCCAAGCCCGTCAGATCGATATTCAAAATCAAAAAAATCCTGCTCATCCTGAAATCCCGAAAATCCTGATTCCCCCATTGGAATGCCTGTGGCCACAAACTAAGAACGAATAAAGATCAGGCATTGGAATCCTCAAAGGGAGATCACCGCGTCGCATCCGCTCCTCGCGATGACGGCGATTACAGACTGGAAGCTGGAGCTTTGTTACGAGGGGTAAGTGAACCGGATTATGCAGGAGATTGATAGGGTTTGGGGTGAAACGCCCGAAGAGGCTGTGCCTCCTCTATTCTATTCAGATCATGTCATGGCCTGCCAGGGGGCTCGGGGATGTAGTCGCCGGATGAGGAGCCGCCGGTGCTCAAAAGTATGGCTGAGGTTACCACAATAGTAGCGGCCCCGCCCACAATCCACCAGAGTTTTTTGCGGGGGCGTTCTTCCTGTTGGGCTATGGCGGGTAGCGCCTGTGTGCCTTCGCTCTCCCGTAGTGCCCAGCTGGCAGCTGTAAAGGCTTCAGTTTCATGCGCTGTAAACAGGGGAATGGTGAAGGCCGCCGCGTTCAAGGCCGGAGTAACCTCGCCCTGACTCGTGAAATGGTGAAGATCGAGGCGCTCCTGCCCATAGCTGTGAGGGGCGGACATCACTCCAATTAAAAAGAATATGATTACACCTATGAATGTGGTGTGTACTCGTGTTGTTGTCGGTTTCATGGGGGAAATGTTTGAATGTTTGCCGAAGGCACCCCTTCGGGGGAATGTTAAATTACTTGATAAGGGTTAATTTCTTGGTGAAGACTGCATTTCCGGCCTGCAGGCGGTACAGGTACATCCCACTCGACAGTTGTGAGGCGTTCCAGCTGACCACATGCCAACCCGGTTGCATAGCCTGGCTAACCAGAGTCTGCACCTTGCGGCCCAGGATGTCGTAGATCTCCAGAGTCACCTGCGCCCGCTCAGGCACCGAGAACCGGATATTGGTAGCCGGGTTAAACGGGTTCGGGTAATTTTGAGAGAGTTCAAAGGTGGCTGGCAACAGTGATTCCTGCTTCTCAAGCAACTCCTGCTCATCTCCTATAAACAACTCGAATCGTGAAATCGGCTCGGTCGCTTTTACTCTGGCCGGTTGGCCGCTGGTTACTATAAAAGAAGCCAGAGTGGCCTTATTGACCAGCAATACCGCCTCACCGTCTGGCTGGTTAACGGTTTTCAGGCTCCAACTATAGTGGCGCCCCACATCGGTTTTAGCCTCAAGGTGGTACGGAAGATCGCCGGCTGGCTCAACCTCCATTCGGTTATAGCGCAAGCGTGAGGCCTGATCACCTGTTACCACCATCCCGCTCTTCGCCTGTTCCAGATTAGGATGCAGCCTGTCAAGGTTGATGCCACCGGATTTAGTCGCCGGCAGGTTAGTGATAAGGTTTACCTCACTTATTGCCTGCTCTTTAGAACTTAGGATAAGTTTTATCTGAGGCGTATCTTTTAGAAGTTCATCCGCTTTTGAGGCCACTTTCGCCGTACCCCGCTGATCATAGCCGGTATACGGGATATATAAGTTGTCTTTATCTAAAGCCGGATCATTATAGTAGTAGTAGCCGGCAAAGGGCTGCAAGGTATCCACCTGAACAAACGCTTGGGCATAGCCATATAACGGACTACTGATCTCATTAAAAGACTCCACCAGACTCCACTCCACCGGGCTTTGGAAAGGATTCGCAATGATGTTCCAGCCTGGGTGCACCGCGATGCCATAGGTGTCTGCGGCATCGGTCTGGACGGCGGAAAAGGAAAACTCATCGGCTATAATATCGGTGCTCAGCATCCAGAAACCCAGCCCCGGGGTAAAGGTGAAGCGGGGATCGTCCTCTTCATATTCATCGTAAAAATTGGTCTCGGCCCCGGTCTCGTAAAAGGCTCTCCACCCATCGCGATACGGGCCTTCAAAAAACTCATCCAGGCGAATACCATCGGTGCCGGGCAGGCCTACCATACGGTAATCGATCTGTTGAGGGGCAGTTTGCTCATCCGGATTTCCTCCTGGCTCGCCCGGCTCACCACTCCCGGAAGTATTCCCAAAGTTGATGGTAACCGTTACCGGCTCGTCTTCGGTATCTTCGGGGTCGGGGCGGGTGGTAAAGGCATATATTCCACTGGAATCACTTAGGGTAGACACACCGCTGATAACCGCCGAGTCGCGCACCTGCCAGTAATAGGTTTGTTCAGCATCGAGTGCCTCGACTAAATATGCGTTGCTCTCAGCAACAACATCTATAACGTCTTCAACAAATAAACTATCCGAACTAAATCGCAGGTTTGAGGTGGATGCCTCGATCCCTTTCTCCCACTGCAGGTTCGGGGCGGTGCTTATTTCCACGGCATCGTCTTCAGGGAATGTCAGTACAGGAGTGGCCAAACTGGTCACAAACAATCCCGGCTCTGACCACGGCCCGGTGCCGGCTTTATTTACCGCTCTGACTCGCCAAAAATATCCCTGCCCTGGTGTAAGTGGATCCCCGTAAACAAGAGATTCATCTTCTATAGCACCTGACTCATAGATAGGCTCGGTGAATTCAGGATCGGTCGAAAGTTTGAATTCGTAGCTTTCGGCCACACCTTCTTCCTGCCAGTTGAAGTCCAGCGACTGCGTGAGGCTCACTGATCCCGTGCTATCGGCCGGCGAAGAAAGCACCACGGGTTCTGGAATTTGTACAATGGTTGTAAATGACCAGCTCATGGCAGCATTGGCAATGCTGTCCATATTTTCGATGGCACCTGCTTCAAATTCTACTCTGTATTGTGTAACCGTCGAAAGACCATCATGGGTCAGCTCGACCCGCTCTCCGTCAGATTCAACGGTGACTTCAACCGGCTGCCCCGTCTCATCAGCAAGTGTAATCTTTGTTTCATCCCCTACACGTATTTCCTGATCGAAGTCGGCATATATTGCTACATCCAAAGCAGCCTCAGGAGCATCTGTTTCTGGACTTCGCTCCACTATAACCGGGGAGGTCCTGAGGATTCTGAACTCGGCTCCGGTAAAGGTGATGCTATAATTAGTACCCGCACTCAGAGTGCCAAGGGTGATTGCGTAGCTGCCAAACCCTTCCCCTTCTTCTCTGGATAGAGCCCCTTCAAACAAGGATTCCTCATCATCAAAGGCAAAGCCACTGTACTGATAAGTGAACACTGAATCGGCCTCGCCAACAAATTTTGTGAGTCCGGAGTCCGCCTCTAACACCAGCTCAGCCCGATTAATGGTGAATTCAGCGCTTTCAATGGAGAGCTGGTAATTATCACTGGCTTCCATGTTGCCGAGAGTGATTTCGTAGGTTCCAGCTTGCTCCCCTTCTTCCCGTGAAAGCGTTCCACTGAGTATGGATTCATCATCGTCATGGCCAAAGCCAACAATTTCGAATATAAATTCGGGATCATCTTCGCCATACGTCTTCTGCTGGTCTTCTTCTGCCTGAACCAATAGCTCTTTGCCTTCAATGGTAAATTCAGCTTCGTTAAACGTGATACTGTAATTATCACCAGCCGTGAGGCTGCCCCGGCCAATGGCGTAGCTTCCCACGCCTTCCCCGGCCTGGCGCTCCAGGCTCCCGGAGAGTTGCTCACCTTCCAATAATTCCCCTTCGGTAACTTGGTAGCTCAGTTCGGGATCAGCTTCACCAAATTCTTTACCCACATCATCGGCGGCTATGGACAGCTCCTGCGGAGTGATGGACGCGCTTGCCGCCCCGGTGGTACTTTCCAGCTGGTAATTCGCCCCGAATGCCCCGCCAAGGCTAATCTGGGTAAACTCTACCTGTTTGTCATCCCCAACGTTTTTGTCTTCGAAAGCCACCTGGTAGTCAAAACTAAGCCCATCGTCTCCAATACGATCATCGTCAAAGCTTCCCTGGGTTTCTGTATTTCCGTCATAGGTTTTATCCCCGGCGGTGAAATTACTTAGCACAAGGGTGCGGGCCGTAATGGTAAATGCCTCCCCTTCAAAATCGATGGTGTAGTTAGTACCGGTTGACAGATCTCCTTGTAGGATTTCATACCCTCCGGCATTCTCTCCATCTTCTCTTGCCAGCACACCGCTCAGGATATCCTCATCATCGCCACCGGCAAAGCCGCTCGCCTGGAAAGTGAGCTCCGGCTCATCGTCTCCATAGATTTTTTCAAGGCCGCTGTCGGTCGTTACCGTCAGCGTTTTGGGGTCAATGCTAAATTCGGCGCTGTTGAAGGTTATCGTGTAGTTGGATCCGGCCGCCAGGTCGCCCCCGGTAATGGTGTAGTCCCCCGCATCTTCTCCGGCATCGCGGGCTAAGGCCCCGGTTAAGATGGAGGACACGCCATCCCCGTCGGAAAAGCCCGTTGCGTTAAATGTGAAGGTGGGATCCGCCTCTCCATACACTTTACTTTGATTATTATCAGCTGTTATAGTCAGCTCTCTCGGGGTGATGGTAAAATCATCCCCAGTGTACGAGATTGCGTAATTCCCGCCTGCGCTCAGGTCTCCCTGGCTGATGGCATACGTGTCAATCGCCTCGCCGGTGGCGCGCTCAAGGGTGCCCGTCAGTTCATCTCCAACTACCAAACTTCCACTTGTTATTTCGAAGTTCAAATCGGGATCATCTTCTCCATACACTTTACTCTGCCCGGCATCGGCGGTGATCTCAAGGGCGCGCGGGTTGATGTCCGCCGTGGCCGACCCTGTGGTGGTCGCCGCCAGCGTGTAGTTATCCTGATCTTCCCCGCCGGAAATAGCCAAATTGGTGTAATTGACGGCCACACCTGTTCCAGCATTCGCGCTGACAAACCCCACATCGTAGGTAAATGCAAGCTCGTCGCCGCCCACGCGGTCGTCCTCAAAGCCAGCTCCGGTTAGCTCGGTGGTGCCATCGTAGGTTTTCCCATCGGCGGTGAAATTCGAGAGGTTCAGTGTGCGTTGGGTGATCTGGAAATCGGCCCCGGTGTAGTCGATGGTGTAGTTGTCTCCGACATCCAGGTCACCAATTTCCAGGGCATAATCGCCCACATCATCGCCGGACTCCCGGGACAGGGAGCCATTAATCACATCCTCGTCATCGGTAAATTCAAAGCCATTGGCTGAGTAGGTGAACGTTGGATCGGTCTCCCCATAAACTTTATTCTGTCCGGCATTCGCTGTTACCGCCAGGGTTTTCGGAGTGATCTCCAGGTTATCGCTGGTAAAGCTAATACTGTAGTTACCATTGGCCACGAGATCGCCTTGGGTAATTTCGTAAGTCCCCACGGTTTCGCCGGACGCACGCGACAGGCTACCGGAGAAGATGTTTTCGTTTTCGTCATCATCATCCGAAAAACCAGTGGCGCTGTAGGTGAGTTCGGGATCGTCCTGCCCATATACTTTCGTCAAACCGGCATCTACAGTGACCGTTAATTCTTTACGGGTGATCTCTAAATCAGCCCCCGTATAGTCCATCGTATAGTTGTCCCCCGCCGTCAAATCGCCTTGGGTAATCGCATAGCTTTCCACACCTTCACCGGACTCGCGGCTCAGCTCTCCCTCTAAGGATTCTCCTTCCACAAGTTCCACTTCCGTAATTTGGTAGGTCAACCCCGGATCAGCTGCTCCATATACCTTAGTTTGCCCGTCGGCGACAATGGTAAGTTCGCGCTGGGTAATGTTTGCGGTGGCCGAGCCAGTAGTCGAAGCCAACTCGTAGTTATCCTGGTCGGCCCCACCGGAAATAGCCAAATTGGTGTAATTGACGGCCACGCCTGTTCCAGCATTCGCGCTGACAAACCCCACATCGTAGGTAAATGCAAGCTCGTCGCCGCCCACGCGGTCGTCCTCAAAGCCAGCTCCGGTTAGCTCGGTGGTGCCATCGTAGGTTTTCCCATCGGCGGTGAAATTCGAGAGGTTCAGTGTGCGTTGGGTGATCTGGAAATCGGCCCCGGTGTAGTCGATGGTGTAGTTGTCTCCGACATCCAGGTCACCAATTTCCAGGGCATAATCGCCCACATCATCGCCGGACTCCCGGGACAGGGAGCCATTAATCACATCCTCGTCATCGGTAAATTCAAAGCCATTGGCTGAGTAGGTGAACGTTGGATCGGTCTCCCCATAAACTTTATTCTGTCCGGCATTCGCTGCTATGGATAGTGTCTTCGGTGTGATGGCGAAATCTGCACTTGTAAAACTGATGCTGTAGTTGGAACCAGCGGCAAGGTCGCCTTGGATAATGGCATAGCTGCCTGCATTCTCTCCCGCCTCGCGTTCTAATTCTCCGGTGAGCGACTCCCCATCCACCAGTTCCCCTTCGGTGATTTGGTAGGTTAATTCAGGATCGTCCTGCCCGTATACTTTCGTGAGGGCCGCATCTGCGGTAATCGTGAGCGTTTTTGGAGTAATCTCCAGGTTAGCCCCGGT
>JBBEBR010000017.1:199003-229421 GCA_040882225.1 Balneolaceae bacterium | reverse complement strand
CCACCAATTCGCCGTCGGTGATTTGGTAGGTCAACCCCGGATCAGCGGCTCCATACACTTTGGTTTTGGCATCCGCAGAAATAGCCAAAGCACGTTGAGTAATAGTAGCCGTCGTTGATCCCGTGTTGGAGGCCAGAGTATAGTTATCCTGATCTTCCCCGCCGGAGATTGTAATATTGGTGTAATTAACGGCCGCTCCCGCTTCCGCATCTTTGCTGGCAAAAGCCACATCGTAGGTGAATACCAGCTCGCCGCCGCCCACGCGGTCGTCCTCAAAGCCAGCTCCGGTTAGCTCGGTGGTGCCATCGTAGGTTTTCCCATCGGCGGTGAAATTCGAGAGGTTCAGTGTGCGTTGGGTGATCTGGAAATCGGCCCCGGTGTAGTCGATGGTGTAGTTGTCTCCGACATCCAGGTCACCAATTTCCAGGGCATAATCGCCCACATCATCGCCGGACTCCCGGGACAGGGAGCCATTAATCACATCCTCGTCATCGGTAAATTCAAAGCCATTGGCTGAGTAGGTGAACGTTGGATCGGTCTCCCCATAAACTTTATTCTGTCCGGCATTCGCTGTTACCGCCAGGGTTTTCGGAGTGATCTCCAGGTTATCGCTGGTAAAGCTAATACTGTAGTTAGCGCCGGCTTCCAGGTCGCCTTGCTGAACCTCGTAGCTACCTGCATCTTCTCCGACCTCTCTGGTCAAATCCCCGGTCAACACATCCTCATCATTGCCCAGCTCAAACCCGCTGGCGCTGTAGGTGAGTTCGGGATCGTCCTGCCCGTATACTTTCGTGAGGTCCGCATCTGCGGTAATCGTGAGCGTTTTTGGAGTAATCTCCAGGTTAGCCCCGGTGTAGGTGATGGTATAATTATCTCCAGCCGTTAGCGTATTCTGGTCAATGGCATAGCTGCCTGCATCCTCTCCCGCCTCGCGTTCTAATTCTCCCGTGAGCGATTCCCCATCCACCAGTTCGCCTTCGGTAATTTGGTAGGTTAATTCGGGATCGTCCTGCCCGTATACTTTGGTAAGCCCGGCATCTGCGGTAATCGTGAGCGTTTTTGGAGTAATCTCCAGGTTAGCCCCGGTGTAGCTGATGGTATAATTATCTCCGGCTGAGAGCGAATTCTGGTTGATGGCGTAGGTGCCCGTATCATCTCCAGCATCGCGGTTTAATTCTCCCTCCAGCGATTCTCCTTCCACCAATTCGCCGTCGGTGATTTGGTAGGTCAACCCCGGATCAGCGGCTCCATATACCTTAGTTTTGCCGTCGGCAACAATGGTAAGTTCGCGCTGGGTAATGTTTGCGGTGGCCGAGCCAGTAGTCGAAGCCAACTCGTAGTTATCCTGGTCGGCCCCACCGGAAATAGCCAAATTGGTGTAATTGACGGCCACGCCTGTTCCAGCATTCGCGCTGACAAACCCCACATCGTAGGTAAATGCAAGCTCGTCGCCGCCCACGCGGTCATCCTCAAAACCATCCCTGGTTACATCGGTGCTGCCATCGTAGGTTTTGCCATCGGCGGTGAAGTTCGAAAGCTCTAAGGTACGCGCGGTGATATCGGCTTGAAGGGTGGGCGAGCCATCCGCCGTCACCGTATAATTGGCACTATCTTCCCCGGAAAGCGCCGGGTTTGACAGGCTCACGGTGAGCCCGGTTCCCCCATCTGCTTGCGGGAAATTCAGGTCAAAGCTTTCCAAGTTAACGTCCTCATCGTCCACCACCCCGTTCAGGGACAGGCTGTTATCATCAATAGTGGCTTCGTCCGAGCCGTCATAGGTTTTGGCCTCGATGGTGAAGGTATCAGCAATAGTAAGTTCTTTGGCGGTGATGGAGGCCTCCGCTGTATGAGCGCCCGCCAGCGAGACCGTATAGTTATCCGCATCGTCTCCGGTAAGGGTGGCGGCGGTGATCTCTACCTCAAGATCCTCTCCCACATCGGGTTGACTAAATGCAAGCTCAAAGCTCTCAAGGCTTACCTCGTCGCCGCCTTCAGCGCCGGTCACGTCCAGGGTTTCGGTATCTGCCGTGGCATCGCTTGTCCCGTCATAGGCCCTGTCATTGGGCGTAAAATCGCCCGAAATAGTCAGTGCTTTTTTATTGGTTGTAAAATCAATTTCGTCCCCGTAGGCTGTTCCCGCCTCATTTACCGCGTAGGAGCGCACGTAATAGGTGCGGTTGGGCAGCAGGCCGTCAACCACCTCGGAAAAGGTGCCGGTGCCATCGTCCACCTCAATGTTGGTGTCCCCATCCCCATCCACGGTGGGGGCTTCTTCCAGGCTATACACAAAGCCGCGCCCGGTAACGGTATTAAATCCGTCGGAGGTGACCTCCCCGTTTAGCGTTGCCTCGTCATCGGTGATGGCGGTTGCTGCCGAAGTGGTAAGCGTTGGGGTGGTGTACACCGGGCCTTGTAACGGACTTTCTGCAGGATCACCTGTATTGGTGCCATCGTGCGGCGTTACTTCAAAACTGATATGTTTGCCCACATCTGCAGCTACAAGCGTGTAGGTTGCAGATGTTGCTCCATCAATGGCTGAGCGCCCCGTTCCGTTTGCCTCATCGGCGCGGTACCATTGGTAGGTGGAGCCGGATTCAGCATCCTCTTCGGCATCGGAATAATCATACTCGCCGGTGAGTTCTTCATCGTATTGAAGGGTTCCTGATATGGTAACCTCAGAAGCTACGGGAGGTTCGTTTAAAACCTCTAATCCAGGGGCCGGATCCTGGGTGTTACTTTGCAGATAGGGATACGAAATGCTTCCGTCAGCAGGCTCGTCAATCTGCCACACCTCCTCAAAATCCCAATCGGTGAAGGTGGATTTGTCCTTCATATCGGCGGTGGTGAGGCCGAACTCATCGCCAGAGCCGGAAGAACTCGTCTGTCCGGTCGTCTCCTTGTCCCAGTAGGAATCGCTAATGGTGGCAGTTAAGTTGAAGCCGACGAGGCCGCCCCCGTCGACGCTGCCGGTGGCGTAGGATTCGCTGATTTCGTTGGCGTTGGTGCCGACGAGGCCGCCCACGGTGCCGCCGCCCCCGTCGACGCTGCCGGTAGCATACGTCTGGCTGATGTCGCCGCCGTTGAAGCCGACGAGGCCGCCCACGCCGCCGTTGCCGTCGACGCTGCCGGTGGCGTAGGACTTGCTGATGTCGCCGCCGTTGAAGCCGACGAGGCCGCCCACATAGGAGCCGCCGGTGACATTGGCGTTAACCACCCCGACGTTCTTGATCACTCCACCGGAGCCGTTGTATCCGAACAGGCCAACATAACTTTCATCACCCCGGTTGATATGCAGATCCGAAATGGTGTAGCCGTTTCCATCGAAGGTGCCGGTAAACCTATCGCCATCCGTTCCAATCGGCTCCCAATTAGCATAGCCGGAAAGATCAATACCCCCGGTTTGTTCAAAATGGTTATCTAAGAAATCGCGCACGTAATCCAGTTGTTCGGCGTTGGCTACCTGGTAGGGATTGGCTTCGGTGCCTTCACCGCCGGCAAAGGGTGAGGCTACCGGGCCGCTGAAATCACTTTCTACTGCATCGCCTGCATCAGAGCCGTCATTCGGCGTCACTTCAAAACTGATGTATTTACTGACATCAGCGACTTTTAGCGTGTACGTATCAGAAGTTGCATCATTAATAGCAGATCGACTCGTTCCCGCCGCATCATCCGCGCGGTACCATTGGTAGGTGGAGCCGGATTCAGTATCGCCGTCCTCATCGAAGTAATCATACCCGGTGGTGAGGGTTTCGTCTATTTCTAAAGTGCCGGCAAAGGTAACCTCAGAGGCTACGGGAGGGATATTTAAAACCTCAAAGCCCGGGCCCGGATCTTGCGTATTACTTTGCAAATAGGGATACGAAATGCTTCCGCCAGCAGGCTCGTCAATCTGCCATACCTCCTCAAAATCCCAATCGGTGAAGGTGGATTTGTCCTTCATATTGGCGGTGGTGTGGCCCGTGCTACCACCGGCGGAGCTTGTCTGTCCGGTCGTCTCGGTGTCCCAGTAAGAGTCGCTGATGCTGCCGCCTTCGTTCCGACCGACAAGGCCGCCCACGTGGTTGTCGCCGTCGACACTGCCGGTGGCGTAGGATTCGTTGATTTCGCAGCCGAAGACGTTGTAGCCGACGAGGCCGCCCACGCTGTGGCCGGAGCCCTCGACACTGCCGGTGGCGTAGGATTCGTTGATTTCGCAGCCGAAGGCGTTGTAGCCGACGAGGCCGCCCACGTTGTTGCCGGAGCCCACGACACTGCCGGTGGCGTACGACTGGCTGATGGTGCCGCCGGGGTTGAAGCCGACGAGGCCGCCCACGTGGATTTCGCCCTCGACACTGCCGGTGGCGTACGACTCAGTGATAGTGCCTAGGTTGATGCCGACGAGGCCGCCCACATAGTTTTCGCCGGTGACATCGGCGTTAACCACCCCGACGTTCTTGATCACTCCACCGGAGCCGACGCCTCCGAACAGCCCAACATAGTCTCTATTAATCTGGTTGATATGCAGATCCGAAATGGTGTAGCCGTTTCCATCGAAGGTGCCGGTGAATGGGGAGCTGTTATCGCCAATTGGATCCCAGCCATTTGGATCCCAGTCATTGCTGCCTTTCGCCGTTTCCGAAGCATAGGTATCGTAGCCGGCGGTGGTTTCGTCCAAATCATTAACAAGCTCGTAGTTGCCACTTAGACCATTGCGTACATTATGCAGTTCCTCCCAATCCGAAATCTGGGTCTGGGCAAAACTATTTCCCCATAGAAACAATATTGAGAGAGTGAGAAATGTTGATTTTTTAATCAGATTCATTGTTAGTGTCCTAATTTCCATTCTGTACCATGATTTGATGTTTTGGCTTACGGTATCACCTTACTAAATAAAAAGGGGATTGGTAACTACCCGTTCGGGTAGGTTTTGATTGGGGATTTGTGATTTTACATCATAAACATCACAGCCATCACAGTTAAAACCGATGGATGCAAACTGTTCAGCCCTAACCATTCATCAGACGACTCTTTGCAGGATTAGGCGGCCTGGCCGGTCACTCAGTCGTCAGATGAAGCCCAAAAATCGGCGGTGGATTGATACCTAAAATAAATTCTGCGTTGGGGGTGGGATTTATGATTGATGATTTTATTATCACACACATCATATATATCACTTCACACCTGTCCAAAACATGTTAGAATTCATTAAAAATCTTATGGACGCATTGTTTAACCCGCTCCATCACCCGGCTCGTTTTAAGAATGCCTTTGATTCCTGTTCCGGCTGAGCCGAAAGATGGAGCTATAGCCTCAAAATCCATCATTCCGTTTCCCCGAATGGAAGATGTAGTAAGAAAGCCAGAAACGGGGTGATGGATGGTGTTTTTGCTAATCACCGTATTGCTTTTTCAAAGGCAATGCCCAAACCAACCCTCCGCCGATTTTTGAGCTTCATCTGACGACTGAATGACCGATACCTAAATCAAATTCTCTTTTAGTGATTTGGAAATGGCTTCTCCCTTGGAATTTACCTGGAGCTTATTGTAAATGTTTTTGATGTGAAACTTCACCGTATTAATATCAACGTTGAGGTCGGCGGCAATCATTTTATAGCTGTGGCCGCCGCATAATTTTTGGAGAATCTCCTTTTCCCGTTCGGTTAAATCGTAATTATTATTCTGTGTGCGAAATGATTCTACCACCAGCCGGGCAATTTCCATGCTCATGGGGGAACCGCCTGTTATAACTTCTTGTATGGCATCCAAAATTTTGGAAGGCGGCGTATTTTTTTTAAGGTATCCACCAGCCCCGGCACAAAGTGAATCAAATACGTGGGAGGTCTCTTCACTGATGGTGAGCATTATAAATTCAGTAGATGGGAATCTTGCTTTAAGAATCTCAACTCCTTCAATACCACTTTTGCCAGGTAAGTCAATATCCATTAAGACTGCATCGGGTGCTTGCTGCATTTTTGTTATAGCGGCCTCGCAAGTTGGGTAAGTAGTCGTACATTGAAATCCATCACTGCCTTCTATTATAATAGCGAGGCTTTCTCGGATTTCTTTATCATCCTCAACTATACAAACCGTAATATCCTTTTTAGATTCTAATTTTTTCATGGCTAATAATCATCATTCTTATCACTCTTTTCCACTACCCTTTAGGGTAGGTTTTTCCTTCATGAATGTAGTAGTGTGTAATCAATGCTGAAGTGTCAGAAGGACAAGCCGTCAGCTTTCAGCCACTTTTATCCGGATGGAGTGGCTGAAAGCTTCTACTGAATATTTCCTACCAATTAAACTCTAAAGGTAACCGGTAAACGCATTCTACATAGAAAATTCATACTTAATTTCGGTTCCGTTAATTTCTTTGGATTGAATAAGAAGTCTGCCCCCGGCTTTTTCGGCACGTTCTTTCATGTTAGATAACCCATTCCCTTTAGTGATGCATGATTTAAGGTCCATGCCTTTTCCATTGTCGACAAATGTGATGGATGCGGTTCCATTTCTCTGCTCTACCGTTAACACACACTTGGAAGCCTCCGAATATTTCTGAGTATTATTCATGGCTTCTTTAAATATTCGAAGTATATGCGACCGGGGATTCATTTCAATAGTAATATCTTCTATTTCCCCGGGTATAGGGCGTACCTCAAATTCTACCTGACTGATTTCAAAGAATTCTTCCCCGAACTTCTTTAGCCATAAAAAGGTATTGAACAGAGAATCTTTTCCGGGATCCATTTGCCAGATAAAATCTCGTGTTTCTGAATATAAAGCATTGGTATTAAGCTCCATTTTGTTAAGAACTTCAATATTCTTTATGGGTTCGCCATGTTGCAGCCTGCTAATAAAAAGCCCGAGCCTTGTAATGCGGTTCCCAAATTCATCGTGGAAGTCGGCGGCTAATTTTTTTCTTACATTTTCTCGCTCTATTGCCCTCACTTCATCAATATAAGCCTGCCGGCGGGCTCTATACTGGCCATACTCCCTGGTTATAAATCCGAGTAAAAACACAAATCCTAATATGTAGAAAATCCAGGCTATGCCAGAGCTGTACCAGGGCGTTGCAACATTGAATACAAAGGAAGTCACCCCACTTCTTTTGCCATATACATTTTGGGCTTCCACATAGAATGTATAGTCTCCGTGTGGGATGTTGGTATAATCTTTTTGGGTTAAGTTTGTCCAAGGCGACCATTGCTCATCAAATCCTTCAAGAAAATATCTGAACTTTGTTTTGTCTTGTGCATCATTGCCGGGTAAAGCATACAAAAACCGTAATTGCTTACGGCCTACCGGAAATTCTACTATCTCCTTCTGGGCAGAAATATTGGAAAGTAGCAGAGAGTCATTCTCAATCGTTCTTATTTGCCGAATTAAAACTGTTCCTGCTTCATAATTTTTCTCGGCATCCAACTTTTTATCGAATCGTAATAAGCCATCAGCGGCTCCAATCCAGGTAACATTGCCATTAACCGGATCTTCATAAAAGAAATCGGCTATTGATTGCGTAATCCTGTTAAATGGAACAAACTGTGGCTTATACTTACCTGCTTTCGTCTGCCGTACATACATGGCCCGGTCTCCCTCCGTATTATTATGGTACCCTAACCAAAACCCATCGCTTGCTTCGGTGTAACCATAAAAATCTTTGGGACCTCCCAGAACACTGTCAAATGCACAATAAGGCTCAAACTGCTGCTTGTCTTCCACAAAATGATAGGCTCCTTCTTTTGTCCCAATAACATATTTTCCATTAAATAAGGCCGCGCCATATTGTCCACCTCCAGGTAAGCCATCACTTTCATTGTATTTATTAAACTCATCATCAGCCGCTTCGGGGGCGTTTAGTTGCTTTCTAAAAACAGATTTACCCGTTGTAATAAACCAAAGATTCTGATTGTCGGATAGCATTTTAGGCATGTATTCTTCAAATTTATAGGGGGATATTTCTCCCTGCCAAGTCTGGCTCGCTGTATTGTAAATAAGTTCACCATATCCGTCTTCAAGTACTACATGAATGAGGCTTGAATCTTGTTTAGAAAATGCGAGACCGAAACTTGGGGCCGACAGTTTTAAATCTTCTTGTTCAGAAACATCATCGTAAAGCATCAATCCACTTACCGATGCAACCGCTAATTTATCTTTTACCGGAAGAAGCCCCCACACTTCTGAAGTTATTGAGCCTGTTTTTCTAAATGAGCTACTTGCCTGTTCCCTGCTATTTTCGAGTGCTTCTATTGTCGAGCTTTCTTGCCGGTATAGCCCTGTGTATGAACCGGCATATAGCCGTCCATTATGCCTGGTTAGAGACAATACATCTCCAAAGTTTGCCACTCGATCGTCAATCATGCTAATAACCGGGGGCCACTCAATGCGTGCTACCCCAATATTCATCGCCAACCAAATAGCCCCGTTTTTTTCTTGCCCAAAAAATGAAATATCATTTACAGGGAGCCCAGCCTTGGTATTTAGTAATTGTACCCACTTCCCTTGTTGGTTAACAATTATGAAACCGCCATTTATTGTTGTTAATCCAATAGAACCGTCATGCAGCACCCCACCCTCGTACAATATATGTTCTCGCAGGTATTCTTCTGCCTCTGTTTTTAAATATTGGGGTTGAGTAAAGTTTTTATTCAGCGTATAAAGTTTCCCCTCACTGGTCCCAAACAGAATTTTATTGTCTTGATGTTGCTGAATAAAACGAATGCCTGTAAATTGTTGGAGAACATCCGCATTTGTTGGCACTTTAAAACCTTCGGGTGTCCATTCTATAACTCCTAATGAAGAATGTAAGATATAGAGCGTTTCATCTACCACAAAAGAAGCGTTGAAAATAGGTGCACCCTCAGTTTCAGATATTCCTGAAACTACAGACTGTGAATTATATGTGCGGATAGAACTTCCATCGAATACAAATAGCTTTTCATCCGAAACAAAGAAAGTATATTGCCCTATTGAAGTACAATTTCGAATACCAGTAAATGACTGGTTTTCTGATTCCACTAAGGGGAGTAAGGATACAAACTTTGTTTCTTTGCTCGAATTGGCATCAAAATATCCGAATTCAGCAGTCCCTCCTAAATAGACTCGATCGCTTTCTTCATTATAGTCCATACTTAGTATGTGAAGGCTGCCATTAATATCAATAACATTCCACTGGCTGCCATCGTATTCGAGCACGCCATTGGTATTGGCTACATAAACAATTCCCCGTTTGTCGATTTCTATATCCCACGATTGCTGCCCTCCGCCATGTTCATCCGCCAGAAAGGTTTCGAAATAAGGCAATCCATAGTCGTAATATTCACCCTGAGACATTACCGGCGATGTATTCACTATTATACATACTAATGCGATGCATAACATTTTGGCTATTTTCGCCGTTTTTCTAAATAATATCCTTCTACAAATCATTTGCAGATATTACTATTCTCATCGGTCTTTATCTATGAAGATTTTGATTAATAAAAAGCTTTGCAAAATCAAGAGTTTTGTTCCACGATTAAAACCCGAAGCTGACAGCCAAATAAGTCTTCACCAAAAAATTAACACTCATTAAATGGTAGTGAGATGTGCGTATTGAGTCATGAGATTTTCATGATCCTCCGCTCATGACTCAATACTAATTTACTTACTACTAAATACTATAATCTAAAATAAGCCAATAGCTCTCAGGCTTCAGCTTTCAGTTTTGAATCTATTTCAAGCGTCGAAACTCAAACCCTGAATCTGTTTCAAGCGTCTCGCTTGGATAAAAACTGTAAGCTAATTGCTGAAAACTCAAACCCATACCATCAGCATTAAGAGAAAGCTACTTAGCTTTATTTAATCTTTATTCAGGTTAATTACACTCTCTTTCAAATATTCTATAGGCGGAGACCCATATACCTTTTTAAATGCCTTTGAAAAGTGGGAAAGATGTTTATAGCCGACTGCATATGCTGCTTCTGAAATAGTTAGTTCATCTTTACGAATTAGCCGGATTGCTTCTTCGAGCCGTCGGTTTGTTATTGTTTGAATGAGCGATACCTTATTTTCTTTTTTCCACTTCCTGAACAGGGTAGTCCTGCTCATTAGCATGGCCTCCGCAATTATTTCCATACTTAATTCAGGGTTTCCCAGGTGTCGCTGAATGATGCCCTCTACTTTAGCTGATATAATTCCACGAGAAATTTCAGGCTCCTGTATTTCTCTTATATATTGTTCCCTTCGCAGAAGGGCTTTTATCTGGGTAAGAAGCAGTTTGTTTTGCACCGGCTTGGTGAGATAGATGTCTGCTCCGCTGTTCAGCCCCGCCTCAATATCAAACACACTATCTTTGGCGCTTAAAAAGATGAACGGGACAGACCTGTAGGCATCTATTTCCCGAATAGTTTTCATCATCTCATACCCATCCATTTCCGGCATCATTATATCTGAAATAATGAGATCAGGCTGGAAATCGGTTAATACTTTAAGTCCTTCAAGGCCATTGGTAGCAGTTTTAACATGGTATACATCAGCAAGCAGGGATTTGAAATAATTTCTGAAGTCCTCATTGTCTTCCACCAGAAGAATGTTTGCGCCGGTTGGTTCTTTCGGAAAAGAATTCGAAGGAGATAAGGCCTCTTCAGCTACAGCTAAATCCGGTATATATCTATCAATTTTCTCCACTGCTTTTTGTTTAATGGTATCCTTCGAGCTAAAGTGCTTGCTCCCTTTTTTTAAGTTAATGGTAAAAGTAGAGCCCTCATTAATTTGGGATCGAATCATAATATTTCCCCCCATTCTTTGGACTAATCCTTTTACAAGTGCCAGGCCAATACCTGTGCCTTCTGCCTGGCCAGCCAGGGAACCAACTTGATAATATGGTTCAAATATTTTGGCCTGTTCCTTTTCCGGGATTCCAACCCCGGTATCGCTGAACGAAATAGACAACCAATTTTCTATTTCTTCAAAACGGATATTAATCTTTCCTCCTGGGGGAGTGTATTTAATGGCGTTGCTTAGCAAATTGTTGGTAATGTGATCCCAGGCTTTTACATCAACAAAAATCAACGCTATATTTTTGTTTGAATGTATGTTCAATGTAAGTTCTTTCCTGAGCAGGGCGTGTTCAAAGTGGCTGGCAAAAACATTAGTAAGGTTATCCAAAGCAACCGGTTCTAAGATAAGCGGGAATTCACCGGCGGTTAATTTAGATACATCAAGCAATCGATTCACCAAATCCTTTAAGCGGATGGCATTTCTCTGCATCAGTGAAAGATGCTGCTTCAAATCGGGGTGATTTCTTTCGCGGTTTCCTTCCAGTATATCTTCTAAAGGGCTCAAAATAAGTGAAAGAGGAGTACGCAGTTCATGTGTGAAGTTCGTAAAAAACCGGGATTTCGATTCATCTAAATTCTTTATTTCCTGTAAAGCATCTTCCAGGTCGGTGGTTCTTTCGTTAACCAATGTGTTGAGTTTTTCTTCTCTCAGTTTTGACCGGTATGCCTGAACTCTGAAACTCAGGAACAGCATTATTCCGGCAAAGGAAAGCCCAAGTAAGAAGAACCAGGAAGTTTCATAATAAAGTGCCGGCACTATTATGCCAACACTGGCCAGGGTATACTCATTGGTTCCCGGTAGTTTTCCTCTCATCAGAAAAGCATGTTCACCTTTTGGCAAGTTGGTAAATACCGCCGTTCTCTCCTCACCTGCGGGTTGCCAGGTAGTATTAACTCCATCCATTTTATACTCCAGGATTAATTTATCCGGTTGCTGAAAAGCAGGCAGGGTAAATTTGATATGCGCTTCGCGGACAGAAGGTGGTAATTCAAAACTTGTATTGTTTTTGAAGACAATAGTAGTATCTCTGAAACCAATGTATTCTGCAAAGGGAGGGTTTAACAAATTGTTCGTCTGGTTATAGTGCCATTCAGGACGGGTGTAAATCAGCCCTGCTTGGTTGGGAAATAACAATTTTCCATCAGAGCTAAGAATGCCTGAGTTTTGCCTCCCCCCATTTCCCTCATTATTGAGTAAACCGTCATTAACTCCAAAACTTTCGATATTCAATAACCGGGATTTACCATCCAGATAATCATCCAGATTTTGCCTGGCCACCCTCATTATTTTATTGTTGGAATTGATCCAGAAAAAGCCATATTCGTCTTCAATTAACTTGTGCAGAGAATTATCACTCAAGCCGTCTTTGGCAGTAATGTGTCCGGCTTTTAGCACCGTATAATCGGGCCTCAAAATTAATCGTGTAAGCCCGTTATTTTCCGTTACCACCCAAAGTGTATCTGTTGATGAAACAAATACATCGCGCACTAAATTACTGCTTAGTCCCTCACGGTCAGTCACAAAACGGAATGTGTTATCTGTTCCTAAAAATGCGACTCCTTCCCCTATGGTTGCGAACAGAAGGGTTCCATCCCTTGATTCCTGAATGCTTCTCACCTGTGAGAGCGTGATTCCGTTTTCATCATAAAAAGGAATTAATTTTCCATCTATAAGTTGATTGAGACTCTGTTCAGTACTAATCCAAAATCGATTTTTGCTATCTTCAAAAAAAGCGGTTACCGAGCCAACGCCGGGTTTTATCAAATGGAGAGCTTCCCAATAATCATTATTCAATTTCCAGGTATTAAACCCACCGAGATAAACATCGCCGGCCTGTGTTTGGGCTACAGCAGTAAAAAACTTGCTCTGCGTATCTTCTAAAAAAGTAGAATAGCTTTTAATCTGATGGTCGCTAATATGGAAAACTTTGCCTATAAAACTTGCCGCCCAAATACCGCCTTCGCCATTATCATGCATCCCATAGATATTTACAAGGCTGTCTTGGAGTGCCTCCCCGAGCGTAATAAACTTTTTCCTTTTTATTTGATAAATGCCAGAGCCATGCGTACTCAGCCATATTGAACCTTCCCGGTCAATAAGGTTTGCATAGAGATATGAAGAAGAGCGGAATGCTTTTATCCCATTTACAAATAATGTCCCGTCAATATGTTGCAAAACCGGGACATTTATTTTTCCCTTAATGGTATAGGTAAACAGTTTTTCGGAACCTTTAAGTGTTACCGGTTTTAGGGAAGTATCGGATAGTACAGGTGCAATATAGCCAGCATCTGTTTTTATAAGTGCAGAACTATCTCCGAGTTGTAATACCTTAAAATGATCGGTGCCTTTAGGATGTTTATAGGTATATAGTAGCTGATCAAAAGTATCAGAAATATGTACAACTGAGCCGATCTCAGATAGAAGCCAAATTGAGTTCCCCTCTGCACTTTGAACATCATAAATCCTATCCAGCGGTATCTTCAGTTCATCTGCGGGAATCACAACCCGGCTTTCTTTTTTGTTAACCAAGCTTAAGCCCTGGTTGGAGAGCACAAATACAGAATCTGTTTGAGTAATTACCAGGTTAGAAGAGGAAACTGATATTTTTTCTTTCGAGGGATATTGAAAGTCTAATCCACTTTCCTGATATAACACGCCCTTGTTGGTACTGATCCAGATCTTACCGCCCGATGTTCCGGCGAATTCATTCACTTTGTAATCCCGAAAGGCTTCTATATCCTGTAACCGGGCAGCTTCCCCACCCTTGAACAAATAAAGATTATTTAAATCATCGTTCAGCCAGATTTCACCGTCTTTTCCTTCGGCCATGTTCAAAAAGCGGTTGCTCTTAAAACCAGGGGTATTGGCCGAATCAAACACCCGGAATCGGTCTCCGTCAAATCGAACAAGTCCATCCAGAGTTAACAGGTAAATAAATCCATCCGATGCATGTAGCATATGGCTAACGGTATTAACAGGCAGGCCATCGTCAACCGTATAGTGCCGGACAAGATACTGGCTCTCCAGCTCTTCCCATGAAAAAGGAGCCTCTTTTGGCTGAAACCCATAAGCAGCAGGAGCAAAGGCATATACCAGGACAAAAAAATTGAGTATGAGCTTCATAGGCAGTAAATGAAACAAAAGGGTAAACAATTGCACCAATAGTATAACCTAAAATCCGGTGTGTTTCATTAAGATAGGAGGTGAAAAGATGCACTTAACTCAACTACTCATCCTGCCTATTATGAACATGGAAATCACAAGGAAAAAAAGAACCGTACTGCTCAGCTCAGTTTTGCTCTGCCTGGTACTTTCTTTTAATACAAATACACTAAATGCCCAGGATTTGAAAGTCATTCAACAGACGCCCCTATCCGGGACTTCAGGGACCAGCATTACCATCTTTGGTTCCAATTTTGATGCGCTTCCCGCGGATAACATCGTAACCTTTAGCCCGGCAGCAGGCGGCGCGGGAACTACCGCTACGGTTACGGCTGTACATTCTGCCCATCTTACTACAACCGTACCTGAAGCACTTACCGGCGGTAATTATACAATAAGCGTTCAAAGAACCAGCGATTCAGCTATAAAAATAAGTCCTGAGTTATTTGCCGTACCAACCCTGGGAGGCAATTTTGGGGAACCGGGGTCAAGCGACCGTCTTGTATATTCCCTCGTCGTTGACAGTTACATGAGTATATATGCTGGGGATGTAGATGGAGACGGCGATCTGGATTTTATATCTGGCTCCGATAATGGGTTTCACTGGCATGAAAATGATGGAGCGGCTGATCCTGCTTTTCAAATACACACCGTTAGTGCCTCATCAAATGCAACCACAACTGTGTTTGCAGCAGATTTAGATGGAGATGGGGATTTGGATTTAATGTCCTCTTCTCGGATTGACAACAAACTTGCGTGGTATGAAAATGACGGAGCGGCTGATCCTACTTTTACGACACACCTTGTAACTAATTCCAATGAATGGCTCCTTTCAGTACATGCTGCAGATGTAGATGGAGACGGCGATCTGGATTTGATGTCTGCATCGTTTACCGACGACAAAGTTGCGTGGTATGAAAATGATGGAAATGACGATCCTTCATTTACCGAACATGTGGTAAGCAACACGGATAACGGAGTCAGAAACGTACACGCAGCAGATTTGGACGGAGATGGGGACTTAGATTTGATTTCACTTTCATACAGTCAGGGTAATTTTCTTTGGCACGAGAACGACGGAGCCGCTGATCCCGCTTTCACTAAACACACGGTCTACCTCGAAACATCTGGTGGAAGAGTGGTACGTGCCGGGGATATAGATGGCGATGGAGATCTTGATCTGATGGTGGCTTTTGAATTTCAAGACACCATTGCCTGGTACGAAAACAATGGGAATGCCATCCCCTCCTTTACAAAGCATATCATTTCTGACTCTGTTTACGGTGCGAGCAGTGTGTTTGCGAGTGACTTGGATGCAGACGGCGATCTTGACCTGATGTCTTCTTCATTTGAAGACAATAAGATTGCCTGGTACGAAAATAATGGGAATATTGTTCCTGTTTTTACTGAGCATGCGGTTAGTACCGATGCCATCGGAGCCGGAGGTATTTTTGCAGGGGATGTGGATGGCGATGGAGATCTGGATTTAATTTCCGCAGCCTCTGAAGGTAGGAAAATTTTCTGGTATGAAAGTACAATCTTTCCAATAGAGTTAACCCAACTGCAACCGGTACAGGGTGTTCCTGGTACAGAAGTTATGCTTTCCGGCGCTCATTTTGAGGCCGTTGCTGCCAATAATATCGTAACATTTACTCCCGCAAAAGGAGGGGATGGTGTTACCGCAACAGTTACTGCAGTTGATAAGGCGAGGTTAACACTCAATGTGCCGGAGCTTTCCGGTGGAAACTACGTTGTAAGCGTTCAAAAAACCAGCGATGCCTCTGTTGACACTATTGCCGATCTTTTCACGGTAATTACGGGTGGTGGCTATTTTGATCCAGACTATCTGGAAGTTAGTTATTCGGAGGTAGGATCTTTTCATGTACATGCCGGAGATTTAGACGGCGACGGTGACTTTGACCTGGTGGCCGCCTCAACAATTGACGATAAAATTTTTTGGTACGAAAATAACGGAGCCGTCAATCCCACTTTCTCTGAACATATTGTTAGCAGCGCAGTAGATGGTGCCCTCAGTGTGTATGCTGCAGATGTGGACGGCGACGGGGATTTGGATATGCTGTCTGCATCGTTTATCGACAACAAAATTGCCTGGTACGAAAATGACGGGGCCAATAATCCCGCTTTCGCTGGTCATATAGTAAGTTCAACAGCCAATGGAGCCATCAGTGTGTATGCTGCAGATGTAGATGGCGATGGAGATTTGGATTTGATGTCTGCATCGTTTAGCGACAACAAAATTGCCTGGTACGAAAATGATGGAAATGACGATCCTTCGTTTACCGAATATGTGGTAAGCAACACGGCTAACGGAGCCAGAAGCGTATATGCCAGTGATGTAGATGGCGATGGAGATTTGGATTTAATGTCTGCATCGTTTAACGACAACAAAATTGCCTGGTACGAAAATGACGGAGCCGTAAATCCTACCTTTACCGAACACGTGGTGAATAGCACTGCTAATGGAGCCGTTAGCGTATATGCAAAAGATATGGACGGAGATGGAGATATTGACCTGCTATCTGCTTCTGGGCATAGCATTAGCTGGTACGAAAATGACGGGACCGCAGATCCTGCTTTTACCGAACACATAGTTAATGATGCAACTCCCTGGGCAACCGGAAATATATATGCCGAAGATATAAATGGAGATGGTAACGCTGATATTTTAACCGGGTGGGGCAGCATAGAAATCGACTGGGTAGAAAGTAGTGGATCCTTAACTCCACATTATACGATTAATACATTTCAGGAAGGCGATATAGTGTATCCGGTGGATGTAAACGGAGATGGAAATCTTGATTTGTTATTCGGATCAAGCAGTTCAGTATACGTGTACAAAAATTTGGTTCCAGTCAGCCATGCCGGCCATTCACTTGCCTTAGACGGCGATGGTGACTATATGGATATTTCCTTCATGAACGATGACAGAGATCAAGACTTGGATTTTACACTCGAAGCATGGGTAAAGCCTGATATAAATAACCAAGCAGACCCCATCGGTGTTCTTTTTGGCAGAAACTCAGAGGATGGAGATAATAATCTTCTTCTTATCACTATAAATAACACTTTCGGTTCATCCGCCAGAAGGATTCAGGTACAAGACGCCAGCTTAAATTGGGTAATTACAGGTCCCGAACTTGTCTCGGATCGCTGGTATCATGTTGCCTATACAAGGAGTGGTGTAACGGGAACTTTATTTTTAGATGGAAATCAGGTTGGTCAACACCTCTTTAATACAATCCTTTCAAATGAAGATTGGCTGACTATAGGCCAGGAATTTGATCCCGGTTTAGTATCCGGTAATTATTTACGCGGGCTGGTGGACGAGGTTCGGGTTTGGAGCGTAGCCCGAACCGCTCAGGAAATACAAGAAAACATGTATCAGGCAGTTGCGGAACGCAACAGCTTGTTAATGGGATACTGGAACTTTAAAGAAGGAAGCGGAACCACGGTACCCGATATTACAGGTAGAGAAAATACTGGCCTGCTTATGGGAAATGCCAGTTTCAACACCGACACACATCCGTATGGTACAATTATCAGCGGAACAGAGGGCTGGCGTATTATGGCATCTCCTTTAGCGGAAGTTTCGTATGGAGCCCTTCTGGAAGATTTCTGGACGCAAGGTTTCACCGGGGCAGACAGCGAAGGTGGAGTATCTAACGTATATACATGGAGCGAAGCCGATCAGCAATTTCAGTCCATTTCTAATGCAGCAGACATTCCTCCTGTAGGAAAAGGATTTCTGGTATATGTATTTGATGATCAGGATTTTGATGATTTTGTGGAAGGTTTCCCAAAAACTATCCGGTTTGATAATGCTCAGAATGAGGGTAACATTGCCCCCGTGCTCAGCTTCACCAACACCGGCGTGCCCGACAGCATCGGCTGGAACCTGGTTGGGAATCCCTACGGCTCTACCATTAAATGGGACAATGGAGGCGAAGACTTCTCCTCAATAAATCTGGACGAAGCTTACTATGTTTGGAACGCCGCCGCCGGGGAATATCAATCCCACAATGGAAGCGCCGGAACCTTGGCCAACAATCTCATTTCCCCATTCCAGGGATTTTGGGTAAAAACTAACACCTCCAGCCCGTCCATTACTTTTACAGATGAAGCACGAAGCGGAGGGGGGATATTCCGTAAAGATGCCGCAATCCCTCAACTTAAATTTGTTCTTTCCGGTGCAAGTAAAACCTCCGCCACCCTCCTGATGCTCAGCGAAAACGCCTCGGTCGAAAAAGACCGCCTGGACGCGTACAAGCTGGCCTCGCTAAATGCCGATTATCTCTCACTGTTCACCCAAACCGAGGCTGGCGCCGCCCTTGATATTAATGCGCTGCCACTGGATTTGGAAGAAGCCCTGGAAATTGCTTTGGGTTTTGACGGCAGTGAGTTGTCCGGGGAATTTGAACTTTCCTGGAATACCGAAGCCCTGCCTGAGGGTTGGAAGTTTGTGCTGCGGGATAATGTGACCGGGCAGAGGTTTGATGTTAGGGAGCAGTCAGCTTTTAGCTTTGAGCTGGCCAAGGCTAAAACCTCCAAGGTCTCTGAGACCTTGGAGGTTTTAGGTGAGGACAAGTTGGTTGCCCCATCCCACGGCATGATTACTCCGAAAGTGATGTCTGCCTCTTCCCCAAAGGGACAGGCGGAGAAAGCCAAAGATAGCAGCCCGAGATTTACGCTCACCATCACCTCTAAGCAAGCCGTAACGAACGAGCCCTTCAGTGAACTTCCCGAGGCCGTAGCACTCCAGCAAAACTACCCCAACCCGTTCAACCCATCTACAGTAATCAGTTACCAGTTACCAGTAAACAGCAGGGTGCAGTTGCAGGTATTTGATATGCTGGGCAGGCAAGTGGCCGAGCTCATCAACGGAAACGTAGAAGCTGGTTTTCATCAGGTAACTTTCGATGCACGCAACCTCGCTTCGGGCATGTACATCTACCGCCTGCAAGCTGGGAATGCAGTTTTTACCAAAAAATTAACACTCATCAAATAAATTCAAGATTTAAAATTAAAGATTAAAAATTGGCTTCATACATCATCTTTAATTTTGAATTTTGAATCTTTAATCACTACAGAAATGAAAACAACACTCATACTTCTATTCGCCCTTACCATTGTACTAATCACCACCATACTCATACAAGCTCAGCCGCCGGGACTTCCCGGATCTCCCGACCAGGCACCCATTGATGGCGGGCTTGGATTGCTTGCAGCAGCAGGTGGTGCTTATGCGTGGAAAAAACTAAAAGACCGGAAACAAGTAGAAGAGTAATATGAATTAGTAGAAAGAGAATTTCTTCAACTTTTTCATTTAGAGGAAATTTTAATTCCCTGTTGCCATCCTCTTTTTATTTCACTACAATGGAAACTAAATAAGCAAAAATAGTTTCCAAGTTAAAATGGCCACTGACGAAAGCGAAAAGAACATCCTGGAACATGCCTCCAACCGGTACATGGAAGCCGGGGTTTCAAAAGTAAGCATGGATGAAATTGCCTCCGAACTCCAGGTAAGTAAAAAAACGATCTACAAATTTTTCCCCAGCAAACAGGCTCTATTGAAAGGAGTGGTGAATTTATTTACCCGGAGAGTGCAGGCCCAAGTAAAGAAGATTGTGAACTCTGACGCTCCCTTTGAGCAGAAAATGGTGGACTTGCTGCTAGTGCTGGGAAAAATGTTAGGAAAAATGAGCAAACAGTTTGTATTAGATGTGCAACGATCCTCTCCTGCACTCTGGAAGGAGATCGAGACGTTCCGGGATGAGCAGATACTTTCACAATTGAAAGCGATGTTTGTGCAGGCCAAGAAAGAAGGAATTTTCCGGGATGAGATTAATACCGATCTTTTTTACATGATGTTTATCAGTTCCGTAGATGGCATCATCAACCCAACCACGCTTACCGAACAATCTTTCTCCGCGAAGGAGGCTTTTCAAGGAATCCTGGA
The DNA here is from genome assembly GCA_040882225.1 of Balneolaceae bacterium. Taxonomy (GTDB): domain Bacteria; phylum Bacteroidota; class Rhodothermia; order Balneolales; family Balneolaceae; genus Gracilimonas. Next base: position 209,489 of record JBBEBR010000017.1, on the reverse strand, counting down.
ACTGCTGATTGATGGAGCCCTCACCCCTGATGCCCGGGAAAAGTATCACTTTTTCAGCGAGATATAACGAAAAACGGATTTTAACAGCATTAAACACAACATAAAAAATTTACCTGCATGGAAACGAATAAAACTAAAATAGTTTCCACAACCCGATCAACAATCAACCAATAAAGAAACAACATGGAACCAATGAAAACCCCGGGTTTTGGAAGAACGAGTCCGAGAAGAAGGATGAACCTCATACTGTTTGTGGTATGCATTGTTTTACAAACACAAGCGGGGCTTGTTCAGGCCCAAACTACTCCTGAGAAACCTTCCGGAATAGGTACTTCCAATGCTCCACATTCTTCTGCTTTCTCCGGCAACAGTATGTCGCCGGGAACATATTCCTCGGATGATAATTATTGGGAGCAGTTAGGCGCCGAGGGTGTTAACGGGATAGTTTATGCCATTGTAATTATGGGAAGTAATATCTATGTGGGAGGAGATTTTACCCAGGCGCAAGGCATGCCTGCTTCCAATATTGCCATGTGGAATGGCTCAACATGGTCTGCCGTTGGTACCGGAACAAACGGCATTGTTCGCGCGCTTGCCGTAAGTGGGACTGATTTGTATGCAGGAGGCGATTTTTCTGTCGCCGGGGGAACTTCGGCTAATTACATCGCAAAATGGAACGGCGCAAGCTGGTCGGCGCTCGGCGGGGGGACAAACGATGTTGTTCGCGCCCTTGCAGTGAACGGGAGCGATCTCTATGTTGGCGGCGATTTCAATAATGTGGACGGCACAAATATTTATTCTAAATCTACCGCAAAATGGAACGGTTCAAGTTGGACCGCTTTGTATAATATCTACGTAGGCGGGAGGGCAACAGCACTTGCCTATTTTGATTCGAAACTGTTTATTGGAAGCAGCAACGGAACCCTCTCGGATTGGGACGGATCAAGTTGGGGTAATTATTCACCGGTGCTTGGTGAGGACATCTTTGCCATCGCATTTACCGAAAGCGGTGATAGCAGGTATGTCGGCGGTGCTTTCGATCGATATATTTCACGTGATGTTGATTCATATATCGGAACATTGAACGGCACTGTGCACTCAATCATTACGATCGGCAGCACAATGTACGCGGCCGGTGAATTTACCCAGTTCGATTACGATGGAGCAACCACCACCGCCAATCACATCGCCAAATATACGGGCTATCCTACTTTCTGGTCGGAATTTGGCGAAGGTGTGAATGGAACGATTTATGCCCTCGCGACCGACGGCACCAACATCTACGTGGGGGGAGATTTCACTTCGGGAACAACCGGCGCTAAAATTTCACACATAGGAAAATTTAACGGCTCAACGCTTTCGCCACTTGGTACGCAGAATGCAAACCATGTTGATGCGCTTGTTGCGAGCAATGGTAGTTTGTATGCCTCAGACAATAGAACTGTAAAAAAGATTGAGGTGGGTTCCGATTGGCCTATACTCGGATCCGAATTTTCCGGTGGCCTTGGTTTGTCTACCCTTGCTGCGAACGGTAACGATATCTATGCGGGAGGACGTTTTGGGAATGTAGGCAGCGTTTATACCGCCTGCATCGCAAAATGGAATGGCTCTTCCTGGTCGGCTCTTGGCGATCCATTTACCTTTGATGAGTTCAGTGATAATATATATGCCATGGCTTTTGAAGGGAGCAATCTTTATGTGGGGGGATCATTTTTTGGTTATTCCGTTTATTTCTACAACGTCGCACAATGGGACGGCACCAATTGGTCTGCATTGGGAGACGGTTTAGATGGCACTGTTTTATCACTTGCGGTAAAAAATGGTATTCTTTACGCAGGAGGGAGTTTTTCAGGGAATATCGCGAAATGGAACGGCACAAGCTGGTCAACGCTCGGTACAGGAATGAATAGCACAGTTCGTGCTCTCGCGTTTATTGGCGACGAATTATATGCCGCTGGGGAATTTTCAACAGCGGGAGGAAATCCTGCAAACCATATTGCCAAGTGGGATGGTACAAATTGGTCGGCGCTGGGAGCGGGAGTGGATGGCACAGTTCAAACTCTTGCCGCTGCCGGTGCAGACCTGTATGTTGGCGGAAATTTTACCACAGCCGGAGGTACCACCGTAAATAATGTTGCAAAATGGGACGGTGCGAATTGGTCTGCGCTGGGCGATGGGGCCAATGATTACATAAATTCCATTGCCGTAACAGGAAATGATCTTTATGTCGGCGGACGGTTTACTACTATTGGTGGGATTACGTCTAACCGTATTGGCCATTGGTTCAAGCCGCTCGCCCCGGCTGCGGTAAATAAAACATTTACAACCCCGCAGGCAACGCCGCTTGGATTTAATGACGGTGAAAACACCACAGGGGTATCCGTAAAAATTACAACGGCAAGCGGCGGACCTACCATTTCGACTTTCCGTTATGATGATGCTCCGACAGATGCTTCCATGATCTCCGGCGATGTCAGCAGTTACCGGTGGATCATCCAGCAGACCGGACTTGCAGCGGAATTTGATGCTGAAGTACGATTCAAGATATCTGAGATTCCCAACAATAACATCAGCGACCCCGGCGAAATAATAATCTACAAACGGCCGACCCCTGGCAGTGGGCCATTCACTGCCCTCACCACTTCCTACGATAGTGGAACGGGAGAACTTGTCGCAAGTGGTGTCTCGTCCTTCAGCGAGTTCGCGTTCGGTACCGACGAAACCGAGGAACAGACCGCTATTATTACCGGAAATGAAGGCTGGCGGATGATGAGTTCTCCTGCAGTTGCAGCAAGCTATGCCACGATTCTCGACACCCTCTGGACCCAGGGTTTTACCGGCACTGATGCACCCACCAACGGAACTTCGAATGTGCTTACCTGGGATGAAGCCAATCAGCAATTTACCTCCGTTTCCAACGCGAGCGATCTACCGGATGCGGGAAGTGGGTTCCTCGTGTATGTGTTCGACGACCAGGATTACGACGGCAATGCCGACGGATTCCCGAAAATGATCCAATTTGACGGCATCCAAAACAGCGAAACTATTTCCCCAACCCTTTCTTACACCGATACCGACAGTATCGAAGCCGACGGCTGGAATTTGCTGGGAAATCCATACAGTTTTACCATCGACTGGAATGCTGAAAACGGCTGGAACAAATCTACTCTGGATGCGGCTATCTATGTATGGAGCGATTCTGCCGGTGGCGGAAACGGGGCTTACCTAAGTTGGAATGGCACCACCGGAACCTTGGGCAACGGCCTTATCGCCCCCTGGCAGGGATTCTGGGTGAAGGCCAACAATGAAAACCCCGCGCTCAGCCTAAACGATTCGGTGCGCAGCACAGGTGGGGTTTTCCTAAAAAAAGCCACTGTCCCTAAACTGCGATTTGCGATCAGCGATGGACGAATTTCGAATGAAACCATTGTGATGCTGGATGAGCAAGCTTCCAAAACTAAAGACCGCTTGGATGCCTACAAACTGCAATCGCTGAACAAAGACTACCTCAGCCTGTTCACCCAATTGGGCGACGGCACCGCCCTCGATATTAATGCGCTGCCACTGGATTTGGAAGAAGCCCTGGAAATTGCTTTGGATTTGGACGGCAGTGATCTTTCTGGAGAGTTTGAACTCAGCTGGAATCTGGATGCATTGCCGGAAGATTGGCAGTTCATTTTACGCGATAACCAGACGGGTGAGGAAGTGGATGTAAGAGAGCAAACAGCTTTCCGCTTTGAGCTTACCAAGGCTAAATCCTCCAAGGGTTCAATACCCTTGGAGGATTCGCAAGAGCGAACGCTGTCCTCTCCCACTCATGGGGTTTTTGCTCCGAAAGTTTTGAAAGCCAAGACCGGAAATAACGAGACAGCGTCCCGCTTTACACTGACTATTCTTTCCAAGACGGCCGTCTCCAATGAGCCCGGAGATGGTTTGCCGGAAGCGTTTGCCTTAGATCAAAACTACCCCAATCCCTTCAACCCTTCTACCGTGATCAGCTATCAGTTACCAGTAAGCAGTGAAGTGCGACTCGAAGTATTCGATGTGATGGGACGAAAAGTAGCCACTTTGATAGACGGGGAATCCAGATCCGCCGGCAGCTATCAGATCACTTTTGACGGCCAACAACTCGCTTCGGGCATGTACATCTACCGCCTGCAAGCCGGAAATGCAGTCTTCACCAAAAAATTAACACTCATCAAATAAATTCAAGATTAAAAATTGGCTTCATACATCATCTTTAATTTTGAATTTTGAATCTTTAATCACTACAGAAATGAAAACAACACTTATCCTTTTATTCGCCCTTACCATTGTACTAATCACCACCATACTCATACAAGCCCAGCCGCCGGGACTTCCCGGTTCTCCCGACCAGGCCCCTATTGACGGCGGGCTCAGTATCCTCGCCGCCGCCGGCGGGGCGTATGCTTTGAAGAAGCTAAGAGACAAGAAGGCAGAGTGATGATGGCTTTATATTTTACGGTCATCGTGAGGAGGAACTGGGAATGGGGATGTTTGAGCCACTTCTCGGTCTGCCGGCTTAAAGCCGTCTGACTGATAGGTAGATTTGAGTACCGGGGTCTTATCATCGATCAGACGGGTAATCCGTCATATCGATATTCAAAATCAAAAATCCTGCTCATCCTGAAATCCCGAAAATTCTGATTCCCTCAAAGGAATGCCTGTGGTAAATTTCATAATGGTTGTTTTTAAAAGCTGACTTCGCCATCTTTTCCCAACTTTTTATAAACACCTCTTGAAAACATTTTACCGTTTATTCTGGGGATTTTCACTGGCTTTGGCCGTAGTGGCGCCCTCTTTTGCTTTTCAGACAGACGGGGAGTTTATCCCGCCTTCAGAATTTGTTTTTAAAAACTGGTCGCTTAAAGAGGGGCTTCCCCAAAATTCCGTTAATGACATCATCCAAACCCGGGATGGTTATATTTGGCTGGCAACCTGGGGCGGGCTTGTCCGTTTTGATGGCGTTAAATTCACCGTATTTAACCAAGCCGCATATCCCGAAATGCTTTCCGACCGGGTGCTCAAAATTTATGAAGACCAATCATCTACACTTTGGATTGCGACTGAGGAACACCTCATCAGCAAGCATAAAAACACTTTTACGGTTCATTCGGGCAAAAATGGCCTTCCCTCCAAAATCGTCAACTTGATTGGCGAAGAACCTGATGGCCGGCTGGTTATTATCAACTCCCATACAGCGCTTTTCTATCATGAGGAAGGCCAGTGGAAAAAGGAAGTGTACAACGTTCAATTTTTGCCCGGTACCTTCTATATTTTTTTAGATGACGGTTTATATGCCATAAGTCAACAGCATATTTTCAAAAAAAATCCTTCCGGCTGGAAGATTACCTATACCTATCCTGAACCCCTTAAAAGCAGGGTAACTTCTTTCCTTCAAGATAAAAAAGGGGATTTTTGGATCGGTACAAATGGGCACGGTGTTTTTTTACTTTCAAACGGAAACTTCAGTAGCATCGGAAAAAATGACGGGGTTGTTTCTGAATTTATCTCCAACCTGTTTGAGGACTCAGTAGGAAATATTTGGATCCTCACTTTATCCGGTATCAGCCTTTGGGATGGTGAGAAATTCACCTCCATAACCGATCAAAACGGACTTTCTGATCTTCGTACCCGACTAATTCTTGAAGACCATGAAGGGACTTTCTGGTTGGGTACCGAAACTGCCGGCCTGGATAAAATAAGGAGAAGTATTTTTCAGGTTTATGGAAAAAAACAAGGCGTTGCAGTGGAAAACCTGCTTTCTGTTACCGCAACAAAGAATAACACCATTCTTTTTGGCAGTAATTGTGATGGATTTTATGAATTTACTCAGGGTAGAATTTTTAGACGCACTGAATCGGATCTCCTTAAAAATGAATGCGTATGGTCGGTTCTTGAGGATGAAAATGGCAACATTTGGACAGGGTCAAATGGTCTCGCAAGTGTTAAAAAAGATGGCACAGTCCGTCATTTTCATGAAGGTGATGGCTTAAATGATACGAACGTAAGGGCTTTATTTATCGATACCGACCAAAGTCTTTGGATTGGTTCCTCCGGTGGTCTTAATCACTTTAAAGATCAAAAAATGACTTCTTACACCACCGAAAACGGACTTTCTCATAATGATGTGCGCTCTGTTTACAGAGATTCAAGGAATAACCTTTGGATTGGAACCACACAGGGGCTGAATAAGATGTCGGGCAAAACCACTATCTCATTCAATTCTATTCCCGAACTAAGCAGTCATTATGTGCGCGCCATTTATGAAGACGTTGATGGGAACCTCTGGTTTGGTACCTACGGGGACGGGCTTGTTGTTCTGAAAGAGGAGGTTTTTACTGCCATTACAAAGCAAGACGGCCTGTTTGATAACATTGTTTCTCATATTGTTGAAGATGCATCCGGGTATTTTTGGATGGGCTCGAACCGGGGTATTTCCAGGGTTTCGCGGAAGAATCTTCTTGATTATGCGAGTGGCAAAACCGGTACCATTCGCTCAACCTTTTTCGGTATCGAACAGGGACTTATTAATCCCGAAACAAACGGCGGATTTCAACCTTCATCCGCAACTTTGGCGGATGGCCGCATTTTCTTTCCCACCGTAGCCGGCCTGGCTGTTGTTGATCCAAAAAATGTTCATTCCAACACCATCGCTCCCTCCGTTCACCTGGAAAACGTGCTGCTAAATAATAACCTCATCCAGTATGAAGATTCGGTTACAGCCGATTGGCGTGTGGATATGCTTGAGATCAATTACACCGCTCTCAGTTTTGTGGATCCGGCGCTGGTAAATTTCAGGTACAAGCTTCAGAATTACGACGAGGATTGGATTGAAGCGGGAAATCGAAGAACCGCTTTCTACACCGGTTTGCCGCCGGGGAAATATACCTTTATGGTGACGGCTTCCAATAATGACGGTGTTTGGAGCAAACAGGCATCTATGCTGCCCATCACTATTGTGCCTCCATTCTGGATGACCCGCTGGTTTACTTTCTTCATGGCCTTTATGCTCGCAATTGGAGGCATTGCTTTATATGTAAAACGCATCAATAAATTAAAGAGGGAGCGAGACCGTCAGGAAGAAGTATCTACCCTTCTTATCGAAAAACAAGAAGAAGAGCGTACCCGAATAGCAGGTGAAATGCATGACAGTCTGGGCCAGCTTTTGCTGGTGATGAAAAACCGGGCACTTCAGCAAATACGAAAAGAATCTACCGACCCGGCTTCAAAAGACCTGCTTGAAAATATTTCAGATGATGTATCCCGAACATTAAAAACGGTGAGGGAAATCTCGCATAACCTCCGCCCACCTGAACTGGACCGGCTGGGAATAACCGAAACCATCCGGGCGCAACTGGATGATATCAGTAAATCGGTTGCATTCAGCATCCACTCTGAGATTGAATCCATTGATGGGCTCATCCCCAAAGAAAAAGAAATCAATTTTATAAGAATTGTTCAGGAAGCCTTCAGCAACATTATAAAACATGCAGAGGCGAGCCATGTTGAAATCCGCCTCTCAGTTAAATCAAATAATATTATATTGACCATTCGGGATAACGGCCGCGGCTTTGATTCTCAGAATTCCGGGGCCAATCAGATCGGGCTGGGCTTTACCACTCTTTCAGAAAGGGTGCGGATACTTCGGGGAACTTATAACTTGGACTCTTATCCCGGAAAGGGAACTTTTATAGTAGTAAACATACCGGTACATTAATTGACCTCTTCTGCCATATATACCGTTTTACTTGCCGACGACCATCCCATCACACGAAAAGGGATTAAGGAAGTATTGAGTGAGGAAAAAAAGCTGCACGTAAAATGGGAAGCAAAAGATGGAAAAGCTGCATTTGAATTGATAGAAGCTCATCAACCCAACCTCGCCATTCTTGATATCGATATGCCCGGGCTGAATGGGCTGGAAGTTATCGCCGCTGTACAAAAACAGAATTGGCCGGTAAAATGCATCATCCTCACGATGTATGACCGTGAAAGCATGTTCAGGAAAGCGCTGGAATTTGGGGCGATGGGTTATGTGATGAAAGACAGCGCCGTGCTGGATATCGCGGAAGCTGCTTTACAGGTTTTAGATGGAAAGCATTATATCAGCCCCGCCCTTTCAGGTTTTTTGATTGCCCCTAAAAACGAACAGAAAGGAAAATCCGGATTGGATTCATTAACTCCTTCCGAATTAAAAATCCTGAAGCTAATCTCACAAAGTCAGACCACACAAATTATTGCAGAGAGCTTATTTATAAGCGCCCGAACAGTAGATACCCACCGCTCCAATATTTGTAGCAAATTAGGGTTGAAGGGCACCAACTCGCTCGTCCGTTTTGCTTTTGAGCATAAAAAGCTGCTTTAGGAATACCTGCTATATAAAATCTTCCCCCGCATCCCGCCAAAAAAAACAGAGCAAAAATACGTGTCAGTACTTAGATAAAATAGGTGTCCATACCTATGGCGAAGAGTCTCCTTCTACTTTACTATAGCCTGCTAACAAGAATTAATTCGGGGCATTTGGGAAGACCATATTCATAGTTGAGGATAATGAAGTGGACATCGAAAGTGATGGGGATGATTACGCAAATCTCAGTACAGCTTTCAATCCACACAAATGTAGTAGCGACCCATTAAAAATCACCAAAGTTACTGTGAAAGATTCCAGCGGTTTATTTGAAATTGGAACGGAACCCGGTAAATCTATCCCGGCCGAATCCGCTGCATTAGGCATTTTGACTCAACTTTTGAAAAGCATTCTGAAATTATCAAGAAAACACCAACACTCACATATCTAACATGAAAAAGCTGATTCTATCAATACCCTTTTTAATCTTATGGTTTGTCGGCTTTTCTGCTGTTAGCCAGGCTCAGGATTTTTTTCTTGCGGCTAATGGTGTAACCGTGATGTGCCCGGATGCCAATGTGGGGGAAACCGGTGAGGTTAACAGTATCACCTACACCAAGCGCACAAAAGAAGAAATCGACACCGACAACGCCGAAACCACTTGTACCAGTGGAATTACCAATATGGCCGAAATGTTTTTTGATGCCACTTTTTTTAACGGGGATATCAGCGCCTGGGATGTGTCGGGCGTAACGGATATGTCCTCCATGTTCTATTATGCCGGTTCCTTTAATGGGGATATCAGCACCTGGGATGTGTCCGGCGTTACGAATATGGGAGGAATGTTCACCAGAGCCACTTTTTTTAATGGGGATATCAGCGCCTGGGATGTGTCGGGTGTAACGGATATGGGAGGAATGTTCTTTAATGCCACTCATTTTAACGGGGATATCAGCGCCTGGGATGTGTCGGGTGTAACGGATATGTTGTATATGTTCAGTTCTGCCGGCTCCTTTAACGGGAATATCAGCACCTGGGATGTGTCCAGCGTAATGTATATGGGAGGAATGTTCAATAATGCATCTTCTTTTAATCAGGATATCAGCGGCTGGGATGTATCCGGTGTAACCGATATGTCCGGTATGTTCTATTCTGCCGGTTCCTTTAACGGGAATATTAGCACCTGGGATGTGTCTGGCGTTACGGATATGACCAACATGTTCACGAATGCCGGTTCCTTTAACGGGAATATCAGCACCTGGGATGTGTCCGGCGTAACGAATATGTCCGAAATGTTCTTTGCTGCCGGTTCCTTTAACGGGGATATCAGCACCTGGAATGTGTCCGGCGTAACGAATATGTACCGTATGTTCTATTCTGCCGGTTCCTTTAACGGGGATATCAGCGCCTGGGAAGTGTCCGGCGTAACGAGTATGACCCAAATGTTCTACAATGCCGGTTCCTTTAACCGAGATCTCAGTGGCTGGTGTGTGGAACAGTTTGCCACCATGCCAAATAATTTCGACATTGGCGCCGCAACTTGGGTGCTTCCCCGCCCCGTCTGGGGTACCTGTCCCGTTGGGATGCCCGAACTGCAAAGCCTGGCCGATGACGCAACCGATGTAGAGCTAAGCCCGACTTTTAGCTGGTCGGCTGCTCGATATGCAGAAACATATACCATTCAGCTCAGCACCAGCGACAATTTTGACACAGATGTGTCCGAGGTTTCGGAGATTACGGAAACCGAAAACACTCTCGACAGTACCTTGGTTCATGGCCAAAAATATTATTGGCGCGTTCGGGGAGCTAAAAATTTCGAAACCGGTGATTGGAGTGCAAGCCGAACGTTCACCACACTCAACAACTTCGAGCGTTTGGCTTCTAATGGCCGAACCATCGTCTGCCACGATGTCGAAGTGGGCGAATCGGGGGTAATTGATGGTATCACCTACACCAAGCGCACAAAAGCCCAAATTAATACTGAAAATGCCGAAACCACCTGTACCAGTGGGATTACGGATATGTACCAAATGTTTTCTAATGCTGGATCCTTTAACGGGAATATCAGCACCTGGGATGTGTCCAGCGTATGGAATATGTCCTGGATGTTCTCTA
>JBBEBR010000017.1:0-198903 GCA_040882225.1 Balneolaceae bacterium | reverse complement strand
ATGCAGGTTCCTTTAACGGGGATCTCAGCACCTGGAATGTGTCCGGCGTTACGAACATGTCCAGGATGTTCTCTAATGCAGGTTCCTTTAACGGGGATCTCAGCACCTGGAATGTGTCCGGCGTTACGAATATGAGCCAAATGTTCTTTAATGCTGGTTCCTTTAACGGGGATATCAGCACCTGGGATGTGTCTGGCGTAACGGATATGTCCACCATGTTCTATGATGCTGGTTCCTTTAACGGGGATATCAGCGCCTGGGATGTGTCCAGCGTAATGTATATGGGCTCCATGTTCTCTTATGCCGATTCCTTTAACGGAGATATCAGCGCCTGGGAGGTGTCCGGTGTAAGGAATATGTCCTTCATGTTCTCTGATGCCGGTTCCTTTAACGGGAATATCAGCACCTGGGATGTGTCTGGCGTTACGGATATGTACGGAATGTTCACCAGAACCTCTACCTTTAACGAAGATATCAGCGGCTGGGATGTGTCCAGCGTAACGGATATGTCTTATATGTTCTCTGGGGCCGGTTCCTTTAACGGGGATATCAGCACCTGGGAGGTGTCCGGTGTAACGGATATGTCCGGTATGTTCTATTCTGCCGGTTCCTTTAACGGGAATATCAGCACTTGGGATGTGTCCGGCGTAACGAACATGTCCAGGATGTTCTTTAATGCCGGTTCCTTTAACGGGGGTATCAGCACCTGGGAGGTGTCCGGCGTTACGAATATGGCCCAAATGTTCAGAGATGCCTCTGCTTTTAATCAGGACCTCAGCGGCTGGTGCGTAGAGCAGATTGCCAGTGAACCAAATGATTTCGATTATGGAGCTAATGCATGGGTGCTCCCTAAACCCAACTGGGGCACCTGTCCCGCAAAAGAGTTGACCATCTTCGGCAATGCCGGCTGGCGTATGCTTTCCTTTCCAGTGGGTGGTGTTTCTGTGAGTAGTCTTGCCGGGCAGAACCTGGTACAGGGCGTAGCCGGGGCCGATGCGTTCTATGATGATGGCAGTACGTATGAAGAAGCCGCCGCCAACCTCTACTATTATTTAAACACTACGGCAGATAACTGGCAGGAATTTGATACCTTCGATGCTGAAATCTCTTCCGGCCAGGGCTTTATCTGGTATATGTTTGACAATAATAATGTCAACAGTGTAGCACTTCCGTTTACACTGTCTGCTTCCGGCGAAAGTCCGTCTGCTGATGTTACCATTCCAATAAACCCAAGTGATGATTTTACACTGATTGGGAATCCGTTTAAAGGCAACCTCAATGCCTCTGATGTGAGCGGGTGGGGTGATTTACAGGCCACTGCCAGAACCTGGTACCCGGATGCAGGTGCTGAAGGTGAATATGTGAACACCACAGCTTCAACGCCCTCATTTACAGGGTTTTTTGTGGAAAAAAGTGAGAGCGGATCTGGAGATATTACTATTCCTGTTGCTGCTGTCTCGTCCAAAAAGGCAGATGTGGAAAGTTTCAGGATGGCACTAAGTCTCCAGGGTATTAACGAAAATGACATTGCTATAAGTGATCATTCCACATCGGTTCTGTTCCGTGAAGGAGCGGCCCATAAGTGGGACGTCTATGATGCAACCAAACTGGTACCACTGCTTTCCTCTTACGCAACCATAGGGATTGTCGGTGATCGCGGGGGCGAAGAACGCGTTAAAGCGATCGCCTCTCACCCAACTGATTTTGAGGATGCTTTAGAGTTGCCACTTGCCTTTAATGTATCCAACTTTGAGGGTGAGTTTGAACTCTCGGCTGAAATGGAAAGCCTGCCGGAAAGTTGGTCAGTTCTGTTACAGGATACCGAAACCGGCGAAACGATTGATTTACGCCGCGCATCACATTCATTTAATTATCAGGCTGAAAGTAAAGCTCAGAAAGTGAGTGAAATTAAATACAGGATGCCGGACAGTTATGTAATGAGCGCCGGTGAAGCGATTCATCGATTTACACTAACTATTGAAGCCGGGGAATCTGTTTCAACAACCGGGCCGGGTACAGAACTTCCACAACACGTAGCTCTCAACCAAAACTACCCCAACCCATTTAACCCGAGCACGGCCATCAGTTATGAGCTGCCGGAAGCGAGTGACGTTACCCTACAGGTATATGACATGACTGGGCGGCAAATCGCCACGCTAATCAACCGGGAGGCGAAATCCGCCGGAAGACACACCGTGCAATTTGATGCAGGCCGGCTGTCTTCGGGCGTATACATCTACCGGATGAAAGCCGGAAACACGGTCATCACCAAAAAATTAACCCTTATCAAATAAATTCAAAATTTAAAATTAAAGATTAAAAATTGGCTTCATGCATCATCCTTAATTTTGAATTTTGAAGCTTTAATCACTACAGAAATGAAAACAACACTTATCCTATTATTTGCCCTGTACTTGTTTCAAGCGTCTCGCTTGGAAAAAACTGCAAGCTGATTGCTGACGGATGAAAGCTCAAAATTACACACTTATGAAAACCACACTTATCCTTCTCTTCACCCTTACCATTATCCTGATTGCCACAACCGTTGTTCTGGCCCAGCCACCGGGATTGCCCGGTTCTCCTTCACAAGCGCCTATAGACGGTGGACTCGGGATTTTAGCGGCGGCGGGGGGAATGTATGCGTATAGGAAGCTTCGTAAAAAAATTAATCCTCTTGACCATGAATGAGTCCATTGAAGCCGGGGCTGTCGCCTATGTATAGATAGAAGACTTAGACACACTTGGCAGTGTGATGGAAAAACTGGTATGAAACCGGGCTTTCTTCTTACTGGTAACGAGGTGAAAAAGGATTACATATTACGCTGAAAAATTTCCTTATCGGGAAATTCTTAAACTTCTGTAACTCAATCCGGTTAATCTGCGATCAAAAATACGTGTCAGTACTTAGATAAAATACGTGCCGGTACTTATACCCCGGCAAACCGGATTACCCTACCATTCCTGCATCCAATAACAGCTATTCTTTTGATGCAAACTGCAGGTTCGGGAAATACCCTATTTATAGTAGAGGACAACGAAGCCATCCGGCTTCTCATCCGGGGCATTGTCAGCCGGCCTAATGATTCGGTCTTTGAATTCAACTCAGCCGAAACAGCCGTTACCCGCTACGCCGAACTCAAGCCGGACTGCATTTTCATGGATATTGACCTGAAAGGCAAAGATGGATTATGGGCATGCCGCGAAATTTGCAAGCAGCATGCAGAGGCGCGCATTGTAATTGTAAGCTCCCACAATACGCTGGTTTTTCGGAAAGCCGCAACAGAAGCCGGTGCTGTCGCCTATGTATGGAAAGAAGAATTGGAAACCTTAAACACAGTGATGGGGACGTTGGGATGAAAAAATTCAGCGGGAATATTTACAGATGAATTCTTGCCGCTTCCGGTGCAGCGTATACCCTGAAGAAGCTCAGGGATAAACAAAAGGCTTGAATTGTGAATTGACTGTGAAATGTTGCTGCGGTCTTAAATAATTTACCCTTAGTAATTCAAATAGCTTGCAGGTTTGAAAAAGCTTTGTATTTTAATCCTCTCTCATCAAGATTGTTAGCTAAATAAAGGGTAAATGCAAAATGTGGGGTTAGTATATATTGTCTTAATTGGGCTTCAGGCAGCTTTTTGTGAGGCATTAGCCCAAGAGAATTCCTTATTAACCACACCTTTTACTTCAAATAGTTATAACACCGATGATTACCGCAACTATGTAATCACTCAATATAGCCTCGAAGACGGACTGCCCCAAAGCTCGGTAAATGATATCATCCAAACTAGCGATGGTTATATGTGGATGGCTACATTTGGAGGCCTAGTACGCTTTGATGGTAATTCCTTTACCACCTTTAACAGGGCAAATACTCCCGGTATGCGGTCTGAGCGTGTTATGAGTCTTTTTGAGCAAAGTAACGGCACAATTTGGATTAGCACTGAAGATGGGCTGATTAAAAGAGAGAATGATCAGTTCACACCTTATGTGTTAATTGTAGAATCCCAAATCTTTGCGCCTTCTGTCATGGATGAGAGCACCAACGGTCAATTCTGGCTTGTAGCGAGAGGCCAGCCTTTCAGATATGATCAAAACAGATTTGTCAAAGTACCAATAACCGAAGATAAGACGCTGGCTGATGAGGCTGTAGCAAATCAGAATGAAATATGGCTAGCCTTTGGCAAAAAGGTATTGAGGACATTGGGAAATTCTGTGGTATTGGTGTATGATTTTGAAAATGAATTGGAATCTAACATCATCGACTTTATTGAGTATCCGAAAAACTCAGGCACCTATTTTCTTGGGACTGATGGAAATGGAGTTGCTCGCTTTAGTGAAGGTGAATTCACACATTACAATGAAGAAGATGGGTTATCTTCAAGATATATTTGGGGCTTTGATGTAGACCGGTCTAACAGGTTATGGGTTACAAGCTATAATGGACAGACTATATGGGAAGAAGATAAATTTGCTCCATTCAATGCCATAAAAGATTACGAAGACATTCAATTTACTTCTATTTATGAAGATCCTATAGGTAATTATTGGATTGGCACAACTGCTAAAGGATTCTTTAAAGTAAGTCAATCCATCATCTCAACTATTGACAAAGATCAAGGCTTAAAGAATGAAAAAATGCTATCGCTAACACGACTTCGCGATGGAACTACCTTATTTGCTACGAATTGTGGTGGAATTTATGAATGGAAGAACGGTAAAGCTATACCATCAGCCATAAACAAATTTCTGCCTAATCAGTGTGTATGGTCCGTTTATGAAGATTCAAAGGGGTATATATGGTATGGATCTAAGATATTATATAGGAGCAAGGCATTAGATGAGCCGGGTACAATGTTTGGTGGTTTTAATGGGTTTGATGGCTTTGACATATTTGCGATAACGGAAGATTCTCAGGGAAATGTTTGGATTGGATGCTTTAATGGCGTTTATGTATATGATGGTAAACGGTTCAAAAGATATACGATTGAAGATGGATTAGCATATAATGATTCCCGCGTTTTTTTTGAGGATGAAGACGGAAAAATGTGGATTGGAAGTTCATCGGGTCTCAGCACTATCCATAATGGAATTGTTCAAAAAGTGGATATGCTGAGGAAGGATCAAATTGAGGTGAAACACCAGGAGCCCTACATCCGGGCTATTCACAAAGATGAAGAAGGCGCCATGTGGTTAGGTAGTTATGGAGATGGTATATACCGCTTAAAGGATGGCAATATTGTTAATATTACAATGAATGACGGGCTTTTCGATAACATTGTATCACATATAGCAGAGGACGAAAATGGAAATTTATGGATGGGTAGTAACCGAGGCATTTCCAGAATAAACAGGCATCAAGTGAATGAATATCTGGAGGGGAGAAACGAAGAGATAATTTCGCATTCATATGGTACCGTAGATGGAATGAACTCGGCGGAAACAAACGGCGGCTTCCAACCAAATGTATTTACTGATTCGCTTGGAAAGTTATTTTTTCCGACTATAAGTGGCGTAGCTGTGGTATCAACAAGAGATATATCGAATAGTGGAGTACCTCCACGAATCCGTGTGGAAAGGTTAAGGACGAATGTTGGAACCATTTTACTTAGTGATTCCTTAGTTCTTGCATACGATACTCCCTTTTTAGAAATTAATTACACAGCCATAGCTTTTACTGATCCCAAAAAAGTGCAGTTCAGATATAAATTGACAGGCCTTGATGATTCCTGGATAGAAGTTGGAGATCGCCGCACGGCAATGTATTCAAAAATCCCGCCAGGGGAATATACATTTCAGGTTACTGCAAGTAACGATGATGGTATTTGGAATACAAAAGGAGCATCCCTGGCTATAACCGTTGTTCCACCATTTTGGCAAACCAATTGGTTCTATGCAATCGTAACCTTATTAATTTTGGCATCGGGGCCTTCTATCTATTTTATGAGAGTAATAAACCTTGAAAAAGAAAACGTACGCCAAAAACGATTTACAGAGCAACTTATAGAATCTCAGGAACAGGAACGGCGGCGTATTGCAGCAGAACTTCATGACGGACTTGGGCAGCAAATTCTCGTAATCAAAAACCGCGCTGAACTGGCGCAACAGCTGGTAAATGATCCTGAAGGTATATCAAGTCAGCTACGGGAGATTATGCAAAGCGCAGTTATCTCTATTGGTGATGTACGGAGTATTTCTCACGATTTGAGGCCTGTACATCTGGAAAAATTCGGACTGACTGAAGCCATTACGAATTTATGCGATCAGCTCCGGGATAGTTCCCCTATTGAATGGAGTTATCACATTGATGATATTGACGGTGCAATTCCACTGGAAAAAGAAATTAATTTTTATCGAGTGCTCCAAGAAGGAACAAACAATATTTTGAAACATGCTAATGCAAAGCAGGCATCAGTTATGGTAAGGCAGTCTGAAACCGGTATAAAAGCAGTGATTTGGGATGACGGCCATGGCTTTGATTTAAAAAAGATGCCAACTTTTAGTGGGTTAGGATTTTTGGGGATGCAGGAACGAATCAAAAATCTTTCCGGAACTCTTGATGTGGAGTCTGAAATGACTAAAGGAACAGTGATAAAAATCTATATACCGGTGGCGAAACATGGGTAAAGTACACGAAATTTTAATTGCCGACGATCATGCCCTGATTCGGAAAGGCTTATGCCAGTTACTGGATAAAGAACCTAATTTTAAAATACATGAGGCAGATAATGGAGAAGACGCACTGAAGATTATTCGCAAGCAACAAGTAGAAGTAGCTGTACTTGATATTGAGATGCCGCAAATGACAGGTTTTGAAGTTGCAAAAAAAGCGCATAATGAATCCATCAAGATTGATATCATATTCCTCACCATGTTTAAGGATGAGTCGATGTTCAATAAGGCCATGGATATCGGTGTTAAGGGATATATATTAAAAGAAAATAAGATGGCTGAGATTTTAAAATGCATACAAGCTGTACTTTCTGGAAAGTATTATCTGAGCCCGGATATATCTGAATTTTTGATTCGGAGAAATAACCGAATGAGTAACCCGGCTGCCGATAAAGATGGAATTCATCTTTTGACCCCGGCGGAAAAGAATATTTTAAAAATGCTGGCCACTATGAAAACAAATCAGGAAATGGCCAATGAATTAGGCATCAGCATTAAAACGGTTCAAAATCACCGGAACAATATCTGCAATAAACTCGACATCAGCGGCTCACACGCACTTCTTAAATTTGCCGTTGTACACGACTCAATACTTTAATTAAAGCATAGGTACAATTACCTATGCGAATAGGTACGTCTTCCTATAGAAATAGGAAAAAGAAAAGGGAATATTCTTGGATCGGGGTACAATCTTTTTTCTCTAGTAATACCTTGGTCAATCACAGCTATTTAACAGTGATTTTCAAATAGTTGGCTTAAATCTAACTACTAATTTATATGGGTAAAAAATGAAATTAAATCAATTCTATTATTTAAAATTATGCGCGTTAGTGCTTTTTACAGGGCTAGTATTTAGTGCTTGTAAAAATAACTCTGTCTCTTCTATTGAAGATGATGATGAAGTGGTAGAAATTACCACCCAAGTTGGTAATAAATTAATGTCGAATAATCAGGCCTTAAACAACATCATTATAGACGATTTCAATGGACCGACAGGAAGCTGGTCGGGTGATTTTCCCGGTTTGTATACATATCTGGAGGATGAGACTGTTCTGGGCGGTGCCCGCGAACTGAGGAGCTACCGGAATGGAGTGACCAGAATTGATGGGTCTGCGGGGACACTGGAATGGGGAGGAACAAATACATCCACTGAATATGCTCTTTATCTTGGCGGTCTTATTGGATCACACGGCACGCCTACCAAAGGTTCCAGTCCAAATGCAGGCAAGGGAGTGAGTCTGAATCTGGACATCGGACTTGAAGGAGCTCTTATTCTTAAAGTGCTAAACGTGAGTAATGCCAACGATAATATTACAGTTTATCTTAATTCTTCGACAAGCGGTTGGTTTTATCAAGCCTCCGTCACACTCACTGAGGGAGAGGTTCAGGTCCCACTATCGAGTTTTACATCCTATGGATCAACCGACCCGATGCCGGCAGAAGCAGCTACTGATATTGACGGGGTCAGGCTGGATGGATTTGCTCATAATGACAATGGAACAGCCGGAACGGGTACGGTTTTCGAGCAGATTGCCTACTCCACCGGAACTACTGGAACCACCAACAATGTATATATCAGTGATTCATCTGTTCAGACCTGGGATCCTATTTATCCTTCTTCTGCTGATCCGAATTGGTCATCAACCGTTTGTTATCAAAGTAATGATTTTGGAATTACTGCAAACTGGGTAAATCCACACAACGCATTTGAAGTTACACAGGATAACGGCCAGCCGCATCCATGGGATAACTCAACTTTCGATGCAGCATGGATTAACTCTTATAATGATATGGATTCACAAGGTCCTGGTGGGCATAACTGGAGTAAGTACGAAACAGATGTTACCGGGAATGGTGATTTTGTTGTACAACTTCTGGCTGATAACTGTTCATGGGTTTATCTTGCAGATGAAAATGGTAATAACCCTCAGCTTATAGGATATCAACCTGCAGTATCTACTCCGGGAGAGTATGGTGTTACTTTAGAAGGTGCACATAAGCTTACGTTCGTAATATTTGACGGAGGAGGACTGGCAGGTGGAAAATTCAGACTTGAAACCACAGAATCTTTTGGTGGAACTGCTCCGCCTCCAATTGAGCCAGAGAATAATGCTCCCGTAGCCAATGCAGGCGCGGACCAAACGGTAACCGCAACAGGACAAACAACTTCAGTTACTCTGACCGGCACCGGTTCTTCAGATCCGGACAGCGATGCCCTGACTTACTCGTGGAGCCTGAATGGAAACGAAATATCTACTTCAGCTTCATTCTCCACTGATCTTGCTGATGGCAGCCATACCTTAACGCTTACTGTTTCTGATGGTGAGCTATCAGATACCGACGAGGTAACCATTACCGTTGTGAATACCATCCCGGTAGCCAATGCCGGCATTAACATTACCACGGAAGCAACAGGCCCAACCACCAGCGTAACTCTAAATGGATCGGCTACTGATGCCGATGGAGATGCACTTACATATGCCTGGTCGAATGGCGATGCAGGTTCTTCAACAACAGTGAATCTGGGTGTAGGAGTACATACTTTTACGCTCACCGTCACCGATACTGAAGGTGCAACCGATTCTGATGAAGTAACCGTCGAAATCACCGACACTACGGCACCCGTTATTGCCTTTAACCAAGAAACAAACAATCTGTGGCCACCAAACCACAAAATGGTTATGGTAGCAAGTGGCATTTCAGCTTCTGATTTAGTAGATGGAACAGTAAACGTCTCGGTTACAGTGTCGAGCAATGAGTCATCTAATGGAAAAGGAGATGGAAACACGGACTCAGACTATGAAATTGTCACAAATTTTGATGGGTCTAAAGATGTGTATTTGCGTGCCGAACGTAGCGGTAAAGGAAAAGGAAGAACCTACACCGTTAGCATGAGTACTTCAGATACAGCAGGTAATATATCCTCAACAAGTTTTGAAGCCAATGTGGATAAAAGTAAAGGGCGTACCAGATAGACAGCGGGTTATGTTGATCTGAGTGATTACAGAAAGAGACATTCGCCAGAGCGGGTGTCTCTTTTTTTATGTATTAATTATTATCTGAAAGCCTGATATAAAAAGGGAATGATGATGCATTATATTTTATATGGTCAGCTTCTCAAAAAGTTAAAAACAGCTTTGAAGACATTCCCAACGTTTTTAAAGTCACAATTCAGGATAATGGAATTGCCTTTGATTTCCATAAAATAAAAAACGTTGGGCTGGAATTACGGAATATTCAAAAGCGATTGGGAGATCCAAATCAATTTAATTCCTAAATAATGAACTAAGGGAGGCGGTATTTTTGTATGTATAAGTAATACTGCCTTATAAGGAGGTGAAACAAGAAGCACAACCTAACCTTATTCATCATGAAAAACCGATACACTCCCCGCCCCCCATTTCACACTATAATTTTAATCACTTTTATTTTGCTGCTCGCTGGATGGCAAGATATTTTAGCTCAGATTACCGTTACATTTACTGATTTTGAACAAACGCTGGAATCACAATTTTCAGCCACCCAAAGTTTAAGTTCAGATACCGACAACATCTTACCGCTTATCCAAACCGCCGGACCCAACCAGGTATGGGATTTTACATCCCTCACTTTTCAAGAGAATTTCACCGGGGTTTTTCAAAATTTTGAAGACCCTGAAGAAACACCTGAGTTTGATGATGAGCATTTTGCCCAAGCAACACATGTCACCAGTCTTCAGTTAAGCCATACTGATACCTTACAAGACGAAGAATATGAGGTTTTTCAGGATATATACGGATATGTAGTTTTGAGCGAAGACCAACTACTTTCTTTAGGTGCCGTTTTTATTGAAGGAGTAAGAGAAAACGATGAGTTTGAAGATGAAATTTCTATCGTGTATTTAAGGCCTGGAAGAATTGATTTCCAATTTCCCTTGAACTATGAAGATTCCTGGGAATATGATTATGAGGCAGAAACGGTATTCGGCGATAATGTAAGTACCACCAACTTTGAGGTTGTAACTGAAGTAGATGGTTGGGGTGAAATTATTACAGAAGGCGGAACCGAAGATGTTCTCCGGATAAAGAGAACCGAATCGGTTGAGGTTGGTGGTAATTCGATTGAATCCTACGAGTATATATTCATAAATCAGCGAGGATTGGAGGTAGCCGCCATCTCCGGTGAAAATGAATTCTTTGATCCCGAAGAAGGAGAACTCCAAGCCAGTAATATTTCCTACTCCACTTCTACATCGGTTGAGAATCCCGATAACCTGCCTAAGGATTTTGCTTTGAATCAAAATTACCCAAACCCATTTAACCCTTCTACAGTAATCGGCTACCAGTTGCCGGTAAACAGTGAGGTTCAGCTGGAGGTTTTTGATGTGATGGGACGAAAGGTAGCAACTTTAATAAATGGAGAAACTAAATCGGCAGGTAATCATAGAATAAACTTTGATGCCGGTGAATTCTCCTCCGGTACCTACATTTATCGATTAACAGCCGGTGGAAATATTCTCACAAGAAAATTGATGCTTATTAAGTAGCCTTTCAATTTCAGCATAAAAAAAGCCCTGTTTTCTGAAGAAGAAAACAGGGCTTTGATGTTATTCTAATTGTTTGTTGGGGTTAATTTACATCCCACCAAACCTGACCATATAAGTCGTTATCGCCGCCAAACTGGCGGTCAATAGCTGCTTCATAATTGGCCGTGTTATTAAACGACTCATCAGCTGTGTAGCTTTGCCGCGTTGGCACTTCGTTGCCATCTGATGGTACGAAAGCTGGGAAACCAGTTCTTCTCCATTCAGCCCAGCCTTCATAGCCATTCATAAACAGGTGTACATATCGCTGAGTAGCAATCTGTTCTACTGTTCCGTCATAAACGATGTCTGGTTGCGCAAGGAAAGCAGCGGCGTCAGCTGTGCTGCCAGTCCATTGGTCTATTGAAGCTTCAATAGCAGCATTATAGTTGGTTCCAGCATCCTCTGTTGTCCAGCCTAATTCAGCAGCTTCCGCTTGAGCAAATAATGCCTGGGCGTAAGTCACAAGATAAACCGGCGAGTCTTGCTGGTGAATATCTTCACCTAACAGTGAAAAGTCTGTTACATTTTGATTTGAAGCATCCGATCCAATTGGAAGGCCGATGTAACCGCCAGAGGTTTCTGTCTCTTCTCCGTAAACGGCTAATCTTGGATCATCAACCGGATCCATAATATCAACCAGAGTTTCGGTTAATGCCCACCAGTTTCTTGAACTCTCCACAACCTGACCATACCAGTAGTTTTGGTTGTCGGCGTCAGCAAGATGTTGGTACACAAAGCTGTCATCATTTGATTCCATGACACCAGCCGTTAAAGCTGCGTTAAATTCAGCAGATGCTTTTGAAGCATTCACTTCAGATAAACGAAGTGCCATTAACAAGCGAACGGTATTCCCAAAATTCTTCCATTTGGCCATATCTCCGCCGTAAACGATATCACCGCTGATAGAACCACTTTCATCTATTTGGCCATCTGCTTCTTCCAGAAGAGCAAATAAATCATCATAAATAGATTCCTGTGTATCATAAGCCGGCGTGATATTATCTCCGCCTTTCAGCGCCTCAGAATAAGGAACATCTCCCCAGCGATCGGTAACATGCCAGAAAAAGTATGCCTTCAGAATTTTAGTAACGGCTAACTGATTGTCAGAAGTTGCTGTATTGAATTCTGATGTTAGAACTGTTTCCAGGTTAATGAGCGGGCTTTGGTACCAGCCATAAAAACTGGTTCCGCCGGCTGGATATCTTGAAGCAACAACGTACTGTGTTTCCGCAAGATACTGCCCTAAAAACTGGGCTCCGGTGTTTGAACTAATACCGGGTAGCGAGCGCATTGCACTTGTCATTAACTGCTGAGCGGATGCATCACTTGGAGAGTTCGGACTGTTGTTCATATCGTCGTCCATCTCCAGGAGATCACAACTACCCAGAAAAAATACTGTTAGAAATAGGATATATAATTTTTTCATGATATTGATTTTAAAAGGTGATGTTTATATCAAATCCAAAGGATCGAACGGTGTTCAACTGCCCAGCTTCGTACCAACTTATTGATTGGCTGCCTGCTGAAAGTTCCGATGGATCTAAACCTTCGGGTGCGTCTTGCCAGATAGTTAGCGGGTTACGTGCGGTTAGCGCCAATCTTACTCGCTCAAAAGGAAGTTGATTCAGCAAACTTCCACCAAGGCTGTATCCTAAGCTCAGCTCTCTTAATTTCACATAAGAAGCATCATAGATATACTCTTCGGAAATTCTCTGGCCTAATATTCCGTAATAGGTTTTCGGATTTACATATGCCGTTACCTGATCGCCTGTTGATGCGGAAATTCCGGTAACTTTTACACCACCGCCATCAGCAACATCGTCACGCACATTATTTCCTTTATCATTGGTAGCCGCAGATTTTTCGGATAATCCGGTTCTGTCTGCAAGAGACTGAGACCGGCTAAAGAACTGCCCTCCGATTTGGAAATCAATCATCGCGCCTAAATCAAATCCTTTATAGCTAAAGGTATTTTGAAGGCCACCGGTGAAATCTGGAAGAACAGTTCCAAAATTGTGAGTGGCGTCGGTATACATTGGAATGTTGTTGTTATCCAGAAGGATTTGACCGGTAGCTTCATCTCTTTGATAAGCCTGGCCAACAATGCTGCCAAAAGGCTCTCCTTCGTAAGAATTGAGATAAGTAGTAACACCAGAATAAGTAGTAGAACCATATCCGTAAACATCAATTCCGGGATAAAGCTCAACCAACATACTTTGGTTTTTATTTATGTTGAAAGCAGCATTCCAAAGGAAGTTTTGAGTTTGGATGGGAGAACCGCTTAAGCTCAGCTCAACACCTTTGTTTTCAATAAGGCCTGCATTTATCCTCGTTGCAGCATAACCACTGGTTCCTGAAATATCCAGATTTATAATCTGGCTTTCATTTTTTTGATAATAGTAGGTTAACTCTACATCCAACCTTTCAAATAAATTCAAATCAATACCAGCCTCGTAAGAATGCGCAAATGATGGTTCGATACTTGGATTATTAAGTGTATTTGGAACACTTAATGAACTTATTGAACCGTAACTGCCGCCAACTCCATAAACAGGGGTGGTTTGATATGGACTTAAATCTGAGCCTGCCTGTGCGTAACTCATTCTTAATTTCCCAAACGAAAGAGCATCCACATCTAACAACTCGCTAAATACTAAACTCGCAGATACTGAAGGGTACCAATACGAATTATTGTCAGGGGGAAGAGCTGAAGATTGATCATTTCTGAGAGAGAAATCAACATAATAAGTGTCCATATAACCCAGTGAAACCAGGCCATAAGCACTGAGAACTTTTTTCTCGCGCAGATATGAACTTGTATTTGGGCGATCTATAGATGCACTGATATTGTAGAAACCAGGTGCAGTTAAGCCTCCTGAAGTAGACTGAGATACGTAGGTGTATCTTGCATCATATACGTTACCACCAAGGTTGGCATTCAGTGAAAATTCATTCCATCGTTTATCGTACTGAGCCAAAAACTCGTAGTTTATTTCGCGGTTCTGATATTTCCCTGTAGAATATCCCGGGGTTCCTGTTCCACCAAAAGCAGTTCTGCCTTCAATGTTTTGGGTGAAAAAGTCTGAGCGGATAAATGCGCTCAACGATAATTCTGGCATAACATCGTAGGTAACACCCATATCTCCAAACAGCCGGTCTCGACTGTCATTGGCTGTATTTTCATAAGCGTTGAAGTAGGGATTGTTGAAATAAAGAGGATCAAAATGGCGGGCATCGTTACCGGTTCTTAAACCTGTAAGATTCCAATGAAGAATAGTGCCATCATCATACTTATAATCCTTCAGTCTCTCAATATCAAGGTTTCGCTGGAACCACTGCCCAAAGTATCTTGATCCAGCCTCCGCACCTTGTGAGGGCCTTTGAGCACTGTTGGTTGCAAAATTCAAATTGGTAGAAACATTCCATTTTTCAGTAATGTCGATACCTGCCGCAACACCAAGGTTGTTTCTTTTCAAAAAGGTATTAGGCTCAATTCCACTGATGTCTGTATTGTTAAAACTCAGACGAAGATTAGAATTGGCTCCTCCACCCGATACCGTCACTCCCTGACTGAAGTTTGTACCGGTCTCGAAAAAGTTCTTGATATTATCCGGTTGTGGAATAAACGGATCTAACTCTCCATAACGAGGATCCTGTGGATAAAAACTGTAATGGTGACGAACAGGAGTGCCATCCATTTTTGGACCCCAACTTTCATCATAATTGGTTTGCACCTGCGGCTGGCCATTTGGAAGAGTTAACCAATCCTGAGTACTTCCGGCACCATATAGATTCTGGTAGGGCATAATATTACCTACTCTTTCGAAAGAGAATCCAGAATTCAAATCTACGGTGAATTTTTCAGCGCCTTTTGTTCCTTTGTTGGTTGTAATCATAATTACACCATACTGCCCTCTAATTCCATATAAAGCAGATGCCGCAGGGCCTTTCAGCACATTCACCGATGTTATATCTTCTGGATTAACATCCTGAGAAAGGTTTCCATAATCCCTGCCTGTACTTCCGGCATAATTTGAATTTGAGATAGGTGTTCCATCAACTACTATTAAAGGAGAGGATGCTCCACTGATTGAGTTAACTCCTCTTATTTTAATTTTCTGGGTACCTCCCATGCTGGCTCCCGATGCTCCAACTACCTGGACTCCCGAAATTTTACCAGCCAACGAACCAATAACATTTTTCTCATTGGTTAATGTCAGGTTTTCACCAGCAACTTCTTGTGTTGAATAACCGATTGAGCGTTGTTCTCGGCTAATTCCAAGCGCGGTTACAATCACATCATCCATTTGTGTGGTAGAAAGTGAAAATTCAAAATCCAGAACAGCTATTTGTCCATCTTCAACTGTAACAGATTTAGTCATAGTGCGGTAACCTACAAATCTTGCTTCAATTCTGTAAGCTCCCGGTTCTATGTCGTTAAGTTCATATTCACCATCAGCATTGGTGGGTGTACCAATTTGTGTTCCCGCAATAACTATGTTTACGGCCGCGAGAGGTTCGCCTGACGCTGCATCGGTTACTATTCCCCTGACGCTACCTTGAGCCATCAATAAACAGGGCAGCAATAACATGCAGACTGTGGTTATAGTTTTAAAAAGGTATTTCTTCTTCATAAGAGTGTTTTGTTTAGTGAGAGGGTTTCTAACTATTTCAAGTTAAGGGTAATGTTTATGTGGTACCCTTTTTGAATTGAGGATAATACTTATTGTTGCCTATCCGTAAGACTTACGGAGACAGCAATTATTCCGGCTCAATAAAAACAAATTAATCTTCAA
Organism: Balneolaceae bacterium; assembly: GCA_040882225.1. GTDB lineage: Bacteria > Bacteroidota > Rhodothermia > Balneolales > Balneolaceae > Gracilimonas. The sequence goes on along the minus strand of JBBEBR010000017.1, from coordinate 182,874 downwards.
TAACAATGAATCGGATGGGAATTTCTTCCATATACCCTTATTCACTTTCTGTATTCTGAAAACTATCTCGTATCTTTGCCTTCATTATTTTTAATTACCTCAGCAGATTTCTTTATCATGAAAACCATTCCTTTATTTTTTTTACTGCTTTTTATTGGCTTTGCTTGTTCAGAATCACCCCGGGAAAATCCTCGTGAACTTGACAAAGAAGAACAAAAGATAGATGCCGCAATTTACAGCACCAGTTTTCAAGATTTGGAGGGGAATGAGGTAAAAGTTTCAGATTTCGAAGGTAAAGTTATACTTGTCGATTTTTGGGAAACCTGGTGTGGGCCTTGCCTGCAGGTTTTTCCAGCAATGGATTCTTTGCAGAATGAATACCCCGATGATTTTGTTGTAATCGCCGTTAATTTAAATAACTCGGATGAGCTTTCGGATGTTCAGGCTTTTCAAAACAATAACAAATACAATTTCAGCTACGTGTTAGATACTAATAAAATAGCTGATGAAATAATTACTCTTGGTATTCCTTTCAAAGTATTTCTTGATCCTCAAGGATATTTAATTACAACTGAACTTGGCTCTGCCGGAACTGAAGGTGATTATCAAAAAGCTAAAGTAATCATAGAAGAACATAAAAAATCATAATACCCATCATGCCAAAAGTAGAAGAAAAATTAGCGTACAAAGTAAAAGATATTTCCCTTGCACATTACGGCCGGCAGGAAATTGAACTGGCCGAAGCTGAAATGCCAGGCCTTATGGCGCTTCGTGAGGAGTATAAAGAAGAGCAGCCCCTTAAAGGATCCCGAATTGCGGGATGTCTGCACATGACTATACAAACCGCTGTTCTTATAGAAACTCTAATTGAATTGGGTGCTGAAGTTACCTGGTCATCTTGTAATATTTATTCCACTCAAGATCATGCGGCAGCGGCAATGGCTAAAGCCGGTATTCCCGTTTACGCATGGAAAGGAATGACCGAAGAGGAATTTAACTGGTGCATTGAGCAAACGTTGTTTTTCCCGGATGGTAAACCGTTGAATATGATTTTGGATGACGGCGGCGACCTCACCAATATGGTTTTGGATGAATATCCTGAATTGGTAGAAGGTATTAACGGAATTTCTGAAGAAACCACTACCGGTGTTCTCCGCCTTATTGAGCGCGAACGAAAAGGGACTCTCACCCTGCCGGCAATCAATGTGAATGATTCGGTAACGAAGTCTAAATTTGATAACAAATACGGCTGTCGCGAATCTGCCGCTGATGCCATTCGCCGTGCAACCGATGTAATGATGGCCGGAAAAGTTGCCGTTATTGCCGGTTATGGCGATGTCGGTAAAGGAACAGCGGCTTCACTTCGCGGTGCCGGTGCTCGTGTTATTGTCACTGAAATTGATCCGATTTGCGCCCTTCAGGCTGCCATGGATGGTTATGAAGTGAAACGAATGGATGAAGCAGCAAAAAGAGCTGATATCGTAGTTACCGCAACCGGCAATAAAGATATCGTGAAAGGACATCACTTCGAAAGCATGAAAGACAAAGTGATTGTTGGCAACATCGGCCACTTCGATAATGAAATTGATGTAGCATGGCTGAAGACAAATTCGAAGGAAGAAAATATTAAGCCACAGGTTGATATTTTCACCCTAAAAAGTGGAAAACAGGTGGTTCTTCTTTCTCAGGGAAGATTGATGAATTTAGGAAATGCTACCGGGCATCCGTCCTTTGTAATGAGCAATAGCTTCACCAATCAAACCATTGCACAAATTGCGCTTTGGAACCGGCCTGAAGAGTTTGATCCTGGTGTTCATGTACTTCCAAAATCACTGGATGAGAAAGTTGCGCGACTTCACCTTTCAAAAATTGGTGTAGAACTGGAGACTTTAAGCGATGAACAAGCTGAATATATTGGTGTCCCAATTACCGGCCCATATAAATCAGATCAGTATCGTTATTAACAAAACCTTCCGCCCTGTCATTGCGAGGAGAATGCATTGCATAATGCAGGCTTAGATTGTTAATCGACGAAGCAATCTCCCTGCAATGTCTGGGATGTTCATCAACGATACGTGGTAAATGCGTTGCCCTTAGTCCATGAGATTGCCACGGGATTTGCCCTCTCCTTTCGCTGAATCCCCCGCAATGACTGGTTTATGATGTTAGCTTTTGCCAAAATGTGCAACGGCTTCATCCAGCGTTCTAAAGTGATTGAAAACTTTGATTAGCTGGGTTACCATCAGCAGGCTTTCAATTTTTTTGTCGGCCTGACAGATTACCAGTTCGCCGCCGGCATTTTTCATAGTTGTAAATCCACCGATAAGAATCCCGAGTCCGGAGGAATTCATGAATTTCACTTTACCGAGATCAACAATTACTTGTTTCTTTCCCTCATCTATAAAAGTGTGAAGCTCATCCCGGAAGGTTTCAGCATCCGGGCCACCCATAACGTTGCCTTTAAGAGCTATAATCACACAGTTGTACTTTTCCGAAACACTATATTTAAAATGAAGTGAAGCTAAACAAACTAAAAAAATAGATTAAAATCCATCGTCATAAACTTGCCGGGTAAAAATAAAAGCCCCGCTGAATTCTGAGCGAGGCTTTGTGTACCCTAAATGAATTTCATTTAGCTTAATTTTCCAGATTCAGTCCTGCATCCAGGGCTTTTTCTATACGTACTTTTGCTTCTCTCAAATGAGCTTCCGTATAAATATCAAAGCTGAAAGGGGGACTCAATCTTCTTGTGATACGCTGGTTCAAATCTGATAACTGATACCGTGCAACTGAACGTCCGTCGGCTGGCATATTGGAAGGTGCGTCCGTTACAATTTTGATCATCTCATCAAGATAAGCTCGTTGCAAATCGCGCCGGTTTCCATTCACATTCGATCCCGGAGCACTCCAAACTTCACCCCAAATTGAATTCGTAATGGTCTCCATCAACTCAGGAATGGTCAGGGTATTTTCCTCACCGAATTTCACTTCCGTATCTCGGATTCTGGCAAGGCGGGTTCCGTTCAATAACTGGCTAAGCAGCGAAGACTGAATGCCAACTAAATATTGATGAATCGGATAATCTACCCGGCCGCTATAGGTGTTGGTATTCCCCCAGTGGCTCCATCGGTTTGCACCAAACTGCTGATAAACATCCTGTGGAAGTTCAAACGCATTAGCAGCGAAAGCGTAATCTACAATCATATTCAACGCTTCTTCCTGTTTTTCTTTCGGGATTGGCACAAAAGGCATTCTTCCGTCAGGATCGCCCACGTGGTCACGGTGCTGATACTGTCCGCCAATATATTTTACTGCCGGGCTTAACGCTCGTGCATATTGAAAGAAGTAAGTCTGAAATAAATCTGTCGCTTCATAATACGGCATGTTATCCGCAAGAACGATCTCAGGTACTTTTGGAATCATGTTTTTGAGCAAATCGGCTCTTCCTTTTCCCCAAACCAATGGGTCATCTCCCAAATCATACACGTTGATGAGCGGGTCAATAGCACCGGCTCCACGAGCGTCTTCATCTGTACCGTAAGCATGACCCGGCTGAGCAGAATTCCTTGCTATCTCTTTGGCTTTTTCAGCGTCAGGAGTATAACCATAGCTGATCACCCAATTATCATAAGTACCTACACTGAGGTTATAATAATTCCCGTCACCGGTTTCGCCATTTGGAGAAATATTTACCGTAGGATATTCCATCGCGGAACTAAACACCCCATTTTTCGATGTCCAGTCAGTATCATAAAGTTTGTCGAGAGGAGTATCAATTGATGAACGGAAATTGTGACGCAAACCCAGCGTGTGGCCAACTTCGTGCATGGTTACCCAGCGTAAAGCCTGATCAACAAACTCTTTTGGCACGGGTGAGCCTGGCTTGGCTAAACCTTCAGTCATTAATGCTCCACGAACCATATCGAACTGCATATTCATTTCATTATAAAATGAAGCGGTTTCACCTTTACTCATCATGGCAATTTCTTCAGCACTAACATTATAAATCTCATCAATCGCCATTCGCGGCTCTACCATCTCCCGATATTCAGCTTTATCCCCCATCAACATATTGGCTTCAAAAAGTATGTCGGCATCAAGAATTTCACCCGTTCGGGGATCAACAACAGAAGGGCCAATCGCGCCATAACCCGGCTGATCAGAAACATTCCAGCGTAAAGTTGCATAGCGGATATCTTCTGGTTCTGCGTCTTCAGGCAGCATTTTAGCCTGAACAGCATTTCTGAAACCTGCCGCTTCAAAAGCTTTCGACCACTCTTCCACACCTTCCATCATGGCTTCCCGATATTCCTCAGGAACGGTATGGTCGATATAATACACAATTGGTTTTACAGGATCACAAAGGCCATCAGCGCCGGCATCGCCATCACATTCGAGCCTCCAGCGATTCACATATCGTTTGAAGAAGGTCTCATTATCATCGCTTGTAAAGTCTTTGTGAACAGTCATAAAATAACCGGTTCTGTCATCCGCCATTCTTGGTTCCATCGGTACTTCCGGAAGCGCGGCTAATGTGTAGTGAACAGAAACTGGGATAAACCGACTATCAGCGAGTGTTCTGGGCCCGTTTTCTTCAGAATTTTTGAAGGTAAGGCTGGCTGTGATATTTGTGTTTTCGGGGAAGGATTTCACCGACTCTATATAACTCCTGGATTTATCAAAAGCAGCTCTTCCTGGCTGTCCAGGTTTTGAGGATACCGCATATTGCACTCGCTGGCTTATGTTAGAAATATCGCCCACAAACCAATCGTACACATTAATCAGCATTACTCCGTCCTCGCTTGTTGCCTCAACTTTTGCGGTTTCCAGCACAGATTCCCCATAAGTTAACTCAACCGCTTTCGCCGCAGGCGAACCTTCTTCGGCAACATAACGATGCGGTTTTTGCATTAAGAAAATCTTCCCTTCTTCTTTTTTGAGGGAAACCAGAAGTCCTTCAAAAATATTCAGCATAGTTCCGCCATATAATCCGGAAGATCCTATACCTCGTGCTAATTCAAAATTCATCAAGAAGTCATTACCAAGTTCTTCTTCCTCAATCGCCATATAGAGTTGATCCTCTTTTTGATATAAATCAAAAAAGCCTTCAACTTTTGTAGCGTCTTTAATTAACTCGGCAAATTTATCTTCTTTCTTTTCAGCTTCTTTTTTGCCTTTTTGCGCTAAGGTTAACCCCGGCATCAAAAGCATGAAAGCTATAATTATTCCTGTTGTTCTCATTTGATTGCTATTTATTAGTAGGTTTGGGAATGTATAACAATGCGGGCTATATGAAAACCCCTATGCAAAGTTTCAAGCGCCATCTTTAGATTTCTTTTGTAGGGAAACAAATCCTGTGAATTAGAAGAAAATTTCTCATACTTTCGGAAAAGGAACGGACAGCTTTAACATTTTGTGGCCGTTGTGTAAAAAAATTAAGAGAAAAATAGGGGATACAATGAAAACTATATTATTAGCGGGTATTGCTGTACTTCTATGCACATCAACTCAAGCTTTCGCTCAGGATACCTACGAAGAATTTCTAAGACAGCGACAGCAAGAACTGGACGCACGAATGGCCGAAAGAGATGCCGGTATTTTTCAAAGTGAAGAAGAATATGTGCAGTATGCCGAGGAGCAACAACGTCAGTTCGATAATTTTCGGGATGAAATGACTCGGCAGTGGGGCGATTTCAAGGAAAGAACAGAATCAAACTGGGTTGAGTACAGGCAAGGTGGAAAAGTTCGGTGGGACGTGGATTTTGAAGAAGGCGGTGGTACCGTAGAAGTGCTTGCCGATGAAAACGATACTGAAGAAAGCCTGCGAGAATCAATTGAAGAAACTATTCTGGAGCTTTTAGCAAGTAAAGGCACTGAAAGTGAAATGCCGGACACTGAAAATGAAAAAGAGGTTATGCCCGATCCGATACTTGAAAATCAGATAGAATTACCAGCTGATATGGGTGTTCAGGAATTCGCCAAAAAAACCGCCGAAAAAGCTGAAATGAAAAAAGTGGTAAGTGAAGACGGTGTAGAAAAAACCATTGCTGTCATCAATCTGAAATTAGTTCCAGACCATTTGCGTATTCGTGCCGAAAAATTCCGGAATGAAGTTGAAATCTATTCAAAGAAGTATGGCCTTGAACCCGCTCTGGTTTTCGCCATCATTCATACAGAGTCGTTTTTCAATCCACTTGCAAAATCTCATGCCAACGCGTTAGGCCTGATGCAAGTAGTGCCCAACTCAGCCGGCCGGGATGTATACAGAATTCTGAATGGCAAAGACGCTGTTCCCTCTGTGGAATATCTCTATGACCCCGAGCAAAATGTTCTCTATGGCTCCACCTATTTCGACTTATTGATGAATCGCTATATGCGAGGGGTAAAAGACAAAACTGTACACGAATACCTGGTAATTTGCGCTTATAATACCGGAGCTGGAAATGTAGCCAAAGCTTACACAGGCACTACCAACTTCAACAAAGCCCTGGATAAAATAAACAGCATGAGCGCTGAGGAGAATTACCAGTTTCTGCTAAAGAATCTTCCCTGGGATGAAACCAAAAATTACCTGGTAAAAGTAACCGACCATCGTGATAAATACCGGAAATGGATGGCCGGGAGTGATTAGGATTGCTCATTGGGATTAGTTGAGTTTTTGTTCACTTTCATTCAGAAGTACCTCCTGACATTGAGCATCGCATCTAATGAAAGTGCCAATAAATTTAGACTATCATTACAAAATTTCCTTATCTTTGGAGCCTTCTTAGAAAATTCCACTCTAAGAAACTGCGAAATGTATTCTGTACCACTAAAGCAGTAAAAAATGCACCCGTAGCTCAACTGGATAGAGTACCTGACTACGAATCAGGCGGTTACAAGTTCGAATCTTGTCGGGTGTACTTCATAAGCCTTTGTATTATCTTTTGTGATTTTCCGGTGCCGGGGTAACGGAGTTATACCGTGTCTATTCAATAGGTTCAATGATATTTGACTTGTAGGGATCAGGCATTTTTTTGAGCGCTTGTTAAAATTTACGCTAAGCTGGCTGTAGGTGTTGCTGCCTAGATCGGGGCTCGTAATACTTGGGAAAGGTTGAAAAATGAGCTTCCGAATGTAATTTTCTCTCCACTTCTGCTTGTAGCAGCACTTCCGGAAAACCCTCACATGTGTTATCAGCCTTATCTCTGAATGAAAATCACCTGAATGGAGTAATTGGATTGGCATTAGCAAGTACAATACCAAAGATAAAATTACTTATGTGAGTAATCAGATTCGTTTGCCCTCTGCAGATTCATAGTTAAAAAATTATTCGGCAATATTATAAAAAAGCCCAGCATTCTGTTAAAGAATCTGGGCTTTATTAGTCGCTCTCACAAATCAGCTATTTTATAAGCGTCATTTTATTGGTTTTTTCAAAACCATCCTTAGTAGAAAGTTTATAAATATAGATTCCACTGCTCAAATTTGTGGCATCAAAATTTATTGAGTGTGCTCCTTCGCTGTATGCACCTTCTGCAAGAGTTGTTATATGTTGACCGAGCATGTTAAATACCTTCAGCGATATCTCAGAAGAAAAAGGTAAACCAAATTGAATTTGAGTTGTTGGATTAAATGGATTCGGGTAGTTTTGGCTAAGGGTGAAATCAGCGGGAATTTCTTTGTTATTTTCGATTCCTACACTTTGTCCCTCTACAAGTTCAATATCATCAAAATACCAGATCCAATCTGCGGTACCATCTCCGGGACCACCATCCCAATCATAAGTTTGAAATAACCGCGTATACTCAATTGCTGGATTCACATCAGATAAATCGAATTCTAATTGAACCCATTCTCCAGATGTCCACACAGTATCAAAAAGAGCTTGATTCCCATCATTGGGTGATTGTAGTTCTACGCGCACTTCTATATTCGCTCTAGGTGACCAGACCTTCATTTGAAGCACACGATTTTCTTCCTCTTCTGCCTGAAACGGGGTGGCGAATTCAAATCTGAAACCGGCATATGGCTGCTGATCTCCTTTCACAAATTCTCCGACATTCTCGCTATCATTAATATCATTAGCTTCAGGATTTGCAACTATTTCAATCACAGAGCCTCTCATTTGCTCAAAATCGGATGCTGAAGCAGCATCATCTTCAAATGTAATTGGCAGTTCTATTTGAGCATTTACTGAAATAGGAATTGTTAGCATTAGAATAATAGCCGCAGCTAAAGTCGTTGAATAACTTCGAATTAATTGTAGATGTTTTCTCATATCAATGCTCCATTAATGTTAAGTATTTATAAATAGATTCAATTCTGCATTTATTAAATGATGTTCTATTTTCACCATCAAATCATCATTATAACAGTGTTATCTAAGGAGAGTCAGGAAAAATGCTTCCGTACTCATTTTTTTCTAATAATACCTTTTGATAGCTCTCTAAAAGTATTTTCGGTAAAAAAAACGCAGATACCTTATCAGGGCACCTGCGAATAACTACTATTTAGAAGTATATCTTAACTACTTAATCAATGTCATAATTTTCTGCTGTACAAAACTACCTGCTTCTAAGCGATAGAAATAAACACCAGATGATAACATGTTAGCATCAAATACTGCAGTATGGGTGCCAGCATTCATTTTATTATTATCGAGCAGAACAGCCACTTTTTGTCCTAACACATTAAATATAGTCAGTGTTACTTGAGAAGATGCCGCCAGTTCAAATTGTATGTTGGTTGTAGGATTAAACGGGTTTGGATAATTCTGGCTGAGTGAAAATTGCGCAGGGATCTCTTCAACTTCCGTTCCTACATCAATGCCCGGTACAATGTTAAAATCATCAAAGTACCATATCCAATTGTCTGTGCCGTCACCTGGCCCACCATCCCAGTCATAGGTTGTGAATATTCGAATATACTCGACTTCCGGATCCACTCCCGATAGGTCAAATTCTAGTTCCAGCCATTCTTCGGCAGTCCAAACTGTATCAAATAATGCTTTATTGCCTTCTCCGTCGGATTTAAGTTCTAAGCGAACTTCAACAGAATCCCGGGGAGACCAAACCTTCATCCTGATCACACGATCTTCATCTTCTACTGTATTTATGGGATTGGCAAGGTCAAAATTAAATCCTGCAAATGGTTGCTCATCTCCTTTGATGAATTTACCAGTGTTATCACTGGTATTTAATCCAGATATATCAGGATTTGCCACTACTTCTATTTGCGAGCCCCGTTGGCCATTAAAGTAATTCGCATCTACACCATCCTCGAAAGTTAGAGGTAGTTCTACTTCATAGGTTTTGATTAGAGTTTCGAGATTGAAGTCATCGAAATACCAGATCCAATCTGCGGTGCCATCTCCCGGGCCACCATCCCAATCGTAAGTTTGAAATATGCGGATGTAATCAACACCGGTATTACCCTCCGAAAGATCAAACTCTAACTCCACCCATTCTTCTGCAGTCCATACAGTATCAAATAAAGCTTTATTTCCCTGCCCATCTGATTGTAATTCTAAGCGAACTTCAACCGAGTCTCGGGGAGACCAGACTTTCATCTTGATCACACGGTCTTCATTTTCTTGTATTTGAATTGGATCAGCTAACAAAAAGTTGAATCCGGCAAAATCACGTTGATCTCCTTTTATAAATTTTCCAGTATTATCACTAGTATTTATTCCAGATGCATAAGGATTTGCCACTACTTCTATTTCTGAGCCTCGTTGTCCATTGAAATAATTCGCATCTACACCGTCTTCGAAAGTCAAAGGAGTTTTAACACTATATTTTGTTGTTACAATGTCAAAATCATCAAAATACCAGATCCAGTCATCGGTACCATCTCCAGGGCCACCATCCCAATCGTAGGTCGAAAATACCCGGAGATATTCTATTTCCGGATCTAGTTCAGATAAATCATATTCTAATTCCACCCATTCTTCTGCAGTCCATACAGTATCAAATAAAGCTTTATTTCCCTGCCCATCTGATTGCAGTTCTAATCTAACCTGAACCGAATCACGTGGAGACCAAACTTTCATTCGAATTACACGATCCAAATGTTCTTCCGCCTGGAGAGGAGATGCTAGTGTAAATCTCATTCCAGCAAATGGCTGCTGATCTCCTTTTATAAATTTCCCAGTATTATCACTAGTATTTATTCCAGAGACATCTGGATTTGTAACCACTTCTATTTCAGAGCCCCTAAGCCCTTCAAAGTCATCAGCCGTAACTTCTCCATTCTCAAATGTTAGTGGCAGCTCTACCTGAGCTGTTACTGTAATTGGAATAGCTAATAACACTATAACTGTAATTGCCAGAATAGTAGAAAAATTAAATACCTGTTGTAAATATTTTCTCATATCAAATATCCATTTTAGTTTAAGTAATTATTGTAATAAGAGAACTAATCCTATGATTTATTATTTAATAATTCGTAGAATTTCAGATCAATAAAGCAAGTGTAGTTGTTTACTTCTTGATATATTTAATCGTGCCCTTCTTAACAATACACAAGAGTAGGGATTACGAATTCGACTGGTATATCACTTTAGGAGTTAACAAAAAAACAACTTCACCCCGATGTTTATAAGGAGAGCCTCTTAAACTAATTTCGTACTCATTATTTTTTATTTTGAATAATTTATAGCTTCTTAAGAGCTAAATAAAAAAATAAGACATAAAATATCAGGAACTTACTGATAATTATAAAAGAGTGAAAAACAGAATTATATACCGGTAATTGAATCTTTAATAGGTATAAATTATACAAAAAGACAAAGATGAGTATTCTATACCAATTTTTACATATAAATATATAACTAAAATATACAGCTATACTATAAATTATATTTTATATAATAACTTACATTCTAGATTAAGTGATTATATAAAACTTATCAGAATGAAAAAAGTTAGCAGGTATGCCTCCTGTATGCCAGAACAATAGATTTGATTTTTTGTTCAGTAGTCCATTTTCAATGTGATCTATCATTCCATAAAATGCTCTTGCTGTATAAACCGGATCTAGCAGAATTCCCTCTGTTGATGCAAGTAATTTGATAGCCTTTAATTCATTTTCAGTTACAACACCATAGCCAGCTTTATCATAGTCTTTAATTAACTTTATTTCTGGATCTACTGACTTTTTGATAGAGAATTTTTCTTTGCCAGAAACTATTATTTTAGAGATTATTTCTTCAAGAGCTTTTCCATCGGTTTCATCTTTATCAATGTTGATGGCAATTAGTTCTGAGTTTAAATCGTGTAGCATTTTCCCCAATAGAAGTCCGGCATGCATTCCTCCCGAGCTTGATGCAAAAAAAATAAAATCGATTGTCAGATTTTTTTCTGCTAATTGAGATTTTAATTCAGAAACTGCATCAACAAAACCTGATGCACCTGTTAAATTAGATCCCCCATAAGGTATTATGTATGGTATCGCTTCCTTTTCACTCAAGCTCTGTTCTAACTTCCTTAGGCCTTCTCCTTTGCGATTATTACCTGTAAAATGAACTATAGCCCCTAACAATTTAGATAAAAGGAGATTGCCCTCATATACTGCTGGTTCATCCCCTCCCAACAATAAATGACATTTAAGATTAGCTTGGGCACAAGCTGCTGCAGTTTGGCGACAATGATTAGACTGCTGAGCACCTGCCGTTATTACGGTATCACATTTATTATCAAGAGCATCCTGAATCAAATATTCAAGTTTTCGGGTTTTGTTACCCCCAGTAGCAAGCCCGGTATTATCATCGCGTTTTATGAAAATTCTATGGCCGGGATATTTCTTTGATAGGTTTGGAAGTTCCTGTAGTGGAGTAGGGAAAAAGCCAAGATTGTATTTTTTACTCATTTCTCATCCTTTTCAATCAAACGTAGATTAATTCGTTGCACCTTAGGATTAGCCTCTGGAGATAAGGAAAAGAAAATTTCAATATCAGCATTAGTACCGTATAAGGTAAAAGTTCCTCTTAGTTGGTTTTGAGGATTTATTCTACTCGTAGAAGTTATCTCTCCGGCAGTTGCAAGCAAATTTTTTGCCTCTCTCATTCTCAGGGATTGCGGTTTATCTTTATAAAGATTGTCCGCCGTAATTGCACTTGATAGAGTCTCATCCCAGGTTTTTATAAGTTCTGCAACCTGATATTTTCGCATTTGCAAAATTTCTGATACTTGAGTCTCGCGAGGCTTTAGTTTTGCCACTTCTTTTAAAGTATGAAATACCTCATTATTCACTCTACCTGCAGGTGCATAGGTTTTACTGGCAAAGGAAATAATTCCTACACCATATTCTGGGTAAAAACGGTACTCAGTTCCATACCCTGGTAGTCCGCCGCTATGAGATACCCTTTTCACTCCATTACAATCTTCAAAAATACCTAAACCATAACCATATCCTGAAATTGCCGGGCAAAGATTTCCATCCGCATCTTTGGCATTTGCATATAACCGTATTGGTGAATGGATGGTATGCATTTCACGAATAGAACTACGTTTTATAGGCCCTTTTTGAGGCTTATTACTCGCTGGCCAAGCTGATAAATGAAATGCCACGTATTTCCCATAATCTTCTAATGATGTAATGATGCCACCAATAGCGCCAAATGCACCATCATGGAGCATCGGTTCTTCTTTCCATTTCTCATCTTCCCACCGATATCCAATTACTAACTTATCTTCGGGAAGGCCGGAAAATTCCCAGTGGGTGTCTCGCATCTCAAGTGCGTGAAATATTTCTTCAGTTATATATTGTTGATATGATGTGCCAGCAAGGTTTGATATGACTTCACCCAGTAACGCATAGCCTAAGTTACTATATTCATAATTCAAGCTTGGAGTTGATGAGAATGAAAAACCACTTTCAAGCAATTGGGAAAATTCCTCAGAAGTGCTTTCTAATTGTTGATCTGCCCATGGATTGTCTTCGGGGAAACCTGAAGTCATAGTAAGTAAATTGAATATGGTAATAACAGGGGCATCTTGTGTTAAATACTCAAGATCTTCAAGCTCGGAAACATATTGTGAAACGGGATCGGTTAAGGCAAGTTTACCTTCATCACGCAGCTTAAGTATAGCCATGGCTGTAAAACTTTTGGTGAGTGAGGCAATTTTGAATAATGATTGATTGGTCACTTTTATATCGCTACCCATCTTAACAGTGCCTGTACTGCCAGTAAATATGAGGGAATCGTCTACTACAATTCCATAGGAAAAACCAGGATAATTATTTGAAGCAGCATGATTTTTAAAAACCTCATCTATTTGTGGGAGTGAATTTTTAATATTCTGAAACCTACTCGAATCGGAAAATTCCGGCGCTTTATATGCTTTAGAATATTGACTTATTTCTGGAGTGGATATTTTTGTTCCATACGATTCACATCCTAAAATTAGAGTTAAACATCCAAGATAAAGGCAATAAGTAGTGATTTTCATGGCTCTTTAATTAATTACTTAAAAGGTTTTACGATCAAACAGATCCGGCAGAAATAATTTATTTTATGTGGGCTATGCATCGTGCTTTAGCTTTGTTAACATTTAATTAGTAGTTCATTTATTTCTTTACTCAATTCTGGTGTAGCCCCATCTTTTGAAGCCACGAAAGCTCCAATATGATTGGCAAAATTGAGTGTCTTATGTGTCTTATTTTTGTAGGTAATAAATCCAAAAATAAAAGCTGCGAGAAAAGCATCACCCGCCCCTACTGTATCCTTCACTATTGTGTTTATTCCGGGACTTTCACACCAAATTTCTCCATCTAAAACAACTGCACCTTTTTCTCCTTTTGTAATGATTACCATGTCCAGGTCATACTCTTTCTGGAGGTATTGTACGGCTTCCTTTTCCTCAAGAACTTTACCTTTTTGCCTTAAAAGCAATTCAAGTTCTTCATCATTTATCTTAAGAATATCAGTCAGGATCAGGCTTTCGTGGATTATATCAAAATCGTAGTACGGCGCACGGATATTCAAATCAAATATTCGTTTGGCTGTGGTATGTTCTAATACTTTTAGGATGGTTTTTTGTGAAACTTCATTTCGCTGGGCCAGGCTGCCAAAACATATATAATCAGCATTTTGAGTGATCGTATTAATTGATGAATTCCACTCTATAAAATCCCATGCAACGGGTTCTTTTATACAATAGGATGGAATTCCATCACTATTCAACTCTACTTCTACCAGACCTGTAGAGCTTGTGTTTATTTGAAGATAATTTGTATTAAATCCTTTATTTGCTAATATCTGTACTGCTTTCCTGCCAAGTTCATCATCTCCAACCGCACTTATAATTTGAGCATCAATATCAAAACTACGCAAGTTTGTTGCTACATTTAAAGGAGCGCCGCCGATATACAATCCATTCGGTAACTTATCCCATAGTACTTCTCCGATACAGATTATTTTAGTCATTTTTTTCTCTGCACATTTAGAGCTTCTTGCACGTAGATAATTTTATCTTTCCAGATTAGTTCTCTTGATAACTCCTCAAGGGTTTTACCTTTGGTTTCTGGCATTAACTTTAGCACAAAAATGAGTTGAAGTATCATCATGAAAGCAAAAAAGGCAAACAGTGGGGAAGGATTATTTCCCAGCAAGTTCATAAAGAATAGGGTGAATAAAGTTATAAAAGCTGCAAAAATCCAATGAACACTGGCTCCAAATGATTGCCCCGCTGCACGAATGTGATTAGGGAATATTTCAGAAATGAACACCCAAATAACAGCACCTTGGCTGATGGCGTGCGAGGCAATAAATCCAAATAAAAATAATACAACTATGGTACCACCTGCTCCTGTATAAAAAGCCCACGAAACCACACTTAGGGTAATAATATATCCAACAGAGCCAATAATCATTAAAGTTTTTCGGCCAAATCGGTCGATTAATAAAATACCGAACATAGTAAATAACAGATTAATTGCACCAACCCCAACCGAAGACAGGAGAGCTGTGTTGGCCTCTAAGCCAGCTGCACCAAAAATTCTGGGAGCATAATAAAGCACAAAGTTAATTCCCGATAATTGATTGAAGAAAGCGATCAGGAAGGCTAACATAATTTGAAAATTGTATTTACCTGAAAATAACTGATTGCCTTTGTTTCTCTTTTCCGATCTCTTAATTCCGACGAGTTCATCTTCAACACTTTGGTTATGGTCAAGATTAGAGATAATCTGACGGGCGGCATATTCATCTTTTCTATATAGTACGAGCCACCTGGGACTGTTTGGAATTGCAAAAACCAGGATCATATATATAAACGCCGGGATTGCTTCAATTCCTAACATCCATCGCCAAGCATTAACACCCAAAAATTCCCCGATTAAATAATTGGAGAGGAAGGCAACCAAAATTCCCAATACAATCATGAATTGATAAAGGATTACCAAACGCCCCCTTCGAGCGGCGGGAGCAATTTCAGAAATATAGGTCGGTGCCGCGACTGAGGATGCCCCAACTCCAAGACCACCAAGAAATCTAAAAAATGAAAATATATATGGATCTGTAGCTGCCGCCGAACCAATGGCTGAGATTAAATACAATACACCAATTACAATCAATGTGTTTTTTCGGCCATATCTATCACAGGGAATTCCACCTATTAAGGCGCCAACAACCGTTCCCCATAATGCCATCGACATAATAAATGTGCCATGGAAAAGTGGACTTGTACTCCAGAGTAATTGAATTGAAACGTCCGCGCCAGAAATAACGGCCGTATCAAATCCAAAAAGGAAACCCGCTAAGGCCGCTACTATTGCTGCAAAAAAAAGTGATTGTCTATTTTTCATTCTTATTAGTTGATGACATTATTTCCAGGTGGAATTCAGTTTCCAAATGTCAATATTTTGTACTTCCACAGCCTCTCCAGATGAGTAAAGAGAGAGTAAATTCCCATTGGCATGAGGAAATACTCTGTCGGTAATTGATATTAGACCCCCATTGCCAAACACTTCAACAGATGATCTGTCCAGCAGAATATGCAGCTCTATAACACCATTAATGGGTTTCATTTCAGCCTGATGAACCCCCGAAAAATGTTCATTGAAATCAACTTTTCCTGATTCCTTGCGATCTATAAATACAACTCCTTTATCACCGTTATAACCAACCCGGGTTTCCCCACCTTCTCCTTTTGCCAATTTGATACCAAATGTTCCAGCTTCAGGGGCAGTAAATCTCAGTTTAATTTCAAGTGTTTTACCAGAAATAGCTGTATCACTTAACAGAGTATTTTCACCAGAAATAATTTCACTTTTGAATGTATGATGTTCATCTCGAAGTGATTGTAACTCCACAACTGGTTTTTGAACAAGTCTATTTTCACCATTGATATTTTGCAGGGTAACTTCCCTGGGAATCGTCATTGCACTTCTCCATGGGTTGGTAGGAATATCTCCCGCATATTGCCAGTTACTCATCCAGGCTAACCAAATACGCCGGCCATCTTCTTTTGGGATATTGTCGAATGATTGTACCGCGTAGAAATCTTTCCCATAATCGACCCAACGGGTTTCCCCTTCTGTTTCGGAATCCTGTGTAAACTTTTTTCCGTCAAATTCGCCAATGAAATACTGAGCGCCAGAACCTCCGAATGGTCCTCCTTTGCCAATATCAACCTGAAGCACCCATTTTGAGTTATCAGGATCTCCATCCACAGGTAATTCGAATAAATCTGGGCATTCCCAAACACCTCCGGTTGCACCGGCAGGGCCAAAATCACTGTGGACTTCCCAGTCTATCAGGTTTGATGAACTATAGAAACGAACTTTGTGGATATTGGGCAAAGCCACTACCATTATCCATCTATCTGTAGGTTCATGCCAGAATACTTTCGGGTCACGAAAAGCAGACATTTCTTCATCAATCACCGGATTCCCAGAATATTTTGTCCAAATTCTTCCATTATCGAGGCTATAAGCTATTCGTTGATCTTGCAATTTCTGGTTGGTGTGATTTCCAGTGTAAATGGCCACCATGGGAGGATTTTCGGTGCTTCCCAAGCCGCTGGTATTTTGTTTATCCACTACAGCACTTCCCGAAAATATCATGATGTTATTCTCTTCTTTCAACGCTACAGGCAGATGTTCCCAATGAATCATGTCTTCACTCACGGCATGCCCCCAGCTCATATGTCCCCATTTTATCCCGAATGGATTGTACTGGTAAAAAAGGTGATACTCGCCATCATGATAAACCAATCCATTTGGATCATTCATCCAATTCATTTCTGGAGTAAAAT
Organism: Balneolaceae bacterium; assembly: GCA_040882225.1. Taxonomy (GTDB): domain Bacteria; phylum Bacteroidota; class Rhodothermia; order Balneolales; family Balneolaceae; genus Gracilimonas. The sequence goes on along the minus strand of JBBEBR010000017.1, from coordinate 165,634 downwards.
GAAATTGAGGACGATATTGCTCGTCATAAAAAGGCTGTTTCATACTTTCAGAAGTAGAAATATCTGGTAATTTTTTTACACAAGAGGAAAACAAAACTGGGAAAATTATAAGACTTACAAAAGTTTTATAGGTTTTTACCCGTTGAAATACAGAGATAGTTCTTTTCATTTTAGCGAATATTAATTTCATGAAATCGTTTTCATAACCAAATAATAAATAGTTAATTATAACTATTAAAAGAATTTATTTTTTACCCGGCCCATACACCACACGTCCAGGTGTTTCCCCCGTATGCTTTTCATTTTCCAGTACCTGCTTTCCATTTACAAATACATGAATAATACCTGTAGATAACTGATGAGGCTCACTGAATGTAGCATGATCTTGAATAGTCTCGGGATCAAAAATTACAAGATCTGCAAAGTAGCCTTCTTTTAAAGCACCTCTTTTTTGGATTTTCAGTTTTGATGCAGGCAAGGTTGTAATCCTTCGAATTGCTTCCTGTAGGGTGATGACTTTTTCATCGCGCACATATTTTCCCAATAACCTGGAAAAAGTGCCGTAAGCTCTGGGATGAACATTCGATTCTAAGAATTTTCCTTCTGGAGCCACTGAAGCAGCGTCTGTTTCAAAACTCATCCAAGGCTGCCTGATTTTCTTTCTCACATTCTCCTCCGACATAAAGGTATAGATAGTTTCTACACGGCTTCTATCTTCAATTACAAGGTCGAGAACTGTTTCTGCTGGTGATGTACCCCGTTCTGCCGCCACCTCGATAAGTGTTTTGCCGGTATATTTTTTTAATTCATCATTTCTAAAGCCAACAAGCAACATTCTATCTGGCCCCGTTGAATAGAAATAATTCTCCCAATCGTCTGTCGGATTTCTCATTTCACGTAAAACTCTTTGGCGGATTTCAGGATCTTGCAATCTATTTCTCCAAGCATTGAAACCACCTTCCTGCACCCAGGGAGGCATTGCTGCATTCAAACCGGTAGCACCTGCAGGATAAGTATACATATCAGCAGAAATTTCCAATCCTGCATTATTTGCAGAATCTATTTTAGCAATTGCTAAATCTATCTTGTGCCAGTTTTGCTCACCTACCGCTTTCAAATGATAGATTTGCGCCCGGATACCCGCTTGTTCCGCGATAGTTATAAGTTCATCAATAGATTCAAGCAGTTTATTTCCCTCACTTCTTAAATGGGATATGTACATCCCATCATATTCTGCTGCCACTTTATTTAACTCAATTAGTTCTTCGGTACTTGCATAAAAAGCGGGTGCATAAATGAGAGAGGAACCAATTCCCAGGGCTCCTTCTTCCATTGCCAGCCGAACAAGATCTTTCATGTTCTGCAGCTCCTGATCGGTGGCAGGGCGATCATTATACCCCACTTCATGAATACGAAGTGTAGTGGCTCCTACAAATGAAGCTACATTTGGGGAAATTCCTTGCTCAGTTAAATACTCGAGATATTCGTTTAATGTAGTCCAGTTATAGTTATTCCTATCTTTTTTCATCTCCTCGTTGCGAGGCCCCATCGAAACGCCTTCCCCAAAAACCTCAAGGGTTATTCCCTGATAAATGTTACTGAATGATCGCCCATCCTCAAATAAAGATTCAGTAGCCCAACTTAAAATATTGATAAAACCAGGTGACACTGCCTTACCTTCAGCATCAACATATTTCTTTGCTGTAGCTGAACTTAAATCTCCAATAACTTCAATGGAATCTGCATTGATACCTATATCAGCTTCGTATGGTTCGGTACCGGAGCCATCATAGACCATTCCATTTTTGATGATAAGATCATATTGGTTGTTGTTTACACATGATACGATGAACAGCAAGCCACATGTAAGAAGTGCTTTAAAGAGTATATTTTTCAACACATTAAATCCATTTTCAAAATTTTAAATGTTAGCTTGCTGAACTAATAACAGTTAAATATCTGCTTTTGTGAACGCATCTAATTTAACAGCCTCTTCAAATACAGCCTATTGTTTTGGCAATACTTAGACCACTATCAGCCATTACGATAAAGTACATTGAGTTTATATTCATCAAAAATTAGTAGGTGTGATTCACTGTTTTCTTGATTTCATCAAGTTGGACAGATTGTACAAGACCAGAGTTTTCACTTCCACCACTTGACTTAATTTCCAGGTTGCTATATTTATATCGTGGGAAAAATGTTGCTGTCATTACTTTCTCTCCATTATTAATAAAAACTTCAATAGACGTTTGGTCCACTAAAATTTCAAGCGGAAGAGTTTCTCCAGTCACTGAAAACCCAGCTTCTATATCTTGCCTGAAAAGTTCATTAAAATCTGTAACCCCAGATGCCGATCGTCTTAGGATAAATTTTTCATTATTCTTGTCATAGTATAATGTGAGGCGTTCACTCATACTACCCAGCGTTAGCGACATATTTGATACCTGTGACAGATTGAGTTCTGTTTTAACTCTATAACTACCTGTTTTGATAATTGCATTATCCTTTAATTGAATACTTGCCTGGACCTCATTATAGGTTTCCTGACTTCCCAATTGATCTTCTAATTCTCTGACGGGATTAAAGGCGAGGAAATATCGATTCGATGATTTCTGAAGGGTCACTTCCCGTGGGAAAGTCATACTTCCTCTCCAGCCATATTCGGGAATACTACTTGCGTAATACCAGTTTCCCATCCATCCGATATGAATTCTGCGTCCGTCTTCTTCTGGGATATTTGACCAGGTAATGCCTGCGTAATTATCTATGCCAAAATCCAGCCATAAAATATTCTGATGTTCTGGAGTGAATGAATGGCCGTCAAAATCTCCAATGTAATATTGAGTTGAACTACCGCCATTTGGCCCATCATTTATTCCGCCGCCATGACTAACAATCATTACCCATTTTCCATCTCCATCTTCCGTTTTTATATAGAAAAGATCTGGGCATTCCCACACTCCATTAGTGGCTGTAACATTTGGCCCAAAATCACTTTCAAAATCCCAATCAATTAAATTATCAGAAGAATAGATCTTTATTCTGTCGCCGGCAGCTACGCTTTGAATCCACTTCTGCCGCGGTTCATACCACATCACTTTTGGGTCTCTAAAGACTCCCATGTTTTCATCAATAACCGGATTTCCTTCGAATTTAGCCCAAGTACGCCCTTTGTCTAAACTATAAGCAATACGTTGATCTTGTAGCCTCTTATCGGTATGGTTTCCTGTATAAATGGCCACCATAGGAGGATTATTTAAAGTCCCCAGTCCACTACTATTTTTATGATCTATCACGGCACTTCCGGAAAATATCATAATATTATTTTCTTCTTTTAGCGCTACTGGAAGGTGCTCCCAGTGCACCAAATCTTCACTTACGGCATGTCCCCAACTCATATGCCCCCATTGATTGCCAAATGGATTGTATTGATAAAAAAGATGATACTCTCCATCATAATACACCAAACCATTCGGGTCATTCATCCAGTTATTTTCTGGGGTAAAATGAAATTGGGGGCGATAATTCTCTTTATAGTTTTCAGATTCCGCTTCACTGTTGTTTTCAGAAAGAATTACCTCATTGCCGTCGCATGATACGATGAACAGCAAGCCACATGTAAGAAGTGCTTTAAAGAGTATATTTTTCAACACATTAAATCCATTTTCAAAATTTTAAATGTTAGCTTGCTGAACTAATAACAGTTAAATATCTGCTTTTGTGAACGCATCTAATTTAACAGCCTCTTCAAATACAGCCTATTGTTTTGGCAATACTTAGACCACTATCAGCCATTACGATAAAGTACATTGAGTTTATATTCATCAAAAATTAGTAGGTGTGATTCACTGTTTTCTTGATTTCATCAAGTTGGACAGATTGTACAAGACCAGAGTTTTCACTTCCACCACTTGACTTAATTTCCAGGTTGCTATATTTATATCGTGGGAAAAATGTTGCTGTCATTACTTTCTCTCCATTATTAATAAAAACTTCAATAGACGTTTGGTCCACTAAAATTTCAAGCGGAAGAGTTTCTCCAGTCACTGAAAACCCAGCTTCTATATCTTGCCCGAAAAGTTCATTAAAACCTGTTAACCCAGATGCTGATCTTCGAAGTGTAAATTCTTCATTATTCTTGTCATAGTATAATGTGAGGTGCTCACTCTTATTACCCAGCGTAAGCGACATATTTGATACCTGTGACAGATTGAGTCCTGTTTTAACTCTATAACTACCAGTTTTGATAATTGCATTATCCTTTAATTGAATACTTGACTGGGCCTCATTATAGGTTTCCTGACTTCCCAATTGATCTTCTAATTCCCTGACGGGATTAAAAGCGAGGAAATATCGATTCGATGATTTCTGAAGGGTCACTTCCCTTGGGAACGTCATAGTTCCTCTCCATCCATTATCAGGAATACTGCTTGCATAATACCAGTTGCCCATCCAGCCAATGTGAATTCTACGGCCATCTTCTTCGGGCACATCCGACCAGGTTACGCCTGCATAATTATCTATGCCAAAATCCAGCCATAATATATCCTGATGTTCGGGAGTGAATGAATGGCCGTCAAAATCTCCAATGTAATATTGAGTTGAACTACCCCCATTAGGCCCATCATTTATTCCGCCGCCATGACTTACGATCATCACCCATTTTCCTTCCCCTTCTTCCGTTTTTATATAGAAAAGATCTGGGCATTCCCATACTCCATTTGCATGTACAACATTTGGCCCAAAATCACTTTCAAAATCCCAGTCAATTAAATTATCAGAGGAGTAGATTTTAATTCTGTCGCCGGCAGCAACCACTTGTATCCACTTTTGACGTTCTTCATGCCACATCAGTTTAGGATCTCTAAAGGCGCCGGTTCTTCCAAGAGACAAAACAGGATTACCTGAATATTTCGTCCACGTATCTCCCTTATCGTTACTGTAAGCAAGACTTTGCTGTTGAATAGATCCACCGTTGCTGGTAAACATTATCACAGCTACATCACCTTCATTATCATTAGATTTAAATCCTGAGGTGTTATCTTTATCAACAACTGCACTTCCTGATGATATCCTGCCCAAATCATCTGGTTCAAGAATAACACCCTGATCTACCCAACTCATCAAGTCAGTACTTGCAGCTTTTCGCCAATGCTGATTACCACCATGGTTAGGTGCATCAGGATTATGTATATAACTGATGTGAAATCTGTTATCATAATAGAACATACCTGTCGGATCACTTTGCCAGCCAAATGGTGTTGTTAAATGGTAGAAAGGCCTATAGTTGTCCATTTCCTCCAGCACCTCTTCAACCACGGGTGGCTCTTCCTGCCCATTTGTTGGACCGTCCCCTTTACATGCAGAAAGGGAAAGCAGACTGATATACAGACCTGAGAATAAGATGTGAATTGAAATTTTTTTAATTTTGGAATAAGTCATAAGTAGGCCAATCTGTTCTTGAATTGAGATCATTTCTCATATAATCATTAAGAGCGTCAGTGATATCTCCACCAGGAATTCTTGTGTTTAGAATTATTGCAGCGCCAATATCATTATTTATTCTGGAGAGTGATGAATTGGAACCCGCCATTCCTCCATTCGCGATCCATGAAGTATAGGATAAAAAGGAAAACTGAAGGCTTTGATTTGACAGGATATCCTCTATGCGATTACTTCTATCTATATGAACAAGCAGGTTTACCAAGTTCTCCGCCGAAGCAACCCAGCCACCGGCGGCATCCATTCGTGAAACATTCAAATTATATGGGTTATAATTTTCGCTGGGATAATAAATAACTTCATTTGGATATCTTTCGGCAATAGAATTTCTACCAACTTCCATGGTAGTTATTCCAATGGGTGCAAGAATTTCCTGCTTTATATAATCATCATAATTCATTCCTGATACTTTCTCGATCACTCTTCCCAATACCACATAACCGAAGTTCAAATAAGCCGACTCAACTCCTGGTTCACTGTTCGGCCTGTTGTTAAGGATGTCATCAATCATTTCTTTTTGACTGAGTTCCATATTTCGAAAAACAGGATCAAAGGGTTGATTCGTCCAACCACTTTCATGATCAAGTAAATGCTTTACCGTGATATCTTCGATGTGGGAACCATAAGGAGGGGTGCCAAAATCGAACCCCAAGACGCCTTCGCTACCAAAAACAGTGTCATTAAGGTTTAATTCACCTGTCTCAATCAATTTTAGAATGCTAACCACAGTAATAGGTTTAGAAACACTTGCCACTCTAAATACGGATTCGTCAACTACCGGTATTTCTTCCTCTTTGTTTGCCCAGCCATAAGACTTCTTGTAAACCAATCTCTCCTGATAAACTACTGCTATCTGTAAACCGGGGATGTTAAAATCCTCCATCATATTCTTCATGGCTCCATCTACAGCTGCATCATTGGTAGTAACTACAATGGTATAAGTTGCTTCCGAATTATCATCATGAACAATTTTCATTTCTATGCCTGAACTGAAATCTAAAGCTGTAATTCCTGATACTACTTCAATGCCACCTACCATTGCTGTTGTATTTTCAGAAATTTGAAAATCGGGAATCAAATTACTCAAATCACTGTCTGGTGGTAGAAATATCTTTACAATTGTTTCCTCAACTTTACCTCTCGAATCTACCGGAATGTCATTTTTATCCATGTTAAATTCGAAAGAAAGAAGCCGTTTAGGCTCGTTTGATTCAGTTACAGGATTGTCTGAACAACTCATTAACAGTATGGCAGAAATGCTGAATATTTTCATTAACATTTTTAATACTGAACCTCCACCCTTGCCAGATGCATATTTATTTAATCGCATTTAAAGAATCCTCTTTTTGATTTTGACATATACTATACTGTAAATTTGAAGTATTCTTTTGCATTGTAATAGCAAATGTTTTGCACTGTCTCGCCTAAATAGTCGATATCGTTTGGCAGTTCACCACTTTCAACATCTGTTGCAATTAAATTGCATAATACTCTTCGGAAATATTCGTGTCTGGAATAGGATAGAAAACTTCTTGAATCTGTAGTCATGCCCACAAACCTTCCTAATAATCCCATATTTGAAAGCACATTCAATTGTTTTTCTATTCCATCTTTTTGATCCAGAAACCACCACGCTGAACCGTATTGCATTTTTCCCGGAGTTAGGCCATCATTAAAATTTCCAACCATAGTCGCCATCACCTCGTTATCACGAGGATTTAGATTATAGACTATTGTTTTTGTGAGGCTTTTATTCATCACCAGGCTACTAAAATATTTAGACATTGGTTTTGCAATTTGAAGATCACCTATAGAGTCAAAGCCGGTGTCGGGTCCGATTTCCCGAAACATTTTTTCATTATTATTTCGAAGCGGTCCTACATGAAATTGTTGTGTCCAGCCGTAAGTATGATTCATTTCACCTAAATGAAAAAGCAACGCAGATTTAAACTTAAGGAGCTCTGTGTTATTCAGATCCTGTCCTGAACGAACTTTTTTAAAAATCTCATTGACTTCCGCTTCTGTGTATTCTTCTGCATAAAATGTTTCCAGACCATGATCTGAAAGCTTGCAACCCATTTCATTGAACAATTTTTGTCTTTTTTTGAGTGCATCAACCAGATCTAGGAAAGTGAAAATAGAGGTCTCAGCTGATTTTGCAAGTTTATCTATATAGGTATTGTACACTTCTGTATTTTCAGCAGCCATCGCTTTATCTGGCCTCCAGGCCGGTAAAACGGTTACAGAATATCCCTGATCTTTAATTTTTTGATGATAACTTAAGTCATCAGATGGGTCATCGGTTGTACAAAGTACTTCTACATTTCTACTTTTTATCAGGTTTTGCGCACTGAATTCTTTTGTCTTCAACAGAGCAGTGGCTTCATCATAAATTTCCTTCGCTGTAGAAGGATTCAATATTTTAACGATTCCAAAATACCTTTTTAACTCAAGATGTGTCCAGTGATAAAGTGGGTTTCTTAGAGTGTAGGGCACGGTTTCGGCCCATTTTGTGAATTTTTCAAAATCTGTAGCATCACCAGTGATGTATTTTTCATTTATACCATTGGCACGCATTGCTCTCCACTTATAATGATCACCATCCAGCCAAATTTTAGTGAGATTCTCAAAGTTTTTATCTTCCGCAATTTCAGAAGGAGGCATATGATTGTGATAATCAATAATTGGCAAGCTCTTTGCATATTTATGATAAAGCTCTTCAGCAACTTCACTCTGAAGTAGAAAATTTTCATCAATAAATCCTTCACTTCTACCTTTCATAATCTTAGCATTTAGGGCTAAATTTCTTTTTGCATTGACTGATCCGGTAGGAAATAAGGCGAACCCAGCAGTAATAGCAGTCGCTTTCATTATTAGATCTCTTCTTGAAAATCCTTTTTTACTATTTTGCGGATTGTTCATTTGGCTCGATTTTTTTTAATGTTATTAACTACTGTGGTTCTAGATTTCAACTGGAATAAAACAGGCAGATTAGATAAAATTTCACATTTTAGGATTGTGAAAAATATTTTATTTGCCTGTTTTTATTGGTCTTCCTAAAGCTATTTTTATAACCTGCTCTCTTTAGTCTCTTTGGTAACCTAATTCCTGTTCTCGCTTTAGCCAAATTGACTCTAGCTTATAAAGCTCCATTTCATTGACTGTAAAAGATCCACCTTCAGAGGTTAAGCCCAGCTTCATGTTATCCTCTTCGGGATAAAAAAGCCTGGTAAAAGTCTGCTCTCCCCGGTTTGGGTATATCTCAACTGAATTTCTATCGATGATGAATCGTAATTTTATTTGGTTATCAGTTGGAGTGACTTTTGCTGTTTGCTCCAAAAAGGTTAGTTCTTGTTCAGGTACGTTATAGACGGCTTCTTCTCCCCTTATATCAAATACAATTTTCTCAGAAGTACCTATATCTATTTTTGATATTATTTCAAAAACATCTCCCCTAATATCTTCGAGAAGATTATCTCCTGGCTTAACAGTTTCATTGTTCCAAAACTGAGGATCGGAACGTAATTGCTTTATTGCATCAATTGGATTCCTTAATACTTGAAGTTCGCCATTTACTGTTTCCAGGGTAAGTTCCACCGGAAAACTTTGCTGCTGACTCCATGTTCTGTCATGATTAGGAGCACCTTTTATCATCATAAATCCCATTTGAATGAATGGTCCTTCCCCTTCATAAGTATTTTTCCAAGATTGAGTGGCATAGATATCTTTCGCGTAATAGTTGGTGTCTCCTCTAATTTCATTTAAGTAGAAAAGCTCATTCTGATGCTTTTTCTCACTTTCTTTATGAAAATGAGTACCATCAAATTCACCAATTACATAAGATCCATTTCCATCAACCAATACCCACTTTTTATTATCCTCGTCACCATCCACAGGCATATGCATAATATCGGGGCATTCATAAAAGTCTTCCAAAGCACTTAAGAAGTCCCAATCCACAAGGTTATCTGATTTATAAAATGATAATCCTGGCTCATCATAAATTACCATTCTCCATGATTGATCTGGTTTATACCAGAAAACGACAGGGTCACGAAATCCTCCTTTACCAGGAAGTATCGGGTTCTCTTTATGTCTGATCCATGTTTTTCCGGCATCTCTGCTAAACATCAAAGATGGCCCACGCCCATAATCTGTATAGAATACCACCATTGTTTTTTCAGGGCCGGATTTAAGTCCTAAAGAGTTATTCCAATCAACTATACCACTCCCACTACCTGGTGCATTATCAACTACTGTATTTGTTACGTATGGTTTTTGCTCCCAGTGGATGAGATCATTACTTACTGCATGCCCCCAGCCTTTGTTTTTTCCACGTCTTTTAGAATATAGATCAAACATATAAAACATATGATACTGGCCCTTGTATTGAACTAAACCAGTAGGATCTGCAATTTGCCCAGTAATAGGAGTGTAATGTACCTGCGGCCTTAGCGGCTGGTTGTAGTGCATATTTTCATGCACATCTTTGTAATCTAATTGATAAGGGTCTGATTTATTCTGTGAATAAATATCTGTTGATAAAACTAATGCTACAGCTATAATTAAAAAATGCTTCATAATCTTATTTTAGGAATAGTTTTGTTATTAGAATTTTAGTAATCCGGATTTTGCTTCAGTGCGCCATTTGTGCGATTAATTTCATCGGACGAAATAGGTAGATATTCATGCTTATTCTTTGTGAAGGCAGCATTTGAAAGAAATGATCTGCGCTGTCTCTCTGTATCCAAATATTCATTTAACACTTCGGCTGCTATACCCCAGCGTGTTAGGTCAAAAAATCTGCTACTTTCCATTGCAAACTCCAGCCTTCTTTCCCATCGTAATGCTTCTCTTGCATTTTCTTGAGTCCAGTTGATGTTTACACCATCCTGGTATTCAGATATTCTGAAATTTGATGCGAAACTTCCGTCTGACAAAGCGAGCCTGTCAGTACTATTTTCTGCTCTTGTTCTGATCTCATTGATAATTGGCAGTGCCTCACTATGCCTGCCGAGTTCAATAAGTGCTTCGTCTCTCCATAAAAGCACATCTGCATATCGGATAATGTCTAAATTGACAGCGCTACCAAAGTAGGCTCCAACTTTTCTTAAATATGGAGAGTTGGCAGGTTGCTGTTCTTTCATGTTTCCAAAGCTGCCATATACATCTGGAACACGTTCCCAGCTATTATCGTACAGTACATCTGGCTGATATTTGAATGGCTGGCCGTGAGCGCCAACTGTATGACCAAATCTTGGATCTACCCCATTATCCATAAAGTCACTGGGTTCTTTCATTTCTTCATCATTGAATGTATCGAACATTGGTGTACCATTATCGTCGGTTTTAAATGCATTCACCATGTTTTGTGAAGGGATATGAAACCAGCAACAGCCATATTGAGGTGCCATACTATAATTCAAGCTATGCTCCATATTCAAGCGTCCCTGATCTGTACCATCATTTATAGAGTATTGAACAGCAAATACAGATTCGACTCCATTTTCATACTGGCCTAAGAAATTCTGTGCAAAATCTGGATGTAGTTGGTACTCGCCTGAGTTTATTACGTCGTTGGTTAGTGTGACCACCTCATTCAATTTAGCATCATTTATCCCTGTAACATTATGAAGATCATCTTGCTCATAAGCCTGGTATAGCCTGACTTTTGCTAAGTACGCTTTGGCAGAAACCTGGTGAGGCCGGCCTATATCAGGTTGGTTAGAGGGCGATGGTAAATTATCAACTGCATACTGAAAATCTGATGCAATTTTATCCCACAGCTCATCATTTGTTAATTCCCGATTTGACAATTCAAGGATTTCATCATTCCTGTAGGTTTCATCGAAGTAGGGAATATTTTTGAATAAAATTTTAAGCTGGAAGTTAAAATGTCCTCTTAAAAAGTATCCTTCTGCTATTCTCTGCTGTTTTTCTGGTAACTCATCATCTGAAAGTGCTTGCAGTGTTTGAATAGCAATATTGGCTCTTGATACACCTGCATATAATCGGCCCCATACAGCGCCATATCCCGGATCAGCTTCTATGGTATAATATTGTTCAAGCCGGTCGTATTCTATCCTATTTGAAATGCCACCCCCCCCTTTATGGGCATCATCTGAATGGACACTGCTATAGGGCCATAAAGAAGCGATAGTGTGGCCACTACCACCGTTTGCTAACACAGCATAGGCTGAGATTAGTTGCTCTTCAGCTCCTTCAGGATTTTGCAGCTGTTCCGAACTTAAAGTCCCCGAAGGTTTCCAGTCCAGAAAGTTCTCACTGCAGGCTGCCAACGCCAGGCTCAATATAACACCCGTAAATAATAAATATCTTAATTTCATAATACTTATCTCTTTGTTTTTTATTAGTTAAATTTAATATCAATTCCAACAGTAAAAGAAGTAGGTCGTGGATAAAGGCCACCTATTGCTTCAGGATCAGAACCTGTAAAAGCATCTTTACCGGTATTATCTTTAAACCAGAAGAGATTATCTCCCATTACGAATACCCTGAAATCCTGAACTACACCTATTCTTTGCAGAACTGATGCGGGTAGGTTATAGCCTATCTCAACGTGTCTGATTTTAAAGTAAGAGCCATTCACCCAAAAATAATCTGATGATCGTCCCTCATTGTTATTATCAACAAGGGAAAGCATTGGGATATTGGAATCTGGATTTTGTGGAGTCCATGCATCCAAAACACCTGTTCCATTATTCGAGCCGCCATTGAGGAATGAATTGAATCCCTTCCTTGGATCGTATCCTGTTTTTCCTGCTACACCTGATCCAAATAAGGATAAATCGAAGTTTTTGTAGCCTAAGTTAATCCTAATGCCGTACTCAAATTCAGGCACAGAGTTTCCGAGCCAGTCCTGATCTAAGGCATCAATAACACCATCATCATTTAAATCTACATATCTAATACGTCCCAAACCCTTACCTGGCTGATGAGCATGTGCATCAACTTCTTCCTGAGTTTGAAAAAGGCCGTCTGTTTTATAGCCAAATATTGCAGTTTGTGATCGTCCTAAAATGTCTTTCTCTTCATTGCCAGCATAGTTGGTTCTTACCTGTTCTGGTAGCTCGGTAATTTCATCAAGAAAGCGACTGATATTTGTATTAACACTATAAGAAAGGTCATTAATTGAATTGTTATAGCCTAAGACCAATTCAAAGCCTTTATTCTGAGCAGAAGCGCCATTATACCAAGTGCTTTGACCCTCGCCAAGAATGGCGGCAACTGGTGGCCGTATAAGAATGCCTGTGGTTTCTCTTGTAAAATAATCAAATGAGCCAGTCAATTTATTTTGAAGGAATCCGAAGTCTACTCCAACATTAAGTTCCTCTGTATTTTCCCATTGCAGAATATTATTCGCACCCTGTGTTGCTCTATATCCTGAAGGAAGGGTGCCGCTGTTGGCACCGGTAATATCGTAGGAGGTGCCTTGATATAATGCGCCATAATTTGGCTCATATAAACCATATCTGGCTGCATCTCCGATTTCGTCATTACCAGTTCGTCCTACACCAGCCCTAAATTTTAGGTCTGATACAAATGTGATATTATCAAAAAAGCTTTCATTACTAATTCTCCACCCTACCGATAAAGCAGGGAAATACCCAAATTTGTTCTCATCACCAAATCGTGAAGAGCCATCCCGCCGTAGTGTAAGTGAAGCAAGATATTTATTATCAAGAGACCAGTTTACTTTTGTGAAGTAGGATAATAAACGATTTCCCGTACTGGACTGGCCGTTTCGCGTCAAGCCTGTTCCTGCATCTAAAATGAAGTAATTATCCTCTTGTATAGCGAACTCTTCTTGATATGCACTATGAGAGGTAAAATCTATCTGCACCGCTTCTGTACCCAGTAAAAAATCAAACTGATTGTTAGCTAACTCAAACCGGTAGTTGAATGTATTCGACCAGCTTAAACTCGTGTAATGTACCTGACCGATACTCATGTTGTTAACTTCCCGACTCATGAATCCTTCTTGAAATCGTGGATTTATACTTCTGCTGTACCTATTTGAATAATCCACTCCAAAACTGGTTCTAAAGACAAGATTATCTATTACTTCTAAGTCAGCATAAATATTCCCGAAAGTTGTTATCTCATTGTGACGATTCCATCGTCCTAAATGCTGCATGTGAATAGGATTATTCCTATCTGTATAGCCACCACCTAAGGCTCCTGCAAATTCACCATCTGTTCTATAAACAGGTATGGTAGGAGCTAAAATTACCGCCAAGCCCGGAGTACTTGCTCCACCTAAATCACTTTTAGCGAGATTTTCTGAACTTTTAGAGATTTCTAAATTCTCTCCCAATTTTAGTCTTCCATCATAAAACTGTGCACTGGAATTAACTTTAAAATTATACCTCTCATAAAAAGTATTGGGCATCATATAATCATCATTGTAATGAGAGAGGTTGATAGCCAAATTACTGTTCTCACTTCCAGTTGATATCCCAAGGTTATTTTTGGTGATAAATCCTGGGCTGTAAAACTCATCTTGCCAATCAGTATCTCCTACCGGCATTAAAGCATCCCCACCCACGTAGGCACTCGGATTAACCTGATCAAGCACAGGATCTCCATTGCCGTCAATGTGCCAGTCGTAAGTAAAAATATCTCCAATGGCGTCTGGATTTGTGCCATCGTTTACAGCACCTTGCCAGAGAGCTCTCCCCCATTCTTCGGTATTTAAAACATCAACACGCTGCGGCTTTTCTGTTTGGAAGGACATGTTTGAATTGAATCTTACTTGTACCCCTTCCTGAGATGAACCTTTTTTGGTAGTTACTATAATAACTCCATTTGCTGCTCTAGAGCCATAAATAGACGCCGAGGCTGCATCTTTTAAAACCTGTATAGATTCAATGGTATTACTATTCAATGATTGAAAAGCCATTGACCTTTTAGTCGGAACTCCATCAATAATATAAAGAGGTGAATTATTACCAAGTGTATTCAACCCCCTGATATGAATTCTGCTTGCGTTCCCCCGGGGATTTCCATCTGTCTGCACATACAAACCGGCAACTTGTCCCTGCAATGCTCTCATGGGACTACTTGTAGAGATATTTTCAATTTCATCAACATCAACAACAGAAATAGCACCGGTAAGATCAACCTTTCGTTGTGTTTGATAGCCAGTAACAACAAGTTCTTCCCCTATTACTGCCTCAGTATGTAACTGTACATTTACTGTAGAACGGCCATCAATGGGTTCCTCTAAGGTTTGAAAACCCACATAAGAGAATAAAAGCGTTTCCTGCAAAGAGGCAACGGTTAAAGCATAGTTACCATCAGCATCTGTTGAAGTACCTGTTCTAGTACCTTTCACTACTATATTCACTCCTGGTAGTGTTTCTCCTGTTTCTGCATCGGTAACCGTACCAATTATATTCTCCTGAATTGAATTAAAGAGACTTGCCGGGAGTATTTTTTCAACCTTAAAGATGCCATAAGTTTTAGGGTTCAGAGGCTTAAATTCTAACCCTTGTCCCTTTAGCAATAACTTTAAAGCATCTTCAATTTCCATGTTTTCGCTCAACTCAAGCGTCTTAAAAACTGTACTACCTTTCACTGCATCAGTGCGGTACATGAAAACTACATTATAGCGATTCTCCATAAGCTGGAGTGCCTTTGTCAGATTAATACCCTGTTCAATTTTTAGAACTTTTTCTAAATTTTGAGAATTTAAATGTGACAGAGTCTGCGCAAAACCAATTCCACTGATCAGGCATAAACTAATAGTCATAAAAACCATCTTTAAGTAGTTTTTCTTGAAATATCTCATTGCGTTATACTCCTTTTCACCATTTTCCGGTTATTTGTTTGATAATCATTTGTCTATAAAAACACTTCTACCATCATCCGACTGAGATACAGTTATCCCCGTAACATCCGATACTGAGCGCACCAAATCACCCAATGATTTGAAGTAAACGGCCCCATCGAGTGTGATATCACTAATTTTGGGATCCAAAATTTGCACTTCTACTCCGAAATACTGCTCCATATATTTTGTAAAATCACCGATTTTAGTTTGATCAAATTCTAGAAAATCGGTTGCCCAAGAGGTATAAAATGAAGCATTCACTTTTTCTTTTTTTAGAATGCTCGTGCGGCTAAACTCTACTAACTCTCCTTTTTTTACATTAAAAGTCTTCCTCTCTTGGTCTTTCCAGTCAAACTTTGAGTATTCCACTTCTACATATCCATCCTGTAAAACAACCCTTGATCTTTTATTTTGCACACTTACTAAAAATTGGGTACCAATATCTTTAATAGTTCCGTCTGGAGTTGTAACAGCGAAAACTGGATTCTTTTTTGTGCCACTATCAGCATCAAAAAATGCTTCCCCATCCAGAGTTACATATATAGTTCGATCCTCATTTAATCCTATACTGTAAGTTAGCGTTGAATTACTATTCAGAATTATTTTAGAATTATTAGTAAACCTCAAGGTTTTTTGCTCTCCATCAACTGTAGAGATGGTTCTGGCTTCTGTAACTTGCTCCAGTTTATTATCTGGAGATACGCCATTTGAGAAATTATAAATCCACATACTACCCATAGCCGCTAGTAGCACCACCGCAGCAGAGAGGTAAATTCTTTTGAGTTTACTTCCTTTTCTTTTAGATTTTGTTGGCAAATTAGATTGCTTACCTACAGTTCTCTTTTTCAGGCTTTTCCATTCTGCATTGATATTTGGCAAGGCAGGATCTTTAAATTCAAACCCTACAATCTCTGAAATAGCTTGTTTAGCCTTATTTCTATTTTGAGAACTTAGCTCAATCCAGTTATCCCATTGCTGAATTTGTTCAGCGGTTGCTGTGCCATTAACTGTACTCCGAAATGAGGGATTATTAACTAATTCATTAACGGTGTAATTTTTATGAGTCATGAAAATATTTATTGATAAATAATATGTTTGAAAAATAATCAGCTGCTTTAACAAGGAGAGCTTGGAGGATTACCATCGTACTCAATATTTTTTTAAAAGAATATTGATAGCGCATTGTGGGTTTGAAAACTTAACAAAATAGATATGCGTCTTGCTTTAACCAGTCAATGATTAAATGCCTATGTAGATAAGGAAGGACGATAGCAGGGAAATAATAATCAAGGAGTTTACCAACCTCATCACATCTTTATTTAAAATTGATCGAAGTGTTTGCATCGCTCTGTAAACATGATTTCGCACAGACTGCCGATTGATTGATAAAATCTCTTCAATTTCTCCGTAACTCATGCCATTATAATAGTGTAGAAAAAGAACTTCTTTTTGCTGATTTGATAATTGCTCCAAGGCTAATTTTAATGCCTCTTTTTGCTGCTCTTGATACTCATTCTTTATAATTATTTCCTCTACCCCAAAACAAATACTAAATCCTTCCTCACCCTCTCTCGGTATGGGTTTCAGTTTGTTAGTCTTTTTCAACGTCTTGAAAATTCTCCTCCGTAAAGAAACATACAAATATACATTCGGAGATATGATATGGGATAATTCATCTCTTCTTTCCCATACAGATACAAAAATATCTTGTATGGAATCTTCTACCAATTCAGAGTTACTACAAAGTTTTAACCCATAACCATATAAACCCTTATAATACTCTTCGAAAAGTTTTTTAAAGGAAGTTGAATCACCTGATGCAAACCTATCCCAAATATCCGATGGTAACTCTGAATTCATATAAAACCCTTATAATTTAATACACTAATAATTGTTTTATAGCAATTATATCGTGCATTTTTCTTGCTTAGAAAAACGTTTTCATAAATGAAGAACATTTGTTTTCAAAATGCAAATAGTAAAATTAGACAGAACAATTCAAAGGTTATCTATAGCAGAATTAAAAGATTCAACTCAGGTTTTAAAACTTCGGAGATGTTTCTTTACGATAATTAACGTCACATACCAAGATTACAGAGAAAACTCTTAATCTATTCCCCAGTAGAATTCTCTATTAACCAACAACAACTTATTATTAAAGCCTCTATGCTATCCTTTTTCGTTAGTTTTAAGCAGGATTATTAGGTATATTAGGTATGGAAACAATAAATATTTTATCACTATCTATGGCTATCGATTTTCAGGACTCCACTCCTTTGTATGTTCAAATTGTAAATGACATCAAAACAAAGATTTCCCGGGGCGAATTTAAAGTGGGACAACAGCTTAAATCACACAAGTTATTAGCTCAAGAATACGATGTAAGCCTTATAACAATTAAAAGTGCTCTTTCCTCACTAATTGATGAAGGATTTCTTTTTAGCCGTGTGGGGAAAGGAACCTTTATAGCTGAGAGAAAAGAAGCTGCCTCTATTTCAAAACACGCGGCAGTAGGTTTGGTTCTACAAGATTTGAAAAATCCATTTTTCTCACTTATAGCACATATGGTAGAAGAAACAGCCTATAGTAAAAATTATAATTTATTGCTCTCCAATAGCTCCAGCCAAATTAAAAAAGAAGAAGGGCAAATAAAGCATTTCAAAAAAATTGGAGTAAAAGGATTAATCATCGCAACCTTCAGAAAAGAACCTCACGCTCCCGAGATAATTAGAAATTTACATTCTGAAGGCTACCCGTATGTGATGGTTTCATATGTAGCGGATAATGATATTTGGTATGTAGGTACCGACCATAAGGGCGGGGCTTATATTGGTACGCAGCATTTAATAGATTTAGGCCATCGTGAAATCGGATATTTGAATAGCCCCAATAATAACGCTTTGGGGGATGTTCGGCTGGAAGGTTGCATTCAGGCTTTAGAAGAACATGGTATTACTCCAAATCCTGATTTTCAACTTCGCCCTGCATTCACAACTTCTTTAAATGGATATAATTCTGGCTATTCGTTGGGAGATGTTTACCATAAGTTACCCAAAAAACCTACCGCCTTTTTTTCTTACAATGATTTAACAGCGCTTGGATTTATAAAACGAGTTCAAGAACTCGGGTATAAAGTACCCGATGATATAGCCATAGTTGGTTTTGATGATATTGATCAGGCAAAATATGCCACTGTGCCCCTCACCACTATACACCAACCGGTAGAACAAATAGGGGCTTTAGCGATAGATAAATTAATTAATCGTATAGAGGGGATACCCACAGAACACCGAACGATGCTAAAACCTGAATTAGTGGTACGAGAATCTTGCGGGGTAAAAGTTCCAGAGGGTGTTGAACAAGATTTGGAGGGCAAGTAGTATATTAATGCTGAGTAAGTTTAACTTCTTTTCCATTTACCCAGACATTTTCAAAAACAAAGTTGGTGACATTATTTATGTGTTGCACTTCTTCGGCTTCATTTACTGTAACATTTCTAACTAATATATCTTGAATGGGAAGTTGAGCTAATCCCACAGCTTCTATAGCTAACCGTGTTTTTTTCGCCGTTATTTCTTCAATAATAAAGTTTCGGTATAAAGTGGGATAGTCTCCACCCCGGTGGGAATGATAGTTAGTACTAAACCGCAGCAGTACATCCGCTTCTTCTACTTCAATATTCCTTACCCTCACGTTTTCAATATACCCACCTCTATCCAGGTTCGATTTAAAGTAAATGGCGGAGAGTACCTCACCCAAAATATTATTCTCCATAAAAACATTACTTACTCCTCCCGACATTTCACTACCTATTGCCAATGCATTGTGGCCTTCCATATAGTTATTTCTGATTACAATGTCTTCACTTGGCCTGCCAACTCTCCAGCCATCTTGATCTCTTCCTGACTTGATCACAATACTATCATCACCTGTAGAAATCTTACAATCTTCGATAAGCACAAGAGTAGAAGAATCGATATCTATTCCATCATTATTCAGGCGATAACTTTCTATCGTTATTCCCCGAACAATAATATTAGAACTGTAAATAAAATGGTTCACCCACATAGGAGAATTATAGATGGTAACATCCTCAACTAAAATTTGCGAGCTTCCAAAAAACTGAATCATGCTTGGACGGAGGTAATCATCAAGGCCAAAAACGCGTTCGTACAAAGCAGTTCCTTTATTCCCCATTTCCCGGAGTCGCTCTTGAGCCGGTTTTTGCTTGTCTCTCCACGTACCAAACCCATTCTTAGCATTACCATCCAAAATCCCCTCTCCAGTAATGGCAACGTTATGCACTTGATAAGCATAGATTAATGGAGAGAAATTAAAAACTTCCGTTCCTTCCCAACGGGTGAGCACCTGTGGCAGGTAGTCTTTCGGACTTTCGCTAAACTTAAGTACAGCACCTTCTGAAAGATGCAGGTTTATATTGCTCTTTAGATGAATCGGGCCTTTACTAAACCATTCTCCTGCTGGGATTACTACCCGCCCGCCCCCTTCTGAATTAGCTTCCTTTATGGCTTTTCTTATTGCGGGAAGAGCGTCTTCCTGAGCCGCATTATAATCTGTAATGAGATAATCCCTGTCGGGAAAGTTGGGTTTCTGAATCCTCTCTATGATTTCAGGAACAGCCTTCCAGTTAACTTGATCTGAAGATTGCACTGCTTCACAATTTTGTATGCCAAAGGCCAGCAATATTAAGAATGAAGATAACTGGAAGAAATAGTATTGGTTATTCAATTTTTTGGAGTCTTTAAATTTGACTTAACACATAAGCAAGCAACAGGTAGCCTGCTACAATCAACCAAGAAATGCCGAATCCTTTAAGATCTACCGAATAGTTTTTTACACTAAACGTTTTCTTCAAGTTCAACAAATCTACCAGCAACAGGCCCTCGCCATTTTTTAGAGCAAGCTCATTATCCAACAGTGGGGGATTGGGTGAGACCGCCTTGGGAATGGAAACCGCCACATCACTTTCTTCCGATTCAGGAACCAAAGTTTTGTTGTCGATTTTTTCCTCATTTACATCAGAAACTTTGATGCCTGCTTTTTCCAGGCGATCCTCATGGCCCACCGGAGTATTCAGCAAAGAATAAAACACGTTGAGCCTGACTTCATCTTCAGGTTTAGTGAAATAGCTGACAGTAATCATAGTTGCAAAACCAATGGGTAAATACAGCGCTACCTGCTCAGGAAAAGACCAGCCGTAAAAATCTGTTGTAAATGCGAGTATGGCTGTAATTATCATTGACGACCATGCTCCATAGCGATTAGCTTTTTTCCAGAAGATTCCCATCCAGAAAGCAATTCCAAGGAAAGCCATAATCTTCCAAATTAAAAATAAACCTTCCACCACAGATGGGATATACAAAGCAATGGCAACTCCAGCCGCTACAACAGCAAATGAGCTAAACCTCGCAACGGTTAAATAGTGCTTTTGATCTGCATTTTTATTTAAAAACCGTTGATAAAAATTCCGTGTGAAAAGAGCCGAACCGTTTACCATAAAGTTATTACACGCAGCTACTACCGCCGCAACAATCGCGGCAATCATCAAACCGATAAAACCTGTTGGAAGCAACTCCACAATAGCCAACCCAAACGCTTGTTCTCGCTGGGATACATCTGCAATCATTAGTGAAGGAAAAACTACAGCGATAAAAATCCCACTGAACACCCAACCAAGTGTAACAAAGCGTTTAAGGAAATTACCGTAGGTCCAGCCGCTTCGGCAGCTCAGCTCCGTCTTACCAGAACCATTGATAGACATATGGTGCGGCTGTACCACCACCCCCACAAGTGCGTTTAACACCGCCATCACAATAAAAAACAAAGTTACCTCTTGATTAGCTACCAGGCTGAACCAATCATCCGGCAGAGCTTCATGTACAGCGGCTATTCCCCCCGCTTGTTCAAGCGCGAAAGGGATGAGCATAAAAGATAGCAGGATGATGAAAAAACCTTGCAGAAGTTGTGTACTTGCCGCCGCTACAAGGCCACCAAGCAACCCATACAGTACAAAAAAAGCAACCATCCCAAATACTGCCATTTCTGTTGAAATTATCCCGCCAGAAACGGCTTCAATTGTTACGCCTGTTCCTTTCAAAACCACACCAATGTTAGCGGCAAACCACGCCAGTCCCACAAAAGCATAGGCCGCTCCCATGCTTGTTCCGTATCGCTCCTCGAAAAAATCACCGATGGTAATGTAACGCAAGCGTCTGTAAATGGGGGAAATAAGCCAGTAAAATGGAGTCGAAAATAGATAAAGCCATTGATACCATATTCCCGCCAAACCGATTTGTGACGAAGCTCCGATAACAGCCACCGCTTGGTCGGCACGTGTTCCGGCACCGAATGCCTGCGCAATCATTAATAATTTTCCAAAGCGCCTGCCACCCATAAAGTAATCACCGGTTGATTTGACCGCCTTATTTGAATATAACCCGATTGCTGTAATCAAAATGATGTACCCGCCTATCACCAGCCAATCGAGGAGATAGATTCCCAGAACTTGATAATCCATATTAGTTAATTGAATTGTTATACTTTTCCATAGCGATGGCCGCATAAATCACTGAACCTAATCCACGAGGATCATTTCTTCGCGAGCCCCATTCGGCATATTCCTGATCAGAAAACATAATTGGTGTACCGCGAACAATGCCCGTTACATCGCCTTCTTCATTCACTTGATGAGTCAATGACCTCCAGCCTCGTTCTGCACCATCCGCAAATGTCTCTCTTTCCAGCCAGCCTTCTACAATTCCGGTTGCAAAAGCACGCACGAACATAGCCGTAGCTGAAGTTTCCAAATAAGTAGAAGGGTCATCTAAAACCTGATGCCATCTCCCATCCGCAGACTGTACAGCAAGCAATCCTTCCGAATGCCGCCGGAAAATTTCGAGGATATTTTCTTTTTGGGGATGATCGTCCGGCATGGCTAAAAGTAGCTCGGTTTTGGCCATCATCGTCCATCCATTGGCTCGTGCCCATTTCGACGATGAATATTCTTCGTTCCGTGAAAACCATCCATGCCAGTAAATATTTGAAGCCTGATCTCGCAAATGTTCGTCAAACTGAATGACCTGCTTTACCACTTCATCCAGGTATTTATGATCTCCGGTTAGTTCGCTCATTTTCAGCAAAACAATGGAACCCATGTACAAATCATCTGCCCAAACCGACATGGAATCGGGAGTGTAGCGAGCAAATGTGCCGTCGGGTAGCCGAGAAGCATCATCCATAATATGATCCACCGTGCGCTCTACAAGCCTGTATTCTTCTGAATTCTGGTCAACTTCCCCTCTGTTTTCGAGTAGCCTGTTTGCATATGGAACGGTTTGCATACCTACATCATCAAGCAATGAAAAACGAAAGTAGTGCCCAAAGGGGCCAGCAATTAGGCCGTAATCTTCTCTCATACGATGGATTTTCTCCTTGTTTTCCAGAAAGAAGTCTAAATGTTGGTTGATGTACTCAGTATAATCCAGGGTTGGGAAAACATCACCGGTTTGTCTCATCGCATCAAGAAATGCACCCGTTGAATAATGCCAATTTTGATACGTAAGCCAGCCCGGCAGGCTTTTGACAAGGTGTCTTTTAGGAATATCCCAGCGAACAGGTTTCCTGTTAACAGATAAAAACTCTGAGGCAACTAAATCACGAGCACTAAGTGTTGGGTTAATCAGCTCATCTTCATCTGTTCCTTCAGCCAACGGGCCAATCCACCAATAACCTGCTTCCGCCAACTCTTCATTCGGTGAAGGAGAGAGTACATCTACCCCGGGATGACTCAACGCGTTATCCGAGCGTACCACATTGAAGTAAATACGATTTACTGTATTTGTTCTTTCGGGGATAAACTTAATGGCAAGCTGATACTCCCCTTCCGGCAACTCAATTTTGAATTTATCTTGATACTCAAACAAACCGTAATCAACATATTCAAAATGTCCGTCTACATTAGTTTTTTTTGTATAGATGGTATCTCCATTCAACTGTACTTTAATAATTCCGGCAGAATGGCTTATAGCAAATTCTTTCCCGAAATCATGGGAGCCCTCATCTTCCACATTTACAATTGACCGCGCATAATAAACGCCCGGCTCCCCGGCGGGAAATTCAACCATAAATAACCCATCTTGGCTAAACTCCTGCACGTCCGGTACAAAACTGAAATCAGTACCAGAAACCAGAAGATCGGAAACGTGCTTCGCCAGTTCTTCCGGCGTCATTTTTTCTTCTTTGGATTGAGTACAGGAAAGGGAAATCAGTCCAAGAACAGAAATTAACAGTACAAGTTTTTTAGAAAATATCATAAGCTCGGTATAATTATGTCGGTTCAAAATTTATCTATTTATTATAAATAAGCGGGTTTAACTCCGTTTTAGCTTCATCACCTGGTTTCAGATTTGGCAAAAAAGCATCTCGATCATTTTCATGAGCGCTATTGGTGAATTCACTAACCTTAATACCATCTTCCATATAAATGATAGTCATTACCGCACGCACTTTATTGGAAGTATTTGCTTCTGCACGATGAAAAGTCCACCCCCCGTGGAAGCTGATTTCTCCTGCATCAAAACCAGAACTTACCAATTCGAGGTTGGCATCAGAGAGCGCTTGCTGAATTTTAGCTTCGCTATCATCGCTGATTTCCATATCACGGCCAAAATCAAATTTTTGGCTTCCTTTGCTAAATGCCAGCGGCCCCATATCTTCTGTGGTTTTTTGAAGTGGAATCCAGGCAGTAACCGTATTGTCGGTATCAAGAGGCCAATAATATTGGTCGGCGTGCCACGGGGTGATATTCTTTGTCGGGCCTGTTGGCTCTTTATATAAAGCCTGATCGTGATAGAGGCGCACACCATCTACTTTCATTAAATCGGCTGCAATTTTACCAAGCCTTTTGCTGAGTACAAGTTTCTTCACGATTTCATTGCTACCCCATAAATTCCCGATCTGAATAAACGCTTTCTCAAAAGTGCTTCTCTCTTCCATTGGCTTTTTCAGGAGCGGGTTTTTCTCTAAAACCACTTTTGTAATTTCTCGGTTGAAATAATCCAGTGTCTTCTGGTCTAAAACCTGTTTCAATTTTATAAAACCGAATTCCTGGTAATAATCTATTTGTTCCTGTGTAAGATGGTAAGGTTCGCTGAGTACTTGTTCTATGTGAGTCATGTTATTTTCTCCAGAATGTTTTTTGCTGAGTGAGTATCTAAGAAAAGTTTAGCGTAAGGATGTTCTCTTAAAATAGTTGAGGGCCATTCGGTGGAAATGGGATGAAACAACGTATATGCTACCGCTTTGGCTTTTGTTGCCCCTGGAACTACCACTGATAAAAATTCTGTTTTAATAAGCGCCGGAATGGTTAGTGTAACTGCTGTTTCTGGCACATCATCTATTTGTGAAAAAGCTCCGTCATTGACCTGTTGTTGCCTGCAAATTTCATCCAGTTTCACTTCTTTTGTGGTTTCAGGATCATTGAAATCTGCCACCGGAGGGTCATTAAAAGCTAAATGGCCATTTTCCCCAATTCCAAGACAGGCAATATCAATGGGAGCTTCGTTAATTAGACGTGCATAGTTCTGTAGATCATTTTCCATGTAGTGAACCTCACCGAATCTCTTATGTCGGAAAAGATGCTTCTTCAGGAAATTGCCGAATCGCTGCGGGGCATCAGCTGGCAGCATATGATATTCGTCCATATGAAAGGCGGTAATTTTTTCCCATGGAATATCATCTATCATTAAAAGCTCAGATAGAAACTCTTGTTGCGAAACTGCTGAAGCAAATATCACACGCACATGGCCCTTTTCTGAGGCAACTTTTTTAATCTGATTACCTACATATTCAGCGGCTGATTTCCCCATCGTTTCTCGCTCGGGAGACACTTCCACTTTTAGCTTACCAATTGTAGTTTTATGCACGGGAGATTTCATTTATTCAATTATCCTATACCTGTTTTTGTAGCTGCGCATTTCAGAATCAGGCAAACGAAACGAGAAAGCCCAGTCGCCGGTGCCTTGAGTAATTTTCACCATTAGGTGATTTCGTCCTTCTTTGAGTGGCAGAAACAACTCATCTTCGTCAAGCTCAAAATCTCTTTCCACATAATTTTTATGCACCGATTCTCCATTTACATAAACTTCGATTCCGTCGCTGCTTCCTGCAAGTGCACGAACAGTTCGATCTTCGGGAACATCAATATGTGCAAAGGTATACATCACCACATTTTCATTTCTTTCAAATAATTCATCTAAATCAACTTTTGCGAAATAGGGCGTGTTAACCCTCGTCCAGCGATATTTGTCCTCTCTGAAATAAAACTCCTCCGTTACATTAGGAAAGGTGTTTTTCACTCCTCCCATGTCCTCGAGATAATCTACTCCCGAATTATTATACCCTGCTTCATTGGGAATCGGTTCTATCATCAACCAACCTTGGAAATACCAACCTTCCGATTCCTCTATGTTGAATCTTATTTCAGAGGCTTTCGGGAGCTCCTCTTTTCTGTCAAAAGCATAGGTGGCGTTAAGTAGGGAATTGCGAACATCCTTTAGGGCTGAAATTTGTTCGTCATATTTTCGGACTACCCTGTCAAGCGCATACACCCGATTTTCCAGTACCCACAAAGCTTCATTTTTAGCTTTTAAAGCAATCTGCCCTTCATATGCTCTCGATAACTGCGCGTATGATTTAGCGAGCAGGCTGCGGGACTTCACCCTGTCTTTCTGCTGGATCTCATAAGCCTGTTGATATAATCTTGAAGCTTCTACTATACCTGGCCGGCTTTCCGCTAAATATTTATACTGATCAATTGTTAACTGAATAAATTCCAAATCTTTTTTATGAATAGCCGGGTCCGATTTTTGAAGATGCTCTTCAGCTTCCAAAGCAATTTTTTTAACCTTTTCCCAGTCTCCAATATTCATCAAAACTTCTTCGCCTTTATCGGGAATTACCTTTGCCCATAAGATATCCTCATTCATTTTCTCGGTGGACTTCAAATCAGCCAGTTTATTTAGTTCATGGATGGCTTCCGAAAGTCCATTATTTGTAGCCCCGTAAACAACTCTATTGAACCTGCTGTCATACGAAGGATCTTCTGGATTACTGTGCCAGCTTTGATCGGCCGCAAAAGCTACACCATACCAATCGCGGGAAAACAATGCGAATCCGCCATCATCCCAAATAGTATTCAGCATACCCCAGGCGTTATGCTTGCTCGTTTCAGCCAAAAAACCGCCAATATTACCTCGAGCTACTCTGAAATCAGGAATTGTGCTATAGGAGTTCAAAATTCCGGTAGACGCCAATTGTTTAAAACCAGCTTCTTTGAATGGAAGGATTCTTGGCGCGTAATCGTCCATAATATCGTAACTCCATGTAATGAGTATGATGTCTTTAGGAAGCAAATCCAGTATTTTTGGATGGTTGAGTGCTATATCTCCCCACATCATCACTTTTTTCCCCATTCCTGTAATTATTTTGTGAATACGTTTTATATGATTCACGTATACCTCTTCCATCCCCAGGCTATCTACCATGGCTTTTGAGGCACCACTTCCTAAATCAAAAGTTTCATCCGAATTGATGTGAAAATAGTCCGAATGAAAAGCGGGGATCATTTCAGAATAAATATCTTCAAGCAGTTCATAGCTTTCTTCAAAAGCTGGGGAAAGCAACATATCAGCTTCACCAAGATGAGCATATTCTGGATGTTTCAGGATTTGATCAAAGTGGCCAAAAGATTGAAAGTTACCAACCAGATCAATGTGATATTTTTTAGCATAATCAGCCAGTTCTGCCCATTCTTCAATATCCAGTGCACCACCAGGAGGAGCAAAAGCAGGATGGCTTTCCGTTTTTACCACATCCTGTGTGTAATAGGTGAGCAGGTTGATTTTCATTTCAGCCATGCGTTCTATTTGTTGGCGCATATACGCTTTTGTGGGAACCGGGCCGCGGCTGATATCGTCCATCATACCACGTATTTCCAAATCTGGCCAGTCTTTTATTCTTAAGGCGGGAATGGATTTTTTTAACCGGTTCGTTCGAATGAGTTGCTTTAGAGATTGCACCCCATAAAATGCTCCTCTTTTTGTATTTGCCGAAATAATTATTTCTTCTTTGCTGATTAGCAGGAAATAACCTTCGTCACTCAGGAGTGTATCAGGTACGATATTCTTTTGTTTGATGAGCCGATCAAACTCACGGCTTTTTCCGGAAATTCCGATACTGATTTTCTTCCCCGATTTATTCCTCTCCAGAAAAATACCAGAGGAGAAATATGTGGCAAACTCGTTCTCCAGTTGCCCGAAAAGGAATTTTTCTTCTTTTTCATCATTCAGATAAAAATGTGTGGAAAGTTCGCCCTCAAGAGAAAAAACACCCTCACTAAACTCTATCTGCTGTGGATTTGGAACCAACGAAACCTGTTGGGCATGCAATACTGTAATCACACCAGTAAAAAGAATACATATGAAAGTGGCTGCAATTTTGATCTTATTCATCAATTTAATCCCGTTTTATTTTCTATGAATGTTACCGCATCTGTATAAGCTCTGTCGAGATCATTTACTCCCGATTCTGCTCCGCCAATGTCAATTCCGAAATGTCCTTCAAAACCGATAATATCAAGTGTCTCAAAAAAATCATCCCATCTAATGACTCCGTTTCCAATAGGGAGATGTTCTACTCTTTCTCCACCATTATCCGAAATGTGTATGTAATCGATGTAGTCTGCCAAGCGCCGCAGAGACAGCAACAGGTTATCTTTCAGCGCAAATTGATTTGCCGTATCAAAATTGAAACGGAGATTGTCTCTTCCTACTGCATCATGGAAATACAAAAAAGCATCTGTAGTTGCGCAAAGAACGCCAGAAGCAGGGTGCATTTGATAACTGAGATTATATTCAGCAGCTATATCACAAGCCAGACGGTAAGTAGAAATCAACTGTTTCCAGTAATTGTCCCATTTTAAATCAGCAGGAAATTTAGCGGCCTGAATTACGTCTTCATGGTAATGTCGCACTACAGGAATGTCATCCGGAAATTGATAGGGAGGAAGTGGAGCGTTATCAAGAATTCCTTTTGATTCAAAATGACTGGCTATTTCACATCCTTTTCTGAAAAGTTCCAGATTTTCATTTCTCACTTTCGCATTTGATGAAGATAAACCCGGAAGTACTGCGCAAAAGTATGGAACTTGTAACTCTAACTCGTCTAATTTTACTTTGAGGGCTTCTTTCATACCGAACATTTTCAACAAATGCTCTTGCCTTATTCCTTCCAACTCCACGGAAGTGAATCCCATTTTTTTATACTCATCAAGGTAATCCAGCGTTTTCTCGGCCGCAGGTGGATAACCATATTTGCTGATGGTGTATAGATAACAACATGTGATACGCGGGTGAATCATGTTTACTTATTTAAGTCAGGATCGTTCATAAGATCTTTGATGTCTGCAACTCCTTTTACTGATACAACCGCAGCTACTGCAAAAAATATGATTGCAAAAATGGCAAAAATAATCATCCAGATAAGGGTTCCGTCACTCATAGTTAATCTCCGCTTCGTTGATAACTTTAGCCGGTGTCGACTTTTGCGTTAATAAAGAGCCTAAAATCATGCCTAATGCAGCCAGGATAAAACTCAGAAACCCTACAAAATTCACATCGGTTACAAAGAAAAGCCAAGTGGGCAATGAATCTGAAAACTTTTCGAGAATCAGGAAGCCTGCCGGTACAATAGCTCCGAGAATCAAGGCTGCATGAGCGCCTACATCATTGGCTTTTTTCCAGTATAAACCGGCAGTTACGGTTCCCAGAGCGCCGGCGGTGTACATGGTTCCGGTTATAAAAATGTACTGAAATGCTGTTTCGGGAATTTGATACCATAACCCGAATACCAAAAGAAACAGACCAATCAAACCTGAAATAAAACGCGCAATCCAGATCGTTTTCTTTTCACTGAAGCCGCCGGGCTTGAGACATGAGATGACATCAAGTGTTAATACCGAGCTCCAGGCCAGCACATACGAACTGTAGGTAGACATCGAGGCTGCCAATAAACCAGCTACGAGTAATCCCAGCAAACCAACGGGCAGTATCTCCCCCAACAGCATCGGCATTGCGGCGGTGCTTGATTCACCGGCACCAAAATAGGCCAGCGCCGCAACTCCCCAGAACATAGGAATCATGGCGCGGCCCGCGAATGTTAATCCCGTAACCCAAAAAACTTTTTTAGCTACCTCAGGACTTTCAGACGAAAGCGCTTTAGATGTGCCCGGTTGCCATAAAGATGCTGCGGCTACATTCGTCACCAATATCCACACAATAAAGCTCCACCCAAACCGAGGGTTTATTATTGGGTTATACCCTGCTTCTCCAAATTGTGTATCCAAAGTTGCAGAGATGGATGTTAAATCAACTTCCAATAGTACAATAACAGTTGTAGCAAGCATGGCAACAGATAACACCACATATTGCATAAAGTCTGTAATTACAACTGAAAACATCCCTCCAAGGATAGTATAGGACATCACAATTATGAGCATAAAAGTCATTATGAATCCAAGTGCTTGTGGACCAAAACCCATGACTTCAGAAAGGAAAATACCATCAAACTTGAGGAAAATACCCATATTCAGCACTCCGCCAATGAACAATATCATGCCACCAATTACCCGTACATTTTTATTGAAACGTAGTTCGTAAAATTCGGGAATGGTCATCATCCCGTATTCGCGGAGCTTTTCTATAATAAACCCGGTTTTACCAACCGTGGTATAAGCGATCAAAGCCAGAATCCCAATAATGAAACAAGAGAAACCTGTTACATATCCCAGTTCTCCGAAGTATACAAAAGTAACGGTTCCAAGTTCAGTGGCTGTGAAAGTAGCAATACCAAGTGACACTTTGATTTTTCGGCCGGCCACAATATAACCGCTGAGATTTTGCACATACTTCTTCACCCAAATCCCGATATAGATGGTTATAGACAAGTAAGTGACCAAAATTACCCAGTCAATGGTGCTAAAATTCATGCTTCTGGATTAAAAAGTTGCGACCAGAATTGCTGATAAAACTCCCATTTCATAAAGTTGATACCCCAATGCGGACTTGCCCCCGTCATCCAGCAAGTTACTCTGCCATTCCCAAAGTCATGCTCTGCAAGTAGTGGATGCCACTCTCCCTGATTTTCAATTTCCACTATAGCTTTGGCTGATGGCTTCATCTTAGTTTCATTAAATCCCAGAATAGGAGGTACTGTATTCCAGTCAAGGTTCTGCATAGACTTATGGCCGGGCAGATTACATCTTACCTTGTAGCTGGAAGTAGACTCGATAAGATCGTCTCGCTGAAGGCACTCAACTGGCAGCACGTTTTTAAATCGGGAACGTCCCCAGCCTCCTTTTCCCAATTCACCGGAAAAACTCAGCCATCCTCCATTCATGTGAAAATGACCACCTTTTTCCACCCAATTTCTGAGCAAATCAAAACGGTCGGGAAATGTCATATAACTGTCGTTCCATTTTGCACGATTGAAAAAATCGGGGTGTAACATCAGACATTTGGTTTCCACATCCGCAAAAATAATTGTATCTGCCCACTCCAGGCGTTCATCAAATTCTTCGGGAGACATTCGGTACATCTCCCAAGAAGGCTGAGTGATAACCTCGGAGGTTGGAATTTTCCTCAGCGCATCGATCAACGGCTTCGCATAGTTCAACACTTCCACATCTTTACTTGGTGCTTCAAATGGTGATTCAACGTAGGTTTGGCCAATATGAATGCACCAATTTCCCACATGCCATATTTTTAATCTCTTAGTGCTCATTTATTCTGCTTTCTTTGCTTTAACATCCGCTACCAAAAAGCCGGGTTTTGGTTTTTTGGGGCGATGAGTTTCTGCTATTTTTTTGAGAGAATTCCAATGATCTCGCAGTTTGAACGCTACACCTTTGGGATGCCTGTCTCGAGTGAATACGCCTTTTTTATTTAGAACCACGCGCCGAAAATGCTGTGGTGTCATAAAATCAGCAAAATTCCAAACATGGGCACCAGCCACGAAATCACGTTCTTCCATCACTTCAAGATATTTCATAATGAAGGCGGTTTGAAACTCCTCCGTAAATAATTGTGCGGTAGTTGCGTGAAGCCCTTCCACAGTATCGGCTCCAAATTCTGTTACCATAATGGGTTTTCCGTATTTCTCGTAAGTGGCGTCCAGCTCTCTGCCGAGTTCCTTAGCAGCATCATTCAAATCTCCGGGATTTGTGTACCAGCCGTAGTATCGATTTATGCCAATAATATCGCAGGATTCAAGAACTACATCGTTTTCTTTAAAAGCCGCCATTGAGATCGACATAATCGGGCGGGTCTTGTCAAGCGATTTAGTGAAATCATAGATTTCCTTAAAATATTTTTTAGAGGCTCCATTCTGGTAATGTTCTTCAGCCCATAAATTAGGTTCGTTAGTTACCGACCAGCTAATAACGCTTGGATGGTTGGCATCTCTTTCAATCAGTTCTTTGATTGCTTTTTTATGATTTTCGAGTAACGGTTTTAGCTCCTTAAAATCATCACTCCAAAAACCAAGACTCACTGCTGGAACTTCATTTATAATCAAGAACCCGAGCTTGTCTGCCAAGCGCATCATTTCTTCATCGTAGGGATAATGGCTTGTACGATATGAATTAGCCCCAATCCAGCGCATTAACTCATAATCGCGAATGTACGCCGGTCGAAATTGACCCCGGCCAACTATTGGAAAATCTTCATGCTTACCAAACCCACTTAAAAACAGCTGCTCATTATTGAGGAAAATTTTACCGCCTTCAGTTCTTATCTCTCTAAAGCCAAACTGCTCTTCATACTCATCTACAATTTCTTTACCATTTACCAGTGATACCCTGGCAGTATATAGATAAGGATTAGAGGGCGACCAAAGTTTAGGGTCTAAAATTTTTAGCGTTGCTTCTTTTGAATTTGAGTTAATACTTGATGCAACCTCTTTGCCGCCTGAATCAAAAACCTGAACCATTAGGTTCAGGTTTGAGATGGTTTCCGCTTTTACGGAAACCTGTCCTTCCAGTGTGGTATTTATTCTTATTCCAGCAAGGTGTTCTTCAGGAGTAGCTACAATTTGTACAGAACGGGTAAGGCCGCCATAAGGGAAAAAATCGAAACGGGTAGCCGGAAATAAATGCCGGCGTTCATATTGCGGAGTACTATATAAAGGAGATTCTGGGTCAACATCCTGTGGAAGCGTGTGCATTGATAGTTTACTATCAACACAAATTGCCAAATGATTTTTCCCTCCATCAACATTTAGATGATTCGCTAAATCCAATTCAAATGGCATATATCCGCCAGAATGTTCACCTACATAGTTTCCATTTAGCCAAACCTCGGCTTTATGATCAGCGGCGCCTACACGTAACCATATCTTGTGTTGTTCTTGCATGGCTTTCGGAATCGTAAAATAAGTTTCGTGCCAGGCTTTCCCCACGAAATTACGTAATCCTTGTTCTGTCAACTGTTCATTCCAGGAACCCGGAATGGCAATTTGATGAACTTCACCCTTGAGTTCGGAGGCGAACCATTTTTCCCGATGTCCGTTTTCATCCGGATCTGCTTTCAAGTTCCAGTATCCAGCTAAATCGAAAATGGCCCGATAATTATTTTGTTGAGGGTAAAGCATATTCCTTATCTAAAAATTTAAAATTCATTTTATAAACCAAGTATTCCAATAATGCCAAGCAAAGCCATAGCTATGGAAAAGAGCAGGGTTACCCCTACCAGTATATTTTTAAATGTACTTAAAGCATGTTCACCCATCAGTGATTTTCTATTTAACAGAATGAGCATCAGCCCGATTACAAGCGGGGTTACCACAGTTATAAATGCTTGGGAGGCAATCATAACAAGTACAGGCCTTCCTCCAAATATGGGAACTATCAAGCCGAGTGAGAGCACACCAAAAACCATCCAGCGCGCAGACGATGACTGCATGTCGGCTATTTCATTTTTATAATCTGCAATTAACCAGGGAGCTAAAATTATAATCGGAAATAAGGAAGACAATCCGGCTGCTACTATCCCTACTACAAATATCGAAAGGGCGAACCTGCCCGCGAGTGGTTCAAGTAAATTCACCATATCGATGGCGTTATCTACTTTCAAACCCAGCGGATGCAAAGTTCCAGCCGCTGAAGCCATCACAGCTATGCTTAAAAAAAACATTAAGCTGGCAGAAATGATGGCATCTCTTTTTTCGAGCTTGAAATCTTTTAACGTCCACCCTTTTCCTTTTATAAGAATGGAACGAACTACATATATAACCGCTCCCATTGTTGTACCAACCATTCCAGCAATCAAAAGAGAAGCATTTGAATCTTCAGGCATTTTAGGAACCAATCCGGTAATAATTTCTATAGGATCAGGAATAACCATAAACATGGTAAGCAGGAAGCTGGCTCCCATCAAACCCACAAAAACGGCAAGCACTTTCTCAAAAAATCGCTGGCGGCCATTCCAGAAAAGGGCGTATAAAATAGCTCCGAAAACCAGCGCTGAATAAATGGGATTAATGCCTTCACCAGATTCAGTTAAAGGCCGCGACCATTCTTGAACTACTTGTGTAACTATTGCCATAACACCAATACTGGAAACAGCTTCGCTGAACAGTAGAGCAATCAATACAAACAAAGCCACCGGTTTACCAAAGTATTTCCTGTAACTGTGGATTACCGTGTCTCCTGTAACCACGGTGTATTTTCCAAAAACCACAATTAAAATATAAGTGAATATGCACGACAGGAGTAAGGGCCAGGCGAGCATCATGCCATATTCAGCACCTGTTGCGGCCATAGTGGTTACACTGCCAGTACCAATATTGTAACCGATTATGAATAAGCCAGGGCCAATAGAAAGAATGAATAATTTGAATTTTTTTAGAAATCCCGAGTTAGTTTTTGAATCCATTATTTTGTTAATTTTTCTGGGTGATGGCAACTTTAACAGGCTTCTGATTTGACAAGGAAATACTGAACCTGTCTCCCCCACGCCGCACCTTAATCTCCTCCTTGCTAACCTGATTGCCTTCTGATGTAATTATCAGGTTATAGAACCCCGGTTTTAACTGCCATAGCCTCATTGTCGCATTTTCTTCTTTTTCAGAGAATGAATACAAATCCATATTTAACCTTGTAGAATCGCTATCTGTTACTAAATAGGTGATATCCCGGCTGGCTTCCTCCCAACTTATTGCTATGTAGGGAGAAGCACTTTCAGAGATGCCATAACCTGTTATCATACCTTGTAAAATTCCAGCTTCTCGTTCATTGCCCGGGGCAATATGCACACGATCGGTATGTATTGCCTCGCTGGTGAGCATGGGGAAATTGTACCTGATGGTTTCTAAATAGGGTTGAATTCCCTCAACCAAATGCTCTTCATTTCCGGTGAGCCTGTACTTTATAAAAGGTGTACCATGCTCTATAATTAACTCGTCATAGTTTCCATTTTCGGTAAGCAGGCGCCATGTTCCAACTAAATCCCAAAAACCGCTGCTGTTTCCTAATTTATGGGCGGCCCAGGCTTCAGAGCCTTGCTCAAATGAATCTACCGGAGCCGATAAACTACCCTTGTATTTTGAGACCAAGTCCAGGTGCTGAACAATTGGTTCTAAATAATCTTCATCTCCGGTTATAGTCCAGGTAAAAAGTAACTGGTCAAGGATAGCAGAGCCGCCACTCCACTCAAAGTAATCCCAGAACATATTAGCTGTATACCAGTTAGGTTCATCACCATTAAATGATTCACTCGGATATTCTATAGAAGCGGGAATTATACCTTTAGGCTTGCCTTTATCAGTACGTTGGGAGACATGTAGCCAAGCATCTGCCCATTCTTCCAGTGCCTGTAATGTTTCCGGATCTTTGGATTTCCAGCCATAGTAGCGCACCGCTTTTGTTGCACGTGTGGTATAGGGAACATCGCGGTTTTTTGGTGGCTCCATTTCCACTTCAGTAGAGCTGAACCAGGAAGATTTAAAAAATCGATGGCCATTTTCATTAAAGCCGGTCCATAAATTCCTGAAATGATCGGCTGAATAAGCAAGGCGTTCTTCATAAACAGGATCATCAGTATATAAAACCATAAGCGGCGCAGTATCAGAAATAAACTCGGAAGAATGCTCTACGTCGCTGGGATTTTTCGCATAACCTTGATAAACCTTGTTGCTATTCCATACTCCATCTGCCAGTTTTTTCCAGCCCCGGTAAACGATTGAATCTCCGGAAAGTATAAGAGGTGACCAGAATCTCAGAATTTCCACGTCATCCCCAAATTTTCCGCCGAATTCTCCATTTTCTGATTGTTGTTCTAAAACCCACCAGTCAACAATGTGCTTCAGGCGATTCATCACCTCCCACTGAGCAAAAGCCCAATCAGGGGCATTGGCAGGCTTCTGCATTTCATCAAAAGGATCTGGACTGTCTATCTGATATCCGTTGTACATCTGTACAATTTCATCGTTCGGGTGCAGCTCATATATTTTTTTCAAGTCTCTTTTTGCCGCATCACTTTCACGTTCGGTGCCACGTTCCAGCCATAACCAATGTAAAAGCCGGCCACGATGCCAAAGCGCTCGTTCATAAAGAGGGTTTTCTTCAGGATTTTCATGATTCAGTAACCCATCGTAGAGCATCACTGACTGATGCAAGTGATCGAATAAACCCAAACCGGTTTCTTCGGTTGCCCAACTCCATCCACGATAGTTAAAATATTTTTCCGCTTTTTGAAGCAGCTCTACCTGAAGTTTCCAGTAAGCCGTAAAACTGCGGTACTCTTCCTGATCCGCCAATTGGTCTAATTCGGTAAGAATATGCTCCAGCTCCTGCTGACTATTGAAAGTACCCGCTTCTTTAATTTTGTTTGAGAGTTGAAGTAACTCTTCCTCTTCTGCGCTACCGGGATCAGGAATAAGGGCAAAGCCGTTCAATCGAACAATATCTTTATCACCAGTTAAAGAAAATGTGATCCCGCTATCTGTAACTTCTACTTTCTGCTGTACAACCCGATACATTTTCTGAATGTCTACTCTTGCTTCTGCGCCTTCTGTGAAGGCCTGAAGTTCCGGGGTTGTGTTTTCGCCGTTTACCATAATTTGAATGGTACTGGAATCTTCGAAACCAGCTTCATACCATAGCGCAAGCCACCATTCTCCTTCCGGGATATCTGCCTTGAATTCCCATTTTTCATTGGAAGCACCGTCAATCAAAAAAGCATCGCGCGACCTTTCCCATTCGGTGTGTTCAAATGTTTTTGCTTTGCTGGAAAGCCAGCCGTATGCATTTTCTTCCGAGTATTGAAAATCAGGCGTTAAAAGATAGGCCTCTTCTCCTACTTCAGAATTATTCGCGCCTATATCAAAGAAATAGGGTGCTGTTTCAAACTGAATAGGCTGTGGACTTTGCGAAGTGCAGGCTGTTGCTAACATCCCTAATACGACCCCAAAAAAGCTTCGTGTGATAACAGAGTTCTTCGACATGATCATTGATTTCTTCTATAATTTTGCACCTTTCCCGTCGTAAGTGTGCGAATGAATATCTTTCTCATTTATTGATTTAAGAGCCCTTTAAAGATGATCTAATATGCTCTCAGACTATTGTAATGTTTTAAAATGGAGAGCTCTTTCACGAACTCTCCAGTGATCTGAATGTAATTTATTTAATAAGAGTCATCCGACCGGTATTGATCATAGTATTGTTGGCTGTCTTAGCCGTTACCCGATAGATGTACATCCCTGAAGTAAGAGCAGAAGCATCGATCATGATGTGTTGATTTGCACCAGAAGTCATTTGCTGAGCAGGAACACTCAATACCTTTTGTCCAATCACACTAAATACGTCTACAGATACCTGTGCTGCCTGAGGCAGGTTGAAAGAAACGTTAGTTGTAGGGTTGAATGGGTTCGGGTAGTTACCGTGTAGCTCAAATGATTCAGGAGAATTAACAGCAATCTCATCGTCAATTCCGACCGTCATGCCACCATGCCAAATCAACGAACCAAGTTGTTGGCCGTTAGTTCCTGCAGTATAAGAGTCAAAGGTGTTGGCATAACCAAAATCAAATGGCTCACCATCAGTAGGCATATCAGGCTGGGTAGCACCCGGGCTTGAGTAAAAAGAAGTTACAACCTCTACAGGAGTTGCAGGTCCGGCTGTAAATTCCACTTCTTCTGAAATATTTGTATCACCTGTACCAGCTTCAGCGATATAGGCGGCGGATGTTGGATTATAAAAAGTAGCCTCAACAACAGTGTCTGGGTAAGCATCGCTTAATGCAGCAGATCGGTAAATATTGTTGTTACTAATCTCTATTGAGGGAGCACCTAAGGAATCTAATTGAGTTGGTGTCAATGAATCAACTTCAACAACAGATAAAGGAGAGGCTTCATTTTCATTTGCAGGGCGTCCGTAGAAAGCACCGTCAATAATAAGATTATTGGTAAAAACAAGATCCAGTACTGTTCCTAATTGATAAGCACCATTTTTACCAATATTCACGGCTGTATTGTGATTGATTCGGGCGTAGTTTATTTCGCCACCAAAATCCTTAACCACGTTACTTGTAATATTGTAGAAGGAATTATTCTCCATAACCAAGGTATCGATTTGGCTCCCACGGTCATCAATTACTCTTCCGTTATCAGGGCTTGCAGTTGTCCCTATATTACTAATAATAGAATTAGTTATGAAAAGACGGTTTCCGGCGTTATCGATACGGAAAGCAGCCTGGCCATCTTTATCAAGATGACAGTCGTCAATAATAATCCGCACATTATTTTCACTTACACGAATAATGCGAAGGTCACCATTTAAAGCACCTTCCTCATCTTCACCGGTTACATATAAACCGCGAAGAGTCAGATCACCTCGGGGGCGGAATGGACGTCCTGAAACACCTCCATCTCCTACTGCGGGTACCAACTGTGGCCTTTCACCCTCACCATCTTCTGCAACAATAGATAAATGATATCCACGGTTTTGAATGGTTCCTTCCAATAAATAGAAGCCATCT
Source organism: Balneolaceae bacterium (assembly GCA_040882225.1). Classification (GTDB taxonomy): domain Bacteria; phylum Bacteroidota; class Rhodothermia; order Balneolales; family Balneolaceae; genus Gracilimonas. Next base: position 127,165 of record JBBEBR010000017.1, on the reverse strand, counting down.
CTTTCTAACACATATACTGTATTAGAATCTATACGTGCACCAGTATCGGTGGTATCAGAAGCTATAGCTTCATTTAACGTACCAGGACCTGATTCCACATTAACTGTTCGCTGAGCGTAAGCGAAATTACTTGTAGCCATCAAAACAATAGCTATGCTTGCTGACCAGAAAAAATACCGTGACAGCATCTTACTGATTTTAGTAGTAGTAGTAGTAGTATTCGTCATGTTCATATAAGCCTCCTTGGCCTTATGGATTGATTGTATCGCATTGTTGCGTGTTAGTGCATTCTTCAATTAAAATCTATATCTAATACCAGTATCAGCTGTTATTCCAAAAACCTCGTTCCTTCCTAATTTATTAGAAGAACCAGCGTACGTTTTCTCAGATTCATTTGTGAGATTATTCACGTTAACAAAAAAAGTGAAGTCAGGTATTTTTTTGAATTTTTGGTTAATAGCTAAATCCCAATAACCATAACTGTCGTCTACAATATCTTCCTCGGGCACGGCTCCAACGCGCTCCAGAATCTCCTTTTGGTATGAAAACGAAAGTCTACCGGAAAACCCTCCCTTCTCGTAGCCTAATGATACACTTGCTACCATATCCGGTTGACCAGGTAATTTTCCCGCCCTTGAGGTATCGATGTAGGTAGCACGATAGGGCGGCTCTGTACTTCTTGGCCCTTGTAGTAATAAGGGAAAGAAGGTCTCAGAGTGTATGTAAGTAAGGTTGGTATTCAGTATGAAACCGTTCAGTGGGTTGGGCAAAAAACGAAGATCAGTCTGAAGGTCAAATTCCACACCATATACAGTCGATTCATCTCCGTTTATAGGTTCTGTTAACCTAAATCCATTAAATTCACTTTCGGGATCAAAAATTCTACCCACTTTTATGTAATCAATGTCTTTCAGTTCTTTATAAAAGGCCCCAACCGAGAAATACCCGATACTGTTTTTATAGAATGATAAAAAAGCATCATAATTCATTACAGTAGTATGCTTTATGTCAGGGTTTCCTCTGTTTATAGTTAATTCCGCTTCATTAATTATCTCTGAGGGAACAAGATTGAAATAGTCAGGGCGGCTTAAGGTTCTGGTTACTGCAAAACGGATATCTATCCCATCGGTAATTTGATATTTCAAATGAACCATAGGCAGCAGTTCACCATAGGTTTGTCCGCCGGTGGTATCAACCAATTCCCCATTTACGCCGAGATTACCAGTTAAATTACCCGCCTTTCCTTCGTAAAAAGTTTCGGTAAGCTCGTACCTGAATCCAGGGAGAATCATTAATTTGCTGCCAATTTGTATTTGGGTCATTAAATAAGCAGAACTGATAGATTCGCCAGCTATGTAATCAGAAAGTTCCAGAAACCTGTTAACCTGATATTGATTTTGATATGTTTCATAGAAGTTATTCAACTTGCCATAATTCAGGCCCGGCCCAAAAACGTACTCTCCATTTAAAAAACCTGTTTTATTGAAATCAGGATCTATGAAGTTACCCATAGCTATATGAGTGTCATTATATAAATTATAGAGATCTGGGTTCGTCTGTCCGATTTCACTTACAACCCCAAAACCGGTTTGTCGTTCGTCTTTTTCCTGAACTCTTTTCTTATCTCTGTACTTGCCACCGAATTTCACAAAACCATCTACACTCGAGAATAATTTGTAAGGAATTTTGAAGTTGACTTCACCTACATAATCTCTGTCTGTTCCTCGTTCAGGGTTATAAGTTCCATATAGAAAAAAGGTTCTACTTAGATCATTGCGGGCAAAATCAGGAATAGGTTCGGGGCCCTGATCATCAATCAAGCCATCTTTGTAGGCAGTTAATTCCTGAAATCTGGAATACACGGAAAAGGGTTGCCGGGTGAGAGTATAGGAGTGAGCCGCCTGCCAGTCGATTTGTAACCAATCCAGATCATGCTCTCCCCTTAATGCATTAGAATAAATTTGATTATTGATCTCTCTGTCGCGAAGGTCATATTCAACCCTGCCATTACCGACACGATAGCGTTTTCTTCTTCTCAGCTCATCTCTGTCGGTACTTCCCCAAAAACTGCTAAAAAATAAATTGCCGTTTTCCAGATTGTAATCCATTGAAAGACTTGCCCCATACCTGTCCCTTGTTTCGATGATATCAGCAAGATTGAGATTTTCAATTTCCAGATTTTTAGTCTCTAACCTATAAGTATAATCAGCTTCAAGAGTTTCTGAACTTCGGTTAGCACGCTGAATGCTTCCGGTTAGCAGTACACCCAGTTTATTATTCAGAAATCGGTTACTTATGTTGAAATTTGCTTTGTATTGGCCAAATTCGTTATAAAGATCATTGTACCCGGTTTGTAATCTTACATCCCCTTTAAATCCTGAAGGGGCCCTGCGAACTAATAAATTAACTGTTCCGCCAACCGCGTCTCCATCTTTATCAGGGGTGAGTGCTTTAAAAACTTCTATCCCACTAAGTATATCAGAAGGAATTAAACTTAAGTCTACAGAGCGATCATTCGCGTCGGTTCCCGGAATACGAACTCCGTTCACAGTTATCGAATTAAATTTAGGAGACAAGCCGCGTACCACTATTTTTTGCGCTTCCCCTGCATTACGTTGCACAGAAACTCCCGGCAACCTACCTATAGACTCAGCCGCATTCTGATCCGGTAATTCACTTATACGTTCCGCAGAAACTACATTTACTATGGTATTGGATTGAAGCTGATCTTTGATTGCCGATATTTGCCCGGCAGCCTGCGCCATAACCTGAATATCTTCTCCCATCACAAAATCCGGAACCAGCGCCACCCTAACTACGGATGTCTCTCCTGCATCAACCTCAATTTCAACTGTCTTTGTTCTGTAGCTTAAATAAGAAAACCGCACCTGGTACACCCCTGCCGGTACTGCTCTCACACTGAAATTTCCGTCAGCATCTGTAGCATCTCCTTTAGATAATTCCGTTATAAAAACATTTGCGCCAAAAATCGGTTCATTTGAAGTGGAATCTATTACCTGGCCGCTAATTGTAGCTTCATTTATGCTTTGAGCAAAAATAATTACCGGCAAAAAAAAGAATGCCAAAAAAGCTATTTGTTTCTTATAGCTCGTTAATTCCCATTGCGACAAAACTACTTTCATACCGAGTCCTTTCATTGCTACTTGTTATTATGTGCGCTCAATTATAAAAGCGCTTTCATTAGGCACACTCAATATGGTAGGTATACTTTATATATGCAATTTTTTTTTCTTTTTTTTTCTACTGCTATCTCGTTGCCAGTAAAAAAACATCCCTCGTCTTCCTTCCTGAATCACCTATTGTGCATTAAAATAGTTCCCAGTGTTATTTATAACCGTCACTATAGTATTTAGCAATCTTTTACTCTATCTATCTGCTATCTCTTGGCAGGTTAATTCGAAGTAAAGTACAGCAAATTAGCGCTTGTTGTTTATCTAAAAAAGCTCTTTGTTTGTTTAATTCATTTGGCAAATATCTGAACTATGAGAAGTATTCCTAAGATTTTAGAGCTCAATGCTCTGTCATTAACTTTTGCGTATTTAGTAGTAGCCTTATTCTGGATCTTACTTTCTGATTTCCTGGTTGAATGGATAACGGATGACCTCCAAGTGCTCTCCAAACTACAAACTCTGAAGGGGTTTATTTTTATAACCTGCTCAGCCGGTCTTATTTACCTGCTCATCGAAGTCAGCAACAAAAAAATTCACTCAGAAAAAAAAGTTATCAATGACGCTCTGGAAGCGGCAAGTATGGCTGCGTGGAGTATGGACATCAAAACACATAAAAGTATTCCCTCAAAAGGGGATATGAAGTTAATCGGCGTAGATAATCAGCCTTCGGTTTGGCACCTGCAAGATTTGATTGATTCACTTCATCCCGACGACAAAAACCCTGTGTTTGAGGCTTATATGGATTCTGTTCAAAATGAAACACCTTATAACGTTTCTTACAGAATTATCAAAGCTGATGGCAGCACCCGCTGGATGCATAGTCGGGGTGCTATTCAGCATGATGACATGGGAAAGGCTTCAAAATTAATGGGCGTTGTTGCTGATATTACCGAACAAAAAAAACGGGAGGAAAAATACCAAAAGGATACCGAGATTTTCGAACGAATTTTTAAATCGATCCCGGTAATGATAACCATTTACAATCCAGAAATTGAAACTATTCGCGTAAATCCGGCTTTTGAAAATCTTTTAGGCTGGAAGAATACGGAGCTTCAGGAAATCGATTTCATGGATGCTTGTTATCCTGATAAAAAAGAGAGGCTGCGGGCTTTAGCTATTATGAAACAAGCAGATGGTATATGGGAGGAGTTTTCCGTGCAAACCAAAAACGGCGATATTCGTACTCATGAGTGGTCTAACATTCGTCTTTCTGACGACACCAGGATTGGCATAGGATTGGACGTGACGGAGTTAAGGGCTTCGCAGTCTAAAATTCAAGAATCACGGGAGCTTTTATTGAAGACCTTTGAGAGCCTGAACGAGAGTGTTACAGTTTTAGACCCTGATATGCTCACTATTGTAGAAGCAAACAAAAGTACGGAACATATTTTCGGGTATGCCAGTGAAGAGCTGATTGGCAGCACCACAAGTAAACTGCACCTATCTGATGAAAAATTTCGGGAGTTCAGGGAGCTTGCACAAAAAAGTATTGAAGAAAAAGGCGTTTTTAATACTGAATTTGTGATGCTCAAAAAGGATGGGAGCATTATAAATACTGATAACACCATCACTCTCGTAAGAAAAGATAATGGGGAAGTTGATAAAGTTGTAAGTGTAATCCGAGACATTACTCATAAGAAAAAGAATGAGAAAGCTCTTCAAGAATTAACCTCTCGTTACAAAAGAGCTGAAGAAATTGCACTTATCGGGCACTGGAATAGAAATTTAGAAACCGATCATGCCATCTGGTCGGATGGATTTTACAATGTGTTGGGCATCAACAAAGAAGAGACTGATACAGATTTTGAAAATTTAATTAATATAATTTATCCAGAAGACAGAGAGCATTTTAGAAGCACCTTCAGCAAAGCTTTAAAAACCGGTCACCTTGATGTTCATTATCGCGTGGCAAGAAAGTCTGGAGAGCTTGGGCATTTTCATGAGATGGGGGAAGTTGAATATGATGATGATGGAAAAGCCAGATTCATAAGTGGCACCATTCAAGACATTACCGAGAGTTATGAATCTCAGTTTCAGTTGCAAAAATCTCAACAGTTAATGAAAAAAACCTTTGAGAGCCTTGAGGAAAGTGTATTAATTTTAAGTTCAAAAACACGCACAATCATAGACTGTAACCCTTACACTGAACGAATGTTCGGATATAGCAAGGAAGAGCTGATTGGGGCATCAACAGATATTCTTCATCAAAATGAAGCTGCATTTCAGGAATTTCAGGAAATCTCTACGGAAGACATCAAGACGAAGGGAGTTTTCCAGACTGAGTTCAAAATGAAGAAAAAAAACGGGGAAATATTCTATTCAGATCATACCGTTTCGAGCGTGTACGGCGAAGATGGGAAGCTCGATCTTATCATTAGCGTAGTGAGAGATATAACAGAAATAAAAGAAGCGGAAATCAAGCTTCAAAAAGAAAAAGAAAGGTTTGAGCTGGTTGCTAACACTGCCAGTGATGTTATCTGGGATTTAGATGTGGTTAATAATCTGCTGTGGTGGAGTGATGGCTTTGAAAAAAACTTCGGCTATAAAATGGAAGACCTTTCTGAAGGCCTCTCTTCCTGGACAAATGCTGTACATCCGGAGGATTTGGAACACGCCTCAAAAAGCTTAGAAAAAGCGCTGGCTTCTAAAGCAAAACATTGGTACGAGGAATATCGCATAAAGCGTGCGGATGGTTCCATTGCTTTCATAGAAGATAATGGATATGTAATAAGGGATGAAAATGGTGCGGCCATTCAGATGGTTGGTGCCCTTAATGATGTTACAGAAAAGAAATTGGCAAAGAAAAAGCTTCAGGAATCAGAAGAAAAATACCGGCAGCTGTTTGAGCAAAATCCTCTTCCCATGTGGATTTTCGACCCGAAGGATTTAAGCTTCAAAGAAGTGAATGAAGCTGCTGTTAAGCATTATGGCTATTCCAGGGAGGAATTTTATTCAATGAATTTATTAGATATCCGTCCGGAAGGAGATTACCATAAATTAAAAAGCGTCATCAAAAACCGTAAACAAAAATTCATAGAGGCCAGGGAATGGCGGCATTTAAAAAAGAATGGAGATCTCATAAATGTAAAAATCACCAGCTCCTCAATCGATTATTTTGGTAATAGATACAGGCTAATTCTTGTTAATGACATTACGGAGCAGAAAAAAGCCGATGAACGGGTAATTGCTTCTTTAGTAGAGGGGGAGAATAAAGAGCGGGCACGTTTAGCCCGGGAATTACACGATGGCCTTGGGCAATATCTTGCCGCGGCAAATATGAATCTTGACGCCATGAAAGATGAAGTACCATCCATCAGCAAAAAAAAGCAGGCTCAGTTTGCCAAAGGACTGAACCTGCTAAAACATGCGATCAATGAAACAAGCAGCATCTCTCACAACTTAATGCCAAGGGTTGTAGAAGATTACGGGCTCGTATTAGCCCTGGAAGCTTTAATTGACAACTATAAGAACAACTCCGATACAGTTATCAGCTTTTTCCAAAATGTTAACTCCATAAAACTTGATAAAGAGCTCGAATTCAATCTTTATCGGATTGCACAAGAAGGCATTTCTAATGCCGTAAAATATGCTAAGCCTAACAATATCAGTGTTCAGTTAATTGTAGACACACTTGATTTAATATTAACAATAGATGATAATGGTGTAGGATTTGATTATGAATCTCCTAACTTCAGCCCAGGCTTAGGCTTGCAGACTATAAAAACACGAGTTGGAGCCTTAAACGGGTATTTTGAAGTGGAAAGCACCCCGGGTAAAGGAACTTTTCTTAACGTAATTATTCCGTTAAATAGAAATTAATTGGGGACCTAATGGCTAATATCAAAATAGCGATAGTAGATGATCACAAAATTGTGCGAGACGGAATAAGAGCTATGATTGAAGATGAACCAGGTTTGGACGTGGTTTACGAGGCTGAACATGGGGAACAAATTGTAGAATTCTGCAACGCGAACGAGGTTGACCTAATTGTTATGGACATCACCATGCCTGTTATGGATGGAATTGAAGCCACTGAAATCATTAAAGAAAAACATTCCGAAATAAAAGTTCTTGCGCTTACCATGCTCAATGAGGATCATCATATTCGTAAGATGATTACAGCTGGAGCCTCAGGATACATCCTCAAAAGTTCCGGGAAAGAGGAGCTTCTAAAAGCCATAAAAATGCTGATACAGGATCAACATTATTTTAGTGACGGCGCTACCCAATCTATTCTAAAGGAATTGGTAAAGCCGGTAATTTCTAAAAGTAAATCTTCGAGTGAAGTACATGTCACTGAACGTGAACTGGAAGTACTGAAATTAATTGTAGAGGAACATACAAACCAAGAAATTGCCGACAAGCTTTATTTAAGCGTTCGAACGGTGGACGCCCACCGGCGAAACCTGCTCCAAAAAATAGGCGCTAAAAATACCGCCGGCCTTGTTAAATATGCGGTGAAACATAAACTTACATCGAACAGCTTTTAGTTTTGAGTTTTAATCTCAGCTTTTACAATTCCCCTACCATCACCCGGCTCTCTTAAGGGGTCTACCCTGTTATCCTATTCAGAATAAGCGAATAATGGAAAGCAAATTCCCAAAGTTTACTCACAGTTAATTTTTAAATAATTCCCTTCTGGCAGAGGGAATAAATTTGTTTCGTCCAGAAACAAATTTTGGGGTGTTCCATTCACAACAGCTTTTCCACACATTCATCCCCCTACCGTTTTTCCAAAAAAATTACTTAGGCTTTTTTACCTACACAAAAATAGGCTTTTTTACCCATTTATTTAAGCTACCCGAATCATCTAAATTCCGATAGTCAGCACACTTAAAAAATGCTATTAGAAACGATATGCTTTCTATTTTTTTTATTGGGAAATTAAACCAAACAAATGCCACAATTTCAGATTCACTTAGCTCTGGCGTTGAGTGCAATATTACGTTTATCGATCCCGCAGAATTCAATACTATTCCTGCTATAAAAAACTTCAGAAGCCTTGCTATTTGCGACCTCAGCACTATTCCAGGAAATCCTACTGACAGTGTGAGAACAATCAGAGAGATTATAGCTGATATTCCGTTATTGGCGATGCATAGATATCTGGATATGAGGTTTATTCAGCCTGTAATGGAGGCTGGCGCAAATGGATATATTTCATCAACACCAGCCGAGAAAGATCTTATAGAAGCAGTTCAGAAAATAGCCGCTGGCCAAGATTATATTGGAACTGACAGTGCCCTATAAATTTTAGATCCACGGTTTCTTGTTTAAGCTTTTCTACCTATAAAAAAATAGGCTTTATGCGTCATTTTTAAAGAGTTACGAATAATTATCTTTCTATGGAGGGATAAAAATTCAAAAAGGAAAATGAAAATAAATGAACACACCGGCATAAACCTGGACAAGTTTAGCATTAAAATTCTAAATGCATTGAATGCGCACGTCGCCGTTTCAGATGCGGATGGAATTATCGTGGCTTTCAATAATCAATGGAAGAAATCTCAGGAAACTATTTCGGAAAAATGGGTACGCCCTGATTTAGGCGATAACTTTCTTAAAAGCCTACAAGAACCTATACTGGAAAAAAATGATTATGCCCTCCGTTTGTTTCTGGGAGTAAAATCTGTTTTAAGTGGAGAGAAAAATCAGTTTACGTTGAATTATCCTGTAAACATTTATGATGAAAAATCCTGGTATAAAATTACTATCAACACTTTAGAAAATGGCGAGGGAGCTGTTCTAATCAATGAAGATATTAGTTCGCAAATCCATAGCCGTCAATATATTCGGGAAACCCAACAAAAATTTGAACAGTTTTTTGAAAACTCTCTGTACGGCATTTTAGTGACGGATGAAAATAACCGGATAATTGAAACTAACAGAACAGCTGCGCGACTTTTAGAATCTCCATTAGATTTGCTTCTGTCCAGAGACGTATCAAAGTTCCTGAACTTTGAGGTGGGGTCTCCCAAAGAGATTCAAAAACTTATCAATAAAGAAGAAAATCATCTTGGGGAGAAGGAAGTTGTTACCGTTAGCGGCAGAAAAGTGCCCGTAGAAATACACGTTGGCTTGCTAAGAAATGATTCCGGCGCTTCCATCACCAGTTGGGCTTTCAAAGATATCTCGGATAAAAAACGTTCGGAAGAAGCCCTGAAAATCAGTGACAAACGCTACCGTCAGCAATTTGAAAATTCACAAGAAGGTATCATTCTTGCCCGTCCAGATGGCATCATGTTAGAAGCAAATCCTGCCGCTTGTAGATTCTTGGGATACAAACCAGAAGAGCTGGCGCATACACACAGAGATATTATCTTCGACAGCAGCCTTCCAAAAAATGCAGAAGCCCTCAACCAAAAAGCCAAACATAATTACTTTAGTGGCGAACTGGAATTCATGCACAAAAGCGGGCGATTAATTCCCGTCGAACTGAACTCATCTATCTATCAACAAGACAATGGAGAACCGCGATCTATAATCAACTTCAAAGATATTTCCGAACAGAAGATTATTGAAAAGCAGTTGCTGGCTGAAAAAAAATTCACAGAATCAGCCATCCTGAGTTTGCCCAATGCTTTTTTTGTTTTCAATGAAGATGGGAAATTAATTCGCTGGAATGACAGATTACTGCAAGATTTTGAATACACCGCAGAGGAAATTTCAAATCTAAACGTTTTTGATCTTGTACATCCGGAAGATCGTAAATTAGCCAAAGATTATCTCATTGTTGATCATAGCGGTGAGCCCGTTAATGCAGAATTTCGTTGCATCACTAAAACGGGAACAGTTTTACACTATCATATTACCGGCAAAGGTTTCAAAGAAAATGGAGTGCATTTTACCGTGGGCGGAGGGGTTAATCTTAATGATCTTAAGAAGGTTGAATTGGAAAAAGAGAGAAACAGTGAAATGCTCCGCCAGCTATTTTCCCGCTCTTCGGTTGGCATCGTTCTTATAAACAACGACGGTACTATCCAAAATTCAAATACCAGTTTTGAGCAAATTTTCGGCTATACCAGTTCTGAATTAAAGGGAAAAGTACTTGATGATGTAATTGTTCCAAAAAATTTAGGTAAACATGCGAAAACATTGTCTCGGTTTAGCTTTATGGACGAAAGTTTTCAGACTGAATCCACACGAGTACGGAAAGACGGAAAAGAAATTCCAGTTCTGATTGGAGGAGTACCTGTAGAAATTGATGGTGAAATTATAGCTATTTATGGCATGTATGTGGATATAACCGAGCGAAGACAGCTTGAACATCAAATCACGGAGTTGTTAGAGAAAGAGAAAAAAGCTCGCCATCATATGGAAGACATGTTTGAAGAAGCTCCTTCCGCCATTGCTATGCTTGAAGGAGAAGACCAGGTTTTCACATTCGCTAATGATGAGTTTAAAAAACTTGTGGGCGTAGATAAGCTATTAGAAGAATCGTTTGTAGAACTTTTCCCAGAACTGTCTGATCAGGGTTTCTTAAGTTTATTAAACGAATGTTTCCACAGTGGAGAAACCCTCCACTTTAAAGAAAAATCAATAAAATTTAATAACTGCGACCACACTAAATACTTAGACTTTATTTATAAGCCTCTTTTTGATGACGAACAAAAAGTATATGGCATATTTATACAGGCAGTGAATGTAACCGAGCAGGTAGTTGCCCGAAATATCATTGAAAAATCTCTCGCTGAAAAAGAAACGTTGTTAATTGAAGTGCATCACAGAGTTAAAAATAATCTTGCGATCATTTCAGGGCTTCTCGAACTCGAAATGATGGATAATTCTGACGTATCCGTAGCCAAACATCTAAGCTCAACACAATCTCGTATTACTACTATTGCGAGAATTCATGAGATGTTATATCAAAATGAAACCCTGTCGCACGTTTCTTTCAGCCAATATTTGGAAAAAATGCTTACAGATAACAAACTTAAACACAAAAATGATATCCCCGTAATTTCTCAATTTAAACTGGACGATTTACAGCTGAATGTAAATCAGGCGATTCCTGTAGGAATGTTATTGAATGAGATATTGTCTTTGCTGGCGGAACTTTGCCCAGACAAAAATCAACAGCATTCGGGAATGAAATTAGTCTTAACAGATAAAGCCGATAAAGTAGATATCAGGCTATTTGATTACAGCAATTCGGTGCTTCAGCAATTCGACGAGAATAGAAAAAATGCCACAGGTTTGAACTACGAGCTTATCAACGTTTTGCTAAAACAAACGCACGGCAAAATAACTCTTGCCTTAAGCAATCCCCACGTTCTAAATATCAGCTTTCCAAAAAGGGAAGTGAATGGCCCTCATAGCAGACTCATAAAAGAAGATCAATGAAAACTTATGACAATCGAGTAACGACTAAGCCCACCGAGCAAAGCCGACAACAAGTTCTCCAAGAATATGGAATTTTAGATACCCACCCGGAAAAGGAGTTCGAAGCTTTAGCTGAACTTGCCACAATTTTAACGGGTGCATCTAAGTCTCAAATAAATTTTATGGATAATGACCGGCAATGGACAAAAGCCGGGGTGGAAGTCGGGAAATCCATTTCTCGCACCGACTCAATTTGCCAAAGCACTGTTTTAGGTGACGATAATTTTGAAGTAAAAGACCTTTCAAAGGATGATCGGTTCAAAAATTTATTTTATGTAGAAGGTGATCCCAATTACAGATTTTATAGTGGTACTCCTCTCAAATCCCCGTGTGGTCACAAATTAGGTGCCTTGTGTGTTTTAGATACCAAACCGAGAAAGTTAAACCTTGAACAGAAAAAAGCCTTAGAAACTCTCGCAAGTGAAATAATGGTTAGGCTTGAACTCCGTAAACAGAAACTCAAGCTTGACCAGCTTAACAAAGAAAAAGATCAGTTTCTGCGTATTGTAAGCCACGATATAAAAAGCCCTATCACAGGTGTAATAAGTGCCACTAATTACTTACAAACTGCTTGGGAAGGAGACCGGGAAGAACTTGACCGGATGCTATATATAATAGAGTTGAGCAGCAAAAAACTGCTGAATTATACCACTGAACTGATCTCTAATTCTCTTTTTCAGAATAATTCTACTCTTACCATAAACGTGGATAAAGTAAATATTGATAATCTTGTTGAAGACTTGATCGATACTTATGCACCTCTTGCAAAGGGTAAAGAAGTACAATTAAAAATAAGTATTCACACATCAGAATTTTTCTCCATAGATGAAGAAAAATTCAAACTTATTTTGAGTAATGTCATCTCTAATGCTTTGAAGTTTAGTGAAGCAGGAGATACTGTAGAGTTGATGACAGAATTCAAAGCCCAAAAAGATTCTCCCCGAATTCTTTATTGCAAAGTTTCAGATACAGGGATGGGAATCCCCCAGGAGTTTTTACCCACGCTCTTTAACGGGAACAAAAAGCACCAACGACAGGGAACTCAGGGTGAAATTAGCACGGGTCTTGGCCTTCCAATTATTAAGCAGTTCGTTGATCTTCACCAAGGAGAAATAAAAATTGATTCAAAAGAGGGTAAAGGAACTACTTTCCATATCTATATTCCAGAACAGGACTACGCCGCTCGTTAACCGCAGATCATTCCAGCAATAGCACAGATACCTGAATTAACGGACTCAGGTTTTAAAATTCGGAAAATTCCCCTCTCCCATGGGGAATAAATTTGTTTCGTCCAGAAACAAATTTTAGGGTGTCCGCTTCATTTATTTAACAAAACTCAGGAGCTTTTGCTCTAAGTCGGCAGGGTTAAAAGGCTTGGTAACAAAATCATTCATTCCTGAGGCGTACACTTTCTCTCTGATTTCTTTCAACGCCGCAGCAGTAAGTGCGATAATCGGAATTTTTCTTTTGGAAGGATCTTCAAGCATTCTGATTTTTTCAGTCGCTTCATATCCATCCATTAGTGGCATTTGTAAATCCATCAGTACAAGATCAAAGGTATCGCTCTTAACAGCTTCTACTGCTTGTTCCCCATTATCCACTACCACCATTTCTATATTCCATCTCTCTAAAAAGTGCTGCATAACTTTCTGATTCACCAGATTGTCTTCTACCATCAACACTTTTAAACCGGTAAGGCTTACTTTATCTGCCTGAGGTGCGTTATTAAAATTAGAGCTGGCAACCTCTTTATTTTTGTCAAAGTTTAGGTGAACGAAAAAAGTACTTCCTTTTCCAAGGGTGCTTTCTACTGAAATCTCACCACCTTGAAATTCTACCAGTTGCTTACTAATTGTGAGTCCAAGCCCTGTTCCCCCAAACAAACGTTTTGTATTTTGGCTCGCTTGTGTAAAGCTGTCGAAAATTGAACTTGCTCTCGTTTTATCAATTCCAATCCCGGTGTCAGAAATAGCAAATTCAAGTTTTACCACGTCTTCAGCCTCTAACAGCACATTGATGGTTAAGCAAACTTCACCCTCTTCAGTAAATTTCAAAGCATTGCTTAGCAGGTTATTTAAAATTTGCGTTAGCCTTGCAGGATCTCCAATTAGCAAGTTCGGAGTGTCTTGGGGAACAACGATTTTTAAATCTATTCCTTTATTTTCTGCTGTAATTTTGAAGGTTTCCGCAATCACACTTACCAGTTTATCGAGTTCAAACTCAATTTTCTCGAATTCGATTTTCCCTGCTTCTATCTTCGAAAAATCCAGGATATCATCTATAAGACTGAGGAGCGTTTTGCTGGAGAAGTCTAAAATATTAATAGGCTCTAACTGATCTTTGCGCGGACTGTCTTGTTTTAAAAGATGAGTCATCCCAAGAATAGCATTCATAGGTGTGCGTATTTCATGGCTCATGGTGGCGAGAAAATCTGACTTCGCGTGTGTACTCTTTTCCAGTTTACCAGTGGCCACTTCAAGCTGCTCTATATAAGCTTCCAGCTTTTGCTGCCTGACACTCAATTCCCGGCTAAGCTCTTTTTCCTTTACCAATAATTCAAAAGATTTAGCCTCAGCATTTTCCTTAAACTCAGAAAACGTATTAAATATCAACCAGGTGGTTACAAACGAAGCCGTCAAGACACTCCAGCGAACCAGGGAAAAACCATTATCCGAGATATTTACCCGGTCAAAAATGATATAATCAAGAATGAAATATGAGAAAATTGACATGATGATCCCAAAGTTTCTGAGCTGAATTTGGTTCTTGTCAAAAAGCAGAATGGAAAGCCCCATGGCCGGAATAAAGAAAACCTGTATAAGCGCGTCGCTGCCGAATACGGAGCTAAGAATCATAATGCCAATATCGGCATAAGCTATAAGAAGTACTTTAGATGCTTTTTCATAGCCCTGGCGAGCTAAAAGTGGTATTAATAAAAACCCTATCGCTTCAGATAAAAAGAACCAGGTAAACGAAACTGATTCATTAATTCTAAAGGCAACAAGAAAAAGGATGCAAACTCCCGATAAGAAAAAGGAAACGGAGTTAAGAACTGTCATGCTGCCTTTCTTGCCAGCATCTGACTCTTCCAATTTTAAATCCTTTCCAAGCGCAATATCGGCAATCGTTGACAGGTAAATTTTTGTAGTCATACTAATGGGATAAGCAACGAATTAAGCGATTTCACCGCTTGCATACCATTAGATTATGATAACGTTTGTTTACTTCTAAAAGCCATGGCATAAATTTTCATTTGCTTAACCATAGAAGCTAAACCGTTGGCCCTTGTTGGTGATAAATGTTGAGCCATTCCAATTTTTTCTATAAATGAAGGAGCGGTTTCCAGGATAGTTTCTGGATCGTGGCCTGAATAAAAACCCACCATCATCGCAACCAAGCCTTTAGTTATGGCGGCGTCACTGTCTGCTTTATAAAATATCTTATTATCCTCTAAATGCGCTGTAAGCCACACCTGACTTTGGCATCCTTTTATCAAGTTCTCGCTAACTTTATCCGATTCAGGCAGCGGCGGCATTCTCGACCCCACTTTTATGATATGCTTATATCTTTCTGGCCAATCTTGTAATACCTCAAATTCCCGGATGATTTTCTCTTGCTTGGCCTGTATATCCATTTTTTATTTTAAATATAAGGTTTTTTGTATGCACAAAAAGTATTTCTGGCATTAAGAGGGCATCAAAAAAAAGTATAGAATGAAGCGAAAACTAATCTTTCCTCATCTCAATCATGACCACGCTTTTTACACTTTTGACATCATTAGATACTCCCCGGGATTCGGGCTTAAAAGACTGCAAAGTAGGAATAAAATCGCCTTCCGCTGTTTTATATTTACAATGAATGGTTGATTGTTCACCCTTAAAAGCTCGTTTGAGTGCTTTATCAGCTTCATCAATATCGTCTTTATGAAGCACCTCTTTTACTCCACCTTTTAAAATAGCCTCCGGGCTATGGCCTGTTACGTTGGTAAAATTATCTGACACATATTTACAGTTTATTTCACCGCTGTTTTTCTGTACAAACCGAAGACTAAACTCATCATTATGAGCCAGAATATCTTCCAAATGCTTCTTTTTATTCTTTAGTGAGGCAATCACCTTATCTCGCAAAGTATGATTCACAAGATGTAACCTTACAACATTATCTCCATTATTTATGAAATAGTGAACATTCACTTCCAGGTTTAGCCTCTCTCCACTCTTATTTAGGAATACCCATACATAGGATTTGCTCACAGTGTTTTTTGGATCGAAATCAGAAAAAAGATACTTCACTTCTTTTTGGCCATCCGTGTCAATCAAATCCCAAATTTTCAGTTCCCCGAGTTCACCTGCATCATAGCCAATTAATTCTCTGAACTCATTATTCGATGAAAGAATATTTCCTTTGGAATCTAAATCGACATACGTTTTTTTTGACTCTTCATAAAGGTTTTCAAAACCAATTTCCGAATCAAAAATCATTCTACCCGGTTCTTTCCGGTCGGTGATATCCCTCTGATAAGACACCCAATGTGTAACTTCTCCTTCTTTATTTGTGAGGGGATGAATATCCCACTGATTTACAAACTCACTGCCATCTTTTTTATAATTGATGGTATGCCCGAAAAAAGCCTCTCCATGCGTTAACCTGTTTACCAGCCTGTCCAAAACAAAGCGGTCGGTTTTCTCTCCCTGTAAAATACGTGGCGTTTTCCCCAAAACTTCTTCTTTGGTATATCCCGTCATCTCGGTGAAACCTTCATTCACGTACACAATTTTGGGTCCCGGTTTATCCAGGTTCAGATCAGTAATTAGAATGGAATCATAGTCCGTTCTTGTTGCCTGCTCTAAAAGAGAAAGCTGTCTCTCAGTATCTTCTTGTTTTGTTAAAAGATCCTCAAGCAAATCTTTTAGTTGCACATAAGAAGCTTCGTCTTTAGAATACTGCCTTAGTTGTTCTAAGATTATATTTTCCAATTTACTATTCATCAGTCTTTATACATTTTTGAAGAAAACTTTACATCAATTTTTGTTATGCTGATTTTAAACTTAGCTAATGGTAACATCATTCCATTTTATGTAAAATAATTTATTACATCTAAATTTCTCATCATGCAACACTCCTCATTTGCTTTAATAACTCTACTTCTCATTTTGTCGTTTCTTTATGGGGGTTGTACTTTATTTCAGAACGTCCCTTCCATTCCAGCACCTGAAATGATCTTAGTTGAAGGCGGCACATTTATGATGGGTGATGTTATAGAGCAAAAAAATGAGGATGCGCTTCCTTTACATCTCGTTGAGCTTAATGATTTTTATATAGGAAAATATGAGGTCACCTATGCACAGTATGATGCCTTCGCCGTTTACACCAAAAGCCCGCTACCTGAAGATAATAATCATGGCCGCGGAGACCGTGCCGTAGCCCGTGTTTCATGGCACGACGCTCTCTCCTATTGCAATTTTTTTGAACTTCGGCTGCCTACCGAAAATGAATGGGAATATGCCGCAAGAGAAGGAGGACGCAACTTACTTTACTCCGGCACCAGCAATCCTGATTCGCTCAAATATTTTGCCATCTCCGAAGTTTCCTATTCATTTTACGTAGGCTCCAAACAAGCCAACGCCTTAGGAATTCATGATATGAGCGGGAACGTTTCCGAATGGATAGGCAACTACTACCAATTTTATGAAAAACCCGAAGAGTGGCATGATATAAAGAATAGCAGTGTCAGAATTATAAGAGGAGGAAGTTTTAGTGGCAGCAACATAAGTCACGTTACTGCAAAAAGTTTTTGGAGAGTTGGCGTTTTAAGTGATGCCAAATATTATGATATAGGCTTTCGGTGTGCTAAATCTGCGGAAAGTTAGGTTCAGAAGATTACCAAAAATAAAAGGGGGGCCGAAGCCCCCCTTTTCTCACTCACTCATCGAAGTAGCAACTTAGCAATTGTACTAAGCTGCATGTTTGTTGTACCCTCGTAGATTTTACCGATTTTTGAATCCCGGTAAAATTTCTCTACGGGATATTCTTTCACATATCCGTAACCGCCAAAAAGATCCACAGCCATTGAACTTACTCGCTCCGCTACTTCGGAGGAATGGAATTTAGCCATGGCGGCTTCTTTCAGAAATTTTTGCCCACTCATTTTTATTCGGGCGGCATTATATACTAAGAGGCGCGCTGTTTCAATATCTGTTGCCATTCGTGCCAGTTGAAACTGAACACCCTGGAAATCTGAAATCGCTTTACCAAACTGCTTGCGTTCCTGAACGTAATCAAGCGCAGCGTCAAAAGCACCTTGTGCAATCCCGATCATTTGTGCGCCAATTCCTATACGGCCTTCGTTCAAAGTCTCGATAGCTACTTTATAGCCTTTTCCAACTTCGCCCAGCACATTTTCTTTAGGAACCCGGCAATCTTCTAATAAAATTTCACAGGTTGAGCTTGCCCGAATCCCGAGTTTATTTTCTTTCTTTGAAATTGAAAAACCTTCCATCCCTCGTTCCACCACAAAAGCGGTAATTCCTTTATATCCTGCTTCGGGGTTGGCATTCGCAAGCACAAGAAAAATATCCGCTTCATTGGCATTGGTAATCCAAAGCTTAGCGCCATTCAGTATAAAATGATCGCCATCTTCTTTAGCGGTGGTTTTAAGTGCAAAAGCATCACTTCCTGAACCTGCTTCAGACAAGCAGTAGGCTCCAACTTTTTCGGTAGCGAGAAGAGGTAAATATTTTTCTTTCAGGAAATCTGAAGCAAAATTAACGAAAGCGTTATTGACCAGCGTATTTTGCACATCCATGAAAACACCGGCTGAGGCATCCACTCTTGAAATTTGCTCTATGGCAACTATGGACATCATAAAAGTACCGCCGCCGCCTGCGTACTTTTCGGGAATATCAATTCCCATCAAACCCATTTCAAAAAACTGCCTGATTAAATCAGGGTCAAGCTTGGCTTTTTCATCCATTTCAGCAACCAACGGCTTAATTGAAGCCTCCGCAAAATCCGAAGCCGCTTCTTTTAGCATTTGCTCGTCTTCGGTTAGTTGTGTTAATGGTGGTACAAGTTGCTCGATATGCTCCATCAAAAAAATCATTTATGTTTTGCGATGCGGGGCTAATATACAAATTGTAAGCGCTTTTTTACTAATAAAACCGCATTTTCTTATTTCATTTAGTAAAGAACCTTTCAACTGGTTATTTTCGTTTTAGAAAATGGAAATCAAAATTCTACACATCTGTTTTGGCCGAGATTAAACCTGAAAAATCCCTGAACTTCAACGAATTTCCTCCCATTTCAACACAAGAATGGGAAGAGGTAATCAGCGAGGACCTCAAGGGGAAAAATTACAAAAAAGAGCTTCTCTGGGAAACACCTGAAGGAGTCGCTGTTCTGCCTTTTTACCGCCGAGAGCACCTTCAAGATTTAGAGCATATAACCGAGCCCGTTCATACAAAATCCACCTGGAACATTGTTGAAAAGATTGAATTTCAGAATCCCAAAACAGCAAACTCCCTGGCTTTGCATGCACTTGAAAATGGAGCTTCAGGACTTCATTTTTCTTCGTCCTCTTCTTCTATTTCCACTAAAGAGGATTTAGAGCTTCTTCTAAAGGATGTGCAAGTCGAACTTATTTATGTCACGTTCGGCTCCGGCTTAACTTCACCTGAAATTAGTAAGTGGCTGAAAGAAATATGCTTTGATCGTAACCTGGATTTCGAATCTCTCAACATAACTTTCGCTTTCGATCTTTTTGCACAAGCTGTGCATTCAGGGAAATTAGCCAAAAAGGAAGAGCTTGTTCAGGTTTTAAAAAATCTCAAGTCTCCATTTAAGTTCATGGGAGTGAATGCGGATTTCTATGGAGATTGCGGCGGCGAAATTGTTCAACAGCTGGCTTTTGCCTTAGCGGAGGGAAATGAATACCTGGCGCTCACCGATGAGCTGGAAATGAGCGTTTCAGAGGTTGCGCAAAATATCCATTTTCAGTTTTCTACTGCTTCCAGCTTCTTTCTGGAAATTGCAAAATATCGGGCTTTCCGGTTGGTCTGGGCTCAGGTTTTAAATACCTATGAAGAAGGCCTTGCCAAAAGAACGGATACCTTCGTACACGCGAGAACCGCACGGTGGAATAAATCAACCGCCGATGCGCATAGCAATATAATTCGCGCAACTACGGAAGCTATGTCAGCAGTTTTGGGCGGCTGCAACGCTATTACCGTTGAACGGTTTGATTCGGATTTTGCCGAATATTCGGGCTTTTCTTCCCGCATAGCCAGAAACATTCAGCTTATTTTACAAGGTGAAGCGTACCTCGATAAAGTCTCGGATGCCGGTGCCGGATCTTATTATATCGAGGTTTTAACGGATAAAATAGCCCGCGAAAGCTGGGAGTTATTTCAGGAAATTGAAAAACATGGCGGGTTTTATGAAGCGGTTAAAAGCGGATTTATTCAGCAAAAACTAATCATATCCCAAAAAAACAGAATAGCGGCATATGAAGAAAAACAGTCGGTTTTAGTGGGAGTGAATAAATACGAATCGAAGGAGAATCAGGGTGAAAATTCAGTGCTTAAAAAAACGACACCCTTTTTTAGAGTGAATGATTTCCATAATGTAGATTCGGTTCCAATGCTGAATATTGAAGAAGCTTTAAGTAATAACAAGAAAATATCCTGAGATGAGTACTTCGAATTGGACAAATGAAATTGATGAAATCACTGAAGATTTCAATCAAAATTTTGGGGAGTTAACTGCCGATCAGCTGAACTGGAAACCAAATGCTGAAACCTGGAGCATCGCCCAGAATATGGATCATCTTATAGTTATCAACGAGAGTTATTTTCCTGCAATAAAATCTCTCCATAAGGGAACCTATAAAACGCCTTTCACTGGAAGGTTTAGTTTTTTGGTGAATTTCTTTGGCCGCTTTATTCTGAAATCGGTACAGCCAGATACTCCCAAAAAAGTAAAGACATTCGCAATCTGGGAGCCCACGCAAAGTGAGGGTTATTCGGATATACTCAGCAGGTTCAAAGCTCATCAAGAAGAGTTAAAACAGATGATTTTAAACAGCCAGGATCTGCTGGAAAAAGAAACTGTAATTTCTTCGCCGGCCAATAAACATATTGTGTATAAACTCGACACCGTCTTTGACATAATAGTTGCTCACGAGCGCAGGCATTTTGGTCAGGCTAAAGAAGTGCTAAAAAAACTTAAGTCAGCATGAGAAAAGATTTTTCAGATATCGACTTTCATCCACCGCAAAAAGCAAAGGATTATTCTTCCGGAAATGGACAGGAATCAGAACTATGGGAGACTCCGGAAAAAATCCCCATAAAAAAAATATACACTTCGGGTGATACCGAAAAGCTGAAACATCTGGATTACGCCGCCGGAATTCCACCTTATTTGCGCGGGCCGTATTCCACCATGTATGCGCTTCGTCCCTGGACCATTCGGCAGTACGCTGGTTTTTCTACCGCTGAGGAATCGAATGCTTTTTACCGAAGGAATTTAGCCGCCGGGCAGCGCGGACTTTCTGTAGCTTTTGATTTGGCAACACATCGGGGATATGATTCAGATCATCCACGGGTAACGGGAGATGTTGGGAAAGCCGGTGTAGCCATCGATTCTGTGGAGGATATGAAGATTTTGTTTGATCAGATTCCGCTGGAAAAAATGTCTGTTTCGATGACCATGAATGGAGCCGTTATTCCAATTATGGCCTTCTATATTGTGGCCGCTGAAGAGCAAGGAGTGAAACCGGAGCAACTAAACGGCACCATCCAAAATGATATTTTGAAAGAATTCATGGTTCGAAATACCTACATCTATCCGCCCGGACCTTCGATAAAAATAATCGGCGATATTTTTGAATTCACTTCTCAAAAAATGCCACGGTTTAATTCCATCAGCATTAGCGGATACCATATGCAGGAAGCCGGTGCAACTTGCGATATTGAGCTCGCCTACACACTTGCCGATGGCCTTGAATATATTCGCACGGGAATAAATGCAGGGTTAGACATTGATGACTTTGCTCCCCGGCTTTCCTTTTTTTGGGGAATTGGGATGAATCATTTTATGGAGATTGCTAAGATGAGAGCCGCCCGTTTATTGTGGGCGAAACTGGTGAAATCCTTCAACCCGAAAAATGAAAAATCGCTTTCGTTGCGAACCCATTGCCAAACTTCAGGATGGAGCCTTACGGAGCAAGATCCTTTTAATAATATTGCCCGCACAACCATCGAAGCATTGGCTGCTGCCCTCGGCCATACGCAATCGCTCCATACCAATGCGCTGGATGAAGCCATTGCATTACCAACGGACTTTTCGGCACGGATAGCCCGAAATACGCAGCTTTTTTTGCAGGAAGAAACGGGAATTACGAAAGCGGTCGATCCCTGGGCTGGCTCGTATTATGTGGAATATCTGACTGATCAAATTGCACGGCAGGCCTGGGATTTAATTTCTGAAGTAGAGGAATTGGGTGGAATGGCGAAAGCAATTGAAACCGGCATTCCTAAAATGAGAATTGAAGAAGCCGCCGCTCGAAAACAAGCTCGTATCGACTCCGGAAAAGATACTATTGTGGGGATTAATAAATTCCAAACAGACGAAAAATCGGAAATCGAAATCCTGGAAGTAGATAACGATCGCGTTCGAAAATCGCAGATCGAGCGCATTCAAAAAACAAAAGCCGAACGTGATGATGATGCCGTGGGAGCGGCTTTGGATAGACTGACCAAAGGTGCGGAATCTGGAGATGGTAATTTACTGGAACTGGCCGTGGATGCCGCCAGAAAACGAGCAACTCTCGGAGAGATTTCCTATGCTATGGAGAAACCTTTTGGGCGATATAAAGCAACAATAAAATCAATTTCCGGTGTGTATTCTTCTGAACTAAAAAATAACGATCAGTTTAAAGCGGCACTCAATCTGGCTGATAAGTTTGCGGAAATGGATGGGCGGCGGCCGCGAATCATGGTTGCTAAAATGGGTCAGGATGGCCATGACCGTGGCGCAAAAGTGATCTCTACCAGCTTCGCCGATTTAGGTTTTGACGTGGATATCGGCCCGCTCTTCCAAACTCCGGAAGAAGCCGCAAGACAGGCGGTAGAAAACGACGTTCATATTTTAGGAGTATCCAGCCTTGCGGCGGGGCATAAAACGCTCGTCCCCCAAGTAATTGATGAACTGAAAAAGAATGGCCGCGAAGATATTATAGTAATTGCCGGGGGAGTTATTCCTCAGAAAGATTACCAGTTTTTATACGATAAAGGAGTAACGGCAGTTTTTGGGCCGGGAACGGTAATCCCAAAAGCGGCCAAAGAGATCCTGGAAATACTTATAGAAAACTATTCCTCGTGAAGATTTTAGCCACTGCGGGAGCGAAGCATTTGAACCTTCATCCACCCTTCCCACATACCGAATCCCCTTTTAAGGGAAGACTTTCAATAATCTATCCGAGAAAAAAACTATTCGAGAATAAGAACAAAGCATCAAATAATTCTCCTCTCCCAGAGGGGATGATTCTGCTGCGTTCAGCTGCAGAATCCGGGGTGTTCCAGTACACAGATAATGGAGACGGTTTTGCCTAAGAAAAATCCTTCCTCAAAAGAATTTATCGATGGAATTTTAGCAGGAAATCGAATGCTGCTGAGCCGCGCAATTACTCTTACCGAAAGTTCTAAACCCGAGCATCAGGAATTAGCTCAGCAGATAATAGAGGGTTGTCTTCCTCGTTCCGGGGAATCTATCCGTATTGGCATAACCGGAGTACCGGGAGTTGGCAAAAGCACTTTTATCGAGGCTTTTGGAAATCATGTTATCAACGAACAAAACAGAACGCTGGCAGTTCTGGCTGTTGATCCCAGCAGCTCAAAAACCCACGGAAGCATCCTGGGTGATAAAACCCGAATGGAGACGCTTTCAAATCATCCTAAAGCATACATTCGGCCCACGCCCACTTCGGGCTCTTTAGGTGGCGTGGCGCGGAGCACCAGGGAAACCATCACCTTGTGTGAAGCCGCCGGCTTCGATACTATTTTAATTGAAACAGTAGGAGTCGGACAATCGGAAACAGCCGTGCATTCTATGGTTGATTTCTTTTTGCTGCTGATGCTTGCCGGAGCGGGTGACGAACTTCAGGGAATAAAACGCGGCATCATGGAAATGGCGGATTCCATTGTGATTAATAAAGCGGATGAGGGAAATGAACAAGCCGCCAAGCGAGCCGTTGCTGAATACAAAAACGCGCTTCATCTTTTCCCGCCAACTGAGTCGGGCTGGGCTCCAAAAGTAGCAACCTGTTCTGCGATTCACTCTAAAGGAATTTCTGAAGTTTGGGAAATTGTAGATGAATTTGTTCGACACACCAAGGCTAAGGGCTACTTTGATCAAAAGAGAAAAGAGCAGGCCGTTTACTGGCTCGAAGAAAGTATTAATCAGGAATTACATTCCGCTTTCTATAATAATCCGGAATTAAAAAACAGGTTAGAAACTTTCCGGGAGCAGGTTCAGAATGGCGAGATTTCCTCACATAAAGCCGCGAAAGAATTGATGCGTGCTTTTTCAAATAAATAGCTGAGATTCAGCCTACATTCGCATCGGCTTTTGGAGATGAGAAGGCGATGTCGGCATCAAACTTTTCTGTGCCGAATACTTCTTCCATTTCAACCCGCAGCTTTTGAATAGTGAGCCCACTGGTAAGAGACCCATTCCGGGCGATGGAAATCCTGCCCGTTTCTTCAGATACTATAATCACAAATACATTATTCGATTCACTGATTCCAACCGCAGCGCGGTGTCTTGTTCCAAAAGAAGTGGAGATATTGGGGTTTTGAGAAATAGGCAAATAACAGCTTGCAGCCACAATTCTGTTTCCGCGGATAACAACGGCGCCATCATGAAGGGGAGTTTCTTTCTGGAAAATTGTAACCAGCAACTCGCTTTTTATTTCAGCGTCAATATTTACACCGGCATCTACTAAATCTTGCAGAGATGATGTACGGGCAAAGACGATCAATGCCCCGATTTTATTTTTAGCCATAATCTTTACCGCTTCTACCACTTCTTCGACGGTGCGGTCAGAGTTGGCGGTGGAGAAAAAACGATCCAGATTAGTATTGGTTCCCAGCCGGTAAAGCAGCTTTCTTATTTCGGGTTGAAAGAGAATGATTACGGCAATAATTCCAACATCTAAAATTTGGCTGAGAATTGAGTTGATGGTATTAAATCCCAGCAGCCCAATTATCACGTTCAAAATCACAACAAAAAGAATTCCAATTGCAGCCTGAATGGCAAAGGTGCCTCGAACCCATCGGTACAGATAGACCAGGGCGAGCGCTATTATCAGCGTCTCCACAAAATCTTTTATACCAAATTCGAGAAAACCAATAGGAAACAAGACGTGCCTGAGATTTTAAGTTTGTGATTGAATTGCGTTGAATATACAAATAGAATCGGAAGCTTCCTTTACATCATGAACGCGCAAAATATTTGCCCCTTTAGTAAGTGCGTGATAATGAGTTGCAATACTTCCAACCAGCCTCTCGTCAACAGGCCGGCCTCCTAAAATTTTGCCAATTAGTGACTTTCTGGAAGCTCCAACTAAAATCGGAAAACCAAATTCTTTAAAGACATCCAAGTGCGCAATCAGCTTTAGGTTATGTTCTACAGTTTTACCAAAACCAATGCCCGGATCTAAAATAATATTTTTTGCACCACGGGAAATTGCTTCCTTAATTTTGTCTTCAAAGAACGAGCGAACATCATCAACTACATCTTCATAGTGCGGATTTTGTTGCATTGTTTCTGGATCCCCTTTCGAATGCATGATTACAAAAACGGCATCATATTGGGCGCATAAATCTGCAAGGCGCGGCTCTTTTTGCATGCCACTCACATCGTTCACTATTGTTGCTCCCAGTTCAAGAGCTTTCTCCGCCACTTTAAAATTGGTGGTATCTATAGAGAAAACCGTATTTTTGAAAATTGAAATAGCAGCTTCTAAAATGGGTTCTATGCGGTTTAGTTCCTCCTGAACTGAAACCCGCTCAGCGCCCGGGCGGGTCGACTCACCACCAACATCAATAATTTGCGCACCTTCTTTAATCATGATAGAAATGCGATCAAGGGCGCGGCTTACATGTATGTAATTTCCGCCATCAGAAAAGGAGTCTGGCGTAGCATTCAAAATCCCCATTATTTGCGGGGATTCAGAATCGGAAGCAAAGTTTCGTGTATGAGGCAATCCTAATTTTCTTATATATGTAAGGAAGAATAATCGGCGAGTTACCTAATATCTTCCACTTGATTTAACTACCACTCTTCAACTAACTGATCCCGCTTCTCTTCTCTTGTAGCCCACTCGTCGGCATCGGGCAGCGAATCGTGTGTCTCATTAATAATGCGATCTTCCCAATGTTCAGAAAGACGTTCATTCAGATCAATGTAATCTTCCCATTTTTCAGGAACTTCATCATCGGGATAAATGGCCTCAACGGGACATTCGGAAACACAGGCGTCACAATCTATACATTCGTTCGGGTCTATTACGAGAAAGTTTGGGCCCTCACGGAAAGCGTCAACCGGACAAACGGCAGCGCAATTAGTATACTTACATTGAATACAGGGCTCGGTTACTATGTACGGCATTGGTTAATTCTTAATTTGAGTAGTGAGTAAAATAAGAATGGAATATCTGTTCACTTTTAGACAGATGCAATTTTAATAACCTATAAGACAAGATTTTTTAGGACTAATTTCCTGATTCTCGTTTTAGAAAAATTTGCGGTGTCTCAAAAACCTGTTTTCAACATCATCGATACGCTGTCAATGGAGCCATCGGTTGCGGCAGGTTTGATGTTGAGCAAGTGTGCCATCAATTCGTATAAGTGCACGTTTTCAAAACTCTTCATTTGATATCCTTTTTTGAAAGCCGGGCCTTGCGCAAGAAATAACGCGTGCATTTCCCTCGCCTGATTATCAAAACCATGAGCTCCGCCGGAAGGATAATCTGGCCGGTCATCAAAATACGCTTTGCTGTTGATGGTGTAGCCTACATCGACAATCATCAATAGTTCAGGTACCCGCTGATGTTTTTTGAGATGAAAGCGTTCTGGAATTTCATCTTTTTTATACACCTGATAATGTTCTTCGTTCTCTTTCAGAGCCGCATACACTTCGTCCAGTTTTCCATTTTTTACGTTCATCATCAGGGAGGGACTGTATTCAATAATTTCGAGATCCTCGATGTTTACAAAATCATCTAAAACTATAATCCTTTCCCTCGACAGCTCCGCCATACCGTGGTCAGAAACTATCATCAAATTTGTATTTCCTAAAATTTCGGATTCTTGTAATCGCTTCATTAAGTAGCCCGTTAAATCATCAGCTCGTTTAATAGCTTCTACTACTTCCTCGGAGTCCGGCCCGAAGCGATGACCCCGGCTATCCACAAAACTGAAATATAAAGTCGCGAAATCTACTTCCTGATCATTACCAAAGGTAAGCCACTTTACAACGGTATCTATTCGGGCTGAGTCTGGCATTCTGCCGTCGTACTGCTTCCAATGCGTCGGACGCATATTTTGTATTGGCGTTTCTGAACCCACCCAAAACATGGTTCCGGCTTTTTTCCCCGACTTCTCCACGGTGTTCCAAATAGGCTCCCCTTCATACCAATCTGGGTTTTCGACGGCGTCCCTGTTGCTCATCGAAAAACTCGCGTCCATTTGAGAATCATACATGCTATTGCCGATAAAGCCGTTGTTTTCGGGGTATAACCCTGTGGCTATTGCATAATAATTCGGAAAGGTTTTAGAAGGGAAAATCGGAATCAGTCCTTCGCTGATTACTCCCTTTTCTACGAATTGATCAAAATTCGGGGTTTCTGTTTTAGAGAGATAATCGTGACGAAATCCATCGAAGGAAACTAATAGCAGTTTTTGATTCTCTTGCTGATTCTGATTTGAACAAGAAAGGAAGCACGTCGAAATAAGCGCAAACAGAATAACTTTGATTGGTACAGACTTACTCAAAATCGGTAGTTAGTTTGTAGCGTGCAATTCTGTTATTTCCGGTATCGGCAACGTAGACAATCTCTTTAAAATAAGCCACGCCACTTGGATTGTTAAATTCCCGTGGTCCATTTCCTGTTCCACCAAAAGAAACATTAATAGCTTTATCGATAGCAGAACCAGCGGGTGGGTTTATACCTTCTATTCCATTCGACTGAAACATGTATAGGCTGTCTGTTTCTGAATCAACTACAAAAATATGACCTCTGGAATCTGCTGAATATGCTATGCCGGTTGGATTTTTGAATTTATCCTGATCATATAAAAATGATTCCGCTCTGGTAGTATCACGGGTTAATAATGTACCATTAGACTGGTATACTAATCCATCAGGTGTTTGAACGGCATTTACCCATAAAACCCGGTATGGAATGTCACGCTCGGGTGCTCCCTGGGAAAGCAGAAAACTTAAATTTTCAGGTATGTTTTCACGTTGTGGAGGACCTGTAAATGAGCTGATATCTGAAATTGATAATCCGCTTAATAAAGAAGGTGTGTTTGGATTCAAGGTTCGAATCTGGGAGGTATTCCTCATTTTACCAGTTCTGTCGCCATTGTTATCACGCAGTTCATCATATACCAACACCGTATTATCTGGGGCAGCTGCCTGACCTGATGAATTAGCAGGTCCTCTGCGTGAGACATATATGTCGTTGTTTGCCAATACAGTAACCCCAGTCAATTCAACAAGTTCTTCATTATCCGCACCGCTGCGATCTAACCTTCTATGTTGAGCCTGTGTTGTAGAGCGACTGTTATCCATAAATGGATGACGGAGTATATCTACAATTTCTACCGCTCCAGCTCCATTAGCATTTTTTATTTTGTACACAGCGGGTAAGTCCCAGGTGATATCCGGATCAACAGCAGTAATCACTGTGTCGTATCTTGCAGCTACATAAACATTCAGAAGGCGGTCTTGAGTAACGGAAACTGCTCCTCTTATTGAAATAGAGTCATATCTTCGACCAGCCCTATCTAATACATGAAGACCTTCCGAATCGGTGATATATACTAGTTCGTCATAGCCTATGAATACATCGGTTGGACTGTCAAAATCACCCCAAAAAGGAAGAAGCGCGGCGTAAGCTACTTCATCTACAATGAGATTTGGATCTTTCTTACCTTCATCAAAAATTTCATCGGTAATATCGTCTCCTTTAGAACCTAATAGCTGATCGCAACTAATAGTAGTCAATCCTACTAAACCAATAAATACAAATATGAGCAGTTTTTTATACATAGGAAAAATCACAGATTAAATTTAATGGCTACACGATGAATGCTTCCAAGGTATTCCCTGGTACTGAATCCATAATCCAAAGCTATGGAATTATCCAACACAGGAAGAATGAAGCCAACGCCCGCACTTGGTAAAATTGCTTCATCAACGCCAAACTGATAGCCAGCACGTAGCATGAACCGCTCCAAATAGGTTAATTCCGAACCAAGACTAAATCGCTCCGCATTATCACTTGGGTTGGTAATTTGTCCGGTTACCAGCAGTTTAAAATTTTCGTCTTCATAGGCATCATAAGCGGCTCCGATTAGAAACATAGTAGGCGGAGAAATATCTTCAAATTCATCTTCTACAATATCTCCCTCATTTGTGGGACGTACCGTTTGCCCGGTTGGAGTAGCATCCATCGCGAAATTGTTTAATCCAACTGCAAATCGTAATCCAGTTTCACCAACACGGTAAAAGAAGCCAATATCAAACACGACTGATTGTGTGTGAACTTCTTCAATGCGTTCTTCTATATATTTACTGCTAAGGCCATAGCTAAAAAGTTCAGATAATTTGTGTGACAGTGAAACCCCAGCTGCAAGATGTGTGGTCCGGAAAATTCGGCCGGTGCCTAAAGGATTCGTCTCGTCTGTTTCCTCCATCTCGCCAGAATCGAGATACATTAATGATCCACCTAAAGCGATATTATTAAATTTATGAATATAGCTGGCGTAATTGAGAGAGATATCAGTAAAATAAGCAGTGTGGCTTAAGAAGGCCTGGGATCCATCAGCCTGAACGGCAAGTGCTGGATTAAAATACAGAGCTGAACCATCGGCTACGTCAGCAACATTGGAAGCTGCCATCCCGGCTGAACGGGCATCTACATTTATTTTCAGAAACTGAAAGCCGGAAGTTCCTGATCGCGAACCGCCAAGACTAGGAAATATTCCTCTCTGAGCTTCAGCCATATCCGCAAATCCCGTTGCAATAAGCAAAAGGATAAAAAGTGATTTTAAAAAAAGCTTACTTAGATTATTAAAAAGCATTATGTATCAAATCAGAAATTAATAGCGAGGCCAAACATAATATGGCGTTGCTCAAGAAAATTTGCAGGGTTTAAGTAGGATGGAATATTATTATCACGGGGATCTTCATAACGTGGATCTCTCACAGTTGAAGGCACATCATAATCAGAATTACCTCGAAGTGTGGTTGGATCTGCGGGATAATTGTAGCGGTATCCCTTACCGGATTTATTATTGCCGGATTTTCTGCATTTAGCAGATTAGTAATCTCAAGAGACGCTACAATGCGTGTACCATTTATTTCAAACCACTTTTGGAAGTTAAAATCGAACATCAGCCATGCTTCACCAATTTCAGAGTATCTTTTATTGGGATCAGAATCCACATCATAAATTGGCCGCCAGGTTTCCTCTCCGGTTATTGGATGATTCTGATCTCCCCGGTATATCATAGGCGTATATCTTTGTCCACTGCGAAATGTGCCCGATAGGTAAGCTTTAAACTTATTCACATGGTTGATACCAAACAACGGACTTGGCCGATCCCAGGTGAAAATCATGCTGCCTTTTATATCAAAAGGACGATCCCACGCAAGCGGTGTTTCAACATTGTTTCCAATATCCTGCCCACCCGAAATAATATCGGAGAGGGCGTCATTAGATGTCGAACTTAATCCCTCTGCACGCGAATAGGTTGCGCTGATGTTGCCCTGCAGGTAATGGCTGTGGCGTTTGATGTAGGAAACTTCAACTCCACGTACTCGGGCGAAATCTCCGTTTACCCGGAATGACCGCTCCGTATCTCGCCCGGTTGCATCTCTTACAAGAATCCGTTCGGAGGTGATAAAGTCATATTTGTCACTCCAAAAAGCATTTATGTTTAAAGCATCATTGGAACTAACCTGATATCGGAATCCTATTTCATAAGAAATATCCACTTCCGGGTTTAAGTTGGGATTTCCCAAATTAGATAAGAATGATCGATCCTGGTAAAAAGGATCAAGACCTGCATAAATATAAGTTGGATGCGGTAATTTTGTTTTGTGAGCATAATTAAAGTACATCACCATATTTTCGCGTACCGGAAACGATACATTTATCCTTGGTAGCAGCCTCATCTTAAAACGTTGATCCATAAAATTGTAGGTACTTTCTTTGTAGGATTCGCGCACAGCGTCGGGAATTGGCGATAGAGGGTCATCCACAAACTTGTCTACATATTTACCGGGGAACCAATATTCGTATCGTAAACCAAGATTTGCAATCAATCCCTGATACCTGATTTGATCGCTGATATAAAAAGCTCCTCTGGCTGGATTCACATTCCAAATATCGGAACTGGCTCCCAATCTTGAAGTTTCTGTAAATGTATTTTCATCAATTTGAATGGGAGCTCCAACCCACGGGCGGGTAATATCAATCCACTGATATTCCATAAATTTCATTTCTAAACCTACTCTTAGGCGATTGGTTTCTCCTGCAAAATAGCGAGTGAAGTTGGTTCTAAGCGTATATTCTTCTGCATAATGATCGTGCCAGAGGGATGCTATACCACCATTATTTGCTAAACCAGGACCGGGCAGTACGTAGGAGAAATCGTCACCTGCCGGAAAAGGTGTTACCGGATAAACCACAATACTTTCTGAATCAAATTCACCATCTACAGAAGTGGGCCTCCAGTGCCGGCCGTTTGCATCGGCTCTTAATCTGGTAAACAGCCTGCTTAACTGGACATCGTAAAATGTTTGGTTGGATAATGCGTGGGTAAATTTTATGTAAGCAAGTTTACTGTCGTGTGCATAGGTATTTGCATTATCCAGGTTCTGCTCGTAGAAATATTGATAACCAGGACGAATTTGAACATCATCTCCTACAATCTGGAGCATCCGGGTATTTTGATTTATAGATAACGAGCGCTGATATGCAGATTCAAGTCTCATGCCCGGCTTAATATTATAAGTCAGTTTAAACATGCCATTCCAGCGGTTATCTTGTCTGGGTGACCAAAAAGTATCGTCAATTAATGAAGTACGAACTTGACTGGCGCTTCTTCTGGTAAATTCGTTGGTGAAGTTAGCCTGGCCGGTAGCAAAAAAATACATATTACCTGGTATGTTAATCCCAATAGCAGGTAAAAGATTTTTTGTGATCGGCATCGGCCCACCTAATGTAAAGGAATAATTATCAGTCAGGAAGTTAGCAGTGTTTGAAGTCATGGTTCCGGGATTATCTCGCCGATGCTCAAAACTTCCGCCGTATGTATCTCCCCCATCCTGAGTTTGAACGCTTACTACACCTGAAGTTAGGTTTCCATGTTCTACATCAACCCCACCAGTTGTAACTTCTACACTTGAGTACGCATTTGCTCCTAAATCTAATCCGAATCCCGTTCCGGCTAAAGGATCCTGCGCCGAGACTCCATCTACTACATAACCTGTTTCATTGGCTCGGCCACCGCGAATATATAATCCGGTGGGATCTTGCAGCACTCCGGCTGTCATTCCTACTACATCTTCAACCTTTTGCACAGAAGCCGCTGCAATTTGATCACTGGAAACGCGGGTTGATGTTGAGGACTGTTCCACATCAAATATGGGGCGGTCACCAATAATAGTAACTTCATCATCTGAGGTAATGGATTGTATGCCCATCTCAATATCAAGGGTGGTCGTCTCACCAGATTCTATTCTAATGCCAGTATGTTGCAGTCTCTCAAAGCCTACATAACGAAACTCTACCGAATACTCACCTGGCCGTATGTTTCGAATGGTATAATTTCCATCCAAATCGGAGGCAGTTCCAAAAGAAGTACCCAGCATTATAATATTCACCCCTATTAATGGTGAGCCATCTTCTTTGTCGATTATAGTCCCGGATAGCGCTCCATTTTGAGCAAAGCTAAAGGATGTTCCAAGAGCAACTAACAGAAAGGTTACAAGTAAAGTCTTTTGTAAAATTTTTATCATTGTTCAAAACCAAGAGTTTCTAATATAATGAAGTCAAGCAAGCCTTCAAGATCACTGCAGGGTGGGTCTGTACCTTCCGCTTCTTCACAATTTGAATTTTCGGGTGTGGTAAAATCCCTGAAATCGATTCCAAAGAATACCATGGTTTCATCTGGATTAGTGGCGGAAATAAGTTTAGGCCCATCAAATTCTGTGGTGGAACCGAAAAAGTCTCTTACCAGAAATGGAGCTTCAAAAAGTGGTACGGTTTCTCCAAATGGCACAACCGGATTCCGATCTGTGATATTTCTTCTAAGCGTTAATGAAGGAGGATTAGAAATAACTTCTGATGCGATCAGCGAAGTATTTTTATTTAAATAAAAATCCTCTCCGGCAGGAGGTGACTCTACCCTCTCAAAAGGCAGAAAATTTAACAGCGGATTATCTGAGGGAATAAATTTGGAAGGAATAGTCACAAACATGGTGCCACCCTGTGCAAAGAAATCTAAGGTTAATTCGAGGGCATAGCCGATGTTTCTGTCCAGATCATTAGAAATCCAATAAATGTAGTCCCATTCAGCAAGCATCATATTAGTTGTCGGCTCAGCCAATGTTCTGTCTGGGAAAGCGCCCGACAATGGCACTCTGCGCCCACCCAGAGCCGTTCCACCCGAAATATCTAAGTAATCTACCTCTGTTAAACCAACATTGCTTAACAAGTCCAGATGCAGTTGTGCAAGTGCTTCTGTATTTACAGAAAAGTCATTCAAAAAGAGGATTCTCGAAGTTTGTTGTTTTACAAACCACGTGTGTGAAGCAACATCGCTAACGGCTGCGGCATTATCTACAGAGCGGAGGAAAAACTCATTTTCACCATTTAAATGAATCTGGTCGAAAGTAAAACCAGCCGGATTTAATGATCTCCCTAAGAAAACTTCAGCAACTGGGTTAGCTTGAGTATCATCAATTCGCAATGTAATTAATGTATTTCCTAACGTAACCTCTTTCCAGCTGTCGGAAGAGGAAGTATCGTTCAGGGCAATTTCAATTCTATTCAAGTTAGCGTCACCGTCCGGGTCGGTGGTATTAAACCCGAAGCTAAGAACCCGATAAGTGGTGTCTGGGGGTGTTTCCAGAGGATTGAAGGAAATATTAGGTGGTGTATTTCTAATAGGAAAAACCAAGCTTGGTGGATCAACATCGCGTGCATCGTCATTATCAATTGCACGAACGGTGAATTTTACATCCGCATCTTCGCTACCTTCGGGAATGGGTAAAATAAAAGTACTGTCAGAGTTTGGTGTGAACACCCAGTCATCGTTTGAGGCATTGCTTTCGTCTCCAATAAAAAACTCATAGCCGGTTACGTATCCGTCGGGATCATCTCCCCACCAGGAAATATTTACCTGACTCACTAATCTTTTGCCGTCGGGGATATTAATTTCATTTACCGTTAATGAAGTAGTTGGCGGTAAATTTTCTTTTAGATTTCCTTCCAATCCATTATCACAGGAAACCAGCAGGAAATTTAAAAGAAAAAGTAAAAGTAATGAGTGTCTGAGCATCTTTATCTAAATAATAAGGAGGATACGTTATGTACCCTCCTTTGAGTAATTTTTAACAGATGTTACTTAATAAGCATCATCTTTTTGATTGATAAAAAGTCGCCTGCTTCGATTCTATAGAAGTAAGCACCACTTCCTAATCGGCTCGCGTCAAAGTTCACAGTGTAAGCACCAGGAGCTTTTACCTCGTTAACCAGAGTGGCCACTTTTCTTCCAAGTATATCGTAAATCACCAGGTTTACATCCGCAACATCTGCAACAGAATAACGGATATTTGTGGTTGGGTTGAATGGGTTGGGATAGTTTTGCTCGAGAGCAAATTGAATTGGGCTATCATCAACTTCATTAGATGTACTCATTTCAAAATCGGAGAGGAACCGAGGAGTTAACTGAATGGTATCTACATAATACCCCACCAGTGCAGTAATTGTTACCGGACTTGATGGTATATCTGTTCCTATATAATCCGATTCAGTGAAATTGGTTCTAAACAATGATGTTTCTCCACTTCCCAAAGATGCATCAGTAATATCGTAATCTTGTCCGGCAGTAAACTCATCACCTGCATCTTCAAAAGTTACATCCTCGATGGTAACTAACATACTTATATGTTGATTTTCATCAAGTTCAGCAAGAGTAAGAGTTACAGGAACTACTTCTTCGGTACCGGTTGGCTCTCCGGGGCTTGTATCTGGTACAAACTGCGGCAATCCGTTAAAGTTACCTAAGGTTCCTAAAAAGCCGCCCATTACATCACCAATTTCATAGGCAGATGCAATTACACCTGGTGAATCATCTATTAACATTCCACCAGAAGAATCCATGATATATTTCTGGTTTCGGTTAGCTCTTGTATAGGTAACAACTGCTTGTCCACTGAACTGATAGGTATTGCCGGTTACACTTATATCGGCAAGAGTTGGAGCATTAGTAGCCGCCGCCTCAACCTCAAAGGTTCGGGTGGTTATAGGACTGGCATCTAATCCGGCTCCTTCAGCAATGGCTTTAATAGTAGTTGTTTCAGTTATATTGATAGCTGATGTGTATTCTGTTGAGCTGTCATCAGGATCGCTTCCATCCGTAGTGTAATGAATAGTAGCGCCAGGTGTAACACTTGAAAGTGTTACAGATACAGAATTTGAAAACACGGTGTTTGGAGCTGGCGAATAACTAACAGGCGCTGTTTGAGTTGAATTAACTACGGTAAAACTATCTGATTCCCGTGCATTTGTTTCTACGTTCTCTGGTGTTTCTGCTGTAGCAGTTATGGTAAAGTCAACAGTGGTGAAATCAGCATATTCTTCAAAAGTGAATGTATATGTACTTCCACTCTCATTTGTCATTTCAACAGTGGTAGTATCTCCTTCAACATCATCATAGCCGAAAGTAATATACTCGAGGCTCACACTATTAAGTGTATATGTATCTTCAGGTAGATCCACATCTACACTTAGAACAACTTCATCACTATTTGTAACTCCAGAATCTGGTGAAACAGTGAGGTTTTCTAAAACTGGTGCAAAACCACGAACCACAAGATCATTTGGCCAGTTTTCAGGTTCCAGTCGGTTTTCGATGTCATTACCATCGGCAGTCCAAACTACACCGTCATCCCAAGGCGCAATTTTCAAGGTTGATTGGATAGTAGACTCATCATATCCTTGAGGATCAAAAGTATTTTGTACGATATATCCAGACACATCTACAATAGAGCCCGGAGCAGGAGCTACAAATGGCTCGTCATGGCCTTCTTCAATCCGACGCCAATTATATCCCAAACCTTCACCGGCCTCTGCATCATAAGCATAATTCTCTCTGTCATTTCTGAAACGCAAAGAAGTATCATTAGATGTTAAAATGGATGTGCCATCCGTTAAAACAAACCATGGTCGTCCATCATCAGCTACAAGACGGCCGATAACTTCAAGGCCTTCAATTTTTACATAGCGGTGAATATACGTGCTGTAATTATCCCGATTCCAAATATACTGACCCTCAGTTTCTGCGGCCACATTAATCTCTGATAATTCAATAGTCTCAGGCTCGAGCAGTTCAGTCAAATTTTCATATTCAGGATCATCCCCTACAAAACCAATTTGCTCTACATCAGTAGCGTCAAATTGAGCATTGCCTCCAAAAAAACCAAGATCACCAACAACACGAATTACATCACCGCGCCTAAGGCTTTCAAGGGTTTCACGTTGCGAACCTTCTACAACTATTTGCATAGTCATACCGGCTTCGCCTTCTTCAACCGCATTCACATCGGTTACGAAAACATGAATTCGGCCTGGCTCTCCATCTGCAATGGAAGCAAGCCCTGAGTTTTTAGGATAAGAAACTACAACGGCATCGAAAGTTACTTCTACCCCCACAAGCGGGTGATCGGAAAGATCGTCTTGGCTTTCAGGTATCACATCATATGAATGTAAATCTCTGACCATCACTTCCTGCTGTGCAAACAGAGAACCTGTTGCCAGAAGCGACATCATAAATACTGAGGTTAATAATTTGTATAAGTGTTTCATCGGGTTCTTTTTTGGTTATGGTTATGGCAAATTCCTTATTTAATGATAGCGAATTTTCCCTGCTGTACTTCTCCAGTATCTTTATCATGTACGGTGTACAGGTATAAGCCTGTTGCAAGGTTTTGATTGGCTTCACTTAATAAATCCCAGGCATGTTCTCCGCCGGGTAGAATTCTGTTGTCACTACTAAAATCGTTGAACCAGCGAATATCACCATTATAGGTATCGGCATTATGATCTAAAGTTGCTACAATCTCTCCTGCCAATGTATAAATTCGTACTTGCGCCAGGCGGGGTAAATTGTAAAACATAATTTTTCGTGTGAAGGGAGTATTTCCATCCCACGCTGCATTTACCCGGTAAGGATTTGGATAAACCCCAACCTGAAATTCCTTCTCGTCACTTTTAAAATTCTCGTTAATTGGTGTACCCGGAAAAACCCGTACCGAATTTGCGTTCACACTGGTTTCCAAAGAGGGTGTTTGTTCATCTCCACGATCAAAAGCTGAAACAGAAAATAGATATTGCCAACCGCTTAGCATTCCTGATATATCGAATCGGTAATTATATTCTACAGGATCATCGGGAAATTTCTTCGGGTCAAGCAGCCGTACTTCATCAAAACCTGTCTCAAACCCACTGTTATCACCTTGTTTATCCCATTCTCTTAGCACCTTGGCATTCGATGAGATATTTCCCCTGATGTCATCTCCGAGCTGCGTGCGATATAATTTGTATCCTGCAAAATCCTCTTCTTCTGTTACCGGATCTACAGAGGCTTCTGCCCGGTCATCCCAATAAATACTGGCTGTTCCCTGATTTAACTCAATACGCATATTGGGTGTAACGGGCGGTTCGGGTACTAAAAATCTCGTTCTTGTACCATCTTCATTTTCCTGCCCGTCAAACAGGCGATACGCCCATTCAATATTTTCTACCAGATTTGCACGGGAATCTTCATTATCCAGTTCATCAACATCTGTAACATTTCCAGGAACCAATGGCTGAAACTCATCTGGCATTACAGCGGCCACAAAAGCTATATAAATAGTTACCGTTTCGCCTGCCGCTATTTCCGGAAATGGCCCGATGGTGTTTAGTTGAATATAATTTCCGTTACTACTCGCTCCATCATTCCTTAGAGCTTCTCGTTTACTTTCTAAAGGATATTCTGTCGCCATTCGATTGTACCTGTCAATATCCTCATTTGGCCGGGCATCAACTCCGGCTCCGGAACCAAAAAGCCAAAAATCTGGGCTTACTCTTGGTACCGAATATTCTGCCTCTACAACTTCTTCCGCTCTTCGAGGGTGAAATTCTACTCCCCTATATTCAGAGCCCAATATTACCGTAGCGGCATGGGTGTTTTGTTTTTCATCAAAAGATCCCCGATCAAAAATATAAAGTGCGTGTTGATTATCCAGCCAGCCTAAGCCGTTTTTGTTGAAAAAATTACTGCCGGTTTCTGTTGTAGTATTTACATTCCGAACCACCATATCGGAGTACATCCCGAAATAGAAATCATTCCACGCGGAATTATCATTATTGGTAATTTCATATTTAATGATAGTCGTGGCTTCTGCAAAACCAAAGCTCCAGTTGTAGCTTTCCATGGTTACATCTGCGTAAAGAGGATTATCATGACCAGAAATTGGTTGCCCATTGATAGAGGTGTTACGATCAGTAAATTGGGCTATTAAATCCTGATGACTAACCGCATTGGGAGAATAGTTAGCCGATTCTTCTAAAGAGGAGCGCTCTGCAAAGGTGGAGCCATCGTTGGTAAACTCAAAATTTGGAGCACCCGTAGAATATCCTGAAGAAGTAGCAACAGCTGCTGTTGAAACTCTTATTTGGCCTTCCACATTTGCACCAAGCCAGATACCTGCTTCAAACAAATGTTCGGTACCCGAGTTTTTGGGGTATTCGAAACTTGGAGTGCCGGTGGGAATACTGCTTATACTCGGATTTCCAATAGTTCCTACTGTTGTAAAAGAGATTCCAAGGTTACTTACCTCTACCGGAACGCGTTCAAATACCTGCTGAGCCTGAACATTTGCTGAGAAAAAACTAATTGCTAAAACTGCTAATCCGTATCGGATACTTTTCATATAGATTGCTAACGGGATTATCTTTCGGGCTGGCAAATATAGCGATAAAGAACCTTAACCTCTTTACTGATTCGTCCTTTTAACACTAACTTAATATTCACTGCCGGCGCTGATCTTTTTATAAAAGTGTGCTAACACATTTTGGCTTACTTGCATGTAGTAAAGCAGTACAATAATAGCGAAAATTAGCTGCAATTTGAACACCCCAATTTCACCATATTTGCGTGCTGAAGTAACAACCTCTTTTTTTATGATGCAAAATTGCGCGCGCTTCTTTAACCTCGTTATAATCTCCTGATCTTCCATCACCAATAAATTTTCGTTGAACCCGCCCACTTTCCAGAAAAGCGCTTTTTTTACAAATAAGCTCTGATCTCCAAACCTGAAAATCCCTATATCAAAGCGGGTAAACCAACCATAAAAACGGAGCGCCGGGTGTAAGTTATTGAAGCGCAAACGGAAGCACCCGCACCCAAAACCACGGGCTGTTTTTTGCCTGATATCATCCAGAAATGTAGGGGGTGGAAAAGTGTCGGCATGCAGAAAATACAGCCATTCGCCAGAGGCCATTTTGGCACCAAAATTCATTTGTTTCGCCCGGCCTTTTTGGGCTGAAATTATTACTCTTGCTCCTAACGACTCAGCCGCCTGAATCGTAGAATCTGAACTGCCTCCATCCACTACCAACAGTTCAGCATTCTCATTTTCTACATATTTTTTAAGATAATTAAGCAGCTCCCCGATATTCTTTTCTTCATTATATGTGGGAATTATTATGCTGATCATTTATCCATCCACTCCAAATCTTCTGCGGTGTCTACATCATTTAATTCCTCAAGCAATGCAAAAGATGCGCCAGTTTTTCGGATGATTTCAACGGTATCTTCCAAAACGGAATCCGTACTCCATACCATATTTTCGAACAGCTCAGGAAAATAACTGCTCATCCCGATTAAATAATATCCACCATCTAAAGCCGGGCCTATCACAATATTTTTTCCACTTAATTGCCGGAAAGCGTTGTTGATGATTTCGGCTGTTAACCCTGGACAATCACTGCCGATTAACACTACATTTTGTGCTTTTTTCAGTTGAAGTGATTCCCGAAACGCGCCCGACATTCGTGCTCCAAGATCACTTCCCGATTGCTTTTTCTTGGTGAAATTGCCGGAATCCCAGAGATCATTTTCCGTTATAAAGTTGGAATACCAGACTTCTTTTGTCGCGTTTGTTCTACTCGCCTGTTCATGAGTGTGCCTCAAAAGTTGGCGGTAAATTTTCAGCGCCTGGGCATCCCCAATGGATTCGGCCAGGCGAGTTTTTACCTTACCTATTTCTTCGTTTTTAACAAAAATGATGAGTTTGTTTTTTGGCATGGTTATTGGGAATTCGTTATTGGGGAATTGGTTGTTCAAACCGTGGCTCTGCTGTAACTGCTGCCTGAACTGTCCATACCGCCAAACGGCTCAGCGAGCCTTTTTACTTTACTTCATTATTCTTAATTCAATATTGAATATTCGATATTCTCAAACCGTAGCTCCGCCACAACTGCTTCCCGCCCCTGCGGTACAACCAAAACAATGCTGATTAATCATTATTTCACGGTTATTTAGGAGCTGTTCGTCAAAATCTTTTATGTGGCGCACGCTGTCTTTATGAGTTTCCATCTCAAGCATTTGGTTGAAATCACAATCGAATAAACGCCCGTCCCAGCCAATCGAAATAGTATCTCTGCACATGACTCCTTCTGCAGCGGCAGGATTAAAAGCCTGAATCAGCTTTTCCATATAATCTTCAAGGTTATCCGTCATCAGTAAAAAATTCAAAAAACGACTGATTGGCAGGTTGGTAATCGTGTACAAATCATTGAACTCAATTCCGTGGTTTCTCATAAGTTCTTTCTCGAATTCCTGCTTTATCTCGCTTTGATCACCCGGTAAAAAAGCGCCGGTTGGATTATACACGAGGTTTAACAACAGCCCGGAATCTTCCTTCCCATACCCTAATTCATTAAGCCTTTTCAGTGCCACCACCGATTTATCATAAGTACCTTCTCCGCGTTGCTGATCGGTTCGCCTCTTACTATAAAATGGGAGTGAACAGGTAACTTCTACTTTGTGTTTTTTAAAAAACTGCGGAAGGTCACTGAATTTATTGGTCGTCAAAATGGTGAGATTTGACCTTACGATAACATGCTTTCCCAGCTCCGAAACCTCTTCCACAAACCACCGAAAGTGAGGGTTCATTTCGGGAGCTCCGCCGGTAAGATCAACGGTAGAGATGTTGCTTTTCTTTAGTGCATCAAGGCAATACTCAAAAGTTTTTTTACTCATGATTTCTTTGCGATCGGGGCCGGCATCAACGTGACAGTGTTTGCAAGTCATGTTGCACATGTAGCCTACGTTCATCTGAAAAATCTCAATGCCCGTGGGTTTCAGAGGAAATAAATTTACCTCCTCTAACTTCTCCCTGAATCTCGTAAAACTTCTGATGCGATCGTTATGATTGTTCAAAACTTTTAGCTGCTCTTTTGGGTCAGCCAAAGAATGCCCTTCCACTTTTAATGTCTTTACCATTTCCATATCCCCTTCATAAAAAATTCCCGTACGTCAATCATTTGCGATGAGCAACATCAAAATAAAAACGCACATTCCCATTCCAAATCACATGGAAAGATCTTTAACATTATTCATCATTTGTACTCCGTGTACCAACGAAGAGCCTCCGCGGATGGCTGCCGCAACATGCACCGCTTCCATCATTTGCTCTTCGCTCGCCCCGGTTTCGAGGCTGCCGGTAGTATAGGCGTCTATACAATATGGGCATTGTAAGGCGTGGGCTACGGCTAAGGCAATTAGAGATTTTTCTCGTTTAGATAATGCACCTTCTTCAAAAACTTCATTGTAGTAATCGAAAAACTTCTTCCCCAGTTTCTCCTGAAAATCACTGATGTCTCCAAATTTTTTGAGGTCTTCTTTTTTGTAATAGGATGTGTCCATAAACAGGTTTATTATAGTTTAATGTATCTGCCCACCATCATTTCTGGTTCAGAAAGCTTCAGGCTGAATTTTAAGGAAGTCAATTAATGTTAGAAACAGAAACTTTATTAGCGGTAATCGGATTAAACACTAAGAAACATTCACAAGGATAAAATAATATTATGAACCTATCGAAACTATTTACTTTTTTAATTTTAACAGGTGCTGTTATCAGTTTTACACCTCAAACTGCGGCGGCTCAGGCTAATGGAGATGGCGGCAATTTTGGAGTTGGCGCAATGCTTGGTGAACCTACGGGGGTATCTATAAAATCGTGGAACAACAACCGTTCTGCCTTTGCCCTTGGTGCTGCTTGGTCGTTGTCGAGAGCAAATGAAGCGGTACATTTACATGCCGATTATTTACTCCACACATGGTTTAATGGTGTGGAAAGAGGCGAACTTGCTTTTTACTATGGCCTTGGAGCGCGAATCATTTTCTCTGATAATGCACAGGCGGGAGTAAGAATTCCGTTCGGCCTGAATTATGTATTTGATGAAGCGCCTTTAGATTTATTTGTAGAGGCTGTACCAATCCTAAATTTAACCCCAGACACCGATTTTGCAGGAAATGGTGCTCTTGGTATCAGGTATTACTTCTAACGGTTAACCACCTTTTTATAGAAGGCTTTATTGGGCAGGATTAATTCCTGCCCTTCTTTTACCAGACAAATTTCCTCAAATTCAGAATACTCTCTTTTTATTCTCACTTCTAACTCACTCAAATAATCATCCGTGCTATCGGGATCGTGATGAACAAGAAATAGCTGTTTTACTTTTTGTTCCTTAGCTAACTCAGCAATTAATTCCCAGGCGCAATGTCCCCATCCCTGACGTTGCAAATATTGTTCTTTAGAGTATTGCGCATCATGTATTAGAGCATCCGCACTTTGTATGAAGGCAGAGAATTCCGCGATAAATTTCTCCGATTCCGGCGAACCGTCAATGGGAAGTTCATTGTCAGGAGCAAATACTACTACATTTCCACCTATTTCCAGCTTATAAATTGCTGTGGGTATAGTATGATGTGCCCACATGTATTCAATGGTGAAATCATCAAAATTCTTTTTACCGATTTTATAAGTCTCGCATTCGATATCCGCTTCTAACATATCAATCGAAACCGGGAAAAAAGTGTCCGACATATGCCCCTGAAGAATTTCTTTACATCCTAATAACTCTTGTGGAGGAATATAAATGCGAAACTCGTTTTCTCTTTCATAAAAGGGCTTAAAATAGGGAAAACCCTGAAGGTGGTCCCAATGAGGATGAGTAATAAAAATTCGGCCTTTTAATGTTCTTTTCTGTGCCTGAAGCGAGTTTCCCATATTTCGAAAACCTGTGCCGCAATCTAAAATCAGCAATTGATCAGAGCCAGGAATTTGGATTTCAACACACGTAGTATTGCCGCCAAAGTGCATATTTTCTGCATTGGCACATGGCGTGGACCCGCGGGTCCCCCAAAATTTTATTTTGGCTGAGCTATCCATCAAATCTGTTTTATTAATCTATCTTCTACAAAAGTAAATAAAAGCCGGAGATGTTCCCTCTACATTAAGAATTTCTACAAAACGAGGTCGCTCTTATTTATTTTTTATACCCATTCCCCTAATTATTAAAACCTAAAAAGGAACCTATTCTTCCTCATCTTCTGATTTTAAGTCATTGATTTTTCGATCGAGCTCATGAAGCCGTGTTCGTTTTTCATCAATAACCACTTCTGCTTTATCTATTTTTGCCTGTAATTCATCTTTTAGCACATTACCCTTATTGGTTGGCTTAAAATATGTTTGTGCTTCCTCGAATTGAATTACCTCGCTTTCAAGCTTTGATATATCTTTTTTCAGATGAGAAATTTCTTTCCTGTACTTAATAATCACTTTTCTGGAATCCGGATCAACCCCTTGCTTGGCGAGTTTTTTCTCCATTCCCAAATCTGAACCTGAAGCACGGTATCGCTCATAAATTACATCACAGGCTTCACGATACTGCTTCCAAATTTTGTTCTTCATTTTGATTGGAACATGCCCGGCATTTTTGAATTCTTCTTGCAGCTTTTTAGCTTCTTCAACCGCTAAAGCAGGGTCATCGTGTTTGCTAAGTTCTTCAAGTTTTGACAGTATATCCTGTTTCGTAGAGAGGT
Source organism: Balneolaceae bacterium (assembly GCA_040882225.1). GTDB lineage: Bacteria > Bacteroidota > Rhodothermia > Balneolales > Balneolaceae > Gracilimonas. Next base: position 82,917 of record JBBEBR010000017.1, on the reverse strand, counting down.
TTTCTTTTTGATCCTGCCGTTGCTCTTTGAAACTTTCACGTCTCTTGTCATAAAATTCATCCATTGCCCCTTTGAACTTCTTCCAGATTTTGGATGATCTTTTACGCGGAACCGGCCCAATTTTCTTCCATTCGTTCATCAGGTTTTGCATGGTTTGATGCCCGGCATCAAAATCTTCGGTGTCTTTAGCCTCTTCCGCTTTTTGAATAAGAACCTGTTTCTTTTCAAGATTTTTTTCTTCCTGCTCGCGAAGCACATCTATGTTGTCGGACTTCTTCTCGTTGAAGGCATCGGTAGCAGCCTTAAACAAATCCCACATTTCATTTTCTTCTTTTTGGGGAAGATTTCCGGCACCCTTCCAGGCTTTGTGCAGCTTGTTAACTTTTCGGGCGGCCTGCGCTATGTTCTCCTGATCTACTAACGCCTCGGCTTCCTTGATAAGCTTTTTCTTTTTACCGAGCGCCTTCTCAATCTGCGTTCTGTAATTTTTATCGTACTTAAAACGCATCTCGCTGAAGGTGTTCTGCGCGGCATTGTGGCGGTCCCAAAGCCCCTGATTCTTTTCGGCAGTAACACGGCCTACTTTTCTCCACTGAGAAAGAAGTGCCTCAAATTGCTTGCTTAATTCTTCAAAATCAGCTTTTTCACCTTTAAGGCTCTCATTGAGAGCATCCATTTTATCAAGCAGTAAGAGTTTCAGCTCAAGGTTTTCTTCTTCCTGCTGAAGCTTCTTGACCAGCCGGTCTACTTTATGATCTTCAAATTCTTGCACAAAGGCAGCATACCGCTCATTTAATGCCTCAGCCTCTCCCTGCGGTAACAACTTGATGGATTCCCACTTTCCACGAATTTGACCAACTTCTTTAGTGGCTATCCAGTTTTCCTCGCTTACAATATTTGAAAGCGATTTAAGCAGGTCTTTCTTTTTAGCTAAATTTTCATCCTTTTTCTTATTCAGCTCTTCGTAATGCGTTCTTTTCTTTTCTTCAAAATCGGTACGGATTGCCTGAAATTCATCAATGAATTTTTTGGCTTCCTCTCCGGTAGTTTCAGGGCCTTCATTTATATTTTGGCCAAGAGCGCCCAATTCAGCAGAAACAAAAGCCCAATCGGTTTGTACTACAAGTTCTTTGGTGCGATCAACAATATTGCGATAAAATTCTACGGTCTCAGAACTTTCAGCTTCTTCACTTTCCTCAGTTTTTTCCTCAACAGAATCATCATCGGTATGATCATCTTCAGAATCTTCAACCGGCTGTTCCTCTTCAGACTTTGTTTCAGCCTTTTTCTCTTCCTCTTCTGAATTGGATTCGGCTGTTTCCTGAGCGGGCTCTTCTTTTGCAGCTTCTTCTACAACTTCTTCAGATGCTTCCTCTGCGTTTTCGGGGGATGTGGGCTCCTCTCCGGCTTCCGACTCAGGTTCAGACGAGTTTACTTCTTCTTTACTTGTTGATTCTTCAGCAACAACTTCTTCACTTTTATCTACGTTTTCTGCTTCTTTAGAATCTATATTGTTTTGCTCCAGGTTCGACACTGCGACCTTCCTTTCCACGTGGGACTTTTAATTTGCGGCTCATGCCTTCTTTATTAGAACAGATAAGATAATATATCTAAACAATCATTGGCAATTTTTGCCTTAAAGAAAAAAAGAGTGAGAAATCTGGCTCTCTCATTCTTTCTTATTAACCTGTTTCGATTAAAAAACTATCTCGTCTTCGCGAGAAAGGCTTGTTATAGATTTAAGTTCAGAGTGTTGTCGACGAAGCGATCTCCCTGGAATGCCTGAAAAGTAGTTTACAGGAGATTGACAAGCAGTGTTCCCTTCGGATCAATAACAGTTTTTTTTAATCGAAACAGGTTATTTCTAAAATACTTTTATAAAATTCTATTCCTTTTCTTTAATTAAATGCACATCTCTTTGGGGGAATGGAATCACAATTCCTTCTTTGTCGAGCTCTTCTTTTATTTTTTCCAGATTATCCCAAAAGAAACCCCAGTAATTCTCTGTGTTAGTCCATGCCCGTGCAGAAAGGTTCAGCGAACTATCCGCCAGTTCATTAAGAACTACAACCGGCTCTGGTAATTCAAGCGTACGTTCATCCGCATTTAGAATCCGCAGGATAACTTCACGTGCTTTCTTTACATCAGAATCGTAGCTAATGCCTACTGCAAAACGAGCGCGCCGTGTCGCTTTCGTGGAATAATTGGTGATGGGAGAATTTGCCAGTTGCCCGTTCGGAATTACCACCGTCTGGTTGTCGGGTGTAGCAAGAATGGTATGCAGAATATCAATACGCTCTACTGTTCCGCTATGATTTTGGCCTTCTATAAAATCACCCACTCTGAAAGGTTTAAAAAACAGGATTAACACACCGCCCGCGAAATTGGCCAAACTGCCTTGCAGCGCCAAACCAACAGCTAAACCGGCCGCACCTAATAGGGCGATAAAAGAAGTCATCTCAACCCCCAGCATTCCCAGTGCGGTAATATAAACAAGCACCTTAAGAACTATAGAAATAAGACTTTTTAAAAAAATGGTCAGAGCACTGTCAACATTGCTTTTGCTGAAGGCTTTTGCTGTAACTTTGGTTACATATTTCGCTATCCATAAACCAACTATAAGTACTGCAATTGCACTTAATATATTTAGCCCATGTACATAAGCGAGGTTCAATAATTCATCTGAACTTATTCCATTAAAATATTCCATTACATCCATAGATTAGTGATTACCTGTTTCGATTCTTAAAAATCACTTTCAGAAGTGAACAAGCTTATTTTGGAGAACCTGCGAGCGTCCGAAGGCCCTCGCAGCGTTCTGCCAAAGGCATGGCCTTGCCAGGGCGCAACGCTCGTAGGACTTTCAGGCGCTTCGAGATTGCTTAAAGTGCTACCATCCGCGTATTTTAACAGATTTTAGAATCGAAACAGGTTGATTGTCCTGCGCTTCTAATGTCCCCTAATTTCATAACAAAAAAAAGGGAAGACTTTCATCTTCCCTCAATCCTTCCTTAAAATAATTTTTATCAGAGTTCGGAAATCTCTTTTTTGATTTGATCTTTGCTCTTGCCAAGCCTTTGTTGCAGCCGGCCAATCATTTCCTCCTCTTTACCTTCAGCGTGTTTAAGATCGTCATCGCTGAGTTCGGCATACTTTTGCTTTAGCTTTCCTTTCACTTCGTTCCAGTTACCTTTTACTTGCAAATCTTCCATTGTCTCTTTGATTGATTGTTCATTTTGGTATTTATTCTTCAAGGTGGCTACGCAACATCCACGCTGTTTTGGAATGAATGGTAAGCCTTTCGGTTAATAAGTCGACGGTTGCCTCGTCTTCCGCTTTGTTTGCAGGATTCAACGCTTTACGCGCTGTTCTAATTACTTGTTCATTACTCTCAGCCAGCCTGCGAATCATCTCTTTGGCTTTTGGATGATCACTGTCTTCCTCAATTGAAGTAATTTTGTTGAATTCTCTGAAAGTTCCCGGTGCCCGAAAACCAATGGCTCGTATTCGTTCGGCAATATCGTCGATAGCTTCAGCCAACTCAGTGTACTGCTCCTCAAATTGCTCGTGCAGCTGATGAAATAATTCTCCGGTTACATTCCAATGATAATTGTGAGTTTTCAGATATAAGAGGTAAGAGTCTGCCAGTAATTTTGATAATCCTTCGGCAATAACTTTCCTGTCTTCTTCTGAAATTCCAATATTCACTTCCATTTATTTCTTCCTGCTTTCTAATTTTTGGGTTTCAATGTACCCTCTTCAACAAAGCAGGGCATACTTCCATTCAGTTGAAGCTGATGATAACGGCTCTCGTGAAAAGTTAACCCACAAAAAAAGCCCGGATTCATAAGAACACGGGCTTTAAAATTGTTGATTACCAGGAAGGTTATCAATCCACTATATCATAAACCTCTTTGAGAATGGCTTTTGCATTGGCGTCTTTACCTTGCATCACGCGATGCTGAAGGTTGGTAATAATTTCCGTTTGAGCCTTTTCGTATGCTTCTTCCTTGGCGTCTTTATCGGTATTAGTACGAATCAAATCGTAAATATCGTCGGCCCGCACAACGCTATAGATTTTATCTTCGTTGAAGGCGTGCGAACGAAGTTCTTCAAATTCTTTAAAAACCCGGGGGAAATCTTCACTGTTTTCAGCGCGGGTGATAATTTCAACATGTTCGGGGCCTTCAGCGCTTAAAGGAGTTTTGCAGAGATAAAAAAAGTTGTTCTGATATTGCATCTGCCTTGTTTGTGTGAGTTCAATTTTTTTGCTGGTTCAATATAACAAATCGCGACAAAATTTATTGGATTCTCTTAGAGTGATTCTGATTCTTCCCTTTTTTCATCCTAAACAAAAAACTCACCTAATGATTTCGGACAATCTCTTTTTGAAGTCTACCGATGCCTGCGTGTACCCGCCGTCGGCGCCATCAATAAAATGAATATGATTGCTCTGATATTCGGTTACAAAACATGTGGTGATGGTTGCATTGGATAAATGCATGCCGTACACCAGCTTTTTTTCCCGAAATAAGTTTTCAAGAAGCTCTTTTAGCTTTTCATTTTGATCAGGATTTCCCGTCACAATCATTTTTAAATCGCCACTGAATTTTCTGTAATCGGAGTTTTTGATGAAATCAGGTTTATAATCGCCCCAGCGAGTGTATTTTGTGGTGATGTCGAACTTCATGAGCACATAACCCACTGTTTGCATATAAAATAAATAGAGTGCGTATTTCGAGCGATTTAAAAAGCCCGGTTTACTTCTCATCTTTATTTCAGCCATCAACATTTTTGGAGAGAGTGTTAATTTCATGTCTTGAAGTCTTATGGGTTTCAAATCCATTTCACCCCCGTAAATCTCTTCTATTGCAGCTAAAACATGCTTATAGATTTCGGATTTAACTACGGAATCTTCCCCAATTGCCTGCACAATGATGGAGATGGCTTCTTTCCTGGCTGGAAAATAATTCCACCGGCATTCAAGGCCCGACAAATTTACTTCCGTTTTTTTAAGAGCTTCCGTCTTAGCTGGACGTTCCTTTACTATTTCCTCAGCCCGAAAAACTCCATCACCCATAAAAGCCGCTTGAGTAACGTTTTCTGAGGTATAAATTTTTGCCACCGAAAATTCAATATTCTGCTTATAAAGTTCTTCCATTGAAACGATTCCTGCCGCAAGCGTAAGACCAAAACTTTCACTGGCAATGGCTACACAGGTGTTTATAATTTCCTGAACTTCTTCGACAAAATCGCCCGGAATGGCTATTAAAGCACCATCTCCCGCAAATGAAAAAGGAAGCTCTAAATCTTTCAGGTGGTTAGAAATGGCTGCTATCACCGAAGCAGAAACCATATTTATTTCTTTGAATTTCCCCATAGAAATTTGGCCCGTAGAATTCTTTATATCGGATACTACCACACTCCAGGAAGCGGGAAATGGCTGATAAACAGAAATGTTAGCAAGTAAACTAAAATCAGATAGCGGCTTTAGATTTCGATAAAATTGAATATCCTTCATATTTACAAGGTTCGAAATGAACTATAGCTCATTTAGGTTTTCGGGAATTATCATCCACTTAATTTGGCAGGCTCCGGGATGGATAGCTTTCCATGTTTTAACGGGGCTTTCCAGGCAAACAATTGCAGCCGTTGGCATTCTTATGGCAATCTTCGAATTTGCTCCGGCTAAAGTTCCAGCGGTTTCTTCCATCAAAGGATTATGCCCAACCAGCATAATCCGCTCGTGTTCCTCTTCTGCGTTTTGAATTGCAGCTATGTAATCTTGTATTCCGCCATAATAAAAATCCCGATTCCAGATGATTATTTCTTCGTTTAACGACGCACTTTTCATGCACAATGTGCTTGTTGTTTTGGCTCTTTCTGCGGGAGAAGATATTAGTGAACCGGGGATATAATCGCATTTGCGAAGGAATTTCCCTATCGAGGATGCGTCTTTCAAGCCCCGCTCGTTCAGCGGCCGGTCAAAATCTTTCAGCAAAGGATTATCCCAACCTGATTTCGCATGACGCATTAAAAGAATCTGCTTCATATTTTTAATTTAATATTAACGAACTCCATTAAATATTCGGGACGGCGCATAAAATGTAAGTGCCACGCCCCGGACAACCATAAATACTGTCATCGCTAACCATAATGCATGCACTCCTATATATGGCTCACTTAGGTAATAAACGGGTATAAAAAATAAGACGGTTGCGATTATCATAGAATTGCGCATAGCTCCGGTTGCTGTAGCCCCAATGTACACACCATCCCAAATAAAACATACACTATTAACTATCGGAGCAATAATTAACCAAATAACTACCGAAATTGCCGCTAAGATCACTTCATTTTTATCGGTGAAGAGGGCGATAATCTGTGTGTCAAAAGCTGCATATAACAACGTCCCCATCAAGCCAAAACCTAAACCCCACAGCATATTTGCTTTTACGGTTTTCTTGAGATTGATGTAATCTCCCGCGCCTTTAAATCTTCCTACAAGACTTTCGGCGGCGTAGGCAAACCCATCGGTGCCATACGAACTTATGTACCACATTTGAAGCAGAATCGTATTTGCAGCCAGCACCACATCACCCATTTCAGCAGATTTTGCGATAAAAAAAGCATAGGAAAAAATGAGACACAACGTGCGGATAACAATATCCCGGTTCACGGAAAAGAACTTTCGTATTTCTTCCCGCTCAATCAGTTGCGCAAAGTTGATACCCAGCTTCACCCCGCCATATTTTCGTTTGTATAAAAGCAGTGCAAGCCCCAGCCCTAAAAAACTGGCTATCAAACTTCCTGTTGCAACACCATCTACGGTCATATCAAACTTAAAAACAAACACAAGGTTCAGAATGATGTTCGCGATGTTCAAGAATATGGTAACTATCATCGGGTAAGTTGAGTTCTGCATCCCCAAAAACCAGCCATTTAACCCAAATAAAGCAAGGGTTGCAGGAGCGGCAAAAATCCGGATGTGAAAATAGAGGCGGGTATATTCTTCCACTTCGGGCGATGCATTTATTAAGTACAGAGAAGTTTCAATGATGGGATATTGCAACAATAGAATAAAAAAACTGCTGATTATTGCTACAATTAGAACACGCATCAGGATTATTCTTGTCTCTCTTTCTTGTTGCGCGCCGTAAGCCTGGGCAACTAAACCGGTGGTTCCCATACGCAGAAATCCGAATCCCCAAAAAATAAAATCAAAAATGATACTGCCTACCGCTATGGCTCCCAAAAAATAAACATGTTCTAAACGGCCAACTACAGCTGTATCTACCGCTCCGAGCAATGGCACGGAAAGATTGCTTACAATGTTAGGTATAGCCAGCCGGAGAATTTTCTTATTCACTAATAAGCCTGCTCATCGGGGGTTTTTAATTGAAAAAATACGAGCTTAATTAAGATTATATATATTCACTTTCAGCAGCTTCCAAAAGTTGCATATCTATACCTGTGCATGTATTTTCTTTTTTGAATTTTTAGGGATTGATAATAACATTTAACCGAAAGCTTTTCGCATGAATATTGAGCAGCGCAACAAAATTTTAACCCTCGTACTTGGATTAGTGATAATTGGCCTTTCTTATTGGCTTTACGATTCTTTAGTAACCCCTTATAAAGTTGTTGAAGAACGGCGCGCAGAAACCGAGCAAGTTCGAAACCGAATGCTTGACGTTAAAGACGCACTTATTCAGTATGAAACCCGAAACGATGAATTTCCTCCAACAAACGGTGGCCTCGATAGTTTGGTGAATTTCCTCAAATCTGATTCTATGATGGTTGCCAAAGGAGATACTTTGTTCGGTCGTACTTTCGATGTTTTCAATCCTGATTCGCTCGTTTTTTCTCCACGCCCTCCACATAATAAATTTGAGTATGCCCTCAATGATACGCTTCGTCCAAATATCTATTTACTCGAAGACCCGGATACGGATGATGCCGTTGGCAGTCTGGAACGAACTACGATGAGAAATGCTCCGAACTGGAATTAATGGATGAAGCTTCTGCAAATTTAGGCGTTTGTTTCTTTTCTGATCGTCTGTTTTACTCGATCAACGATCCGGAACATGATAAGCGCCTTTCTCGCATTGGCTCTTTTGATTTCAACTTTAACGTGATTGACGCCATTACCGGCCAACACGAAGATCACTTCCCCCACATTCTTTCCACTTTCGAGAAGTTTCGCACCACCTACAATATTAAATCTGTGCGAGCTTTAACGCATCCCAGCCACGAATGCTGGACTATTTTCCCAAAAGTAGTTTATGATAATGCTGATGAACGCGAAGATCATCTCGCCATTCTGATGAAAGGAATAGACCGGGAATTTATTGAACCTACCTGGCACGGACTTAGCAATAACGAGTTCCGGTTTCTATGTGTACGCCGGCGAAATTTAATGCAGGGTTTCGATAAACTTACCACACAGGTAGCCACAACCGATTTTAACAGCGATTTTGAAATGGCCCAAAAGTGGTCTGGTTTTGCCAAGCCCGGAGGTTCTTTCTTGATGATTGGCTGCCACGAAAATGTAATCTCCATTACCTCTTTTTTGTTGGGGAAGTTCAGGGCTGCAACTTATATCGCATTTGACCAACCCCAAGACCTGCCTTACCATTGGTTGCAACATTCTGCAAACTCAAAATGGATGCGCGGAATTCATGAAACTATTTACCTTTTTGGCCACAAGTGCCACGAAGTTGAACAATCGCTGATTGGTTTTTGGGATGATTCCGCTGAAATTATCAACCTGAATTCTCTCGAAAATATTGGAGTACAAGCCGAAGAAGAAACCTATGGTTTTGATTTGGCTGCCGCCTTTCCAGCTATTTTATTAAGCCTCGATTTTTAATCCCTCTGAGATTCTAAATGCTCAGGATTTAATGTTAAATTTGAGTATCGAAATTTTCACTCAAATTCAATCTCCGCCATGCGGATTATCACAGGTAAATTAAAAGGCCGGCGCATTCATATTCCAAAAGGGCTGGATGTCCGTCCTACCACAGATCGCACCAAAGAAAGTATTTTCAATGTAATTGACGCCCGTGTTTATCTTGATGGCGCAATGATTTTAGATCTCTTTGCCGGATCTGGCAATCTGGGTTTTGAAGCCATTTCCCGCGGAGCAAAAAGGGTGACTGCTGTTGAGAAGGATCCAAAAAACGCTAAACTCATTGAAAAAACTGCCGAAGAATTTGAAGTTCAGAAACAGGTGCGGGTGTTTAATGCCGACGTGAAACAGTTTCTTGATGGAATGCCCATTCCACATCATTTTATTTTTTGCGATCCGCCTTACGAATATGCTTTTATGCATGAAATGATTGATACGGTAATCACTCAAAACTGGCTTACTGAAGAAGGCTGGTTTATCCTGGAGCACGATAAAAAGCATCGATTTGAAGAGCATCCGTATTGTTTTTTTTCTAAATCTTATGGGCGAACCATTGTTAGTATATTTCAGAAGCATCCTGTAGATTCTCAAAAAACATCCTCATGAAAACAACAGCGCTATATCCCGGTTCTTTTGATCCCTTAACTAATGGCCATCTTGACATTCTTGAGCGCGCCACTAATTTGTTTGACCGTGTGGTTGTTACCGTTGCTGTCAATAATGAGAAGAAAACAGTTTTTACCGGTGATGAACGCGTTACTTTAATTAATGAATGTATTGGCGGGAAAAGCTGGGCTCAAAAAGTAGAAGTGAATCAATTCTCAGGGTTGCTGGTTAATCACGCACAAAAAATGAAAGCAAATACGTTGATCCGTGGGGTACGGCAAATCTCCGATTTTGAATACGAATTCCGCATGGCACTTACCAATAAAAGGCTTGCTCCCAATGTTGATACGGTTTTCCTGATGCCGGATGAAGAATTCACTTTTATCTCTGCATCAATCGTGAAAGAAGTTGCCTTCTGGGGCGGCGAACTCAGTTCTTTTGTTCCGAAGAATGTAGAGACGGCATTGAAAGAAAAAATGGCCGAAGCCCGCAAATAACCACCTCGTTTACTTAAATATTTACAACCTTAATTCATCATTAAAATGATCTCTAAACGCGCTCAGAATTTACAACCTTCTGCAACTTTAAAAGTTACAGGCCGCGCAAAAGAACTTAAACGGCAAGGCAAATCTATTGTATCTCTGAGTGCCGGCGAACCGGATTTTAAAACACCAGGCTATATTTGTGACGCAGCCATTGAAGCTATAAAAAACGGCGCTCACGGATATACCATGAATACGGGAACTCCCGAACTGCGTGAAGCCATTTGTGCAAAACTAAAACGAGATAATAACCTCAATTACGATCCTTCGCAGATTATCTGTTCTAACGGAGCCAAACAATCCGTTGGGTTTAGCCTTTTGGCTCTTGTTGATGCCGGCGATGAAGTTATTATCCCAGCTCCTTACTGGGTTTCCTATCCCGAAATGGTAAAACTGGCGGATGGAATTCCAGTAACTGTTCGTACTTCATTTGAAAATAATTTCAAACTTACACCGCAGCAGCTTGAAGATTCCATCACCGAAAAAACAAAGGCTTTGATTTTATGTTCGCCATCAAATCCTACCGGTGCCTGTTATTCGAAAGCGGAATTGGAAGCTTTGGCTGCCGTTCTGAGAAAGTATCCTGATATTTATATTGTCTCTGATGAGATCTACGAATTCATAGTTTTTGAAGATGAACACGTAAGCATCCTAAACGCCGCACCTGATTTAAAAGACCGCGTTTTGTTGATTAATGGTTTTTCTAAAGGATTTGCGATGACCGGCTGGCGGCTTGGCTATTTGGCTGCATCAAATGATGTTGTTAGTGCAGTTTCAAAAATTCAAAGTCAGGAAACTTCGGCACCATCTTCTATTTCTCAGGCGGCTGGTGAGGCGGCCTATAAAGCAGATCTTTCCGAGGTGCATAAAATGCGTGATGAGTTTAAAAAACGCCGTGATTTTATGGTAGATTCCCTGAATAGTATTTCCGGGGTAAGCTGCTTTTCTCCCGGCGGGGCTTTTTATGTTTTCCCCGATATCTCTCATTATTTAGGATCAAAAACCAAACAAGGTTCTGCTATCGACACATCTACCGACCTTTGCCTGTACCTTTTAGATGAATTCGGACTTGCCTTGGTTCCCGGTGATGCTTTTGGTGAACCAAATGGGTTGCGAATGAGCTATGCCGCAGGCATGGATGACCTGAAAGAAGCAATGAACCGGTTCAAAAAAGGATTAGAAAGTTTGTCTTAAAAACATTTTCGGGCACACATTTTGATAGCTACTCCCTAAACAATTTAAATATCTAATACAGAATTCCGATGCCTACATACGAATACAAAAGAGAAGACGGCAGCATTTTTGAGGTCACACAAAAAATGAGTGAGACTCCATTAAAAACCTGTCCAACAACCGGCCAAACGGTAAAGCGGATTATCAGCGGCGGCGGCGGAGTGCTCTACAAGGGCGATGGCTGGTATGTTACCGACTATAAAAATGGCGGCAAAAAGGCCGAGGAAAAAGAACCTTCTGCTAAGAAAGAAGAGCCAAAAGCGGAGAAACCGAAGGCGGAATCATCTTCAAAAGAAAATAAACCCGCAGAATAAGCCTTATGTCAAATTCCAGGCCGGAAGCATACGAACAAGCCTTAGACCAATTTGTGGTTCTTTGGGGTGATATGGCTTCCGCGTGGGGAATCAATAAGACAATGTCGCAAATTCACGCTCTTTTATATGCCGAGTCCAATCCTTTGGATACGGATTCAATCATGGAGAAACTGGGCATTAGTCGTGGAAATGCGAACATGAATTTACGTCGTCTGGTAGACTGGAATCTGGTGCACAAAACTCAATTCAAAGGAGACCGCAAAGACTATTACACCGCGGAAACTGATGTATGGAAGGTAGTTTCAACCATTATTCGTGAAAGACAACAGCGCGAGATAGCTCCAATCCGTAAGAACCTGGAGAAGTGTTTGCGCACCCTGGAATCCGGCGGGATGAACGATCAGGAGAGCGTTGAATTCAAGGAACGGATTGAGAATTACATGGAGTTTTTAATCATGTTTGAACGTTTTACCGGGGCTTTGCTGCCATACATCAACAAGAAAAACCTGAATTTTCTGAAGCAGCTGGTAAAACTGGTTGAAGTAAAGGAATCACTAACGGGAAAAAAATAAGTGGCTAAAAACGCAAACCGACATATCGGAAATGAAGCCGAAGAGTTAGCCTGTGCATATCTGGAAACTAAGGGCTGGACCATCCTTGAGAGGAATTATTTTTTCCAGCATTCAGAAGTAGATATCGTAGCCTACGATAACCGGGCTATCGTTTTTGTTGAAGTTAAAATGCGCTCATCAACAAAATTTGGACATCCGCAGGAATTTGTAACGGATGTGAAAGTAGAACACGTTTTTAAAGCGGCAGAAGCCTGGATGTACGAGCGCAAAATGGAAGGCTCGCCCATGCGTTTTGATGTGATCGGCATCATTCAAAAACGAGGAGAAGCGCCGGATTTTACTCACCTGGAAGACGCTTTCAGATAATCAAAGACAGAATCCCTTACGCAGTTCGATTCTTGCCTCTGATGACAGCACCCAAAACAGCTGTAAAAAGTGCCGCACCTATTATTGACCAAATTATAGGAAATGGATTTCCATCGATGTCTACTGTCCAAAGTTCAGGCAATCCTAAATTATTGGCTATCCAAATACCAATTACAGCGCCAATGAACCCAACTCCGGCAGAAATAAGGCAACCCCCGAAACTATAGCCGCTAATACTTTGCCCGATGCCGCCACAAATTGCGGCAATTAATAACAGTAGTAAAAATCCAAAAAATGACATCTTTCTCCTTTTGTTTACGCTTTCTGTTCTAACACTATCGCCGGTTCCAAAGGTTTCACTACCACCTTTTCATTTACATCCAGCAAAACCCGGTTATCGGTGTGCACAATATATTTATCTCCTTTGAATAATACATAATAGGTAATATCGTGCCCCCGAAATTCTCTTGCGGTAATTATTCCACTTTCTTCGGCATCATCAGAAGAGCGTTTAATGGTTAGATGTTCCGGGCGAATGGAACACAATACAAGCCCGTTTGCCTGCTTATTCAATTTAACCCGGCCAAAACGTGTTTCTACATTAGTTGAACCATCCGCGTGCGCCCGAAAAAGATTTGTTCGTCCCAAAAACTGTGCTACAAATTGTGTTTTAGGGTGATAATACACCTCTTCTGGTGTTCCAATTTGCTCTATCTGGCCATTATTCATAACGGCGATTCTGTCGGCAAAAGAGAGCGCTTCTTCCTGATCGTGCGTAACAATGATGGCGCTCATACCCGCTTTTTTTAAAATTGCCCGCACTTCCTTTCTTGTACTATCCCGAAGCATGGCATCTAATCCCGAAAAAGGTTCGTCCATCAAAACAAGCCGGGGTTTTGGAGCAATAGCACGCGCAAGCGCAATTCTTTGCTGCTGGCCTCCAGAAAGTTCATCCGGCATCCGGTCTTTATATTTTTCCATCCCGGTGCGGCAAAGTACTTCTTCCGCTAACAGAGGCCTTTTTTTCTTTTCCACCTCCCTCAATCCAAAAGCCACATTTTCGAGGGCCGTCATGTGGGGGAATAACGCATAGTCCTGAAAAACGAATCCAATTTCTCTTTTTTGGGGAGAGATGCTTTTTTCGCGGCATTCCACTAATTCATCATCAATATGAACTTCACCAGCTTCACATTTTTCGAATCCGGCAATAAGGCGTAAAGTGGTGGTTTTTCCGCACCCACTTGGGCCAAGTAAAGCAAAGATTTCATTTTTCTCAACTTCGAAACTTACCTTGTTTACTACTGGCCCGCTTTGGTCGAATGACTTTGTTAAACCCGAGATTTTTAAAAGCGTGTTCTTCATTTTAAGGGGGAATAATTTTCCCATTTAGATTCAGTCTATATAAGATACGCTTTATTATATAAGTTGTGAATTTTTGGTGCGTCAATATTTGTGAAACAGATGTGGAAAATGTAAGTTAGTTTCCAGTTATCTTACCGAGAATAATAATTAATACAATCTTATGAAAAACTTAAGCATCTACACCTTATTGTTGGCTATTACGTTGGTTGCAGTACAAGGATGTGGACCAAGCGAAGAAGAAAAAAGAGCAGCTGAACAAGCCAGGCTCGATTCACTACGACAAGTTGAACAACAAAAAATTGCCGCTTTTACAGCAGCAAGAGAAGATAGTTTAGCTTTGGTAGCTGAAAAAGAACGAATACGGGCGGAAGAAGAAGCCAATCGAATTAAATTTACCGACGGTGGTCAATATGTTGTTCAGGTTGGCGCCTGGCGCTCCGAAGAAAAAGCAAATAGCTTTATAAAACGCTGGAGCGATCGTGATTTCCCAAGCGTTTATGTTGTAAAAATAGAAGAAGGAGATGCTGGAAATGTTTGGTTTCGGGTACGTGTAGGATTTTTTGAAACCAAAGAGGATGCTGAAAAATTAGGCATGGAGCTTTCTGAAGAGATTAACTCGGGATATTGGGCTTCAAAAGTTCAGCGAACATCTTGATCTCAGTTTATAGTGGCAGTAAATAGGTTTTGTTTATCTGCCAGGCTTTTGTTTAATTGAAGATACGCTCTTTGTAGCGTCTCTCTTGATGAATAGTCAGGGCATTGCATATGAATAATGCAATGCCCTATTTTTTTGCATCTTTCACGAACCAATTAACGTAAACCACAGCCTTTAAAAAACTTTCCTAATTCTAAGGTTTACGTTATAATTACCATTGTAAATCACATTAAATTTTTAAAAAGAGCGGAATGAAAAATTTCAGTATTGCTACACGCAAAAAAGACCACGTAAGTATACTGGATATCAGTGGTGAGCTTGATGCCCATACTGCTTCACATCTGGAAAATTCCCTTAAATCGCTTATTGACGAAGCTAACTATTCGATTATCGTAAACTGCCGCGGACTTGATTATATAGCAAGCGCAGGACTTGGAGTTTTTATGGCTTATATAGAAGATGTTCGCGGATTAGGCGGGGATATAAAACTGACCAACATGAACGACCGGGTATACAATGTTTTCGATTTATTAGGGTTTCCCACACTCTACGATATTCTTGATGAAGAAAGTGAAGCATTAGAAAGCTTTTCGAAATAAACCAGATAAGAGAGTGGCAAAAACAAATAATATACACACCCTTTCTGTAAAAGCTTCTACGGAGCATCTGGCAGAAGTGCGCGACTTTGTTGCAGCTCATGCACAGGAGATAGGGCTATCCCAGAAAGAGATTTCAGAAATTAGGTTAGCCGTTGATGAGGCCTATACAAATATCATCAAACACGCCTACAGAAATTCACCCGCCCAAACGGTTAATATTGAAATTGGTTCTGATAATACTCAGCTTTGGATTTCTTTGATAGATGAGGGAAAAAGCTTTGATCCTTCCACTTATAGCGAACCCGATATCATGCAGCGCATCAAGGAAAAAAAACGAGGTGGAATGGGAGTTTACCTGATCAGAAAATTGATGGATCAGGTGCAGTACAACCGGAAGGGCCATACCAATGAAATTCGAATGGTCAAGAACCTTTGACTCTTGGAAAAAACTTTAAACACAGCATCAGACGACAGGCAAAGCAGATTTGAGCTCCGAACCCTGCTCGAAACAAGTCGTTTGCTTATTGAGTCTCAGGATCCTGATTTTGTTTTAAATAACCTGCTTCTCATCACCATGGGCAAGTTATTAGTACCTCGTGGAATGATCCTCATCAAACAAACTGCCGAAGATTCCTATTTTGTTTCCAAGTCAAAAGGCCGGGGTTGGCATAATGAAGAAGAAGTACTGCAGGTAGATATTCCTGCAAATCTGCTTGAACATTCTGTGCTAAAGATGACGGAATACCCTGAAATCGCCAGGAAACTGGATATTCAAAATGAGAGCGTTTTATTTAACCTGCGCACTACGAACCATCATTTAGGTTTTTTATGCCTTGGTGAAAAAGGCAATAAGCAGGCACTTTCGGGGCGTGAACTCGAATTTGTGGAAAGCCTCTCTATTATTTCTTCTGTGGCGATTGCGAACTCCCGGATGTTTCAGGAATTGCGGCACATCAACCGGCGGCTCGATCGGAAAGTTCATGACCTGCATACCTTGCTTGAGCTCAGTAAAGATTTCAACCTGATGGTAGACCGCGATGAAATTGCCCGGGTTTTCAAATTTGCCATGCTGGGACAAATGCTGATTCGTACCTTCTTTTTTGTGCTTCAGACGGAAGGAGAAAAATCTGTAATCGCCAGCAGCGGCTTGAAAGTACATCCATCAAAAGAAGAAATGAACACCCTTTTTGAACTTGAGGATGTTACGCATTGCGCTGAAACCAATGAGTCTGATTTTCTCAACAACAATGATATTAAGCTGGTAATCGCGCTGCGTTTCCAAAATGAAAAAGTGGGCGTTGTAGGAGTAGGGGCACCAGCAAATAAAGCAGAATACGGAACTGAAGAAGTCAATTTCCTCCAATCTTTGGGAAATCTGGCTTTGCTCACCATACAAAAGACGCTGCTTTTAGAGGAACGGATTGAAAAACATCGAATGGAAGAGGAGTTGAGTCTCGCTAAAACCATTCAGGAAGGTTTGCTCCCGCATCCAATTCCCTCCATTTCCGGTTTTGATATTGACGCGGTAAACATTTCATCCCGCCAGGTGGGGGGCGATTATTTTGACATCGTACCTACACCAGATGGGGGAAATATTCTCGCTATCGCGGATGTAACCGGGAAAGGAGTACCGGCTTCTTTGCTCATGGCAAACCTTCAATCTATGTTGCACGCTCTTGCCCCGATTGATGTAACGCTTTCTGAAGCTACAGGAAGCATTAATGACATCATCCATAAAAATACTCCATCCGATAAATTTATCACATTTTTTTGGGGAAAAATTTCAAATGATGGGAAAAAATTCACCTATGTAAATGCCGGACATAACCCACCGCTGTTGTTTCGTGAGGGTGAAGAAGAACCGGTTTTGCTGAATGCGGGTGGAGTAATTTTAGGAGCTATGGAAACGCTCGTGCCTTATGAATTTGCCGAAATTGAGTTCAGGAAGGGAGATTTAATCGTTTTTTATACGGATGGAGTTACGGAGGCTATGAATCCCGCACAAACGGAGGAATACGAGGAAAAACGCCTGATTCAATGCCTGCAAAAAAACAGGGATAAAAATTCCACCGGAGTAATGCAGGCCATCATTGATGATATCAACGACTTCTCAAATTTCACTCAATACGATGATATTACGTTGATTGTGTTGAAGAATTGATGCAAAAATGAAGTCGGAGTTTGCGGGATATAAAAAATCCCGCGCATATTTAATGAACGGGATTTTAGATGTGTTTCCTGTGGTTTATTGATCGCGGTGGATCAAAATAGTGGTTGCCCGACAGGGCTTTTTTTCATAAAAATATCATTACTTGGGATTAGATTATTTTAAACTAAAATCCATTAGGTACATTTCTTCTTTAATACTTTCCGGCTTATCTTCCGATGTTGAAATTTGTGCAACCAAGCCAACCCCGGAGCTGTAGTACATAAAATAATCCCAAGTGGTAAATACTACCCCTTCTTCATAAAAATCTATTTTAAATTTATAGACATAACATTCGAATGTACCCGCCGAGGTAACAATCTCCCGGCCATCGTCGATTAAGGTAATGCTGAGTGTGTCAGAAACATAAAATTCCAGACTGTCTCTGGAAAAAGACAGTTGAGGAATATCCCAAGTTTGTCCTTCCTCCGCTGGATACATTCTTCGAATGTTGTTCATAAAAAGGGTATCCGTCTCCGCCATCCCTCCCATCTGGTAAACCCCCGCTTCTCCGTTGCGGTACAGCCAATAATATTCCGGCGCACCGGACGGAAAGGGTAGAAAGTTTGCTGCGTATGCCGTGTAGCTGGTATCTCCAACAGGTACCTCTACCCCTGCAGTTATTTCATAACGAAGAGTATCTTTTATCACTTCCAAATAGGTGAAATCATATTCCCAATAATTTCCTACGGCTAAGGGCATTAAATCATCAGGAGTATTTTTCTCTTTCTCTCCCCCTAATAACCCACAACTGCTACCAAAAATGAAGACCATACCTATTAAACAAAACACGATCAATGGCTGGGTATTTTTCTCTATCATACCTCTTAACACTTTTTTTTTTTGAGTTTATTGATAACGTTTAAATACTAAAACCAAATATTAAAGACAAATTAACATTTAAAGCGTGTAATGAAATACTAAGCAGAAAGTACCGCTATTTTTTCCCGAAAGGCAGATGAGCAGAGTTCCCGGCGGATGTTGGAAACAGTTTTGAATTTTCCGGGTTTGTTTCGGCCAATAAATGTAGCCCCTTATTCAGTGGAGAGCAGTTCAGCTTCAGCTTAGAACTATTTATTAAAGGTCTGCAAGCCAAAAATCCCATGCGTAGCTGTAGGTTTTGTTCTTGAAAAGGCAAGAATGGACTGATAGGTTTTGTACCTGTTCATTATCTCGTTCACGTATCTCACGGTTTCAATTCCCCGGCAAAAACCATAACGCGCATTTTGATAATATTTTCGCTGCATTAACCTGAGCAAAGATTCCGAAACGTATTCCCATTCATTGGGATCATCATTATGATCGATAGTCAGGCGGCGTGCATCCGCTAAATGGCCTTGCCCCGCATTATACGCTGCAAGCGCAAAACTCCATTGGTTCACAGAATCCATATACGAATAATGCTTTAAATGATCTGAGAGGATTTGTGCCCCTGCTCGAATATTTATTTCGGGTATCATCAGGGAATCAGACGGTATTTCTGAAAACCGCGGAAGTACCTGCATCACCCCAACAGCGCCGGCCCAGCTTACCGAAGTTGGATTAAATTTAGATTCCTGAGCCGCAACAGCAGTTAACATCAACCAGTCAAGATTATGCTCCTTTGCTACTTGCTGAATTAGGTTATCAAAGGGTGAAATAATACCAAACCCTTCCCCTTGATAGGGATTAAAATAATTTGCGATCTGATGCCCACCCTCAAAATACTTCTTCCTCAATACATTCAGCAAGGCCGATCTTTTGGGAATTCCTTTTTCATCAAACCTGAAATGTTGGTATAGAAATTTATTTAACTGATTTTTGAGGTCGGGAGCATTTTTCCGAACCGCCCATGCAATGGTGTCACTTTCGGCGATTATGGGGCCTTTCTCCAATCCCGACATATATTTGCTGCCGGCATCATAAATATTATCATCCGCAACTGTAGCCTGATAATCACCATTCGATACTCCAAACAACACGGATTCGGTATCCATATCTTCTGGAATGATATTTATGGTGACAGGGAATCCCTCGTCTCTAAGCTCTTTTAAGCGAACGTAATACGAGCTATTTCTGCGCACGCTAATGGGAATATCCTTAAGCTCGGTAATGCTTTCAGGTGTGAAGCCAAGGTCATCGGATACCACCACTAATTGATCAACAAGGTTATAAGGCCTGGTAAAATCTACCACACTTTTTCGTTCTGGGGTGATGGTATAACTGGCTGCGATTATATCTCCCTGGCCGCTATTCAGCAAGTCGTAAGGATTTTGATCGGGGCCCACAATTACAATTTCTAAAGCAAGTTCATTTTCTTTGGTGAATTCTTTGATAAGCTCATATTCGAAACCAACCTGTATGCCTTTGTACAAAAAGTAAGAACCTGAGCTGTAGCTGGTGATTACACGTAGAACACCGGATTTTTTGATTTCGGCTAAATCTTTATAGACTGGCTCATCAACAGAGATGGAAAAATCTTCTGAAAGTGATTTCTCCGGGGGGCTATCTGTACAACTCAAAAACAGAAAAAAACTGCAAAAACTTAGCAGCAAGAGTTTTGATGAACAGATAATCTTGTTATTTAAGAACATCCTTTAATTATTCGTTAAAAAATAGATCGAATCAGGAAATAAAATTTGTCTGTCACAACAAATGATACGCCTATCTGGTGGAAATAAATCAATGATTAAGAAGTTTTAATTCTGTGATTTCTCTCAACGCTGTTTTCTGAATGAAGATTCACCTGCTGCTCCTCTATCTGTTTTGGCTCTAATACCTTACCGACAAATGTTATTGTTTTATACGTTTTGTGACTTTGCACGAAACCGCAGCTTATTTATCCAGGAGAGTGAAATTCCTCCCATAATGATAAAAATAGCCGCGAATGAGAGCGCCACCGGCCATTCCCCAAAAAAGAAAAAAGCCAGTATGGTAGCAAAAACAGGCTCCGCTAATATCAGGGTTGAAAGCAAAGTTGGTGAAATGTATTTAATTGCATAATTGAAAGCGCCATGCCCCATTAACTGGGGGCCTATTGCCAGGCCAATGCCAGCAAGAAATACAGCAACGGGAATTTGATCGGGAATGCCTTCAACCACCAAAAGAATAACAAGACACGTTAAAGCTGCATATCCGTAAACCGGGAATACATATCCCAACCATGATCGATTTTGGCGGACACGCCTGCCAATCATGAAATAAACCACAAAAATAACCGCTGCGGTAAAGGCCATGATATTCCCCAGAAGTGGGTTTGCTAAATCAGAATCGATGTTGGAGTCGGAGTAACCGAGCAAAGCAGATCCTGCAAAAGCGATTAATACACCGATCCAAACCGTGGATGGAAAATTCACCTTATATATGGTGCGTTCGGCAATCACCAACATTATGGGATGAATGGTAACTAAAATGGAAGCGGAAGCAACAGAAGTGAAATAAAGAGAGCCAATCCAGAGAAGAAAATGCAGGCCTAAACAAAACCCAGCGAGAAATACGAGTTTACCTTCTTTTGAGATCGGGGCTACATATTTATCCTCATGTTGCCGCTGGTAAATATAAACCGGCACCAGGAAAAGGAAAGCGAATAAAGTTCGAATTACCGTGATTTGCAGGGCGGAGTAATTGGTTACCAACTTCACTAAAATGGGTGCAAAGCCAAATGAGACAAGGCCTAACACGAGCAGGCTATATACTTTCGCTTTTGAATAATCCTGCGTCAAGAGTTCTCCATTACCGGATGCGATCCATTGAGCGAACCAGCTCATCATCTTTTTTGATGAAGCGTAAAGCCATCACCTGTAAAATTAGCCCTAAAACAACTAAGGCGGTGCCAAGGGCTTCATCCCATAAATAAGTACCAATTCCTCCTAACGAGAATAAAACCCCGGCACAAAAAGCCAGGGCAATTACCTGAACCATCGCGGTCCGTTTTACCCAAACCATTTGATTTTGACGATCGGAGTACAGAAAAAGGCTGATTACGCTTAACAGCATCGCTACCAGCAACGAGATGGCTAAACCAAATCCGATCCAAAGCTGAGGGTCATTCATTGCTTTTTCGTAGATGGGGGTAAAATATACTGCAAGGTTAGCAAGGGCTGCCAGTACTAATAAAACGGTTTGTATGCGTTGAATCACTTTTTAAGATTTTACTTTTTGGATGACGGGGTGAAGTTAAATCTTTAATAACAAAGATGAGAATTGATTTCATTCGGATTGTTTTTGGAAGATGGGAAGCCATCCCCCTTTTGCGCTTCCAGCCAACAGACTGGAAACGCTAAAGAAAACAAAATTAATCTAAACCACAGAAGGTTTTGGCTGTTGCGGTTTTGAAACACCATTTAACTCACTCTGATCTTTGATAATGCCGGGTTCAGTTGTTCCAAACAGTACAACATTAAGTTTACGCCGGCTTCGCTCAATAACGCTATAAAGCACTGGAACCAAAATAAGGGTTAGAGCAGTAGCGAAAATCAATCCAACAATAACAGCGATAGCCATTGGTCCCCACCAGGCTGCCTGTTCGCCTCCCCAGTAAATATATTCACTGAGGCTGGAGAAGAATTCTATAGGATTATTCACAAGTGTGATGAAATCAAAGTTGAACCCTATAGCCAGTGGAACCAACCCAAGCGTGGTTGTAATAGCAGTGAGAATTACGGGTCGAAAACGGACTTTCCCACCCTGAATAAGCGCTGATCGTAAATCCATGCCGTCCCGTGTTCGTAGAATATCCACGTAATCGATTAACACGATGGCGTTATTTACCACCACTCCCGCAAGTGAAATGATGCCTAAAATCGCCATCAACCCAAGTGCCATCTGGAAGGTTGCTAATCCATAAAAAACACCCGCAGTAGACATTATCACTGAACTGAGTATAATTACCGGCTTTGCGATGGAGTTAAACTGAGATACCAAAATGAAAGCTATCAGAAACAGGGCGATTAAAAATGACTTAAAGAGAAAAGTAAAAGACTCTTCCTGATCTTGCTGCTGTCCTGTCCAGTTATAGGTATAGCCTGGGGGCAAATCATTCAAATAAGGTTGAAGCAAATCTTGCGCCTCTTCGAGCACTGTATTCGACTGATATTGAGAACGCACATCTGCACTAACGGTAACAACCCGCTCCGACTCTTTATGCCGAATTCCACCAAAGCCATCACTTACTTCCCAGGTAGCGATTTCAGAAAGTGGTATTTGTGTATCTTCATGGAACACGGTTAAATCCGAAAGTGTACTGAGATCGTTACGATACTCATCAGAAAGCCGCACAATGATGTCGTACTCTTCCTTTCCGTCTCGAAATTTTGAGGCCTCAACGCCATTTATAGCCTGGCGAATGGTCATTCCCACTTCATTGGTGTTGAGCTCATATAAAGCTGCTTTTTCACGATCAACTTCTACCTTCACCTCGGGACGTGACTCGGGAAGATCCGTTTCCAATCCATCCATTTTCGCATAAATAGAATCCGCTTCCAGTCTCCTTAATATTTGGTTTGAGATACTGGTTAACTGCGACATTTCCGGGCCTGAAATTTCCAGGTTAATTGGAGGGCCGGTAGGAGGCCCGTCTTGAGGTTTTTCTACGGTAATTTTAGCGCCGGCTATGAAACCATCCAGCTCATTCCGTAAATATTCCATTGCCTCAAATACATCTACTTCCCGCTCTTCATAATCTTTGAAGTTGATGGCAATGGTTCCCAAATGCGTGGAATTTCCACCCATCTCACCCGGCCCGCTTGAAATGGTGGCGCCAGAAGTCGCAAGTATGGTATTAATATCACTTATGAACGGAACATCTACAATGCGGACTAAAGCTTTATCCATTACACTTTTCGTGAACCCGACATCAGAGCCGACAGGAGTTTCAATTTGTACATATACATCTCTTGGCGGGATGTTTTCCGGAAAAAACTCGGAACCCGGAAAAAACTTCACAAGCGTAAAAATGCTCAGCACTAACACAAATACTGAAATGGCTATTGTTGATAACCGGTGATTTAATGACCACGTGAGCGATTTTTCATATTTGTCGATAACTTTATTTAAGCCACTACGCTGCCACCAGGTGCCAACCGGATACAGAAAATATTTATTCGACAACCAAAGGAGAGCGAATAAAATAAGGAGCATAGTCCATGTAATGAAGCTCACCAAAAGACAAATAGCTAAAATAAAAGCTAACACCCCATAAAGTATGTATTTCCCTTTTTTGGTCATTTTGACACCGTCTTCATCGCCTTCAACCCGCATAAAAAGAGCACAAATTACGGGGTTTATGATCAATCCAACGAACAGAGAACTTCCTAAAGTAATGATTAGGGTTTTGGGGAGATAACCCATGAACTCGCCCACAACACCCGGCCAGAAAATCATTGGGCCAAAAGCCGCAATAGTTGTAGCCGTTCCGGTTATGATCGGCACCGCAACTTCCGCTGTTCCTTTTTTTGCAGCTTCGAAATTATCGTAGCCTTCTTCCAGGTAACGATAGATGTTTTCTACCACCACAATAGCGTTATCCACCAACATCCCCAAGGCTAAAATCAACGAAAACAGCACAATCATGTTCATCGTGATGCCCAGCGCACTCAATATGATAAAGGACAAAAACATAGACAGGGGAATGGAAATCCCCACAAAAGAAGCATTCCTCACACCGAGAAAGAAAAGTAAAACCCCAACTACCAGGATCAATCCGGCAATGATATTATTCTCCAGGTTGGCCACCATACTGTTCACGTCTTTGCTTTGATCGTTCGTGATTTTGTAGGTGGTTGTGGGTGGCAGATTTGGTAATTCCCGGTCAAGAATGGCTTTTACACTCGAGGCTGTTTCCAGGATATTTTGTCCGGTTCTCTTCTTAACTCCCAGTGTGATAACCGGAGATCCATCAAGTGTCGAATACGTTTCCCTCTCCTGATAACCGAAAGTAACCGTAGCCACATCTCTCACATAAATGGGCTTCGCGTTTTCAGCCGTAATTACAATGTCTGCTATAGGTGCGGTTGTCTGGTATTGGCCAGGAACCCGAAGCAGGAAGTTTTTTGATCCAACGGTTATGTCTCCCCCAGGAACGGTAACATTTTCTAAGCTAATAGCAGTAATTATATCACCAAAGCTGATGTTATAATATTTCAGTTTGGGAAGGTCTACATCTACCTGAACTTCGCGTTCAAGGCCACCGGTTAAATCCGCACCTAAAACAGAGGGAATTCCTTCGATTTTCTCCTGCAAATCCTCGGCAATTTCCTTAAGAATATCGAGACTGTAATCTCCCGATAAATTTACCTGCATGATGGGAAATTCGGCAAGATTAATTTCCTGAACGATGGGATCTTCGGCATCATCGGGAAGTTCGGATTTTGCCAAATCAACTTTTTCACGCACTTTTTGAAGGGCTTCATCAATATCAATACCCGTGTTGAATTCCATATTTATACTGGAATATCCTTCAGAAGAAGTGGACGTCATTTCTTTTACATCCGAGATATTTCGAAGCTCATCTTCCAGTTTCCGGGTCACCAAGCCTTCCATGTCTTCCGGCGATACGCCTGGGTAGATGGTGGTTACGAAAACGTTTGGAACGGTAATATTCGGAAACGATTCTTTAGGTATAGTTATGTACGAAACAATGCCCAGCACCGCTACCAGCGTTATTAAAACCAGTACGCTAATCCGGTTATCAATCGAAAACGAGGACAGCCAAAACTCTTTCCTGTTTTCAATATTCTGCGGTTTATTTTTGCCCGTAGACCCGTTATTTGAATTATCAGCACCCATATAATCTCCAAAAATCTGTTATTGAACAGCTAAATTTTTATTGTCAGACTCAATTATTTTAAGCCGCATTCCGTCATTCAAAAAGGCAGAACCGGTTGTTATGAGTTCATCTCCTATTTCCAATCCATCCCGAATAATCACATTCGAGCGGTATGAGGGGCCTAAGTTTACCACGCGCCTTTCAGCGACGGTTTTTCCATCCTCATTCTCTGCTACTACATACATCACATATTCATTGTTCTCGTTGTAGATATGCTCCTCACTTACCACAATTACGCCTTCTTCGTTGAGCGTATTCAGTCGCATATTTGCGATCATATCTACTTTATAGCGATTCCTTTGCTCGGGCAGTAGCACTTCAATTCTGAAGGTTCTGTTTTGTGATGTAATACTGCTGGCTACATATGTGATTTGTCCTTCCAGGGTATCCGCTCGTTGAGTATCAAACCAAACTTTTACACGGTCTCCATTTTGAACAACATCGGCATATCGCGCCGGAACGCCAGCCGAAACAATGAATTTTTGTGATCCAATAAGCCGCACAATTTCTACACCCGCAGCAGCCATTTCCCCTTCTTCAAGCAACATAGATTCCACTTTCCCATCAAAAGGAGCTTTAATCGTTGTATGTCGTATATCAATTTCTATGGATTCAAGCGAAGACTGACTTTGCTCGAAGTTATAGCGGGCATTCAAATAATCCATTTCAGAACCAATGGATTCTTCTTCATAAACCCGTTGTAGCCGTTCGTAATTTTCCCTCGCCTGAGAAGTAATAGCCTCTAACCTGGCTTTCTCCTGCAAAAGTTTTGAATCGTCTATTTTCAGGATAGCCTGCCCTTTTTTGACGTTATCTCCCTCATCCACTAAATGCTCAATCACACGGCCATTCACTTCGGATGAAATCATTATATCGTCGGATGTTTCCACATTTCCCACCACTCTCAAATGGCTTGCGAAAGTTGTTGGGTTGATGGTTTTTGTATCCACATTTACCGTTTTAATCACTTCCTCATCCGAGGCAGCATCCTCTGTTTCTGCGGAACAGGCCACTAACAGCATCATAAGGGTGAAAATTATCAGGATATTAAACTTTTTCATTTTTGATGTTTTTGTAAGGTTCATAAATAATTCGTTATTCAATTTCTGTATCTACAAAAGGAACTTTGCCGGTAGCTAAGTCATATTGAGCCTTCGCTGACAGGTATTCATAAACCATAAGCGCATAATTTATTTCTGACTCTCTCACTTGAACCTCGGCATCAGTAACCTCAATTTGTGATCCAAGCCCAGTCTCCAACCGTCGAAGTGCGCGCTGATATCCTTGCTGCGCCTGACTTAAAGCCTGTTTTCTGGCTTCTGCCGTTTCAAAGGCTTTATTGAGATCTTCTGCCGCCGATTCAATTTCATTTTCAGCTGTAAGAGTGGTTAACCTTTTTTGCTCTTCAAGATCTTTCCGCTCTATCTGGGCTCTCTGCACATCCGCCACACGGCGAAAACCTTCAAAAATTGGAAGGCTTACATTCACTGCAAGCGTTTGAAATCTATTGGGAGCGGTATTCGGCTCCGGGTTTTGGAAAAAGTTTGGGGCGCCCGGTTCTGCCGCACTCCACTGTAGATTATAGGTAGCTGAAACGGTAGGCAAAAACCTGCTTTTGATCGCCATAATCTCTTTATTTTTGAGCTCTAAACTGGCACCGAGCACTCTTAAATCGCCACGGCTTTGCGTCAGATTCATCTCCTCCGCTTCCACATTTTGATACGTGTAGGGATTCATTTGGTCGATTCTTTTTATATGCTCGTTTTCTTCTGAAGCGCCCCCATCCTGATCAACAATATCAAATTCATTCAAATTTCCTCTTACTTCAAAATTTAAAGACAGCGGTATTCCAAGAGCAATTTTCAAATTTCGATAGGCTTCATTTACCGCGTATCTGGCCTCAATCAATTGAGGACGCTGATTACTCAGTTGCACCTCCAGCTGAAGCACATCGTATTCATCAATCATACCAGCTCTTTGCCGGGCAGTGTTTTCTCTTAAATTCTGCTCCAGCCTGTTTATCTGGGCTTCCTGTAAGCGCACCTGTTCGCGGGCAACCAACACATTATAATAAGCCAGCCTTGTTTGGGTAATTACCTGCTGAGTAGTAGCCCGTAAATTTTCCTGCTGAACTGTTTTAAAAACTGTTGAAGTGCTCAATCCCACAAAAACTTCCCCGGTAAAAATATTTTGATTTACTGTAAATCCCCCTTGCCACGTATTATCATAACCAATTGGGATAGCGACTAAGGTTCCCTCTTCAGCGGTTGGGTCAATAATTTGAGCCGGTAAATAGCTCACGGGGATTTGCACATTTCTTGTATAGTTCAGAGAAGAAGAAATGTTAGGATAAACTTCGCTGTAAGCTATTTTAACCAGTTGATCCGCATCTTCAACCGAAAACAAAGCCCGTTTAACCTGTGGGCTGTTGGCAACGGCAACCTGAATTGCTTCTTCTAAAGTGAGCTCCATATTTTGGAAGAACTCTTCTTTTTCAACCTGGGCAAGAACCGCAGTATGTATGAAAGGTAGCAGCGCGATGGTTACAAAAACCATGCGTTTTATATGGTTTGAATTCATTTGAACAACTATTAAAAAATTTCTAAAATTTAATCGGCGACTCGTACGCCATCAATCTGATTGTGTTTCAAAAAATGACCCGTAGTCACTATTTAATTTCTCTCCTAAATTATCCTTGTCAGTTGCTATTCCGCACCCAATTAGCTTCATGTAATTTTTAAAGAGTGAACTTAACTGAATGTTATGCTGATCCAGTAACTGAAAGTTTGGCTGATTTTGATGCATATAAGCCAAATTCACCATCCCGTGAGAAGTTCCCCATAACAGAATGGCAAGCTCTTTTGCGTTGTAGGATGAATTTATGGAGCCATCCTGCATTCCAACTTGAATAGCCCTGACCATACTCGTAAAGGAAGTTTCTTTATTAGCCTGACACATCGCGATGTAATCACTTTTGTTCAGTTCATCTGTTTCAGCCAGATTATCAAAAAAGCGCATAGCCCGGAAAAATTCGGGATGAGAAGTGGCAAAATTCAGAAAAGTAGCCCCGATTATATATACCATCTCCAATCCAGACATGTCTTTAGTCAGAACGGTAGATATTTCTTTTGAAAGCATTTCTGAAGCCTTGCTGCAAATCCCCAAAACAAGATCCGTTTTATTCTTGAAATACAAGTAAAGCGATCCTTTGCTAACTTCAGCTCGCTCAGCCACTTCATCCATATTTAAGTGATCTAAGCCTTTTTCAATGATAACTTCTTCAGCCGCCTCAAGTATAAGCGCGCGCTTCCTTTCTTTTTCCCGCTCTTTTCTTTCCGATATTCCCATAATTTGACTTTAAGTCATATTTTGAATTAAGGTCAAAACTATGAACTTTTTTAAAATAAAACCTACTTTTTTTCTCAATAAGAAAGCTCCCACAATTGCAGCATGAAGAACAAAAAATCATAAGGTAAATCTCGGCTTTGACAACAAATCCTCTTACCTTTGGCCTCACGAATTTTTAAAGCATTGAACCGATCTTATCTTATTGATCTCAGCCTCATTTTTGTGGCTATTGTCTGGGCGTTGAATTTTAGTATTGTGAAAATCTCTCTTCAGGAAATGGACCCTCACAGCTTTAATGCTCTCCGGTTTATTTTCGCCACCGCATTTCTTTGGGTAGCGGCCCATAAAAGAGGGTATTCCTTAAAAGTAAAAAAGGAAGATTTTTGGAAGCTTGTCGGCATAGGCATAGTTGGCAATTTATTCTACCAACTGCTTTTCATAATTGGGTTGAACTACACTCTTGCGGCAAATGCGGCCGTTATGCTCGGAACTATCCCAATTTGGGTAGCTTTACTTTCTCAGTTTTTTACGGATGAAAAACTAACCACTTTCAAAGCCATTGGTGTTTTTCTTGCCTTTGCCGGTGTCATCTTTATTATTACCGGTGGGAATAATCCAATATCACTTGAATCAGACACTTTTGTTGGCAACCTCATCACACTTGCGGCGGCTCTTTGTTGGGCTATCTATACCATTCTTTCCAGAAAATATTTAAAAGTTTACAGTCCGCTGCAATATTCAGCTTTTATGTCGGTTGTGGGATTGATAACTTTATCAATGGTGGGACTACCATTTATGGTACAAATGGAATGGTCATCTGTCACCATAGTAGGATTTGGTGGAGTATTTTATAGCGGTGCACTCTCGGTGGGTTTAGCGTACATTATCTGGAACAACGGAATCAAAAAAATAGGAGCCGTTCGGACAGCCGCTTATCAAAACCTTGTACCTGTATTAGGTCTTATCTTTGGCTTGGTATTATTAGGTGAAGAACTAACCCTACTTCAGTATATTGGTGCTGCTTTTGTAATAGCCGGGATTATATTTGCCAGGATGAAGAGAAAGGAATCATTAACAAAATTAACTTACAAGTGAATCAAAGGAAGTTTTTATCCCAATTCTTAATTTTATTTATTGTTGGAATAGCTACTATTTTCAATACCCCTACTCTTTTTGCTCAGTCCTCAGGGCAAGGCAATAATCAAAGTGGTTCGGGGCTTAACCTGAACTTTGATATTTTTGGAGGCACCTATCTGCCAGACCCATTAGGGATACAAATGGCTAATAATCAGTTTCCATATGATGGCGTTCTTGACATGGAGTCCTATGTTTTAGGTGTGAATGACTTGTTATCTATAAAAATTGAGGCCTCACAAACATTATTCATAAGAGGCGTGATAGTAAATCCTCAGGGCGATGTAACCTTACCTTCCATAGGGCCGGTAAAATTGGATGGCCTAACTCTTTTAGAAGCCGAGCAAAAAATCAAAGAGTCCTCAAAAAGCGTTGTTAATAATGCGGAGGTACAGATCACTCTTGAAAGTCCCCGTCCGGTTTATCTACAAATTACAGGTGGGGTTCCCCATCCCGGAAAATACCTTATACCTGCAATGTCTCGTGTTGATCAGGCTATTTATCAATCAATAACAAGTGGCAGCAGGGAGCTTTCACGAAGTCTCTCTAATTCAAGTGATTTTCTCACAACCGGTAATTTTTCATTCAGAAATATAACGATCACTCGCGCAAATGGTGAAAAATTAACAGCTGATTTAGTCTCCTACTTCAGATTGGGCAACAGTTCATCCAACCCGGTAGTTAAAGACGGAGATTTAATAAATATAAAACGATTAAATCGTGAAGCACCTAAAGTTAGTATTTCAGGTGCGGTGAAAGCTGATTATGAGTTTGAATTTGTAAAAGGTGATACTCCAGCAAGACTTCTGGAAATCGGTGGCGGCTTCGAAGAAGTAGCCGACGAATCAAAATTGTATGTATATAGAAGAACAGATTCAGGAACGGAACAACTTGTTATAGCCCCACAAGAGTGGGAAACTTTTGAACTGGAACCTAATGACAGGGTGGTTGCTCCTTTCAACCGCGAAAAAGACGCTTCAGCTTCGGCTTGGGTGTATGGTGAAGTTCAAGTTCCCGGGAATTTCCCAATAGTAGGTGGAGAGACTACAGCCCTGCAGCTGCTTAACCTAACCGGAGGACTTACCGGAAACGCCCTGCCAACTGCCGCATATCTAATGCGAGGTGGTGGCCTTCTGAATGAAATTCCGAATAAATTCAATGCGGATTTAATGCGACGAACTTCTGATCAGGTTTTACAAGGGCTGGAATATTTAGAAGCTGAAACCGAGTTAAGCAAAAATAAAGTATTCATTGATCTAAAAGATGAAGAACAACTTGCAGGACTTGAAATTTTTGATGGTGATCGGCTTTACATCCCCAAAGATGAACAAACTGTTTTCGTATTTGGGCAGGTGAATAATCCTGGTTATTTCCCTTACTCAAATCCCCGAACAGCTTTTGATTATGTAAGTAAAGCCGGTGGTTTTGCTTTATCGGCAAACAAAGATCGTGTTTTCATTATAAAAGCGGGTAATGCAACGTGGTACCGTCCCGGAGAAGCTGAACTTGAATCAGGAGATAGAATTTTTGTAGACCGGCAACCAGTTGAAGAACTAAATGCTTTAAGAAGCTATGAAATTCAAAAAGCACAATTGAGAAATCAGCGAACACAGTTGATTATGACAGCTATCACTACAATAACGGGTATTATAACTACCTATGTAGCTATACAAAATATCAGGAATTAAAAGGCCTTTCTTAGCTTTTGAACCTGTTGCTGATTGTTTTTTTTATGCTTGTGAGAACAGATGTTGACTTCAAAATTGCTTTAGATATATAGATTATACTTTCCTTATAATTTTGAGACTTCAACTGTTCGATACCATACCTGTAGAAGTGTAATGATTCTCTATGTTTTAACAGAGGCTTAAATTCGGGATTACGCTCCACGTATTCTCTGCCAAATGCTATACTTTTTTCCACCATTTTCTTTTTTTCATTGCTAAAATTCTTCCCGTGTTCATGCCTGATTGCAAGGCTTTCATCCAGAAAAGCGAATTTATATTTCGCAGCAATTCGCATCCATAAGTCATAGTCATCTCCACCCCATTTTATGCTTTCATCAAAAGCACCAACTTCTTTGATACATTCTTTTTTCATCATTACAGTTAAAGAACTCAGTAAATTTTGCAAAAAAAGCTTTCTTACATTTTCTTCAATAGTAATGCCTGGCTCAATCTCTTTTTTCCTGACATACACTTCTCCTGTACTGTGATGAATTTCGGTATTGCAATACACAAGGCCATAATCAGAGTTTAACTCTTTGAATAAGTTGATCTGTTTTTCCAGTTTCTGATTTTTCCATTCATCATCCTGATCCAGAATAGCAATAAATTCACCTGTAGAAGCAGCAATAGCCCGATTTCTTGAAGCCGCTATTCCTACGTTCTTTTCATTTTCCAGCAAAATGATTCGCTCATCGGTAAGGTATTTTTTGACCACATTTACAGACTCGTCTCTTGATTTGTCATCAACAATAATCAGTTCCCAATTTCCATAGGTTTGTCTTAGAACACTTTTTATACTCCTGTCTAAAAAAGCTGAGCCATTAAAAACCGGCATCAGAATACTAACTAAACCCTGAACCATGCTGAGACTTTTTGATTAAAAGTTTTCTTAAGGTAACTCTTTAGGTCATTTTCAAAAGCAAACATCCAGAAATATATAAGTAATGTACCTATAGAAATGAAAGTTAAAGAGAGTTTCGTTAGTAAATCTATGCTCATTCCTGATATTAGAAAAGCAATTAACAGGGGCAGAACTGATCCCAATACTAACGCAATAATATTTGGGCTGAACGAATATTTTTTCACCGCATAAAAATGCAACAGCACGAAATCCAATGTCATTCTTGCAGAAACAGCTATAGCTGCTCCATTAACCCCATATTGCTGTATGAGGTAAAAAAGCGCCACTAAATAAACCGGTAATTCAACTATATGGAATTTTGCAGTAATATCCGGCCTCCCTTTTCCTTGAATAACCGTAAATGGAATTCTCGCCAAAAAATTATATAAAGCACCAATGGATATAATCTGTAGTACCCTAAAAGCATTCTGTGCAAACTCTGGATTAATCCAAACTGCTAAGAGCTCTTTAGCGAATGCAATCAGGAAAAAGCATATAATTGCGCTTGCACACAACATTAAACTGAAGCTGCTCTCATAAATTTTATTATTACGTGCATCTTCAGATTCTGAGTTTTGAGAAAAAACTGGGAATAAAACTAAAACTATGGCTGTTGGGAGGATTCCTAATCGTAGCACCACTTCATTGGGAGTAGAGTAATAAGCTACCGCAGCCATAGTTTCTTTTGCACCAATTACCAGCCTGTCGAGGGCAACCATGATTGGCCCAACCACATTTGAAACGGTAACCCATCCACCAAAACTTATGAGTGGGATGAAGTAATTTCTTTCGAAGCCAAAGGAATCTTTATCTAACCCTATAATTTTGATACATAAGTACAAGAATATAAAAGCCAAACAAATCTTAAGAAAGCTCAGGTAAATTATTAGAGCTGAAATATCTACTGTAAACTGGATAATGACAATGAGGCCTACATACGTTAAAATGCCAAACAATATCTGGACATTTGTAATTGCCTTAAACTCTTGAAAAGCTTCCAAAGCACCCTTCAGACTATTTACCATTATAGTGAAGGGAAGACCTATGGAAAGAAATACTAAGGCAGATACCACTTCTTCCGCCAGTGCCGCATCTATATTTAACACGTGGAGCACAACTGGTTTGGACAATAACAGAAAAATTATACCACCAATAACACCCAGATAAAAGGTAATTAGTGTTGCCGTACTAAACAGTCTTGGAATTTCACTCTCTTTTTCCCCTACTCTCTCCGCTATCATTTTGGTGAGGGCTTTTCCAATACCAAGGTCAAACAAGTTAAAATATCCAATGAAAACCCAGGCAATGGTTAAAACTCCAAATCTTTCTTCCCCGAGTTTATCAATGATTAATGGTATACAGATTATAGAGATAATGATGGGAATCAGCTTACTTAGAATACTGTAAAAGGCATTAGTAATTAACTTTCCAGTCGTGTGTTTGCGCAAATTATTACGTAGTATTTCTTAAAAAGATCTGATTCAAAATAATCATATGAAGATAGCCTTAATTAGCCACCTTTTCCCTACTGAACTTCATCCCTTTCAGGGAAAGTTCATAAAAGACCAATTGACTTTGCTGAACAGTGATGAAAATATCCAAGCGGATATTGTAGTACCTACCCCTTATTCTATTCCTTTTACCACACGAGAAAAGAAAAATAAATCATCTCTGCTTGCGGATGATTTTAAAAATAACCGCCTAAAATATTTATCCTTTCCGAAAAAAAAATTTCCAGCTACTATCTCTCGCTCCTTATCAAGAAATATTCAACGTTATTTTCATGATAAAAAATATGATGTTATACATGTTCATTGGCTGTATCCGGATGCCCTTTGCATACCTGCTTTAAAGAAAATGGGGTTTAAATGTGTTCTCACTATACATGGAAGTGATTGGTACCAAAATACCGATAACCTTGTGCTAATGGATATCTTCGAAAAAGTACTCGATTCTACAGACAGGGTTTTATATTCGGGACCTTTGCTAAAAAGAGATGTTGAGAGAGTTTTTCCATGGCTTTCAAAAAAATCAGCGCTAATTTATAATTATGTAGATACAAATATTTATACGAAGCCAACTTACTTAGAAAAAGAAAAAGCTATTGAGAAACTGGGATGGAATCCTCAAAAAATTAATGTCCTAACTGTAGCAAATATCCGACACGAAAAAGGTATTGATTTATTATTGGATGCTGTCGCTGAAACCGAACAGTTTGCAGGAATCGACTTTCACATTATTGGTGCTTTAGATAGCGATGATTATGGAAAGCTTATTTTAGAAAGGGTTAAAAGCGCACCTAATCAAAATGTAATCCTTCATTCACCTGTACCTCCAGCCGACCTTATTTCATACTATCATTCTGCGGATTTTTATCTACTTCCAAGTAGAAGAGAGGGTTTTAATGTTTCCATACTGGAAGCGATGTCTACCGGTTTGCCCGTGGTAAGTACCCCAGTTGGGGGGACTGATATCATTATAGATTCGGAAACTGGAATTTTGGCCCCTGCAATCTCAGAAGTTGGTGTAAAAAAAGGATTAATATCAATATTAGAAGCTTTGCCTAATCTTAACGCAGATGTTATCCGAAAACGAGTTCAAACTAAATTTGGAAAAGAAACCTATTTAGAACGTTTATTAAAATATTATATTTAGCTCATTTTATCATCAACATTTTATAAACTTTTTCCCCAAAATATTTACCCATATAAAATCTAAAAAGCAGCAACTTTAGCTTTACTTGCATCTTAAGCCAAAAAGGCCATCCTTCATCTTTGAAGCGGTAGTTATGCTTTTTATATAAGTAAATAGCACCGCTAATTTTTTTATCAAAATTCTGACTTATCTGATTAAAAGACCTGTATTTTTTTGTTAGCACCTTATTCACATAGTCTACTTCATAGTGCTGTGAAATCCTTATCAACAGATCATATTCTTGGCTGGAATCTAAATTTTCATCAAATCCATTAACTTCTTTAACTACTTTTGTTTTGAACAACATTGTTTCTGTACCTGAAACACAATAAGAGCTGAGCAGTTCTTTATAAATGTTTCCTTGTACCCGATTGAATACAATCTCTGCATCTCCTGACCTCTCATCAATAAGGTTACAAGTTACCATCCCTAAATTATTATAATTTGTCTCCTCAAAGCACTGCAACTGTCTCTCGATTTTAGTTGGGAACAACACATCATCATCATCTAAAAAATTTATATACTCACCACTAGCTTCCATTAAGCCTCTGTTTCGGGAGAAACATGGCCCTCTATTCTCTTCATTTCTGAAAAATTTTATATTTCCATATTGGGTCAAAAGTGAACTTAAATCTTCAGCTGAAGCATCATCAACTACTATAATTTCAATGTTAGAATAGGTTTGGTTGACAGCTGAATCTAATGCCCTTATAAATAAATTCTTACGGTTATAAGTGGGAATTACTATAGAAACTAAAGAGTCTTGCAGAACCATATTTTTAACTCTACCACAAAGAGATTTTAAATTCCTCAGATTTTTCAGCATCCCCGATAATGCACACCCCAACTAAGAACAGATCAAAAGTAAATGCTATTCGATCATTTTTTTTTATTTCTAGCCAAGCTCTCTTCATTCCATCAGACCATTTAATATCATCGACAACTACTATAGAGTTTTCTTTCAAATGAGGTAGAACTTTATGAAAATTATCAACAGTTGCCTTATAGCGATGATCACCGTCAATAAATAGAAAATCAAACTCACCATGTAACTGTAAAACCATAGGCAGTATTTCATCAAAGCTACCACAATGTAACTCTACATTATCCAACCCGAGCATTTTAAGGTTTTCTCCAGATAAGTTTTTTCTGGCTTCAATACCCTCTATGGAAATAAACTCTCCACTGTCCTTTTTTTTCATAATACCAGCCTGATACGCCGCCGAAATGCCGATACATGTCCCAAACTCTAACCCCCTCTTTACATCAAAGTTTGAAATCATCTTCATCAATAGTATGCCCCATTTTTCATTTTTACTGGCTACTTTTGCAAGATAACGTACCGAGTCTTTAACTGAATCGGTATTACTATTTGGGGATATCTTTAGGTTTTCAGTTATCAGTTTTTTTCTTAATGCCTCAACCTCATTTCTGACTTCTTTCTCCTGACTAGTCAAATTCTGCTGTAGTGACTCTATAAATATTATCCCTATTTGCCTCAAGAATAAATTATCACTTTTCAATAACCTCTCGAACTCTTTTTTGTTTTTTAAAAACCTGTATACCAGTCGTTCACCTTTAAAAACTATTTTATTTAGCAAACTCAAAACCATAATGATTACCAACCTTTTATTCCCAATACTATTTTCCTCAAAAGCTGAAATAAAAACCCACTAAAATGTCCTGTTTGCATTACTACCACACTTAATGCAGTGTGAATCCAGAGTGACAGGGTTCCAGGACCTTTTCCTTCACCTGTCCAGTTCTCTTCTCTGAATTTTTCATGGCTTACAATGACAGTGCGTAATGACTCCAACAAAACGATTCCTCCTAAAAAAGCTGCAAATTCAGGAAAATAGAGTTTAGCAGTTAAGATCAAATCCATGCACAAATAAAAAAATAATGCACAAATAAATAGAAAGGGAGTCAGACCTCTTATCGGGGAGCTTTTGGGATGTAATACATTTGTTAAGAAACGGCCTCGCCCATATCTGAAATATTGCTTAAACAATTTCAAGTATGTATCTCTTGGATAATACCAGCTTTTTATTTTAGGACTTACATATACACTGTCACCAAAAGTCTCAATAAGGCGAAGATTTAATTCCGAATCCTGATTGGTGATATTTTTGGTATTAAAGCCGCCAATTTTCCGTAGATCTTCAGTTCTGAAACAGCCAAGGAATACTGTGTCAGCATAGCCTTCATAAGTTTCATCCATATATTTTGCCCCGCCATTGCCCAGAAAACTTTTCACGGCTAGGGAAATACCGGCTTGTGTCGCATTCTTAGCCACATAACGCTGAGCGCCCCCAACATTTTTAGCACCGGTTTCTAAAAATATTTCAACATTATTTTTTAAATAATCTTTTTGATAGAGGCAATGTCCGTCTGCTCTAAGAAAGACCTCCCCTTGAGCTTGTTCAATCATCATATTCAAGCCATAGGACTGGTATTTTTCTGGGTTTTCAATCAGCTTTACCCTTGGGTCTTTTTCTGAAATTTTGGCTACAATCTCTCTGGTTTTATCTGAACTTCCGCCATCTGCTATTAAAATTTCTATAAGATTTGAATATGAACACTCCAAAAAACCGGATACAACTCTGTCAATATGTTCTTCTTCATTAAGAACAGGAATACCTATGGTAACAGTTGGCAGAGCACTATTTTTTTCTTCTTGTTCGATAGTAATTACTTTTCATTCTTTTGAACTGTACGTACCTAAGAATAAGACTTTTCGGGTACAAAATAGCAGTCCGATATTTATCATTAATAGATTATGATGTTGCATCCCACTTAAAAACTGGAAAAAACACATGTATGCAATAAATGATGCGAGCAGGGCTAAAACTATGGAGGAATCTAAATTTCTGGCTTCATATTTTTTAAGAGTGTTTATCCCCGCCGAAATAACTTTAAATATAATAATCAAAAACACGACTAAACCTATTAATCCAAGTTCTGCAAATACTGCGTAAAATTCATTATGTGGTTCATAAATTCCTATTGTTTCTTGCGGCGGATGATATTTTTGAAAAACAGTAGAAAAACTCTCGTAGCCTACACCCAACAAATAGGTGTCAAAAGCCATTAGAAAAGCTGTTTGAGCAAGAAGAATTCTAAACTTTGAAGAGTCGTCTGAGACCCCTGAAAAAATATCAAGGAACCTTTCAAAAACACTGAATACGAGGTTTTGAATAGTTCCGCTCATTGAAAAAGCTAAAAGAAATGCTAACAGGCTATAAAGAATAAAACTGAACTGTCGCTGTCTTATTAAAATAATAGCAACCCCAATAAATATTGCAACCCAAGAGCTCCTGGAATAAGAAACAAGAACCGCAGAAATTATAACCGCTGCTACTCCGAACAGTACTAACTTAACGGTTTTTGTTTTCGCGCTTCCAATAAAAGCCACCAAAAGCATTACTGGCATTATGAAGTTGCTGGCAAAGATATTAGGATCGTTCTCTGTTCCTTTGGCCCGTAATAGTTTCTCCCCCTGATTTAAGTAGTTAAATGCAGCTATTTCAGGGTTAAGGTAGGTTTGCATCAAATTTTGCACAGCAACAACAAGAGCTACTCCAATAATCACAGCACAAATGATTTTCAATTCTTTTTCAGAATTTATAGCGTTATAAATTAGATAGGTTAGCCCGAGAGAAATACTAAACCTAATGACTGAGAATAGACCTTGCGCTCTTTCAGGGCTATAGATTAAGGAGAATAAAATGATTGCAAGGAAGAGCAAGTAGAAGATTTCTAAGCCATATACCTCAATATCAATTTCTTTTAGGGATAGTTTTTTAACAAAGAATAAAAGAAAGCCAGCAATAAGCGCTAATTGAAAAATAGTAAGCGGAATAGCGGCTCCTTCAGCCAGATAAACTATCCCCGATAAAAAAGCCCCAACAACAATCGGGGCTATAAGTAAAACACCATTATAAGATGATTCAGCTTTTATCATTCTTAAACTTTAAAGCAGCAGTAAATTCCTGAAACCTTTTGTATTGCTCTGGGTCATTTACACTCAGTTCATCTCGCCATTCCTTGTATAGCACCACAATTATGGAAAGTATAAGGCCAAATAGAAAAGCGGCAATAATTATGTAAGCACGTTTAGGACTATCTTTATAGGTTGGAAGAATGGCCGGATCAATAACTAATAATCCAGATGTAGCTTCTTCAAAACTTAACCTTTGTTGCTCGAATTGAGGGTATAGAACTTTATAAATCTCTTCCTGAACCATTACTTCACGATACCTGCGCAAGTATTCAATAAAAAGGGCTGGCATAGCTTCCATGGGTTGAAACATGCTAAACTCCCCTTCGGTGTCTCCAGATTTTACCATTTGATTATACCGCCTGTCCAAGGCCTTTTTTTGTACTTTCAAATCGGAAATTCTCGAACTATTTTCTCCCATCAACTCAGACAAATAACTAATTTGAATCTCGAGTTTTACAATCTCAGTTCTTAAACTAGCAATCGCATTAATCTGAGCCTTTGCTTGTTCTTCCACTTCCAGTATTCCATATTTACTTTGAAAGCTTACCAAGCTATCCTCAGCCTCTTGAAGGTCTTTCAGATTCTGATTTAACCGACTTTCAATTAACAGGTATCCATCTTCTACATTTTTCTTATTCAATACCCCCATCGTAGAATCTACAAGATGGTAGTAGTATTCAACTAACTCATGTGCACGACCTGGTTCACCATCGTAATAAGCTAATTTAACTGCTATAATATTGTTGAAGCCTATTCCACCCTCTCTTACTTCTTCAACAACAATTCGGCTATCTAGTGATTTTCGTAAACTTTCCGGAACATCATTTCCATAAACTTCCTGCAAATTGAATTTCTCAATTACCTTATCCTGAACAGCTGTACTTCTAATAATTACCAGCGCCTGGTCGGCAGATATTTTACCACTTCCTGAAGTAATACCAGCTAAACCACTAATCAAACCACCAGCTGAGAAATTGATCGAGTTCCCGTCTGTCAAAACAAATGACACCTCTGACTTATAGCTCTTGGGCCATATGAAAGCCAGAATGAATCCTATAATAGTTATTGTAGCAATTATGATAAGTATTGTTTTTTTCCTTCGTGCGAAGGTTGTAGCTACCTGAAGCAGGTCTACTTTTTTATTTTCTTCCATGAATTATTTTTAAACCCTATTACCACCACTTAATAAATATAAAATAGCCATTCGAACTGCCACGCCGTTTGTGACTTGGTCAAGAATAACGGCTCGGTCGCTGTCGGCGACCTCACTTTCCATTTCTACGCCCCGGTTTATTGGCCCGGGATGCATAATTTTAAAATCAGGATATTTCTCCAGATGTGAAAGCTTTATTCCAAATCGCTCATGATATTCACGCAGCGATGGAAAAAGCTCAGTGCCCTTTCCCTGCCTTTCTAACTGTATGCGCAATGCCATTGCTACATCACACCAAGCTAAAGTTTCTTCTAAATTGTGAGATACTTCAACTCCGAGTTCGTTCACGAACACGGGCATCAACGTTTTCGGGCCGCACAAAATTATTTGCGCTCCAAGTTTTTTAAGCCCAATTATATTCGATCGAACTACCCGGCTATGAGAGATATCCCCAATAATCGCAATCTTTTTTCCTGTTAAATCGGGATGAAGGGTTTGCATAGTGAACATATCCAAAAGTGCCTGTGTGGGATGTTCATGCGCTCCATCACCAGCATTTAAAATAGCCGCGTCCACACACTTAGTGAGAAAATAGGGCACTCCCGGACTTTCATGCCGCACCACAACCATATCAATTTTCATAGAACTGATATTGCGGATGGTGTCTTTTAAAGACTCCCCTTTTTTAGTACTTGACGAACTTGTGGAAAAATTAACCACATCCGCGCCCATTCGTTTTTGAGCCAACTCGAAAGAGAGCCGGGTTCGGGTACTGTTCTCGTAGAAAAGATTTACTATTGTTTTATCCCGCAATGTGGGAATTTTAGGAACCGGCCGATTCAAAATCTCCCGAAAATACTTAGCTTGTTCCAATACATACAAAATGTCTTCTTTGGAATAATCTGATAATCCCAATAAGTGTTTTTGTGAAAATTCATATGTGGAAGGAATCTCACTCATCTTCACCTTCCTCCACTTCTACAACATACACGGCATCTTCGCCATCCAATTCCTTCACCTTTACCCGAACTTCTTCATTTTCGTAAGTGGGCACATACATTCCTTTATAATCCGCGGCAATGGGTAATTCCCGATGGCCCCGATCAATCATGCAACAAAACTTAATACTTCTTGGGCGCCCGTATGCCATCAGCGCATCCATTGCGGAACGGACTGTGCGTCCGGTAAAAAGCACATCATCCACCAGCACAATATCACGATCGTACAAATCGAAAGGAATCTCCGTTACTTTTACTTCCGGCATTTTTAATTTGGAGCGGTAATCATCCCGATAAAAAGTAACATCAAGTACTCCGAAATCAATGTCTGTATCAAATTCCTTTTTGATTTTATTGATTATTCGTTTGCCTATATGAACCCCGCGGGTTTGCATCCCAATAACCGCAAGACGGGAAGAGTCGTCGTATGGCTCCAG
Organism: Balneolaceae bacterium; assembly: GCA_040882225.1. GTDB lineage: Bacteria > Bacteroidota > Rhodothermia > Balneolales > Balneolaceae > Gracilimonas. The sequence continues at coordinate 41,352 of JBBEBR010000017.1, read as the reverse complement.
GAATTGATGAGCAAATCGCAAATAAGTGCGATCCAGATCCTCGGATGTCATGATTTTGGCTTTATTCAAGCGGGAATTTTTTTTTGCTTTTAGATAGCAAAGTTAGCGTTTGTGGAAAGTAAATGCCAAGAGGAAAATATTTATTGTAATCTTGGAATTCCCAGAAAATGGCTTCCTAAAACTTATATTAGCAAAAGTAAACCATCCCTATTTATCCCTTCTGTACTTTCATTTAGCTCCTAATCTCGGTATTATTGCCACCCCTTTAAATTGCTTTTAAAGACAAAGGTTCTGACATACTGTTTTGTTCCGAAGACCTGTCAGGTTTCAAGATTATCAATCTATTTATTTAAGATCAGATTCTACGAAAACCTGACAGGTCTTTTGCTCAGCAAATGAGCGTTAACTTAATACTAAATAGGTATCCATGAAAATACACGAGTATCAAGCCAAAGAAATTCTTGAAAAATATGGCGTTCCTGTTCCAGCCGGAATTGCAACATCAACTGTTGAAGAAACCGTTGAAGCCGCTCAAAAACTGAAAGAAAAGGGAGCTACTCTATTTGTAGTGAAGGCTCAGATTCATGCCGGTGGACGTGGAAAAGGCCGTACCAAAAAGAATAATGCGAAGGGAGTAGTTCTTTGTAAAACTATCGATGAAGTGCGTGAAACCGCTGAGTCTTTATTGGGTGATGTGCTTGTAACTATTCAAACAGGGGATGAAGGACAGCTGGTTCAGCGCCTGTATGTAACCGATGGAGTGGATATAAAATCTGAGTTTTATCTCGGAATTTTGATGGATCGGGTAGTAAGTAAAAATGTAATTATGGTTTCTACTGAAGGTGGTGTAGAAATTGAAAAAGTAGCGGAAGAAACTCCAGAAAAAATAATCAAAGAGTGGATAGAGCCCGGAATGGATCTTCAGCCAAATCAGGCCCGGCACCTGGCATTTGCTTTAGGGCTTGAAGGTGACGCACTCAAAAAAGGAGCTAAATTCATCCAGGCATTGTATAAAGCATATGAAGAAACCGATGCCAGCATGTTTGAGATTAACCCATTAATTGTAACTCCAGATAATGATGTGATGGCTCTGGATGCAAAGGTTACTTTTGACGACAACGCCCTTTACCGCCATAAAGATATTGCCGCGCTTAAAGATGATGCCGAAGAAAATCCTTACGAACTGGAAGCTCAGAAGTACAATCTCAATTACATCAAACTGGATGGCAATGTTGGTTGTATGGTGAATGGGGCGGGCTTGGCAATGGCCACTATGGATATCATCAAACTTTCTGGCGGCGAACCTGCTAATTTTTTAGATGTAGGTGGTGGAGCAAATGTGGATACGGTAAAAAATGGATTCCGCATTATCCTGGAAGACCCAAATGTGAAAGCGATTCTTATCAATATTTTTGGCGGCATTGTTCGCTGCGATCGTGTAGCAAATGGGGTGATTGAAGCCGTTAAAGACCCTGAAATTGCAGAGAAGGTGAAGAATGTGCCCATCATAGTGCGGCTGCAGGGAACCAATGCAAAAGAAGCCAAAGAAATTATCGACAACAGTGATTTGAATGTGATATCAGCGGTGCTTTTGAAAGAAGCAGCTGAGGAAGTTTCAAAAGTGCTTGCTTAGATTTAAATGAATCGATTAAATGTATTGCAGAAGCTAATTGATAAAACCGGTGCAAAAACCTATCTGGAGATAGGTGTTTTTAACGGTGAAATTATTTCGCACCTGAAATGCCCCACAAAAATAGGTGTTGATCCTAACTTTCAATTGCGCTTTGCCAACAAAGTGCGAAAATTTCTGCCCGATACAAGATATAAAACCATTGAAGTTACAAGCGATGTTTTCTTTCAGGATTTTGCTTGTAAAACTCTCTCAGATGGAATAGATGTAGCTTTTGTTGATGGGCTCCATACTTATGATCAGGCCTTAAGAGATGTAGAAAATTGCCTTCAATACCTGAACAAGGATGGTTTTATTGTAATGCACGATTGCAATCCACTAAATGAAGCAACAGCTTATCCTGTAGAGCATTCTATTAATGAAGTTCTTGAGTTAGCCAAAAAGGGTGAAGTACCGGGTTGGAATGGAAGCTGGAATGGAGATGTCTGGAAAGCATTGGTTCATTTAAGAGCTACCCGTGACGATCTTCATATTTTCACTTTAGACTTAGATTGGGGGCTCGGAATTATTGGTTTTGGCAAACCAGAATCTAAACCTGAAATAGCTGTCGATGAGCTAAAAAAACAGGGGTACGCATTATTAGAAAAAGATCGCGTGAATCTGCTGAATCTAAAAAAGCCCTCGTACCTGAATCAGTTATAAACACCTACAGTAAACAAGGCTTTTATGCTTTTTCCAGCATGGCGCTCATCACTTCCTCATAAAAATTTTCATACTGTTCTACAACCAAATCCTGGTTAAACAACTCGGCTCGTTTTCGCGCATTTGTGGCCATCTGAGAATGCAGCTCCGGATTAGATAATATTTTCACAGCGTAATCAGACATACAATCCACATCATCAAGGCTGCATAAATATCCTGTTTCGCCATGTATGTTCACTTCGGGTAAACCGCCTACATCAGAACTTATAACGGGAACGCTGCAACTCATAGCTTCCAGTGCAGCAAGGCCAAAGGTTTCTGAACCGGACGGGATCAAAAACAAATCGGCAATGGAAAGCACTTCTTCAACTTGCTCTAACTTGCCAAGAAAACGTACATCATCACAAATTCCTAAATCCCGGCATTGTTGCTCCGCTTTTTGGCGGTCGGGGCCATCACCGACTAAAAGCAGTTTACTTTTTATCCCGCTTTCTAAAATTTTAGCAAATACGGTAATCACCTCAGGAACTCTTTTTACCTTCCGGAAATTTGAAACATGCACAATCACTTTTTCATCATTCGGACAAATGGCTTTCTTAAAATGACTTTTATTAGACTTTTGAAATCTATCTAAATCAATAAAATTTGGCACAACCCTGATATCCTGTTTTATCTCGAAACGGGAATAGGTTTCTTTCTTTAAATACTCTGAAACTGCGGTTACCCCATCACTCTTATCAATAGAAAATTCCACCACATGTTTATAGCTGGGATCACTTCCCACCAAAGTTATATCCGTTCCATGTAAGGTGGTAACTACCGCTACTTTTTGGCCTTTTTCAGCTACAATTTGTTTTGCCAGATAAGCGCTTGTAGCATGCGGAAGCGCGTAATGAACGTGGAGCAAGTCTAAATCCTGAAACTCAATCAAGTTTACCATTTGTGTAGCCAGAGCCAAATCATAAGGAGGGTATTCAAATAGCGGATAAGAATTAATGGAAACTTCGTGATAGGTTATGTCGGTGTCGAGCGTATTTAATCTTGCCGGACGGGCGTAACTAAGAACATGAATTTTATGTCCTTTTTTAGCCAGTGTTTTTGCGAGTTCGGTAGCAACAACACCACTGCCGCCAAATGTAGGATAACAAACAATTCCAATATTCATTAAGAAAGGATTTATTTAAGTACACAACGTAACAGATAATATGTATTCTAATGTTCTTTTCGAATAACAAACATAAACTTTAACAGCATGGATTCTTTATAGATATTTTTGATGAGAATGATTCTTATTTCTGACTCATTAAAATCTCCGAATATCAATCTTGAATAATTTTTCTTACACCCCTTTCTAATCCATGCGTTCATTTTTGTATATTTGATGGTTCTTAAAATCCAAAGCATTACATACACATTTCTATGGCAGGTCATTCGAAATGGGCGAATATTCGCCACAAAAAAGCTAAAGAAGACGCAAAGCGTTCCAAAGTTTTTACTAAACATATTAAAGAGCTTACTGTAGCCGCCCGAGAAGGTGGAGGAGACCCCAACGGCAATCCCCGGCTTTCTTTGGCTCTTGAAAATGCCAAAGCTGATAATGTCCCAAAAGATAATATTGAACGAGCCATTAAACGCGGAAACGGTGATGGCGATGACGCCAGCTCATATGAAGAAGCAACTTTTGAAGGATATGGCCCCGGAGGAATAGCGTATTTCATTGAGGTAACCAGCGACAATAACAATCGGACGGTAAGTGAAGTCCGCCATATTTTTTCCAAACATGGAGGTAATATGGGCACCAATGGCTCCGTTGCTTATATGTTTGAACAGAAAGGGATGATTCAAATTCCAGCAGAAGAACATAACGAAGACGATTTTATGCTTGAAGCAATTGATGCAGGCGCTACCGATGTTGACACCGAGGAGGACGTTTTTGTGGTTTACACTTCCAGGGAAGAGCTTTTTGAAGTACGAAACACTCTCGAAAAGTCGGGCTATAAAATAGAATCGGCACAGCTTATTCGCGAAGCCGTTACAGAAACTAAAGTTGATTCAGACACGGCAATGTCTAATCTTAAAATGATGGAAAAGTTTGAAGAAAACGACGACGTTAATAACGTATTCACAAATATGATGATGGATGATGAAACCATTGCTCTTGCCGAAACACTCTAATAACCGTGATTAAAAATCTTGCATACATATTGCTCCTCTTTCTCTTTACCGCCTCGGCAGTTAATGATGCCCGCAAGGGAAATGAAGCATATGAGAACGGTAATTATGAAGAAGCGGAGCGTTTATATTCCTCAGCTATTGAACAAGATCCGGAGAACGTTAAGCTGTATTTCAATCTTGGAAATGCACAGGCTAAGCTCGGTAAAACAGAAGAAGCCATTCAATCTTTCATGGAGTTTAGAAATTTAGCGCAAACTCCTGAAGACAAAGCCCTGGCCGAATATAATATTGGAACCCTGCTTGCGGAAGGTGAACAATGGCGGCCAGCGGCTTCACATTTTAAAAACTCATTGAAGCTGAATCCTGCCGATCAGGATGCAAAGTTTAATTTTGAACGAGCGCTTTCAGAACAGAAAAAAGAGGAAGAAGAAAACGATCAGCAGCAAGATAATGGTGATCAGGAGCCGCCAGAGCCTTCTGAGTATGCAAAAGCGATGAAGAAGCAGGCCGAGAAATTAGTGGCTCAAAGGCGCTATTCTCAAGCTTACAACCTGATGACTCGCGCTCTGGAAGCCGACGAAACCGTAGCCGCTTTCAATACTTTTATCGAACGCACCAAGAATGTTTCTGAAATTGAGGGAAGTTAAAAATGAATTCAATCACCCCTAATATTCTTTTTGATCATTTCGGTGCCCTTTCTTTTAAATGGTTAAGACTTCTTGCTGCTATACTAATTTCTTTTGCCCTCTCTTTTTCCGCAATGGCTCAGGAAGCGGATGAATATTTTCATAATGGAGCTCAGTCTTTTATTGGGGCGAATCTTCAGGATGCCATCAACCATGTTCAGGAGGGATTAGCCCAATATCCTAACGATCCAAAGTTGTCAGCTCTCCTTCAGAAGCTCGAAGAAGAACAGGAGAAACAGCAGCAACAACAACAAGAGCAGAATCAAGATCAGCAAAACCAGGATCAACAAGAACAGCAAGATCAGGAGCAACAAGAAGAGGATCAGCAAGAACAAGAGCAGCAACAAAGTGAGGGGAAAGAGGGCGAAGAAGAACAACCTCAACAACAGGAGAATGAACAAGGTAAACCTCAACAAATGACGAAAGAAGAAGCCGAGAAAATTCTTCAGGCTTTAGCTCAAAAGGAAAAGGAATTGCTTAAAGAATTTAAGAAGCAGAAATCAGATGGAAGTGCCAAGCATGATAAAGATTGGTAATTCCTTACATCTTCTGTTTGCAATAGTTTTCTCTCTGCTCCTTGTTTCCACAAGTAAGGCGCAAATTCAGGTAGAAGCTGAACTCTCTGAAACCAATATTTTTACTGGAGAACAAGTTCAGCTAAAAATCATCATTTCAGGAACTTCTCTAAACTCCGTCGACCAGCCAAGCCTACCCGAAATCGATCAACTGCGGTGGCTGCAAGGCAGTACTTCCCGTGGTTCTCAGTATTCGCTTATAAACGGCCGCCCATCCGTCACCTATACTTTTGGCTATAATTTTATCGCTCAGCAACCGGGCAGCTATACTATTCCCGCTATTGATGTAGAAGTGAATGGCGAAAATTATAAAACAGAGCCGATAAATTTTAGAATACTCGATAGCAATGCAAGAGACTCCGATCAGCGTTCTCCGGATATTTATCTTCGAATGGAACCGACAAATGAGTCTCCTTTTGTAGGCCAGCAAGTGACAGCCGATGTTATTCTCTATTTCAAAAGCGGAGTTGAAGTTTCTTCCTACCAGGCTTCGCCGGGATGGAAAGCCGAAGGGTTTTGGAAAGAAGAACTTGAGAATCCCCAACGAGCGCAAACTACTTCAACTATTATAAACGGGGAAAGATATCAACGGGCAAAACTGCTACAGTACGCACTTTTTCCGACTAAATCGGGCGAACTTAAACTGAGTCCATTTGAGGTTTCCGTTTCTCTCCGCCAAAGAAGAAGCGCCAACGATCCTTTTGGTTTTGGAATGGGACAGGAGAGAAAAAACCTTAGCACATTACCGGTTGTTTTGAATGTAAAATCACTGCCTGATATTGACGAAGCACATTTTATTGGTGCGGTTGGTGACTTTAATTTCAGCAGGGAAATTTCAACAAAAAGTGCTTTGGTAGGTGAAAGCATCGAAATCACCACTATTATTCAAGGCGCTGGCAACGTGCCTTTAGTGAATAAACCTGAATGCGATTATCCCGAGTCTTTAGAAAAATACAATCCGCAGCAGAATACTTCCATTTCCCGTTCAAACCGGCAAATTTCGGGTACAAAGACTTTTACTGATATTGTTATTGCCCGGAATGAAGGAAACTTTACTATTCCCGAGATGGAAGTCGCTTATTTCGATACAGATGCAAATCAATATAGAATTAAGACGCTTCCCGCATTAAGTTTTGAGGTGAACAGAGATCCTGACGCCGTTGTTAATACCCAAAGCGAACTCCGCCTGAACGTGAAACCCGTAACCGGGCTTGCAAATTGGCGCACAACAACCACTGCTCCATTGCACCAAAGAGTATCGGTTTGGATTTTGATGCTGTTCCCCCTGCTAATTATCGGCGCGTTATATGCTTATAAAGTGTTCAATGAAAAGATGAATACAGATGTAGCATTTTCGAGATCACAAAAAGCCAAAGCCAAAGTGCATGAAACGCTCGATAAAGCAACCCAGGCTGACGACATCAAATCAGGATATCATCTTATTGAAAAAGCCTTAGTTCAATTTATAACTGATAAACTGAACTTGCCTCCGGCGGGACTTTCATCCCAGCAAATTATTGCTGAGGTAGAAAAAATTACCGACGAAGCTACCGTTGTTGAACTTCGTCGACTTTTTAGTAAATGTGAATCTATCGCTTATGCACCAAATACTTCGCAGGAAGCTTTAGAAGCCGACATCGAAAAAACTAAAACGCTCATTAAAACCATCGGAAAGTATAAATGACCCGTTTTTTCTTTTTTGTGATGGTGATTTCTCTTTCTGGCAATTTTGTGGCAGCACAAAGTAATCAAGCCATTTTTGATGAAGCCAACACCTATTTCGAAAGTGGCGAATTATCGCAAGCGATGAGCATGTATCGTATTTTGGAGCAGGAAGAACAAGTTTCAGGTGCCTTGTTTTTGAATATGGGAATTGTAGCCGTTCAGCTCGATTCTATGGGACTGGCAAAATACTACTTCCTCAAATCAGCAAATTTTGAAGAAACCGAAGAGAGGGCGAATCTTGCCCTGCTATATGTTACTTCTCAGTTTAGCCGGCAGTCCGCTACTTTACCAAAACTTCCCTGGGATCGTGCGGTTCAGTGGATGATTGAAGTTCCTACCGCTTTTGGTGTTTTTATTGCGGGATTTTTCTTTCTCATTATTGGCCTGACCTTGCTTGCCCTAAAGTGGCTAAACTATATTCACCTAAAAAAAATCAACTGGTATCTCACTTCCATTTTTGTTGCCGGCAGCTTAATCGTTCTGCTGTCTTTTTATGTTGATTATGTAGACCAGAGATATGATGAAGCGGTTTTGGTCACAAATTCTAATCGCGTGCTTCAGTTGCCAGAGGAACAAAGTACTTTGGTAAGCATTGCTTATGAAGGCTATTCTGTTATCGTTGACCGCTGGAAAAGCGAAGAAGAAGATCAATGGTTATATATCCGCCTTGGAAATGGCCAGTTTGGATGGATTAGCCATGAAGGTATTAAAATTTTATAAGTCTCAAACTAAGAGTAGTTTAGCAACGCCTGCTTTTTTATTATTCCTAAATAGAATTCTGTTTTAATTTTTTAACCCCTCTTTATTCATGAGTAGTTCTCAACAATATATTGATCAGCATAAAGAAAAATTTTTAAACGAACTTTTTGAGCTATTACGCATTCCCAGCGTCAGCACAGATTCACAAAAAAAAGAGGAAATAAAAAAAGCCGCAGAATTTCTTCTGAATCAGTTATCCTCTCTGGACCTTGATACGGTTAAGACTTTTGAAACTCCGGGAAATCCTATCGTTTATGCCGAGCATTGTCCGCATAAAGATCGTCCTACCGTTTTAATTTATGGTCATTATGATGTACAGCCCCCCGACCCCGAAGAACTTTGGGACACGCCGCCATTTGAACCTACAGTAAAAGACGGCTTGATTTACGCCCGTGGCGCCAGCGATGATAAGGGGCAGGCTTTCACGCACATAAAAGCGATCGAATCTTTCGTGAAATCTGGTAAAGAAATCCCCGTAAACGTGAAATTTTTACTGGAAGGGGAAGAAGAAATTGGCTCACCGAATCTGGTTCCATTCATCGAAGAACATAAAGAACTGCTTGCCTGCGACATGGTTCTTATTTCTGATACCTCCATGTTTGGCGAAGACCAGCCTTCCATCACCTACGGATTACGCGGACTCGCATATATGGAAGTGGAAGTTGTAGGCCCGAACCGGGATTTGCACTCTGGCGTGTACGGCGGTGCAATTGAAAATCCGGTGAATGTCTTGTGTGAAATCATCGCCAAATTGAAAGATGAAGATGGAGTTATTCAGATTCCCGGTTTTTATGATAAGGTAGTTCCTCTCACCGAAGAAGAGCGCAAGGCGTACGCACAGCTTCCTTTCAATGAAGAAGAGTACAAGAAAACGCTGGATGTTAAAGCTCTTGATGGTGAGAAAGGATATTCAACACTTGAACGCTCTTCCGGCCGGCCTTCCCTCGATGTGAATGGAATTTGGGGTGGGTATCAAAAAGAAGGAGCAAAAACGGTGCTTCCCTCAAAAGCCAATGCCAAAATAAGCATGCGCTTGGTGCCTGATCAAAACCCTAAAGAAATTGCGCGACTGTTCAAAGAACATGTAGAATCACTTGCGCCTGATACTGTAAAAATTAAAGTAAACGAGCACCATGGTGGATTTGCTTCCGTCACTGATCTCTCTTTTTACGGGTTGAAAGCCGGAGCCAAAGCCTTCGAAGAAATTTATCAAACAAATGTGTTGTTCTCGCGAGAAGGCGGTTCTATTCCAATTGTGGCTGATTTCAAGCGCGTGTTAGGCGTGGAATCTATTTTAATGGGATTTGGCCTCACCAGTAATGCAATCCATTCTCCAAATGAGAATTTTTCTCTAAAGGATTTTTACCGGGGAATCAAAACTTCCGCCCGCTTCATGGAATTATTGCCGGGCTTTAAGAAGGATTAACGAGTAGAGAAATCTCACCTTCAAATTTTGAACCATTGAAGGTGGCCTTACTTGTTTCTTAGTTTTTATATTGATTTACCTCTTTGATATATATACTATATCATTAAACTAAAAGGGTTAGGGTTACAAATGAAAATAGAAGAAACAGTTGAACATATGAGCTCGTTATTTTTAGAACGAGTTTTAAGAAGCTTTACTAATGACTATGATAAAAGGGGTGAAAATAAGTATAGAGAGTACATTAGGAATGGAATAGATATTTTATCAAGTCCAGAGAATATCAAAGCTCGTCTTAATAATCATTTTATAAACAATAAAGATTCCTATTCGAGACAGATTTTATATAAGCTTGTGTTAACCTCGCTTCTCTCACGAAGTGATTATTCTTCTACGGATTTAGTTATTCTTGATGATGTTTTAAATAGGCAAAAAGAGATAGTAGAGCAAGCTAAGTCTAGTGAAAGCTTTAAACATCTTGATGAGAGTTCTGTTAAAATTATGACTGCAATATTAGAAGTAGCTCTTGAAGATGATGTAATAAGCACTGATGAACTGGCACTTATAAAAAAGCTTAGAAAGAAACTTTCCATAAATGAAAAAGATCAATTTTTAATACAAGCGAAATTAGGTTCATTTCCATCAAAAAATAATCAGAAGTATAAGCGGTCTGATATAATGGGGGTTATAGATGATCTTCAAAAATGTGGAGTCGTTTTCTGTTGCAATAATTTAAAAGAGACAGTATTTGTTATTCCAGAAGAAATAATTCCTGGGCTAAAACAAGCCTTGGAGATTGAACTAATTGATTCTAAATATTTACTCCTTCTTAATAAGCTTCAAGTAAAGCAACTGAAACAAATTTTAGATAACGCCAATCTAATTCAGTCTGGAGCGAAAAATAATTTATCTGCAAGAATTTTACATGCTGGAATACAACCAAGCGAAATTTTGAACAGCTTATCTACTACTGAATTAAGTGAACTTTGTGATATTTTACCTGGAGCCAAACGCAGTGGTACAAAAGATGATAAAGTTACACGAATAATAAATTATTTCTCAGATCTAGTCTTCAAGAATGAGAATGAAAGTGATGATGAGCGGGAAAAATATTATAAGTATTTTGAAGAACTTGCAGCACGTGATGAAAGCAGTCTCAGAACAAGTGAAATAATTAAAAAAGCAAAAGAAATTAGTAGTGCTTTTGAAAAAGGAACCTGCTATTTATTCGAAACTAAGCTAGGTCAAACCTTGATACAACCAGAAGGTTCTGAGCATGCCGATGGTGGTATAGAGTTTAAGGGTGGTAATAGTATCCTGCTTTGGGATAACAAAGGTAAAGATGATGGTCAACCCTATAAATTCCCTGATTCCCATTTCAGACAATTTAGAAGATACATTAGAAATGAGGCTGCTAAAGGACGACGTGTTGGGTGTTTTTTGATTATAACAGCAGAGATTAATACTTGTGCAATTGAAAATGCGGTTCGTTTAAAAGCTGAGTCTAATCAAGATACTGATGTAGCCTTAATTAGTGCTGAAAACTTAAAAATGATAGCTGAAGAGTGGCAGAACTATTCTAAAAATGGTGAGTTTAACCTTCATGTTTTTAACTATACTGGGATTTTAGACAGAGAATCTCTCAAAATGAGAGTGAAAACTTTATCCTAACTACAAATCAGCATCATAAAAAATTGGGGCATGTACTTCGAAATCGAAGAGGGTAAGCCGGCGCAGGTTATAGTAGCCTGTCCAGTAATTTCGAAGTGCCTGTATATAACTTCTCCGGGCGCTGTCTTTTTCATTTTGAGCAATGAACAAGTTAGTGATATCAATTCTGCCAATGAGATACCTGTTTTTGGCAACTTCATACCTCCGATCAGCGATGTTATCTGAAATCTCGGCAAGATTAACCTGACTTTGAAGCTGAGAAAACTCTCGCACCGTACTTCTAACATTCAGATCAAATTGCAGCTTTTGATATTCTATAGTATTCGCTGTTTCAGCTTGTTCATTTCTGGCTGCCTGAATCTCGGCGGTATTTTTGCCCCAGTTAAAAATAGGAATTTGAAATCCGACCGCGAAAAACTGCCTGTTTTCGGGATCATCATACAAGCGGGAAAAATCTTCAGAGGTTTGATTAAGCCCATAACTCGCCTGAATTGTAGCCGAAAATCCAGCCCCGCGTTTAGCCTGGTCAAAAAATTGATTTGCCTGAATTTCACTTAATTCAAATTGCAGCGAGGTGCTGTTATTTTGCTTCGCGAGTTCTAAGGCTTTGGCCATGTCAATATCAAGTATGGGAGCCTCTTCAGGAGCAAGAACTTCAACATCAGTATTGTCGGGAATTCCCAAAAGCGCTTTAAAATTCTCTTCCGCTCGCTGGAAGTTCAGGTTTGCGGTAGTTAAAGATGTCTCCGCATTGCGGAGGGCAAGTTCACTTTGCAGTAAGTCATTTTCCGCAATACTTCCCACTTCAAAACGTCCATTAGAAATGTTATAAATCGAATCATTCACCGTTACGTTAAACTCCGAAACTTCCACATTTATCTTCGCAAGCAAAAAATCAAAAAAGCTTTGGGTGGTGGTGAAAGCGAGGTCTTCCATATCCTCAACGTACTGCTTCTGAGCAATCTGAAATCGCAACGGCTCCGTTTTACTTCTCCATTTTAGCGGATTATACTGAAACAAAGGCTGATTTATGGTTGCCACCAATGGCGTGCTTTGCCACAAATAAGTATTCTCTCCACTAAAAATACCAAGCCTTGTTATTCCACTCGATAGCGAAAGATTTCCACCCGTGGGCATAATGTTTTGCCTGATCGATAAATCGGCGGATGCTTCAGATTGGGTACGGGATGAAAATGTCACCGTTCCATCATCTAATACATTCGAAAAAATGGATTTGTTATAATTCGGAGCATCACCTGAAAGCGATAAACTTGGCAGCAAATCTGCCCGAAAAGATTTATATCTCCACTTTGCTGAAATAAGCGCATAGGTAGCCGCACGTGCAAGCGGGCTGTTCTGCTTGGCTATTTCAATACTTTCCTCAAGCGTTAAAGTGCGTGTAGTTTGGGCTTGAAGTTGTGATCCGCAAAAAAGAATGATAATTAATGCGGCTATTCCTGAAAAAAGTTTATTCATGGCGTAATGCGTGTACTGGATCGTGTTGTGCGGCTCTTTTTGCGGGATAATATCCAAACACTACTCCTATTATAAGTGCAACTCCAAAGGAGATGAAAATGGACATGGGTGTTACGATAGTGGCAATATCAGCCGAGGCTTCAATGCCAAAACTAAAGGCCATTCCCAAGACAATCCCAATAAATCCACCGCTTATACTTATGGTTAATGCCTCGGTTAAAAACTGTAATTCAATATCTTTTTTCTGTGCGCCTACGGCCATGCGAACCCCAATTTCACGATAGCGTTCTACCACCGAAGCCAACATTATATTCATGATTCCAATACCACCTACAATCAGAGAGATGGAGGCGATGGAGGAAAGCACAATATTGAAAATTCTTTTGGTGCGCTGCTCTTGCTGAAGCAACTGCTCAGGAACTATAATCTCGAAATCGACCACATCATTGTGGCGCCTTTTCAGCATTCGTGACAAAACCTCGGCAATCATTCCGCTATAACGGGTATCGCTAACCTTCACAATTAACTTATCCAGCTGATTGTAGTTTGGGTCTGATTCCGAATCCCCACCTCCACCTGAAGAAACCATCATCCCCCCGCCAAAGAAAATCATACTACCGCCGCCACTCTGAACATCTTTTTGGGTAACAACTGCCCTGTTTCTAAAACGGAGCAAAACGGTTGTGGCCGGCGAATAAATGTCGAGGTTAAAATTTCGGATACCCAGGTTCTCAATATTTTCGGTTGAAACCTCTTTCTTCTCGATTACCCCAACTACAGTTAGCCACAAATGGCCAACTTTAATTTTTTTGCCAATGGGATCATCACCTGCAAAAAATCTGGTTTTAACGTCGTAACCGATAATACCTACCGGGTCTGAGTTTTCAATTTGTTTATCAGTGAAGTTGCTGCCTTCAATGATGTCGAAATTGCTAATGGCAAAATAATCTTTATTCACCCCAACCAATTTTCCGGTACGCATACGTGCACTTCGGATAAAATTAGTTTCATAAACTATCTCAGGGCTCAGCATTTCAATTTCCGGGATGAATTCTTTAATACTTTCCAGATCTTTCAAATTCAAACCCGGAGAAAACTTATTTTTTTCCCGGCTCGAGGCATTTCCGTCCTCAACATTTCCTTCTCTTTGCTCAACAACAGGCTGCACAATCACGTTATTTGTGCCCAATAATTGCATTTGTGTCAGCACTTCCTGCTGTGCCCCGGTACCAATCGCAAGCATTGCGATCACCGAAGAAACTCCAAAAATGATTCCCAAAGAGGTAAGAAAAGCTCTTAATTTATTACGTTGAATGGCTTCAATCGCAATGTCAAAATTATAAAGTATTTTTTGAAGCACGTTCTCAGCTCTTAATTTGAAGTAATTTCTTCTTCCAGATACAGGCGTCCGATTCCTGTTGTATCTGATGGAAGCGACATATAAATCGCATCATCAAGGCTAAGTCCGCGGTGTACCACCACTTCGTTTTCATTCATGATACCAAGGCCAACTTCTTGCATAACCGTAGACAAACCAGATTTTTTGAAAACAAAACTGGTTGAATCCTGCACATGAATAGTCTCCAGTGGGATGTATACTGCGTTTTCTATCCGATCTACAATAATACGATTACTGGTTGTCATCGCCGGACGTAGAACACTGTCAGATTTTGCGATCTCTACAATTACCTCGTACACCTTTGAGTCTGAATTTGGCCGTTGTTCACCAATATTTGCCACACTTGTTACTACACCATCCAGTTTTTTATTTGGAATGGCATCCAGTCCAATTTCAACATTCAGATTTCTGTTAATTTTTTGAACATCTACTTCATTCACGTATGTAATTGATTCCATCACCGTAAAGTCGGGTAATTCAGCAACAACCGGATTCCATGAACTGATTTCACTGCCGGTTTGAATTTTGCTGCCGTCATAGCTTCGTTCATAAATTATCATCCCCTGAGCAGGAGCAAGCACGGTGAACTGCTTCATCAATTCTCGTATTTTATCTACTTCATTTTGCTCTTCCTGCAAATCAGCTTCAACCTCACTAAGACGGGCTTCGGCTTGTTTAACTTTTGTAACATAATTTTTCTTTTCCTGCGCTAACTGTCGGCGTGCTTTATCTAAATCTATTTCGGCTTGTCTTTTTACCGCCGGTGACTCGTATTGCGACTGATCTACAGCTATCTGTCTTTCCTCAAGCGCATACTCTAAATTGATGAGGTTATCTCTTGCCTGAGATAAGGTGAGCGTGCTGTCTAAGGAAACCTGTGTTACCTGAGATTGTGCTTGTTGTAAACTTAGCATCGCATCTTGTAGCCTGCCTGTTATTTCTGAGCGATCAAGTTCTGCTACAAAATCACCGGTTTTCACGATAGTGCCTTCCGGAATTAACCGCTGAATTTTAAGATTATTCAGCCTGATGTCGCGCCCACCCTGAGGGCCTTTGATTTCAACAGACTGTTTTGCCCTTAATTCGCCGGTAGTTGTTACTTCAACAACAAATTCGCCTTTTTTTGGTGAAGTTGTCAACTCTACAAAATCTCCCGCATCTCCCCCAAAAACAAACCAAGCCGAAAATGATATTATCAAAAAGATCCCCGGAATCAGATATTTCTTTTGCATATTCCTAAATTTTAAAATGAGGCTAAATATACTCTTTCTTTTAAAGACGAATGTACTACATAAATAGTTTTACATCTTCCTTAATTATTGTTTTTACTAAATGGTATTATTAAAAAAGTGATGGATCTTTAATCCCGTCAAGCCATACTTTTATCTATGACGCCAGTCTCTAAATCAAATTTGGTAGATGGTACAGAGTTGTCGAAAATTTTCTTTGGCTCGTTATTTTCGTCTACCACCACGGTTCTTGGTTTATGCTCTTTGGCTTCTTCCGGAGTCATTTCGGCATAGCTAATCACAATTATGCGATCTCCAACTTGAGTTAAGCGTGCGGCAGCTCCATTTAGGCAACAGACTTTACTGCCTCTCTCTCCGGGAATGGTATAAGTTTCGAGGCGAGACCCATTGGTGATATTCACCACCTGAACTTTTTCGTAGGGAAGCAAATTAGCCGCATCCAGCAATTCCTGATCAATAGTAATGCTACCTTCGTACATCAGGTTAGCTTCGGTAACTACCATTTGGTGTAGCTTAGATTTAAACATCGTAATCTTCATCGGGATATCACAACTCTAAAATAAGGTTATCGATTAATCTTGTTTTCCCAAGATAAACAGCTCCGGCGAGAATATATTTCTTACCGCTCTCCAGTTTCTCCGCAGGGGCGATTTCATCAAATGAAAACACATTAAAATAATCATTTTTGAACCCTTTTGCTTCCAGTTCCCCCTGCTGATGTTTCAACAGTAAAGCCGGTTCGTTCACCCCGTTCAAAACCTGCTTTTCCACGTATTGTAGCGAGCGGTATAATCCTGGAGCAGCTTTGCGTTCTTCTTCATTCAAATAAACATTGCGGCTGCTTAGCGCCAAGCCATCATTTGCACGTTCTATGGGAGCTAAAATCAAATCTACTTTGTGATTAAACTCCTTTACCATGCGGGAGAGAATCAAAAACTGCTGAATATCTTTTTGTCCAAATACGGCTACATCCGGGTCAATAATGTTAAATAGCTTATTCACTACTAAAGCAATTCCTTCAAAAAAACCTGGGCGGCTTCCGCCATCCATGTGTACATTCAGTTTTTCTATTTTTATGGTGAAGGTTTTCTCCTCAGAGCCATACATGATTTCATTATCAGGAGTAAAAACAATTGCCACTCCTTCCTTCTCGCAAGCCTCTACATCTTTTTCTACCTGACGGGGGTAATTATTGAAATCTTCATTAGGCCCAAACTGCGCGGGGTTTACATAAATGGAAACCACCACCTCATCCGCGTGTTTTTTGGCGAGCCGTATCAGCGACAAATGTCCTTCATGAAAAGCTCCCATAGTGGGCACAAAGGCTATGGTTTTACCCCTGGCCCTCAGCTGCTGAACTTCATCCCTAACTTTTTCTATTGATTGTATTTGCTTCATCCTGAAATAAAAAGAGACGCCGGTTAAAGCGCCTCTATAATTTTTATGGGCGGGATTTCAATTTAAAGTGCCCGTTCCAGATCAAAATTTTGCAGTATTTCTTTAATCCGATTCAAGAACGCGCCGCCATGAGCACCGTCAATAATCCGGTGATCATAACTCATGGATAAGAACATCATATGCCTGATGGCTATCACATCGCCTTCTTTCGTTTCCAGCACAACAGGGCGTTTTTCGATTGCTCCCGTTCCAATAATAGCAACCTGAGGCTGATTTATAATTGGTGTTCCCATCAGATTACCAACGCTTCCATAATTTGTAAGGGTGATGGTTCCTCCCACTAAATCATCTGGACTCAATTTTTTGCTTCGCGCTTTTTCAGCTACATCATTTACCGATCTCGCCAACCCGACCAGATTTTTCTCCTGGGCTTTTTTAATAACCGGAACAATTAAACCGCCTTCTCCACCGGTACCAAGTGCCACCGCTAATCCAAAGTTTATATCTTTTTTGAGGATGATTTCATCACCATTCACAGAACTGTTGATAAGCGGAAATTCCAGCATGGCTTTAATAATAGCCTCAACAAAAAGCGGAGTAAAAGTAAGTTTTACACCTGTGTTATTCTGAAATTTGCCTTTATTAGCGTTTCTCCATTTCACCATGTTTGTAACATCCACTTCAGCGAAAGTAGTTACGTGCGCAGAGGTTTGCTTAGAACGAACCATGTGCTCGGCAATCATCTTGCGCATGCGATCCATTTTGATAATCTCAACATCAGCGGAAGGTGTGTGAACCTCAAGCTGGCCCGCAGAAATAGAGCCATCTGATTTTTTTGGGCTGGATTTTGCCTGAGGTGAGGCCGCCTGTTGCGGAGCCGGAGCAGAAATTTTCCCCGCTTTTCGATCTTCCACATAAGCCAAAATGTCTTTCTTGGAAACACGTCCGCTTTGCCCTGAACCTTCAATACGTTCCAGTTCTTCCTGGCTTATTCCTTCTTCTTTGGCAATAGAACGAACAAGGGGGGAATAAAACTTACCGTCGCTGCCAACCCGTTGCGGTTCGCTGCCATTAGTTGCTGCCGAGCCCTTCGCAGATGCCGCTTCCGGTTGTGCTTCAGACTGTTTCGCTGGTTCTGCTTTTTTCTCTTCTTTCTGAGGAGTGGCTTTAGCGGCCGAACCCTTTCCGGTAGCGATAATCGCTATTGTTTGGCCAACTTCAATGGTGTCATTTTCTTCGGCAAGCACCTCAACTAATGTTCCTGCTACTGGAGAAGGAACTTCCGTATCTACTTTATCGGTAGAAATTTCGAGCAGTGTTTCGTCTTCTTCAACGGTGTCGCCCACGCTTTTCATCCATCCAATCACGGTAGCTTCAACTACCGATTCACCCATTTGCGGCATCACTACTTCTACACGCTCTCCTCCATCTGAGGCAGCTGATTCTTCAACTTTTGTTTCGGGGATGGGCTGTACTTCCGCTACTTCTGTTTTATCTGCGGATTCGGTTTTCGGTTGTTCAGCTTTTGCAGAACCGGAATCAGTTGTGGCAACATCACCGGCAGCTTCTTGATCCGTTTCTATAATGGCAATGGCTTTGCCTACTTCAATGGTGTCTCCTTCCTCAACCAATATCTCAACCAGAACGCCGGCTTCGGGAGATGGAACTTCCGTATCTACTTTATCGGTGGCTATTTCGAGAAGCGTTTCATCCACTTCTATGGTGTCGCCAACTTTTTTACTCCACTCAATAACGGTGCCTTCCATTACTGATTCGCCCATTTGGGGCATTACCACTTCTACCTTAGCCATAAATTGTTCTGTTTTTACCGCCTGTGAGGGCTTTTTTATAAGGATTGTTAAGCACTCTAAAGTTCACGATAATTCCAATTAGTTCAAAATGCTGATCGTTCCTTCTAATAAACGAAAAGCGCTTTTTTGATGTAGCTGCCGAATCACTGATAATCCTTGTTTTCTGTAAAAATAAATTATGACTTAGAAGTATTCAGTTTCCCAGATTTACTTGCTCCCAAACAAAAATCCATATACAAAAGATGCGGCTAATTTCACTGTTCGGCCATCGATATCGTAACGTGGATTGGTTTCAGTAATCTCAAACACCTTTAGATTTTCTTTTTGTTTGGCGTGATGGATGAGCTGCAAAATTTCTCGTCCTGAAAATCCAATGGGTGAGGAGGCGCTAACACCTGGCGCATCCGAAGCCTGTATGGAATCCATATCCAAACCCAGAAAAAATGGGCAATCTTGAATTTCATTGAGTATGCTTTGGAAGGATTTACTAATTCCGCTTTCCAGCAACCGGTTGAAATAATGAACATTCACTCCCAAACTTTCGGCATTTTCCAGGTAGTTGGCTGCATTAGTTTCCGGCCGGATTCCAAACTCATAAAAATTTTTCGGCTGAAGTAATCTCTCTTCTATTAATCTGCGATAAGGAGTTCCACTCGTCATTTTATCAGCAATTCTCATGTCGAGATGTGCATCAATATTGATGGCTGAAATCTCCCCCTCCGTTTCCGTTAAAGCCCGTACATCTGCATAAGAAATATCATTACCGCCACCTAACACAATCACTTTTTTGCCATCCCTCAAAAACTCCGAAACAGCCTTCGTCAGCCGCTGATGAATTACTTCCAACAGATCAACCGCTTCATCAGAATCTGTATCATCTATGTCATCAGCGATCGCCACATTACCCGCATCAAACAGCCTCACCTCTGTATTTTCCGGTATCTGCATTCGGTATAAGCGCTCGCGAATTTTTTCCGGGGCTTTTGCCGCGCCTGACCTTCCTTTATTCCGAAGAACACCCTCATCCTGTGGGCAGCCAATTAAGACATGGGTCGAGTTGGAATAATCTTTCGCTTCGAAACTAATATTCTTCACTAGGAAATTATCTTTGGGATCATGTGAATGCAGCCCCTTTAACCCTCCTGATATAGGTTTTAATATTTCTGTTAGCCTCTCGATTCCCACACCACTTCTCCTTTTTTGATGACTGTATGAACATGATTCTCTCCAAAAAAATAAGCCGGATTTTTGTAATTGTCGGTATCCAGCAGCAAAATATCAGCCTGCCAACCAGGCGTGATACATCCCACATTTTCTTTCTGCAATGCCTTCGCTCCGTTTTGAGTTGCGCAGCATAACGCCTCCTCCACCGACATTCCCATTTTGGTGCAAGCCATGCTCATCAGCAGTTGCATGGAAATGGTCATGGAAGAACCAGGATTGAAATCGGTGGCAAGGGCAACAATAGCTCCTTTATTCAGAAGATTTCTTCCAGGGGAATAAGGAATATTTAAGAAATAGGAAACTCCGGGTAAAACGGTAGCTACGGTTTCGGAATGGGCAAGCCGTTCAACATCTTCATCACTTAGAACTTCCAGGTGATCCACGGAAACAGCATCTAAATCCAGTGCCATTTCCACACCGCCGATGTCATTAAATTGGTTGGTATGAATTTTGGGCTTTAATCCATACTCCAGCCCCTTTTCCAATACTTTGCTCGATTCTTCCGCAGTGAAATACCCCTTTTCACAAAAAACATCGCAATACTCGGCCAGTTCTGATATTTCAGGAATCATCTCTAAAACCTGTTCCAGGTATTCTTCTTTAGTTGAATTTTTTGGGACGGCATGAGCACCCAAAAAAGTGGCGGAGAGTTCAATCGGTTGCTCTTTCTTCAGTTCATTCACCACTTCCAGCATTTTACGCTCGGTTTCCAAATCCAAACCATAACCACTTTTGATTTCCATTGTAGTGATGCCCTGCCGAAGCGCTTTTTGCAACCTGATTCTCGCCAAGTCTTTCAATTCCTCTTTGGAAGCCTTCCGCGTGGCCTCTACCGTCGATACAATTCCGCCGCCTTTTGCGGCAATTTCTTCATAGGTAGCTCCCGCTGAACGCATGGCAAATTCGTTTGCACGACTCCCACCAAAAACCAAGTGAGAGTGGCTATCCACAAATCCAGGAACGGCGGCTTTTCCTTCGGCGTCTAAAATTTTGGGATGATCTTCAACTTTCTCCATCACCTCAGCCAGCGGCCCAACTGCTTTGATAATTCCATCCCGGATATAAATAGCGGCATTATCAGTGATATTCAGATTCCGCATTTCCGAACCTCGGATCACACCGGGTTTAGGCGTTGCTATCTGACTAATATTTTGGATAAGGAGATCGGACATATATTCGGATTCAATTTAAGGATTCTCCCGAAGGGATGCCTTTGGTAAAAATTCAAGATAAATAAATGGTTCTGCCAAAGGTATTCGTTTTAGGAAAAATAAAAAATGGAAAGTGGGATATGGGCAGAGCGTGGTGAAACCACAGAGGTCACTGAGAGTCACAAAGTTTTATTTAAAATTGAGCTTAAGAATTTTTCCTTGTAGTCTTTATAACTGGAAACTAAAAACATAAATTTCTATTCCTGTCTCACCATACTCTATTGCATATATGCGGTTCTGATCTACGTGGGCTAATCTAAGATTATCCTGAAGATCAAAACTACCAACAGGATCTCCCTTTTTGTTCAGAACTAAATATTCCGGTGAGTCAAATGTTTGCAACCAGATATTTTCATTTCCATCAATGAACATGTTTGCAATTACTGGCTTAGAATATGGTATATGTTCACGTCCCAATGAGCGGAATTCATCTCCCAATCCCTCCAAAGCTTCGTTTTTCTCTTCCTTACTGATAGGTTGATTAGGTATATGTACCTGTAAAGAGTCAATCGCTTCCATTTTAGTATTGTAGATGGTAAGCTCAAACTGTTCATTCCAAACCTGATATAAATTTCCATTTAAACCTGTAGCAAGCACCGTAGTTCTTCCGAAAGGAATTCGGTTTATGGTTCCATTTTCCAGTACCAGGAAACCGGCATCCTTAATCATTAGAACATTTTGCTCCTTCAAACCCGTTTCCAGGTTAGCTGTAGCAAGTTCATGCTCATACCAAAATGCTCCATGTTCGGGATATTGGGGCGAACTTTGGCGCAAGATTACATTTCCCTCAGCATCCGCACTTTCAATTCCATAGCGGTGGCCTTCAATCATAAACACCTGTTCGGGCTTCCAGTCCTCATTATTTTCTTCGAAGATAATATTTCTTGCCTGACGAACATCGTAGGTAATGAGCCGGTCTTGCTGATCAATGAAGGTGCGTAATATGCTCTGGAATTCTCCCGGGCCTGAACCTTCCCGCCCAATACTTTTTAAATACTCTCCCTCCTTATCAAAAACATGGATACTCAATGCCCGTTGGTCGGTTAGATAAATTCTTCCTTTTGAATCGGTTTTGACACCGGTAATCTGTAATAGAAAAACATCCTCCGAATCGGAGATTGTGAATTCATGGTGGAGCTCAATGCCCCGGATTTCGGAGGTTCGAATTTCAGCAGGTTGCTGAATATCCTTGCCGCAAGAAACTGAAAAAATGAGAAGTAAAACTGTGCCGTATAAGTATTTTTGAAAACCCATGGTATTCTAAAACTAAATTGTTTTGAAAAAGGTATTTACTAAATATAATAGTTTTAAAATGTTATCCAATTCCCCTACGCTGTTAGGAGAGTTCTCTTTCCACTGCAGTTCTGGGCAATATCTAATAGCGGCTTGGAAGTCTCAGCGCAACCCCGTACTAAATTCCTGCAAGACTCTGGGTGAACCTCTTTTCTCTCCTGATGTTGGTGGCAGATTGGACAGCTATTATGATCAGCAGGGCTTCAGGGCCGGCTTACGCTGCAGAGCACTAATTTTATGTCAACATTTTACCTATACGTTTTTAATTAGCGGTGTTAAACTCTGCGTAACACCGCGCTAAATCCCCGAAACTCTGCGTGAAGCCTTAATTTTTCTCGCTGATGTTCGATATGGGCTTGATCACCTTGAATCACAACCTGATTTTAATACCCGTATTTATATATCTCCCCTCCAAAGGAGCAAAGATATCTTTGAAATTGGGTTGTTCCCTGCTTCCTGTAAAAATGGGTCCAAATCGGGTTTGACGTGTATCGAATATGTTTTCAAGATTAGCAAAAAGGGTGAATTTACCCCAGCTTTTTTCACCCATAATCCCAAAGATCGTATAACCCCGTCCGGTTGAGGAATCACTTAGTTTTTGTGGGCTGTAATAGTAAGCCTCAAAGCCTAACCGGTAAGAATCATGTTCCTCCAACATGAGGATGGCATTTATTTGATGCGGAGAATTTAAAGGCACCTGAAATTCGGAATCTCCGTCATTCTGAATGGCATCAACATAAGTGTAGCCAAGAAATATTTTCAGTGGGTCGTAAATAAATGCCACATTTGTTTCCATTCCCATGCTTCGGACATTCCCTTGCAGGTTATCATATACGAAGAGGTCGCTGGATTCCTGCTCAAGTACCAATGGATTGTTGAGCCGGGTAAAGTAGAATAACTGATTTACTCTAAGGACGAATTTATCCGCGAGTACCGTGTTAAAATTGATATCATAATTTGCACCGTAAGATTGTTCGGCTTTGATTTCATCAAAATCGGGAGGCACAACATTTCGGAAGGCACGATTCTCAGCATCTTCCGTAAACATATCCGGAAGTATATAACCCAATCCGCCACCCAGCCGCATCGACCATTCGTTGTTGAAACGGTACAAAGCAGAAATCCGCGGCAACAGAAACCAGCCATTCAGGGTGTTGGAAACTTCCGGTTGGGTAAAGTCGGCACGCAGCCCCGATTCGAGTGAGAGCTGTTCATTTACACTGGAGGTATTTTGGATGAACATCCCGAAAACAGTTGTGCCGGTATTTCTTGAACCGGAAGGATCTCCGTCTTCTTCTTCAAAATTATCTGTTCTCAGGTTCAGCCCGCCAACCCAGCTAACAGCATCTACTTGGTGATTTACCGCAATCTCACTAAAACTTGCCGTCTGATTTCCGGAAAATAGAAATCCGGGAATCTCAATGGAGCGTTCGAATAAAGTGAAGCTGTTTTTAGCCGACAACGTTGTGTTTTCTGAAAGCCGGTGATCTAAGGCAAACTGTGTGGAAATTCTCCGGGACTCATGCAGCTCATAATATCTGTTTGTCTGATCTTCGCCACTGATATAAAGCATGTCGCCACCCAGCCGGTCTTCGAGTGAAAGCTGGGCGCCGACCATAATTTGAGTGTCATCCCCGGCATAGTAAGTCAGCCGCGGATTAAATGTGAAACGTTCGTAATTGGGTATGGCCGAAAAGCCCTGATCAGACGGATCATATCCGGAATTTTGATTATATGCGGTGAAAAGAGTGATTCCTAAATCTCCCAATCGCTCACTGTAAAATCCACTGAGATCACGGCTTTTGCTTGTGGAAATATTGGCTAATAAGGATATTTCCCGCTCAGCTTTTGGTTCTTTTGAAATGAGATTCACCAGGCCTGCAATGGCTCCGCCACCATATAAAGTAGAATTGGCGCCTTTTATAATTTCCACCTGACGCAGATCAAGAGGAGGAATTTGCATGATGCTTAATCCGCCCGAAAATCCTGAGTAAAGCGGAAATCCGTCTTTCAGCAGTTGAGTGTATCGGCCGCCCAAACCCTGAATCCTGAAGTTGGCATTTCCACTGATTGCTGAAGTTTGTTGAACCTGAATACCTGTGCTTTCCGCAAGCAGCATCCGAATATCACCCGGGCGCATATTTCCCTTTTCCGCAATTTCTTCAATGGTGATAGCTTCAATTCTCGTGGGTATGTTTTCTATAGAGCGAGTAGTTCGAGTTGTTGAAATCGTGATTTCATCCAGGTGTTCATCTTCATGTTCCATGAAAATAGTTACCGGCTGTTCGCCCGAAAAAGGAATATCGTATTCAATAGTTCCTGTTTCATACCCGAGATATCTAAATTCAAAAGCATAAGTACCGGTAGGGAGATCATTGAATTCGACAATGCCTTGTCCATCAGCTGTTTTACCGCGATCCAGTTCCCGAATAAACACAGTGGCACCGGGCATGGGTTCTTCCGTTTCTTCATCCAATATCAGAAAGCTTATGGAATTATTTTCCGGAACGTTGTGGAAAGAAATAAAGAATGAAAACAGAATTATAAAAAGCTGAGGCATAAATTTGGGATGGTTATAATTAGCGAAAAGCGGCCTTTAATATAAGGAATCGAAGCTGATATTGATGGGGGTTGATTAAATTGCACAAACAACTTTCTTATAAGCCATTTCCGCCGATCGGCTCAGTATATTAAAGATCGTCCTTTTTCAATTGCTGGCTTCTATTATTTCTTCAATTTTTACTTTAAGCTTTGGAATATCTTCAGTAGCTACTATCCAGATCATTTCTATAGTTACACCAAAATATTCATGGATTAGGATATCTCTCATACCGGCTATTTGACGCCAGGGAATATCACTATACTTTTCGCGGATACTTTTTGGCAGGTGTTTTACAGCTTCTCCTATAATCTCAAGTCGTCTTAGAATAGCATCTTGCTTTTCAACATTGTTGTAAAACTCAACTTCCGACACCCCATCAAGAAAATTTTGTATATGGCCAATGCTTGCTAAAATATCCTGCAGGTATACATCAGGTTTCCTCTTACTCATAATACAGGTTCTTCATCTTCCAGAATCTCTTTCTTTAAAGCAGGTTTAATGGCTTTATACTCAACGAGGTCCACCTTCATACCAACTTCATCCTCTAATTCTTGTTGAATGCCAATAAATTCGAGCAAACTAATTTTTCCATCGATGTTAACCAACAAATCCAAATCATGCACCTCAGACTCATTCCGTGACATGGAACCGAATATCCCAGCTTTCTTAATCCCATACTTTTTCAATATGGGCCGAATTCTTTCCTTTATGTCATTGAGTCTATCCATGAGTTATTTCCTTTTCATTTATTTAATATAACAAATGGACACATGAAATCTGATGGAATGCACAAGCGACTTTATTATAAGCCATTCCCGCCGACCGGCTCAGTTATGGCTTGTTCACCAAATTCAGCAATCATAGGCCGTCCTTTTGCAATGGCTTCCTGTACGGATGGAAGCGAAAGTGAATTTTTGTGGCTCTCTTTACTATCCCACACCTCCGTAACCCAAATCTTGTTTTCATTTTTTGAATCTTTTGCAACTATATAACTCAGGCATCCGGGCATTTCCGTTACGCCTTCCAATAAAATATCCATGAAGGCATCACGCTGACCCTCAGTGGTGGTTATACTTCCTATTAATCCATACATATTTTTGTTCTTTTCTGGGGTTGATGAAGATAAAACATGAGCTGGGGCAAATGTTAAAGCTATAACAGACGCACTGCTCAGTGATATAAATTTGGATCGTGAAATTTTATTCATATCAGAAAATCTTGATGAAATTTCATCCTCGTAAAAATATAAATTCCAGGAGCAATTACCGCAAAAATTTATTCTTGTTCCGCTGCGGAATGTATAATAGAGGCTGAGAAAATCTCTGTGTAACTCCGTGCTCTCAGTGGTTAAGCCACAGTTTCACTGAGGGTCACAGAGATTTTGTTTTAGAGATAATTCCGCGGAACCTTCGTGAAGCCTTAATTATTCTCGCTGATGAATATGGTGTTGAGTTGTGGATTAAGCAACTAGATCTTCCTCTTTTGTCGCTTTATATCTGAACATTCTCACTATCAATTCTCCCATTTGCATCTTGTAAGGCTGATGCAAGTAATCCGGCCGGGATTGCGACAACTCCTAACCCGATCATCAGGATGATAAAAGTAAAAACTTTACCTCCAATGGTAATAGGATAAATTTCACCATATCCAACCGTTGTCAATGTTGCTACTGCCCACCATAGACTGTGAAAAATAGAACTAAAAGCTTCAGGCTGGATATTATTTTCGAAATAGTAAATGCCTACACCAGATATATATATCAAGAAACAAGTTGTAGTAAAGAAAATAACTAGTTCTTCTTTTATTTCTTTAAACGCAATTCGATATCGCTTCAAAGCATTGCTATATCTAACTATTTTCAGCAGCCTGAATAACCTAAGAAGACGTAATATTCGAAGTGAACGAAGATCAACAGCAAATGACAAATAAAATGGGAGAATTGCCAATAGATCAATTAAACCATAGAAGCTCAAAATGTAGCTCATCTTTTTATCTGCTACAAAAATTCTGAAGATATATTCTATAGTAAATATGCTGACCGTGATTACTTGTGAAATAAAAAGAAAAGTAAGAGTGCCTTCACTAAGATTAGGTAGAGTAGATATAGAAAAAGTAATTAAGGAATATATTATCAGAAACTGAATAGTTAAATCAAAAATCTTTCCTGATTTTGTATCACTACTTTCGATAACCTGTTTTAAGTTCATGATCTATAGTAAGTTAATATTCACTACTAATAAATGTATATAATTCAGTTCCAAATACCGCGCTATAGTTTTTATTCCAAAAACGGCAACTTCAACCCATTCTCCCTCGCACATTCCACCGCCTCATCATACCCGGCATCGGCGTGGCGCATGACTCCGGTGGCGGGGTCGTTCCATAGCACGCGTTCGAGTCTTTTGGCGGCATCTTCGGTTCCGTCGGCTACAATCACCAATCCGGCATGTTGGGAATATCCCATTCCAACTCCTCCGCCGTGGTGGAAGGAAACCCACGTAGCGCCGGAGGAAGTATTCAGCAGGGCGTTCAGCAGCGGCCAGTCAGAAACAGCATCAGAGCCGTCTTTCATGCCTTCGGTTTCGCGGTTGGGGCTTGCCACCGATCCCGAATCCAGATGGTCGCGGCCAATCACAACGGGTGCTTTTAGCTCGCCGCTTTTCACCATTTCGTTGAAGGCCAGTCCCAGTTTATGGCGCTGACCTAATCCCACCCAGCAAATACGCGAGGGCAATCCCTGGAAATGAATTTGCTCTTTGGCCATATCCAGCCAATTGTGCAGGTGTGGATCGTCGGGAATGAGTTCCTTCACTTTCTCATCCGTTTTGTAGATGTCTTCGGGATCGCCGGAAAGTGCCACCCAGCGAAAGGGTCCAATTCCCCGGCAAAAAAGCGGACGAATATATTCAGGCACGAAGCCCGGTATATTGAAAGCGTCTTTCACGCCTTCATCAAAAGCCTCCTGACGAATATTATTTCCATAATCAAAAACCGGGATTCCCTTCTTCTGAAAAGCCAGCATCGCCCGAACCTGCACGGCAATGGATTTTCTCGCCCGGCTTATCATTTCTTCAGGATTGGATTTTCTTTTCTCCATCCATTCCTCTACCGACATTCCCTGCGGCAAATATCCGTTCAGCGGATCGTGCGCACTCGTTTGATCAGTGACAGCATCGGGCAACAGATTCTTTTCCACTAACTCAGGATAAACATCGGCGGCATTTCCCAGCAATCCCACCGTTACGGGCTTATTTTCTTCTATGGCTTTTTGAATGATATCCAACCCTTCATCCAGCGATTTCGCTTTTTTGTCCAGATACCCGGTACGAATTCTCATGTCGATTCGGTCTTCCCGGCATTCCACGGCAAGCATACTTGCTCCCGCCATTTTTGCCGCCAGTGGCTGAGCGCCACCCATTCCCCCCATTCCGCCGGTGAGCACCCATTTTCGAGAAAGATCGCCGCCAAAATGCTTTTTCCCCATCGAAACAAAAGTCTCGTACGTTCCCTGCACAATTCCCTGGCTGCCGATGTAAATCCACGAACCGGCGGTCATTTGTCCGTACATCATCAGCCCTTTTTTGTCCAGTTCGTTGAAATGATCCCAGTTTGCCCACTTTGGAACAAGGTTGGAATTGGCAATCAGCACACGCGGGGCATCTTTATGTGTTTTGAAAATTCCCACCGGCTTTCCAGACTGAACGAGCAGCGTTTCTTCATCGCTCATGGATTTCAGGGATTCCAGAATGCGGTCAAAACTTTCCCAGTTTCGGGCGGCTTTCCCGATTCCGCCGTAGACCACCAGCTCTTCGGGATTTTCTGCAACTTCGGCATCAAGGTTGTTTTGGATCATCCGGAAAGGAGCTTCCGTTAACCAGCTTTTGCAATTGAGATTAGTTCCGGTTGGTGCTTTTATATTTCGCAGCATCTTTTTCTTTATTCTTTTGTTAACGCTATTAGAGTATCACAGACCTGTCAGGTTTTAACGGAGATAAATGGAATAAGCCCTGATAACTTTGAAACCTGACAGGTCTTTAAACTACATTACATATGACATGGCAATAGGAATATACAGGAAGTACAGAGAAAGCTCATTCCGAAAAATGAAGGGCTTTTCCGCAAAAGACAAAAAAGCTATCTTCATCATTGGTGGTATTGCTGATCTTGCTCGAAAAAATCTAATGTAAATCGCAATGGAATTTGAACAATTGTATGCTTGGTTTATGGGATTGGGGGAACAGTACGGAGTTAACCCCATCATTTTTGGAAGTATTTATGTGGGTGCAATTCCGATTTTTTTTGGCTCCCTTTATTGGTTAGCGCGCAATGTCAGGGAGAAAAAGTCGGTTGCGGCCCCGGCTCTACTATCCTGCGGATGCTGGATTTCTTCTTATGTGTACCTGATAATTGCAGGCGAAAATGTACCTTTGTGGGTGTATGGGATAATCATCAGCATCATTGCTTACGGCATTTATTCCACACTCAAAAAAGTGGTTCAAAAAAGGAAAGAGATTTTGATGGAAGAAGGCGTAAATGTAAAAAGCGCAGACAATACCTAAATTGAACCACGCCTTCTAAGAATCTGACTTTAAAAGGATTTTATTCTCTGTACTTATCAATAATGGCTTTAAAAGCCGCGAGGGTGCGTGGATTTCGCTCCAGTTTTTCCCCATTTATAAAAAAGGTTGGGGTTGAATTTACATTCAAATCTGTGCCTTCTTGCTTATCCTCCATTACTATTTTCTGAGTATCGGCAGAGTTGAGGTCTTCGCGAAACTGATTTACGTCAAGATCCAGGCTTTTTGCGTAGCCGATAAAAGTGCCTTCCGCATTTCCGCGCGCCCATTGTCCTTGTCCTTCAAAAACCATGTCGTGCATTTCATGATATTTACCTTGCTTCCGGGCAGCTTCAACCGCTCGCGATGCAAGTTGCGCATGCTCATGCATAGTCAAAGGAAAATGCTTGGTTACAATCTCAATCTCATTGCCGTATTCTTCAACCAACTGCTCCTCAATGGGCACAAAATACTTGCACGCCGGGCACTGGTAGTCGCTGTATTTTACAATGGTGATTTTATTATCTGATTCCTGCGCAATGGCCGTTCCCGCAAACAATAACCCGATGAATGTGAATAAAAATAATCCGCGTTTCATGATGTCTCTTTTTTAAATCTATTGTGATTTACCTTCTCAAAATGCCTTGTAAGTATATAACTTATTTTTTTGAAGATTTGAGGAATTTGATCAGGCTTATTTTCTTTTCCGAATGATAAACGCACAAACTCCCGTGCTTCTTGCTCTGTTTTTCCGATTGCTGTCATAGTTGTGTTGGGGCGATCCGAACCTACCTGACATGCGCTTCCCGTAGAAATCGCCAATCCGGCCTGATTGCATTCGAGCATCAAAAACTGTCCTTCCATTCCAGAAAATCTCAACCCTAAAATATGGGGTATATTTTTTTGGGGATGTCCTTCCACCTCAAAACTAAAACCGGATTCCGCTAACTTTTTGAGAAACTGATTTCGGAATTCCTGAATCCGTGTGAGTTCTTCTTCCCTGTTTTCATGAATCTCTTTAGCGGCGGTCGCAAAACCAGCGATTGCGGGAATATTACTCGTTCCCGGTTTCAGCCCTTTGCCTTCCGACATCCCCGGAAAAATCGGTTTCCATTCCGCTTTGGGACTAATCCAAACCGCGCCGACTCCTTTTGGCCCGTAAATTTTATGTGCAGAAACAGACAGGGCGTCAATATTTAATGTCTGAACGTCCAGAGGAATTTTCCCATAACTTTGCACACAATCGCTGTGAACAATCACCCCTTTTTCCTGTAAAAAAGCCCCGATTTTTTTGATATCCTGCACCGTCCCAATTTCAGAATTCACATGCTGAATGGAAGCTAAAACGGTATCATCCCGTACAGCATCCTTCAATTCATCCATCTCAATTTCCCCAAACCGGTTTACGCCAAGCCTCGTTACTTCGTAGCCCCCTCGTTCAAGCCGGTTAAAAATATTTTGTACTGAAGAATGCTCAACAGTTGTAGTGATGATATGCCGGCCTTTTTTCTCTACCGCCTCAAGCAAAGAATAAATCGCTAAAAAGTTGGATTCCGAAGCTCCCGAAGTAAAAAAAATGTCTTTGTCTCTGGCGTTTAAGGTACGCGCAATGGTTTTTGATGAGGCTTCCAAAATCTGTCGGGATGCCGACCCTACATCGTGCAAGCTGCTCGAATTCCCGAAATAATCACGAGCCACTTTGCTATATACTTCTAAGGCAGCCTCGCTGATGGGAGTAGTTGCGGCATAATCAAGATATATCATCAATAATCGCTCTTATAGTTTAAAAACTGTATCTTTATTGCCCCGTTAAAATAGACAAATAATTCCGCCCGTTCACCATAATGAACAGCATTGAACTCACAGAAATTCTGAGTAAGGCATTTACCGAAGATATTGGAATGGGAGACCTTACCACCAACTCCATTTTCCCATCCAGCGCATCAGCCAAAGGAATTTATACCGCTAAAGCGGATGGCGTTTTAGCCGGGCTTGAAGTGATTGAAGCGGGTTATAAACTACTGGAATCTTCCTCAAAAATTAAGCTCTTAAAAAACGACGGCGAGCAGGTTTCTAAAGGGGAAACTATCGCTGAAGTTGAAAGCACAGTTCGTGCTTTATTAACCGGCGAACGGGTAATTCTGAACTTGTTGCAACATGCCAGCGGAATCGCTACCGCTACTAAAAATGTTATTGATGTTTTGGATGATGACACCATCACCATCACCGATACCAGGAAAACATTACCGGGTTTACGTGCGCTGCAAAAATTTGCCGTTCGTTGCGGTGGCGGTAAAAATCACCGTTTTAGGCTGGATGATGGCGTTATGATAAAAGACAATCACATAAAAGCGGCGGGGAGTATTTCGAAAGCGGTTGAACTTGCAAAAAAATTCACGGGACATATGGTGAAGATTGAAGTTGAGACGGAATCGGAGAAACAGGTGTTAGAAGCCGTAGAAGCAAAGGCGGACGTAATTATGCTGGATAACCGTTCTGCGGAAGAAGTAAAAGAATTAGTGAAGCTGATTCCGAATCATATTATTGTTGAGGTTTCCGGCGGAATCACCCCCGAAAATATTGCCGCGTACCGCGGATGCGGAGCCAATATTATTTCTCTGGGATGGCTCACACATTCGGTAAAGGCACTGGATATTAGTTTTAACTTGAAATAATTCGGTCACGAAAGCACATAAATCGAATGCTTTATTGGCTGGCAAAACATTATGGATGTTTTAGACATTTTAGAAATTGAATCGGAAGTATCTCTGCCGAAACGCTATACCTCGCTTTCTGTGGAAGAGATGCAGGCGCGCGTTCTGGAAATTAAAGCTAAATTTGGCAACCGTCTTTTTATTCCGGGGCATCATTATCAGAAAGATGAGGTAATTCAGTTTGCCGATGTTCGGGGCGATTCGCTGAAACTTGCCCAGATTTGCGCTCAGCAGCCGGAAGCCGAATACCTGGTTTTTTGCGGCGTCCATTTCATGGCTGAAACTGCCGATATGCTTGCGCAGAAGCATCAGAAAGTGATCTTGCCGGATTTACGCGCCGGATGTTCGATGGCCGATATGGCCGATATTGATCAGACTGAAAAAGGCTGGGGAAAAATGCAGTCAATTTGGGGTGATAGCATTTTGCCGCTTACATATGTGAACTCGACCGCGGCCATCAAAGGCTTTGTTGGCGAACATGGCGGCGCAACGGTGACATCTTCCAATGCCAAAAAAATGCTGAAATGGGCTTTCACTCAAAAAGAGCGAATCCTGTTTTTACCCGATCAGCACTTGGGCAGAAATACAGCTTTTGATTTGGGAATTCCTTTAGAGCAAATGGCCGTGTATGCGCCACTCGAAAATAGTTTTGAATACGAAGGTGATTTTGAAAATGTGAAGGTTATTCTCTGGAAAGGACATTGTTCGGTTCACGAAAAATTCAACATCAAACATGTTGAAAACCTCCGCAAAAATGACCCGGAAGTGAATATTATTGTCCACCCGGAATGTACTTATGACGTGGTACAGTCGGCAGATTACAGGGGCTCCACCAATTACATTATCGAAACTATTGAGGCTGCTCCCGCCGGAACAAAATGGGCTGTGGGAACCGAAATGAACCTGGTGAATCGCATAATCGCTGAAAATCCGGATAAGGAAATCGTTTCATTAAATCCCTTCATGTGCCCCTGTTTAACCATGAATCGTATTGACTTACCGCACCTGTTATGGTCGCTCGAAAAACTGGAGCAAGGCGAAGTGGTGAATCAAATCACCGTTCCCGAAGAAGTGGCCAAATATGCTGTGTTAGCCTTAGAAAGAATGCTGGAAAGGAGTTGAGAGGCAATCTTCTTACTCATTGATAAAATTAAAGAACCGTCTTTCTTTCCGTTTTAATCTATTGAAGCTTTTTCTTACACTCTGACTGAGCCTATTCCTTAATCCCTTTTTCATAAAGCCTTACGGGTATGCAAAGCAGAGCTGATTACACCTTTCCTTTTAGCCGGTATCCCGCGGTTCGGATCGTGATATTCATGATTGCCGGAATTCTGCTTGCGCACTTTCTTTCTTTAGATTTTATACCTGTCGCCGCATTTTTCTTTCTGATTTCCACACTGTTTTATCTTGTAGAGAGAACATCCGCAAAAAAAATTAACCTACTGCTGCCTAAAATTGCCGCCGTTCTTTTTCTTATTCTGATTGCCGGTTTTGGCGCTTTGCGAATGGCCATAAATGCCGGCCAAAAACCTTCTCCTCTTGTTGATTTGATCACCATATCTGCTTGGGAAGAAATTAAAGTAGCCGGAAAAATTGAAACCATTTCAACTACAGCTTCGGGCAAAAAACGCTGGGATGTTCAGGTTACAAACTCAGAAATCAATGAAATTAACGCCTCTCAAAAATACAAAGCGCGCATCCTTCTCGATGAGGATACCGAAGTAACTTTAGGAGACAGCGTCTTTTTTTCCGGCACCATAATTCCCATTTCGGAAAAGAGAAATCCGCAGGAATTTGACTATAAAGCGTATCTAAAATCGCAGAACATTGAAGCGCAGATTCGCGTTGACAGCCTCTATCGCATCAGCCCAAACACCAACAAAAGTGAGTGGGTTTGGTGGCGCGAAAAGGCACTGCTGTTGGTTGAGTCGAATTTTTCCGAAACTACCGCGCCCATTGCCAAAGCACTTTTACTGGGCTATAAACAGGATCTGGATTCCGAATCTAAAACCGCTTTTGCGCGAACGGGGCTTTCTCACATCATGGCGGTTTCGGGATTACACGTCGGCCTGATTGTGCTTCCATTCTGGATCATCATTCCCATGTTTTGGACCAAAAAATACGGCAGTTATCTCGGCCTGTTTACCCTGATTTTGATTCTTCTGGTTTACGCCGGCATCACTGGTTTTTCCGCCTCGGTAATGCGGGCTTCAGTAATGGCTTGTTTTCTCGCCTATGGAAAACTGTTTTATAAAATTCATGATTCCATCAATCTTACCGCCGCAGCGGCTATCGTCCTTTTGATTATTGATCCATCCCAGCTTTTCGAAATTGGTTTTCAGTTATCCTTTACTGCCGTAATCATCATTTTATTGATACTGCCCGTCATCCAAAATCTGCTGCCTTACTGGGTCAGAATCCGCTGGTACGGCACACCTATTATGGTGATAATTGTTTCGCTGGTGGTTCAGTTTGGATTGTATCCGCTTCAGGTATTTTATTTTGGAGAGATTTCTTTAATCAGCCCGCTCGCTAACGCGCTTTTTGTGCCTTTACTTGGCATTGTAGTTCCGCTTTCTCTCGCCGCTCTGTTCATTTCGGCCGTAACTCCGGCACTTGGTTTTTTGGTGAATTATCCTTCTCAGTTTTTTCTGGAGTTAATGGCGGCATTTGTGAATGAAGCGTCCGGTTGGGAATGGGCGTGGTCTGCCGCCAGCCTCTCCGGCAATTTATTTTTTGTGCTTTGGATTTTTCTGATTTTCGGGATATCCGCTATCCATATTCCGGCTTTGCGTTGGAAATTAACCATCGGTTTTTTAGCCACTTTGTGCCTGATAAGTGCTCAAAATATCTGGGAGAAATCATCCCCAAAGAAACTGGAAGTTACTTTTTTTGATGTGGGACAGGGGGATGCCGCCTTGCTGAAAACTCCCGCCGGTAAGCATGTTCTAATTGATGTGGGTGTTTGGTCGCCCGGCTACAATAGTGGGAAATCAACGATTCTTCCTCACCTGAAAAACGCAGGCATCACAAAAATAGACGCCGTTATTCTAAGCCATCCACATGCCGATCATATTGGTGGAATTTTAGATGTGATGAGTGAAATCCCGGTAGATGTAATTTACAATTCGGGATACGAATATGACTCTAACCTGTACCACAATTATCTCCGGCTTGCCAGAGAAAAAGAAATACCGGTAAAAGCGGTAACAGCTGGCGATGCACTTCCCATCGATCCATCCATGCTTTTTTTGGTGATGGGACCTGATGGAAAGTACTACAACAGTGATCCCAATGAACATTCGGTGGTATTAAATGTGATGTATGGAGAGAGTGAATTCTTGTTCACCGGCGACGCTGGAGAAGATCAGGAAGAGCGAATTCGTCATGTATATGGAAGTTTACTGGATACAGATTTGCTAAAAGCCGGGCATCACGGAAGCAGAACCAGCTCTGGGGCATCCTTTTTAAATGCTGTAACACCAGAAATCGCCGTTATTTCACTTGCCGACAGAAACCGGTTTCGCCATCCGCATCGGGAGGCGTTAAATCGTCTCCATCAAACAAAAGCCGAACTTTTATTCACCAGCAAAGAAAGAGCGCTTGTTTTTGAATCGGACGGAGAAAAAATTAAAAGAGTATCTTGGTAAAAATTCTCGCCCATTGCGGTTTATCATCAACCCAAAGAAAAAAACAGAGGCATCAAATAAATTGTAGTAGTTCATCGTATGCCTTTTTCATAAAAAACCGCTATCCTTGAGGGATTTAATGATGCGAATTTACTTAGTTAAAATTGATTAATGGAAGAGAAGGAACGACTTACCTTTGAACAGGCTTTAAAGCAACTGGAAAGCACAGTTAAGCAGCTTGAAGATGATGAAATTACGCTGGAAGATTCAGTACAGCTTTATGAGAAAGGGATCAAGCTTTCGAAGTTTTGCACAGAAATTCTTGAACAAGCTGAACTTCGTATAGAACAAGTTAACGGAGCCAACATTTAGGATTACCTTTATGGATATGGATGATATAAATCCCAAAGCTGGCGAATTATTATCACAAATAAATTCACCAGAAGATTTAAAAAAACTAAAGCCAAATCAGCTTCAGGATGTATGCGACGAACTTCGGCAGTACATCATTGACGTTATTTCCATTAATGGCGGCCATTTTGGAGCCAGCCTCGGAGTAGTTGAACTCACCACAGCTCTGCATTATGTGTATGATACTCCCAAAGATCTTTTGGTTTGGGATGTGGGGCATCAGGCTTACGGACACAAAATTTTAACCGGCCGGCGAGAACAATTTCACACCAACCGAAAATACGGCGGCCTTTCCGGGTTCCCGAAACGCAGCGAAAGCGAATACGATACTTTTGGCGTGGGACATTCCAGCACTTCCATCTCCGCGGCATTAGGAATGGCGGTTGCGAGAGATTTAGACAAAACGGACAAAAAAGTGGTAGCGGTTATTGGAGATGGAGCCATGACCGCCGGCATGGCTTTCGAAGCTATGAATAACGCCGGCGCCATGAACAGCGATATCCTGGTTATTTTGAATGACAACTGCATGTCTATCGATCCGAATGTGGGGGCCTTAAAAGAATATTTGACCGATATTACTACCAGCCGCACATATAACAAAATGCGCGATGAAGTGTACGACATGCTCGGTCATTTTAAATCGGCGGGTGAAAAGATGCGAAAAGTGGCTTCCCGATTGGAAAAAGCCATGACCGCAGCCCTTACTCCCGGTTCTCTTTTTCGGGCACTGGGTTTTAAATACTACGGCCCCACCGATGGCCATGATGTGGACGGACTTCGAAAAATGCTGGAAGATCTGAAAGATGTTAAAGGCCCGAAATTACTTCACATTGTAACGGTAAAAGGGAAAGGATTTGCTCCCGCCGAACGTGAGCAAACCAAATGGCATGCTTCCAGTAGCCCCTTCGATAAAATTACCGGAAAATCAATTTCAGTTCCCATCACCATAAAAAAAGCCCCCAAATACCAGGATGTATTTGGCGATGCTTTAGTTGAATTAGCGGCAAAAGACGAGCGCATTGTAAGTATGACACCCGCTATGCCAAGCGGTTCAAGTTTACTGCCGATGATGAACGCTTTCCCTGATCGCGCTTTTGATGTAGGAATTGCCGAGCAACATGCCGTTACTTTCGCGGCAGGATTGGCGGCAGAAGGAAAAAAGCCTTTCTGCGCAATTTACTCTTCCTTTTTGCAGCGAGGCTATGATCAGGTGATACATGATGTAGCCATTCAAAATTTGCCTGTTGTTTTTTGTATTGATCGTGCCGGTTTTGCCGGTGCTGACGGGCCTACGCATCACGGAGCTTATGATGTTTCCTTTCTGAGAGCGGTGCCTAATTTAGTACTCGCTTCACCACTCAACGAGCAAGATTTGCGGGATATGATGTTTACGGCTTCCGAATATGAAGACGCATCCTGGGCGATACGTTATCCGCGAGGAAGTGCTACCGGAATGAAAATGCGAGCATCTTTTGAAAAAATGGAAGTAGGAAAAGGAGTTTGTCTGCGTGAAGGAGATGACGTCGCGATCCTGACTTTTGGCCCTATCGGCAAATATGCCATCGAAGCGGCCAGTACACTTTCGGATGAAGGAATTGAAATCGGCCATTACGATATGCGCTTCGCAAAACCTCTGGATACCGATTTACTGGATGAAATCTCCAAAAAATACGACAGAATCATCACACTTGAAGATGGTGCTAAGTTAGGTGGATTTGGAAGCGCGGTTGCCGAATATATCGCTGAAAAAGAAAAGCGGCCTTTACTGAAAATACTTGGAATTCCTGATCGAATTGTAGAGCACGGAACCCAGGAAGAACTTCATAATGAAGTAGGAATCGGAGTTGAAGGAATTTTAGAGACCGTAAGAAATCTTATCGGGCTTAAAATATAAGCCTCTTCAAATAACTCTTTAAAACAGGAACTTTGATGCTCTTTGCCTCTTTTAAATAGGAGCATCCGGTTTCTTCGAAACGTTATTAACGCGCGGTATCTTCCAAATGAAAATTAAATTGAATTCTTACTTCCTATCTTTGCTCGCCCTTTGTAGTTTTTTCTTAACAACATGCATTAATGCACCCGACCCACCCCAGGATTATGCTAATGTTGAGGGCTTAGTAACCGAAAATGGTAGTCCGGTTGTCGATGCAGAGATTCACATTAAAAGTCATTTTGAACCTGGTGGATTTGTTGAAGGTGAAGTAGACGAAGTAGAAATAGGCTTTACAGCCACAGCCTCTGGTGTTTATGCCTTAGAATTATATCGCCTCGGTTCTCTACAGCCTTTTGTTACTGTTTTTGAAGACACTCTGGAAACCGGGGAGCAACTTTTGCCCATCCCTGATTCATTGCTTTCAAATGGAGTGTATGTATACCAAATTGTAACTCCTTTAGACCAAACCGCTGAGAATAATTTCCTGATAAATAAACCTGACAGCGCTCTTGCCTCTACACAACCTCTTACAAGAACAAACAGTGAGGGCGAGTTTGAAATCAGTGCTGATTATCTCGCAATTGAATCTCTGTTTAGCAGAGGCCAAAATGAGCAATTCGAAATTACCGACAGCCTTCAAATAATCGTTGTTCGGGATGAAGAAATTGTTGCGAAGGAATTTCTACAGGTAGGAGTTGAGGGTGAAGGAACCTTTGTTGAGATTACTATTGATTAAGAAGAAATTGGGAGCATGAAATATTCCCTCTCCCATTTTGATTACCAACTGCCCGATAAGCTAATCGCTCAATCTCCGGCCTCACCAAGAGACCATGCCCGGTTACTTATTTATGATCGAGCAACGGGTTCTATAACGGACGATTATTTCTACAATCTCGGAAAATACCTTCCCACAGAAACCACACTTGTGGTAAATAACAGTAAAGTGGAAAAATGCAGGCTGCTTTTCGATGAAGGGCACAAAGAGCTTTTTGTCACTTCAGTGATCAACAATAATACAATAGAAGCGCTGGTGCGGCCTGGGAAAAAATTCAAAATCAGCAAAGAAATCCAATTGGCTGAAGGCATAACTGCTAAAACACTCCATGTTGCCGAAGATGGCCTCCGGACTATTTCACTTTCCTGCAGCCTGGATGACCCAAAACTGGAAGCTTTTAAATTCACCCCTTTTCCACCGTACATCTCTCAGGATGAATCGTTGGCGGCAGAATATCAAACGGTGTACGCGAAAGACTTAGGAAGCAAAGCGGCACCAACTGCTGGACTTCATTTCACCGATCAGCTTTTGGACTCACTTAAGCAGCAGGGAATCAGAAAGACCGAAGTAACCTTGCATGTGGGATTGGGAACCTTTGCCCCAGTAAAAACGGAAAGCCTGGAAAATCACACGATGCACAGCGAATGGTATCAACTGGAGAAGCAGGTTTGTGAGCAGTTGAATTCCGCACAGCATATAACCGCAGTAGGAACCACAAGTGTTCGGGTTCTGGAATCCGCTGTTAAGGAAAACGGAGTTTTTACGCCCGAATCCCGGGAGACAGATATTTTTATCACCCCGGGCTATAAATTCAAATCGCTGGATGCGCTCATAACCAATTTCCATCTACCAAAAAGCACACTCCTGATGTTGGTAGCTGCTTTTATGGGTTTCGAAGAAATGCACCGGCTATACACACACGCCATCAAAGAAGAATACCGCTTCTATTCTTTTGGTGATGCCATGCTGATTCTGTAATAATGAACCCAAGAATTTGATGTTTCTAAATGCTGGGATTCATATATTTAGAATCTCAAAAATACACAAGCACCCGTAGCTCAACTGGATAGAGCATCTGACTTCGGATCAGAAGGTTGGGGGTTCGAACCCCTCCGGGTGTACTTTTATAAAAACAGCAACTTATAAGGTCGACAGTCTAGCCTTGAAAGTTGCTGTTTTTTGTTTGGGGTAACAGTTGGGTAACTGAATTAGTTGTTATTGATATGCGCTAATCAAGAAATTATAGCCAGCCAGGCTCACCACTATAATAAGCCTTTCACGCAAACACAATTATTCCATACTCCCTTCTAAGCGCCGGGTTATGGAGGTAAAGCTATTGATCGGATGCTGGGCATCGACTTTGAGGAAAAAGCATTCTATGACGTCCTTAGAAGAGATTTCTTATAAGCCTTTCCTTTTTCTGTAAGCCTGTATTTTTGCAAACGGCTGTTTGGTTTTTCGGGGATTGTGTATTCAATTAAACCCCCTTCCATTGCCGGTTCCATATAATTTTGAACAAAGCTTTTGCGGTCAGAAAGACCTGATTTACCCTGAAGCTCCTTCCTACTCATTTCACCATCCAGCAAAAGCATCAATTGTTCGACTTGGGGGGTGACTTGAGGGGGGACTTGAGGGATATCTCCTGAATAGTCCATTTCAGGAGATGGAAAAGCCATACGCAGGAAGTTATCGCAAAACGAGAAACAATCTCTGGAGTAATAATCCAGAATGCGAGGAACTCCGGAACCTAACTGTTCAACAAGGTCGAGATCCCGAAATACCCTCATCAATTCTTTATTCCGTGGGACGGAAAATCCTTCAAAAAACTCCGCCTGACTCAATCCTTCTGGTAAACCACCGGCAGAGGTAATCTCGATACGGTCGGAAAAAATCTCGAATTTGGGTGGCACTTCCTTGGAATAGTCGTTGTGAACGAAAGCATTGATTATCGCTTCACGTAAAGCCACCGGCTGCCACAGCCGTGTATTTTCCCGCTCCCTTGACGTGATTTTAGTAATATTAATATTAGCCACTTCAATTTTATCGAGCACTTGCTTTGTGGCTTTTATAAGAGATTCCTGTCCGTATTCATTGCTCTCGACTAATTCCGAGCGACCCATCCCGTTATATTTTGCCACTTTAATCGACAGGTTATTACGATCTGCAAGCAAATAGGCGGCGTAGTTATATTTCCCGTCTTCGGTTAATAGTTCGAGATTTCGGGCGAACTGTTTGTTCAGTGTAATTCCCGCAGCCTCATAATAAATTTTGGGGCTGAAGTAGCTAAGACCTGAATAAGGTACTAACTTAGTTACTATGTATGA
>JBBEBR010000016.1:0-2401 GCA_040882225.1 Balneolaceae bacterium | reverse complement strand
TGAAGGGAATTTTCCTTTCAGTTCTTTTGTCGTGGATCCATCTGAAATGGTAATTCGTTCTGTTATTCCCATATAAGCCAGGGGAGATACCGGATTTTTCCGAACCACAAACGCCGCCTTAAATGCTTTTGCCTGTGAAGTAGCTTTGATCGGATCAAACAAATCATCCCGGCCATTAAGATGATCGACATACACGCGAAACCCGCTGCGGATTTCTTTTTGTGTTTTGGCAGTGAGAAAGAACCTGGCCAAATCCTGTGCCTGCCGGCTATAGGTTTTAGATCCGGAAAACATATCCTGGCTGCTCATGACATCTTCCACCGAATCAAACGCCTCATTCCGTTTAATTTCAGCCGTGATACTCACAGCCTGCTGGATTTTTGTACGGATATCGCCTTTTTGATTGATCAGCGGAATAATGCTGCCGTAACTGCGTTCAATTCCGGCCTGTATGGTATGCGGATTGTCCAAAAAGTCCCGAAGTGCAGCTTTATTTTCTTCAGAATCAAAAATAATTCCGGTAAGAACAGAGCGTAAAAATTCTTTTCCATCTGCGGTTAGCTCATTCTTTTCAATTAAGCCGGTACGGTCCAGATCCTTTACCTGGTCAAATATCTGAATTCCGATATCGTCAATGATGGCACCAATCGTTTCGCCCTGGCTGCTTCCGATGATCCGGCCAATAGCCTGCAGCTGGTTTGGTTTTAATCCCCGTATAATCGCTTTGGCCTGATCAATCCGGTTCATTTTTGCCTGGCTGGTATCTACCACATTCCCCAACCGAATCGCTTCCTTATCATTTACCTCTAACATCCGGACCAGTACCGGTTGTTTCATGCCGGTAACATCGGATTTTTTGAAGCCGAATTGTGAGGCATTGGCTCCTAAATAATCCTTGTACTTCTTAGCACTTGCTTTGATTTCATCATAGGCAATGTTTAGTGAAATTGAGCGGCCGTTTCCCTGGATAACCATTCCATCAGCAGTCGTTACCGGTGCGCCCTGAAATGCTAAATTGCCATGGGTTATGCTATCCGGATTCAGATTCTTTGCAATAAATTTTGGCTGAGCACAAAGGTTATCGAGGCCGCGATCCCGCGGCTGGCCCCGGCTGATCCGGTGCTTTGAATTCGGGCTGCAATCTTTGTTATGTGAAGCGGTTAAATCTGCCGCTTCTATCAGCTGATATCGGCCCTGGTGTTTTTCGGATCCATCAGCCTTAAAATCAACAGAAACATTTTTACCTGGTATGCCAATTTGCGAAACGTTCTCAGTCTTTTCTTCTGGCTCTGAATCATTTTTTCCATCCAGATCCAATCCTTTCAGATAGGCCGGAACGCCTTCATCATCCCGGTCCAGAATAAAATCGGCCGCTTCCTGGGAACGGCTTGCCGCTCGGAAATAGAATTTGTTATCATCTTCCAGTTCTTTAACAAGGCGTTTGTTCCAGTTATTCAAATATTTGGCACTATTATCAATAGTCCTGAATAAGATTCCTGATTCTGCACACAAATAGACCGCTCCCATCTCCGCGATCAGCTCTTCAAAGGCGTACTTCTGAGTTCCAAAACGGCCGCTCAAATCGCGGCCTAACCGGCCGGGATGGCCGGTACTGTGAATCGCTTCATGAAACAGTGTTGTATAATAGTATTGAGCCTCACTAAAGCTTCCCGGTTTTGGCATATTGATAAAGTCGCCTGCAGGGGTGTAGAACGCTTTAGGCTGTTCATGCTTAATTACGGGCCGTTTTGGGAATGCTTCTATAATAGCTTCACCTACCTGGATTTTCTCCGCATTTGTAAGATCTGCATTATCATTTGAAGGAAGCTGGCCCCAATCAATACCTTCAATATGCTCCCCGTTAAACACATTGTAATATTTTAGCACGGGAATGTATGACTGGCTGGCAATTTCTTCAGCTGTGAATCCATCCCGGAACAGCTCAATATCATTCCGGTTTTCATTCAGCCAGGAAATCATTTTCTTTTTGTCCTTCGTGGTGAATTCCAGTTTCACCGGGTCCAGCTGCCGGTACCGGTACAGCTTAGTGAAGTAAATCACCATTTCGCCCTTGGTATCCTTCTTAATTTTGCCATTCAGTTTATTCACCTGGTTGAACGTCAGGAAGTAGGGATTCTTCAGTTCCCTTGGGACCATATAGGGGCCTTTTTTACCGTACTTCACCTTAAAATTCAACAGGAAATAATTAATACCGCGGTACCCTTTTTTAGAAACAAAATTGGTGGCAGACCGGCCGCCATACGCTCCGGTATCTTTCCATTCTTTTTGCCAGGGAAGGTGGCCGACCTCTTTAATGGTGTTTATAATCCGGTCGGTAATCGTCTGATAGATTTCTTCAGGCTGAACACCCCTGTTTTCCCGGTAATCATCTTCATCCGGA
>JBBEBR010000015.1:0-76360 GCA_040882225.1 Balneolaceae bacterium | reverse complement strand
AGCTATTTGCTCGCACAAACAATCTGATCTATACTTCCAATATGTCTAAGAACAAAACTTTCGGAGAAAAAAAATGCTGCCATTGGCAGCTGTTAAATCAACAATTTTCATTTCCTCGAAAGGATTATTAAGGTAAGGGCTCGACCCCATTCAAGGCAAGTATTTTTTAAAATATTTTTTACTTTTTTGCCTCTGCCAAAAGCTCTGGAGTTGATTCGGGCAAAGGGTTATTTGAATGCTCGTGGCCGTAATTCTTAAACAGTCGTACCCCTAAATAAAAGAGTGGCGTATCAAATAGTGCGAAGAAAAACTTGAATAGATAACTGTTGATGATAAGGATTGTGAGCGCCAGGACAGAGTTCACGTTCTCTCCAAGGTTTCCGGCGAGATATAAAATGGTGAGAATAGCTATCGAATCTATCAACTGACTGCACATGGTAGATGCGTTATTCCGTAACCAAAGATGTTTAGCACCGGTGAGGTTTTTCCAGAAATGGAACAGGCGTACATCTACAGTTTGAGCTATTACATAGGCAGTCATACTGGCGATGGTATTCGCAATCATAAATTTATACACCCCTTCGAAAAGATCGAGGCCGCCGATTTGACATCAAAAAGAGCATAAAAACGTTCATGAAAAAACCCACCCAAACCACGAGCTGTGCTTTTTTCCTTCCATATAATTCAGAAATAAGATCTGTTGCTAAAAAAGTAAATGGATAAGCTAACACTCCCACAGGAACACTCATCGCATAGACATTTTGGTCTCTTATCAACTCTGGCGTTATAGCCAACAACCAATCAAATAACTGAACCTCAAAAAGCGTCACAAACTTCGTGGTTCCAATTACGTTTCCTAAAACGAGTGAGGTTAAAAAAA
The DNA here is from genome assembly GCA_040882225.1 of Balneolaceae bacterium. Lineage (GTDB taxonomy): Bacteria > Bacteroidota > Rhodothermia > Balneolales > Balneolaceae > Gracilimonas. The sequence continues at coordinate 75,480 of JBBEBR010000015.1, read as the reverse complement.
TGCCGGCAAGGCTTAAAAAAAGTATATCCCCTTTACCGCCCGAACTGTTATTATTTTGCATTGAGTCATCCTGAATTTATAACCCTAAAATACCCAAATAAAACTATTCCTCAATTTTTTGCGTAGTCACGAACTGAATTCCTATTCCATTCGTTTACTTCACTCACTGAAAAAATTTCTATGACCGCAGAACAACTAAATACAAAAATTGAGATAACCGAAGCAGCCATTGAGCTCTATCTCAAAGACAACTACTCCATTCCCAATCTTACAACCAAAACAGGGAAAACCGCCTCCGAGATTTACGCTCTGTTCGCAAGTAAAAAAGCCGTTCTCGAGTTTTATTACCCATCTTTGGTAATCCGTTACCGGGCAATGATTGCAGAAATTCCCGACTTCGAATCTTATTCCATCAGCGAAAAGCTTTCTAATTTTATATTCACACTTTTTGATATGATGCAGGAGCATTTCTCTTTTGTGGAGCAGACTTATCAAGACATGGAATTCAGCTCATTTTCTGAAACTGATTTCAAGAAAGAGGTAAAACTTCTATTCAAGGGTTTTTTTCTTACAGATCCCAATATCGCCGTAAGCGCCGCTTTTTTTATGGGTGATTTCTTCTATGCCTTTTTGAGAAGCGAGTACCTTTATCTTGTGAAATATTGGCTGAATGATGACAGCGAAGGGCATGAACGCACACTCGCTTTAACAGATAAATTCACCGGATTTGTGGAAGAAGTAGTTTACTCAAAAGTAGTAGATAAAGGGTTTGATCTCTTTAAGTATGCGATGTCTAACGCTGGTTTCGCAAAAAACATCCCGGTATTCGGTTCGTGGGTTTCACATTGGTTTGAAGAGGAGAATAAGGATAAGCAGGAGGAAAAAGAGAATGAGTGATGATTTTCCTTCCTCTAAATTCGACCGGGGAAAAATTATAGCAAAGACGGGCATTAAAATTGGGACAAACTACGCCCAGCGATATCTGAAAAATAAGGTATCGAAACAGACAGCGGAATCGGATGAGAAATTTCATTCCGAAAATGCACAAAAGGTTTTTAAGGAGTTCACCAAGCTAAGGGGAACAGCTTTAAAGATTGCACAAGGCATGAGTATGGATCAGGGATTTCTTCCCGCAGAATTTGCCGATGTAATGAGTCAGGCTCAATACTCGGTTCCTCCTATAAATAAAGCTTTGGTTCGCACGATAGTTAAACGGGAATTAGGGGATTATCCTGAGAACTTGTTTTCTGAATTTGATGCTGACGCATTTGCTGCTGCTTCCATTGGGCAGGTTCATAAAGCGATACTGAAAGATGGAAGAAAAGCGGCTATCAAAATTCAATATCCAAATGTACGGGAGACGATCAGCTCCGATCTTAGCCTTGCAAAAATGTTCGTAAAACGTATTGTGAAAAAAGGGTCTGATATTGATCCTTATTTTGAGGAAATCAAACAAACACTGCTCGATGAAACCGATTATGAGCGGGAAGGCAAACAGATTGAATTGTTTAATGAGCGCTTTAAAGGCTTCAATATTGTAATTCCCGATTGGGTACCGGAACTTTCAACCGATAAAGTTTTATGCATGACTTTTACCGAAGGCCGGCACCTTGATAAGTTTCTGAAAGAAGAGCCTACCCAAAAGCAGCGAAATCATTTTGGGCAGTTACTTTGGGACTTCTTTCATCAGCAGATAAAACAAAAGGATTTTGTGCATGCCGATACTCATCCCGGCAACTTCTTATTCACTTATGATGATAAGTTAGGAGTCGTTGATTTTGGTTGTGTAAAGAAATTTCCTGAGGAGTTTTTTAACGATTACCTCTCTTTATTGCCAACACATTTAGTTAATGATGAAAAGGGAATCCGGCAGTTGTACACAAAGCTAAAAGTGGTTAATCCGGAATCTGAAAATCAGGCAAAAGAGGAAGAGTACTATCAATTCGCGAAAAATTACGGAAGGATTTTCGCCGAGCCTTATAACCATGACGTTTTCGATTTTGGGGATGCAGAATACATGCAAACCATTCGCCACTTCACAAAAGATGCTCCGCTTTCAAATGAGCCGCGCGGCTCCAAACATTTCATATATACCACACGAGTACACCTGGGTTTGTATAATTTACTAATGAAGTTGAAAGCTCAAATCAACATCCCTCAAAGCAAAGAAATTTTGAGTGAAATGTTAGGTGTGGATTTTGGGAAAAAGCCTTAGAAATATGAAAAACTGTTAATGTTAGCATAACACGATTAAATTTTTATATTCAGGAAACGTCTGAATTTCAGACAACAAGAATTTAGGTTTTAAGAAGGGTCAAAAATATGCGTTGTGGGCGGTGTATGGCAGAGGATGGGAAAAATCATCCAACAGCTGATTATTTAGTTGAGTTAGAAAAGATTTTAATCAATAACGCTACTGAGTTATTATGTCAGAAATGCAAAGTCAGGAGAGCTTTTCAAAATAAAAAAGCAGCAAACACAGCTAAACGTTTTTCACTGAAGAATTTTTTAAAAACATTTCTATTAAATACATGAAATAAAAAAAACACGAGCTCATCACCCGTGCTTTTATCTATTGCTTCTCTTTAAATTAATCTATTCCATTCAGATATTTGAAAAATTCACTCTTCGTAGAAAGAATGATAGAGGTGTTTTCATCAATGGTGTTTACATAAGCTTCCATTGACTTCGTGAATGCATATAGATCTCGTGCCTGAGTAGATTTATTATAAGCCGCATTGTAAATAGCAGCCGCCTCAGCATCAGCTTCTCCGCGAATAATTTCCGCTTCGCGGAAGGCTTCTGATTGAATGCGTTTAAGGTCACGTTCCTTTTCACCATTTATCCGGGAAGCCTCACCCTGGCCTTCCGAACGAAATTCATCGGCAATTCGATTTCGTTCCGAGATCATACGATCATAAACGGTATTCCGCACATCATCAACATAATTTACGCGTTTGATACGGAAATCGAGTATGGCTATTCCCAAATCAGAAGCTCTTGCATTCGCTTTATTTTGAATTTCTTCCTGGATAGCTTCCCTCCCTACTTGAATATCTTCGAGCGAATCCTCCACAATCTCAAGCATTATTGCACCTGTGGTATCCGGTTCACGATTACTGGTTCTAACCAACTCCAGCAAGTCGTGCGAGGCAACCGCATTTCGAGTTTCACCGTCAAGAATATCATCCAGGCGAGACTGCGCACCGCGCTCATCTCCCATCCTCTGATAAAACTGAAGCGGGTTTGTAATTTGCCATCTTGCATAAGAATCTACAAAGATGAATTTCTTGTCTTTAGTTGGAATTTGATTCCTGTCCCCATCCCATTCCAAATACCTTTTATCAAGAAAGATTGCTGATTGAACAAAAGGCACCTTAAAATTTAATCCCGGTTCCGTTATTGCCTCACCAACGGGTTCTCCAAATTGGGTAATAATAACCTGTTCGGTTTCATGAACAATAAAAAACCCATCCAGAACGGTTAACACAACCACCAGTCCAATTACTGCCGCTATAATTCCTTTTGCTTGTTGCATTAGTTGCCTCTGTTATTTTGAGTGTTGGATAGTTGAGGCCCGTCTAATTGTAATTGCAATAATGGCAACACGCCGCTTCCGCTTTCATCGGTAATAATTTTCTTGCCCATTTTAGGGATAACATCCTCCATTGTTTCTAAATATATCCTTCGTTTGGTTACATCAGGTGCTTTAATATATTCTGTATATAAATCATTGAATCGGGAAACCTCACCCTGAGCTGTATTTACACGCTCGGAGGCGTAACCTTCTGCCTGTTGAATGGCTTGTTCAGCTTCGCCACGAGCACGTGGAATTACACGATTGTAATCAGCCTTAGCCTGATTTATAAGTGTCTCGCGTTCTTGCTGGGCTTCGTTTACCGCATTGAATGAGGGTTTTACAGGGTTTGGTGGATTAATATCCTGCAATACAACTTGTTCAATAGTAATTCCCATTTCATATTCGGTCACTAATTCCTGAATCAGTTCATTCACTTTCAAAGCAACTTCAGCCCGGCCTACCGTTAACACTTCGTTCACGGTTCTGTTGCCAACAATTTGGCGCATAGCTGCTTCTGAAATATCAAACAGGGTAGATTCTGCATTACGCACTTTGAACAAATAACTGTAAGGGTCATTAATACGATATTGTACTACCCACTCCACATCCGCGAGATTTAAATCGCCGGTTAGCATTAGCGATTCATCTTCATATCCTGCTTTTTGATATCTGGATTGAGTACCTGCGCTTACGGTTCTGTAGCCAAATTCCTGTTTAAGCTGCCGCTCTACCGGAACCAACTGGGCATCATCTATAAAAGGAATTTTATAATTAAGCCCGGGATTTACGGTTTCCACATATTTTCCCAAACGCACTACAACTCCTACTTCTTCTGGGTCTACTGTGAAGAATGAGGAAAAAGCTGTGATCAAAACGATAAAGCCTATTATAATGACCTTAATGTTCTTAGTTATTTTTTCAAACTGCGGAGGCAGGTTGAATTCGAAATCTTGGTGTTGAGCCATTCTTTATTTTGATTAATGATGGTTGAAAACGGATACATTTATTTGTCCGTTTTTTCTTTTTACTAAAAAATGAAGAGACGATTTTGGAACCTAAAAACCAATTATACCTTCAGGCATATGATAGTGGTATCGTCAACCAATTGATAATTACTAAATTTCTGAACGGTGCGTTTTATTTCCTGCGCAATATCCTGTGCACTCAAATTATCCGTGTCTATCTGTTCTATCAGCCGGGGAACTTCTTCAAAGCCATACCTGTCTCCTTTTTCGTTTGCCGCCTCGGGTAAACCATCGGAATACATCAGAAAGAAATCCCCTTTTTTGAGTGAAAACTCCTGTGCTTTATACACTACATCCGGTTTCAGCCCCAGCGGATATTTTGGGTCTGGTGTTTGAATGAATTCAGCCACTCCATTTCGCTTTAGAATTGGGCGACAATGCCCCGCATTAGCAATAGATATTTTTTGGGATGTAAGATCGTAACGAGCTAATACACAGGTAATGAATGTACGTTTATCTGTACGGGCAAAAATAGGCTCACTCACTTTCGATAAAATATCAGCTGGTAAGTTTTCTTTCATCCTGGAGAGAAGCAATCCACTGGTGAAAACAGCCGGCATGGCGGCACGCATTGCTTTACCAGAAACATCAACCACAGCCATTGTTAAAGCAATAGGTTTTCCATCCTGATCTTCACTTACTACATAATCAAAATAATCGCCCCCTACTTCGAAAGAAGGCAGAAAAAATCCATACACGTCAATTCCATCCACTTTTGGAGGCTGGAGGGGCATCAGTTTATACTGGCTTTCGCGGGCTATTTCAATTTCTCTTTCAACGCGTAGATGCTGAGCGATTCGTTCTTCATATTCTGGTATGTAGTCGCCTACTTCTGATACTGATATTCCATATCGATAAGCCAAAAAACCATAGATTAACGGCGTAGCCATAAAAACCATTTGCACCCAGCCCACATAAGCCACATCAATACTTGGAGAATTCCAATAAGGCTGAATCATAAAAAAGACTGCGAAAACCCACCAACCTGTACAAACGGTAAGCAGCCCGAATTCTTTAATCGCGTATACAAAAATTATCGCTATCCCCAGATATATAAGAGCGTCTTCAAATAGCTCACCGCTGGTTCCAATCAGGCGGCCGGCTACTGTTATCAAACAGGCAACAACTACTAACGTAAGCAGCCCGGAAATCCATTTTCTTTTGAACCAATGGTTGATTAATCCATAAACAAATCCAATTTGGCCAACACCAACTAACCAGGTAACTGTCCATGCGCTTAGGTTTAGCGTTATTATTCTGGCGGTAATTCCCGCTTCAGCAAAGCCGAACTGACTGTCGGCCTGTATCAGGTATTCTCCCACCAAATAGGTGAGCATAGAAAAAATACCTATTGCAATCCCACCAATGGCGAAGCCGTGGATTAACCCTGCACCTGTTTCACTTACAAAGAATTTTCGCTGCCATAGCGCATCAATGACGTCGACTTGTTTTTGCTGTTGAGAGCGTGCCAGAGATTCCCAGCTGATGTAGGCGAGCGCTCCATATAAGCCCACAACCATTGCAAAAAGCAGATTATTAATAATAGTGCCGAAAAATGCTACACTTCCTAAAAATGGATTGTAACTATACATGAAGTAAATAAAACGCCAGGCGAATAATGCCGTGGCAAAAAACAGAAACATAAAAAGCGCTCTTCTCCACTCTACTTTTCCCTTAAATATGTTCCGGATTCCCACCGAAAAAATTAAGATTGCGAGAATAAAAATGGATATAAAGAAAACGTAATTGAACCAAGGCTGTTCATTATTCTCTATGGTGAAAGCTTCAATGAACTCTTCGGGTTCAAATTCATCCTTTGCCACAAAAGACTCAACCCCAAAACCAAACTCGGTTCGAAAACCATCTTCATTATTAATTTCCCGAACAACAGGTTCCAGTTTCAGTATCAATTCATTGGGGCCGACGGCTAATCCTGCTTTGCGTTTCCAGCTAATTTCGAGAGAATGATTTCCATTGTCATCTCCTAACATTCCCTCGGTTCCCTGCACTTCTTGTAAGGAGGCTTCAGAATAGAGTTCCGCCGCCAAATCATACTCGTCCAGATTATAATTGAAGGTGGAACCAATCAAATATGCTGCTATGGCCTGTAAAGAATCACCCCGAATAAAAGTAGGATTGGGGTTTTCAGGGTGAGCTTGAAGCCGAATTATCTGACCTTTATTGGAGTATTGAATTTTAAGATTCCCGGCATTCTCAAATAATTGATTGGTGCCGATAATATTTTCTTGCCTGTTCAAAGGTTTGCCAATTACCGTTTTCCAGGTTTGTATATGCGCACCTCTTTCATTCAGTTCAGCAAGCGTCAGGTTATCGTCAAGCGTGTCTCTCAGGTGATTTATATAGCTGGTATTTTGTGTTCGTACCGACATCATAGCTAAACTATCGGTCGAAAACCCAAGGTCAGGAGCCATTCGCCGAATTCGTTCTTCAACTGTTTCTTTACTTTCGGAGATGGGCCCGCTGGCATATAAATCGATGTGAGGGCGAAGATAGACATAGCAGATAAGCCCCGCTAATCCCAATAAAAGTAGTATGTATGACCTTCTATCTAACAATTATTTTGCCCTGAATTTATTTATCTGAATGTGATTACAGCTAATCGCATTTTTTTTACTGAAGAAGCTACGGGTTTTTTTAAGCTTTGTTGCTTTAGATTTTCCAATTTGAATGCAAATTTTAGAACCTCATCGTAAAAACAGAACCTTTGCCCAATTCTGAATGCAAGGTCAAACTTCCGCCATGTAACCGCATAATTTGGCGTGATAAGCTAAGCCCGATTCCAGAACCTTTTGCTTTTGTATTTGTGCTGATGGAATAAAATGGGATGAAGATTTTTTCAGTAACGGCTTTTTTGATGCCCGGACCGTTATCCTCAACCCGAATTAAAACTCTGCCTGAGGAATCCAGCGCTCCTTTTAATCTTATCAAGCCTTTTTCTTTGGCCGTTAAAATCCTGATCGCATTCTTCACCGGGTTTATCAATACCTGCTCCACCAATTGAGAATCTGCCGTTAATTCCAGGCTTTTGGGCTCAACCTCACACATAATCTCGATTCCCTCTATGGCCGCTTCTTGCTTCATCAGGTTTGAAACACGTTCCAAAATCTCTTTCACAACAAAAAGTGCATATTTTGGCTCGGGAATTTGGGTGAAATCTCTGTACGAATTCACAAACCGCATCAACCCTTCGCTGCGTTTATTGATCGTATTTAACGCTTCTTTTACGTCTTTCACCGTTTCCGTATTTATCTCAAGATTCTCTTTTTTGGGGATGATATTTTTCTCCAATAACATATGCACGGTCCCCGAAAGTGAAGATATCGGGGTAATGGAATTCATGATTTCATGTGCCAAAACCTGTGTTAAATTCTGCCACGATTCCATTTCTTTTTCTTCCAATTCCGTATGGATATTCTGAAACGAGACCAATTTAAAGGCGTCGTCACGCATTCGGAATTCTGTAGCATAAATAGCCAGTTGCATATACTCTTTGTTGATGGTGGCCGCCACCAAATTTCGCCCACCATTTTTCAGCTTTTTCACGGTTTCATATAAAGAAATGGAAACCTCTTTTAGCGATTCAATTTGCCGAAGCGTAGCTACCTGAAATAATCTTTTTGCGGCTGTATTTAGAAGTACCACTTCGCCATTTGCGTTAAAGCACATCATCCCAATGCCGATATGCTGAACCACTGTTTCCAGGTACCGAATGCTTTCTTCTTTTTTGCCTCGTTCTTCCTTAAAACGCTCAATTACTTTGCTAAAAGCCGTATTCAGTTCCTCAAAACTTCGCCCCATTTTTGGATCCCGAAACGTGCCTGTAAAATCGGAATATTGAATGGCCTCCAGGAAACGTGTTAGCAGCAAGTTGGTCTGCTCCAGGAACTTTACCAGCAACACGATTTGAGCTATCACCACAATTAATAAAATCAGCATACTTACATAATAGCCAGTTTCCAGAACCAGATATACCATCAGCAACAATGATGCGGTTAAAAGCAACACTCTGTAAATCACCCCAAAACGAAAGTTTTTAATCATGGTGGCACAACATTTTAGAGCCCATATTTTTCAAGCCTTCTGTATAAGGAGGCCCTGGTGAGACCTAATTCGTCAGCAGCATGGGAAATATTTCCGTCGTGTTTTCCCAGTGCTTTTCGGATCACTGATTTTTCCACTTCCTCCAGCTTTAAACCGGTCTCGTGTATTTCATTTTCTCTTCCGGAAATGGAGGTTAATAAGAAATCTCCTTTTTGCAGCTGATTTTCATCCGTCATGATAACCGCTCGTTCAACTGCATGTTCGAGCTCCCGAATATTTCCCGGCCATTTATACTCCTGAAGATAGTCCACGGCCTGGGCGGTAATCCCCAAAATCTCCTTTTTATATTTTTGTCGATACTGTTTCAGGAAGTGCTCAGCCAAAAGAGGAATGTCACTTTTTCGCTCACGCAAAGGAGGTAAATTGATCTCGATGGTATTAATTCTGTACAGAAGATCCTGGCGAAAATTCTGTTTGGCTACCATTTCATTCAGTGAAATATTTGTCGCAGAGATTAACCTGATATCAACTTTTGTTGGTTTATTCGCTCCAATCCGCGTGATTTTATGCGTTTGCAACGCCGATAATAATTTGGGCTGAAGGTGAATCGGAAGATTCCCGATTTCATCCAAAAAAAGCGATCCGCCGGAGGCAATTTCAAATCTTCCCGTCCGGGATTCTTTGGCATCTGTAAAAGCTCCTTTTTCATGCCCGAATAACTCGCTTTCAAATAAGCTTTCGGGCAATGCACCCATATCTACGGTGATGAATTCTTCGCCGCTGCGATTTGACCTGCGATGCAATGCCCTTGCAACGAGTTCTTTACCCGTTCCATTTTCTCCGGTTATAAGCACATTTGCATCGGTATTCGCCACCTTCTCGATCGTCTGAAAAACCTGCTCCATAACCCGACTTTGCCCGATTATATTCTGATAGGGCTGTTCCGCATCTGCTTTCAAAACATTGTGCCTGCTTTCTAACTTTTGATATTTTCTTTTTGATTGGCTTAGGTTGATCGCCGCAGTTACCGTGGCAAGCAGCTTCTCATTTTGCCATGGCTTTAAAACGAAATCGGCCGCTCCTTTTTTCACGGCTTTCACGGCTTTTTCCACATCCCCGTAAGCGGTAATCAAAACAACCGCCATAGCCGGATCTGCTTCAAGAATTTTTTCCAGCCAAAAAAAGCCTTCTTCCCCGCCGCTAACATCCTCGTTAAAATTCATATCCAACAAAACTGCGTCGTAGTCATATTCCTTCAACAGCGCCGGGATCAGCTTGGGATTACTTTCTACATCTACTTTTGACAAATGCTGCTTTAAATATAAACGTGCAGCTTGCAGCACATCGGTGTCATCATCAACTACAAGAATTCGGGCGGTTTTTCCTGCCATAAAGGTGATTTTTATTTCTGTTCAACAATCTGATTAGATACCAAAGACTATACCACTTTTACTTTTCAGGATTGAAAGCTACTATGCAAAGTAATTCAAAAGGCTACTGTACGATATCGAACATCAGATGTTGGAATGTGAACATTATTTCTTTAATTATCACCTTCATTTAGCTCTTAACTTAGATTTACTATTTTGGCACGCAAATGGTGAGGCTTACATCAAACAAAACGGGATTTGTATAAAATGGGAATGGATCGTAAGATTAAAAAGAAATTTTGGACATCGCAGCGCATTATGCTGATAGCTGGTGCAGCTTCACTTTTAGCGCTTAGTATTTACGCCTTTGTGTTCATGGATGTGCGTTCTACTTTAAATGTGGATCGGGAAAAAATCACCATTTCGACTGTTCAGGAGAATTCATTTCAGGAGTTTATCCAGGTAACCGGGACTGTTCAGCCCATCCAAACCATCTATTTGGATGCAATTGAAGGCGGAGTGGTTCAGCATGTATTTTTGGAATCCGGCACTTTAGTTCAACAGGGAGATACTATTTTAACGCTTACTAATTCAGGATTGCAATTACAGGTAATGCAGCAGACGTCCGGGCTTTATGATCAAATTAATAATGTGCGAAACTCGCGGCTCAGCCTGGAGCAAAGAACCCTTCAGCTTCAGGATCAATTAGCTAATGCTGAATCCCAGATGGAAATTCTGAAAGGACAGTTTGAGCGCCAAAAGCAGTTAGTGGAACGGGATTTGATTTCGGAAGAAGAATTTCAAAACACAAAACAAAATTACGAATACCAGAAAAAACGCTATGAGCTTACTTATGAATCATTCAAAAAAGATTCCATCCAAACCGTAACCCAGGAAGCGCAGTTGAATAATTCGGAACAACGGATGTTCCAAAACCTGGAAGCCGTTCAGCAAATTCTTGATAATCTGGCTGTCACCGCTCCTATTTCCGGCCAACTAAGTACCATCGAATTAAATCAGGGGCAGTCGGTTTCTTCGGGAGAACGAATCGGGCAGGTGGATTTACTGGATAGTTATAAAGTGCGGGTGAATATCGATGAGTATCATCTGTCTCGAATTGTGCCAGGGCTGAAAGGTTCGTTTACTTTTAACCGCGAAGATTATGAATTGACCATCACCAAAATTTATCCTGTAATCAGTAATGGACAGTTTGAAGTAGATATGGAGTTTGCAGGAAATGCCCCGGATGGTTTACGACGTGGCCAAACTTTACGAATTCGCCTGGAATTGGGGGAATCGGCAAGTGCCGTACAATTGCCTCGCGGGGGATTTTACCAGGCAACCGGAGGAAATTGGGTCTTTGTTGTGAATGAAGAAGATGGCCGGGCGTACCGAAGAGATATTAGATTAGGCCGGCAGAATCCTGAGTATTTTGAAGTGCAATTTGGACTGGAGCCGGGGGAAAAAGTTATCACCTCGGGTTATGATACTTTTGGAGATAATGAGGTGCTTTTGTTGGAGTGATTAACGTGTTTGAGTGTTTACGTGGTTTTCTTGATAACCTAACGGGAAAGGTGATATGAGTAAAATTGAAAAATATGAAGATTTAAAATGTTGGCAGCAATCGCGTGTACTGGTTAATCAAGTTTATGAGATAATCGCTGTATCAAAACTTAAAACTGAATTTGCCCTTGTTGATCAATTAAAAAGAGCTTCCATTTCTGTAATGACTAACATTGCTGAAGGATTTAGCCGCTACCACAGAAAAGATTTTATCCGGTTTTTAGATTATGCACAGAGCTCAGCAAAAGAGGTAAAAAGTCTTTTATATATCGTCGTAGATCAAAAAATGACAAGTCAGGAACGGGTTAAAGAAATTCAAAACAACTGTGATCATTGTAGCGCCATGATTCTTGCACTGATTAAACATCTGAATAAATCACTGAACAACCCGAATCATACTTCAGAACCCAAAGAGCTTTATCTAACCAACGAATTCATTATCCATACAAGCACACGTTAGCACATTTACACCTAAACACACAAACACACAAACACACTTTAACACCTAAACACTTTATAATATGATTCAAACTAAAAACCTTAAGAAAATCTATACCACTGAAGAGGTGGAGACAACCGCATTGAGCAACGTTAACCTTGAAATTCAGGAAGGGGAATTTGTTGCCATAATGGGACCTTCGGGATGCGGAAAATCAACGCTATTAAATATTATGGGACTGCTGGATAATCCATCTTCCGGCGAATACAGCTTTTTAGGCCACGAAATCTCTAATCATACCGAAAGAGAACGCGCGCAACTTCGAAAAGGAAATGTCGGGTTCATTTTCCAAAGCTTTAATCTGATTGATGAACTCACGGTTTTCGAGAATGTGGAACTTCCATTGTTGTATTTGGGAATTGATTCCAAAGAGCGAAAAGAAAAAGTAGAAACCGCACTCGAACGAATGGAAATGATGCACCGGCGCAATCACTTCCCCCAACAACTTTCCGGTGGACAGCAACAACGGGTTGCCATTGCACGCGCTGTAGTTGCCAACGCCAAACTAATCCTCGCCGATGAGCCAACCGGTAACCTTGATTCCGATCGTGGTGATGAAGTCATGAAGCTCTTGGCTGAACTCAATGAAGCCGGAACCACAATCGTGATGGTAACTCACTCTCCCCACGATGCTGACTACGCCCGCCGGGTTGTTCATTTATTTGACGGCCATGTAGTGACCGAGAATATGCAGGAAGGCTTTCATGTGTAACTCATTAATGTGGAAAAGTGCTTATGTGTTAATGTTGTTTTAGAAGATTAACACATTAGCACATAAACACTTTAGCACTGTCCATAAACGAACAGCGGGTGTTGCAAATCGTACAGATTATATAGAAGAAGTGGCTTCTAACTTCTCTCAAAAGCAGGCTTCTGCCTTTGGCACACTTGTTGAATAACCACGTGCGAATGTGTTTATGTGTTAACGATAAACGCACGTAAATGCTGTAACACCGAAACACATCACTCCATGCTAAAAAACTACTTTAAAATTGCTTGGCGAAATATTCTTCAGCATAAAAGCTACTCGATAATCAATATTTTTGGTTTGATGATTGGAATGTGTGCCTGCATTCTTATAGGACTTTATGTAAAAGAGGAACTGAGTTTTGATAATTTCCACCAGAACGGTGATAGAATTGCAGCCATCAGCACTGACCATGCTTTTTTTGGATACATGTTATCCACTCCCTTCCCTTTGGCAGATGCTATCAATTCACAGATCTCGGAAGCCGAAGCTGCGACCAGACTTAATCACAGCAATCCTCTTAAGCTCGGTGTAGATGAGAATAATTTTGTAGAGATCGATAATATCCGGTATGCTGAGCCCTCTTTTTTCGATGTCTTTTCCTATCAACTTATACAAGGCAATGAACAGCAATCGCTTGCAGCACCCAATCAAATCATACTCACAGAAGAAAGCAGCAGAAATCTATTCGGAAATAACAATCCTATAGGAAAAAACATCGCTTGGGTCAAGCAGGATACCATGATTTATCTTGAGGTGACCGGAGTGATTGAAAACCCACCAGTCAACACTGCGATTCCGTTCAATGGACTTCTGTCTTTCAACACGTTAAGTGAAAACCAACGGCCCGTAAATGGCTGGGGAATGTATTCTTTTTCTACTTATGTCTTATTCAACAATCAGAAGGCTCTGCAACAAAGTTCAGAAGATCTCGAAGCCATTGCGGGAGCCAATCACGATAATGATGTCCCGGTTTTTTCAGCTATACCACTTACCGAATTACATCTTTCTGAATTAACGTACAACTCTGGCTTCACAGGAAATGTGAAGTACATTTATTTCTTCACCACCATTGCTTTATTCATCCTACTCATTGCCAGCGTAAATTATATCAATTTATCTACCGCACAGGTAGCTATGCGTTCTCGTGAGACAGGCATCAGAAAAACCCTGGGAGCAAAACGGGAACAGATTACCTTCCAGTTTCTTGGGGAATCGATCTTGCTTGCGTTGGGAGCTTACATCTTAAGTGTAAGTTTATCCGGATTCGCACTCCCTTTCTTCAACACGTTATTTGGCACCAACTTGGTTTGGGATGAAAGCCAGTTATTTCTTCTGTATATGGCTTTTGGGGCTATTTTAGTGGGAGGTTTAGCCGGTGTCTATCCTGCACTTTACCTGTCTCGATTTTCCCCATCTGAAGTACTCAAAAGCAAACTACCGTCAGGTACATCCGGTTCATTCCTTAGAAAATCATTGGTTGTCACCCAGTTCACTATTGCTCTTATCTTAATTACAGGGTCGCTGGTTATATACAAGCAAATTCAATTTACCCAGCAAAAAGATCTTGGTTTTGTAGGGGAACAGGTAGTCGTGATAGATTTACCAAACAGCCAGGCCTGGAAAGCACGACAATCTCTGCGTGATAAGGTGATCTCTCATCCGGGAGTCATGGAAGCAACAGTAGCCAATGGAGCGCCAGGCGAATTCAACGTACGATTGAGCCACAGTCCAGAACGATTGTCTGCCGACGAAAAAGCCGATTACAAAGAGGGAATTGCAATGGCTCCGGGGATAGTGGATCATAATTTTATTGATGTGCTGGATATACATTTGTTGGCGGGCCGTAATTTTTCTCAGAGTCATCCTTCTGATTATGACCGAGGGTACATTCTCAATAAAAAAGCTGCCGAACTTTTAGGCTGGACGCCCGAAGAGGCTGTTGGAAGAAACTTCAATTTAAGTAATGATGGAGAGGTAATCGGAGTAGTAGAAAACTTTCACATTTCATCTTTACATCGGGAAATAGAGCCTGTAGTGCTGCAAATGCATGAAGGAAACTGGTTTAGTGATGGAATGTTATTGGCTCGTTTGCAACCCGACCGCATAAAAGAAACCATGAACTTCCTGGAGGCAGAAATTGCCAAGTTCTCTCTTCATCAGTCATTTAATTATGAATTTCTGGATGATAAGTTCAACGCCATGTACCGAACCGAACTAAGATTGGGGCGGGTAGTCGCTTTGTTTACTTTTATCGCCATTTTTGTAGCCTGTCTTGGTCTTTACGGTTTAGCTGCTTTTGCTGCCGAACGACGCACCAAAGAAATCGGCATCCGAAAAGTGTTGGGGGCTTCGGTAGCTGATATTGTGAGACTGCTTTCTAAAGATTTTGTAAAACTGGTAATCATTGGATTTATAATTGCCATACCGATTGCCTGGTATGCCATGAACATTTGGCTTGCTGATTTTGCCTACCGAATTGAACTTGGACCTGGAGTTTTTATCCTGTCAGGAAGTGCTGCCTTGATCATCGCCCTGCTGACGGTAAGCTGGCAATCCATAAAAGCTGCTGTGGTGAATCCCGTAGAAAGTTTAAAAAGTGAATAATCACCTGCGAAAGTGTTTACGTGTTAAACGATAAACGCACGTAAACACAAAAACACATTGCTCTATGCTAAAAAACTATATAAAAATTGCATTTCGGAACATCAGTCGTAACAGAATCTACAGCACCATCAGCGTATTGGGTTTGGCTATCGGCATAACGGGCGCTACGCTGCTTTATCTTTATGTAAATGACGAGCTGAACTACGACAACTTCCATGATAAATCGGATCAAATCCATCGGATCGTAGAAATCTCAGAAAGTGCCGATCAGGAAACCCGCTATTTCGGTCAAACAGCACCGGTTTTAGGAGCCACGCTCAAAGAATCCTATCCCGAAATACAGAAAATGGTTAGGGTCTATCAGCCGGTGGGGCATATTGATATGCTGTGGAAGGGTGAAAGAATTCATGAACGGAACTACCTGATTGCTGACCAGGGATTTTTTCAGATTTTTGATTTTGACTTTATCGCAGGTAATGAGATAAATCCATTGGCAGACCCCAATTCCGTTGTGATCTCGGAGCGGATTGCGAAACAGCTATTTGGTAATGAAAACCCGATTGGCCAAGAGCTTCCTCTCAGAAATATTACCCCGGCGCCTCTAATTACTATAAAAGGGGTCATTAAGAATGTACCAGAAAACTCTCACTTGCAGTTCGATTTTATATTATCGAAGGAAATCACGGGAATAGACTGGACCAATTATTTGAGCAGTTGGAGTGCTTCGGGAGCGTACACCTATCTGCTGCTGGATCCTTCTGTGAATATGGATCAGTTTGAAGCCAAACTGAATAATTTTGTTAAAACTCGAATGGAAGCAAATCCAGATGCCCGAAACTTCTACCTACAGCCTCTTACAGACATTTACTTTAATTCCACAGAAATAGAATTCGGAGTTGAGAGTGCCCACGGGAATATATTTTATATAACTATTTTTTCGGCAATAGGAGCATTTATCCTGCTTATTGCAGGAATCAACTACATGAATTTGGCGACAGCTCTTTCCGCTCGCCGAGGCCGGGAGATCGGCATTCGAAAAGCCGCAGGTGCTGAGAGGCGGCAGCTTATTTCTCAGTTTTTGTTGGAATCGGTTGTAATTGCCCTGCTTGCCTGCGTGATTTCCTACTTCTTTATTGAATTAAGTCTTCCATTTTTTAATGAACTGACTGGAAAGCAATTTTCCTTAAATGGAGAAAAAACCGTTACCATCCTTGGAGCTCTCCTCGGAATTGGACTTGGGTTGGGTATTTTATCTGGCAGTTATCCTGCATTTTACCTGGCTTTGATCAGCCCTGTTCAGGTCCTTAAATCCAAAACAGAGGTAAAAGGAGGAAATCTGACGCTGCGTAAAGTGCTGGTTGTCACTCAGTTTGCTCTGTCTATTGTGCTCATTATTGGCACATTGGTTATCTACAAACAGATAAATTATATACAGACTGCTGATTTGGGTTTCGACAAAGAACAGATACTGGTTATGGATATTAATAATGGGGATGTTCGATCTCGTTTTGAGGCCATGAAACAGGAACTGGAGAGAATTCCGGGTGTGGTTTCGGCGGCAACCTCTTCACGCGTTCCCGGTGGATCATACATTGAGCAGGTTTATTCACGTCCCCTTGAGAGTGGTTCTGAAGATTCCCTGCAAACTTACTTCATGAGTTTTGACGAGGATATGCTCGCCCTGTACGATCTTGAACTTGTTACAGGGTCTAATTTTACCGGCAACAGAGGTGTTGATTCTCTATCAGTTTTAATTAATGAAACGGCCGCCAAAGCTCTGAATCTTGAAAACCCGATCGGTTCTTTCCTTAATATCTCCGGCGTTCAGGATCCTATAAAGATTTCAGGTGTGCTGAAAGATTTTCACTACCAGTCAATGCATCAAGAAATAGCTCCAATTATCATTGGTTATTGGGCAAATCCCGTACGTGTAATTGACTTTTTTTCGATAAAAATAGCGGGAAATAATTTGCAGGGGACCATTGAAGGGATCAAAGAAATTCATGAACAATTCGATACTGAGACAGCGATGGAGTACCGGTTCCTTGATCAGCAGCTCGAGCAGAGATATCAGGCTGAAATTAGAGCCGGCCATCTGCTTGGCATCGGCGGGGGAGTTACAATTTTTATCGCATGTATGGGGTTATTTGGCCTTGCATTGTTGGCCACCGAAACAAGAATCAGAGAAGTAGGCATCCGAAAAGTTTTAGGAGCCTCTGTACCGAGTATTTTAACATTGCTTACTACCGATTTTGTAAAGCTTGTGGCAATTTCATTCTTCATAGCAGTTCCTGTGGGATGGATAGTGATGAACAACTGGTTGAATCGTTTCGCTTACCATACTGAACTCAATATTGGCTTGTTTGTAATGGCGGGAGGGTTTGTACTATTGCTGAGTGTAGCCACTATCAGTTGGCAGGCGATCCGTGCGGCTACAGCAAATCCCGTAGAAAGTTTAAAAAATGAATAACCACGTGCGAAAGTGTTTACATATTAACGACGGCACGTAAACACGGTACACAAAAACACATTGCTCGATGCTAAAAAACTACTTTAAAATTGCCTGGCGAAATCTGTCCCATCATAAGATGGACTCGTCTATCAGTATCGGTGGATTGGCTGTTGGTCTTGCCTGCTGTATCCTGTTGGTGTTTTATATACGATTTGAATGGTCTCACGATAATTTCCATAAAAATGCAGATCGGATTTATCGAATTACGGAACAAAGTACCAATCCAAATTCAGAGGATGTTTCTAAAACCCTCAGTACCCCTTACCCGCTTGCGGCTGCTTTAGATTCTATTTTCCCGGAGATTGATCGGATTATAAACATAGCCGGAGGCAAGGTTCACCTTGAAGGAGACGGGAAATTCTATTCACAGCCGGTCTTGTTTTCTGATCCAGGCTTTTTCCAAGCATTCAGCTTTCCCTTGATATATGGAAATTCGAAATCAGCCCTGGAAAATCCCGATCAAGTTGTAGTTACAGAAGATTTCGCTCAACGAATTTTTGGTAAAAAGAATGTAGTAGATGAAATCCTCACGTTCAGGATAAACAATGAACGTTATCCGCTCACCATTTCTGCCGTTGCACAATCCATCCCTGCAAACTCAAGCATAAAATTTGAGGTGATTCTTCCCTTTGAAAACTACTTTAGAAATGATCCCGAACGAGCAGAAACGAGTAGACAAAACTGGTATATTGGTTTTGGGGAAACATGGCTGACGCTAAAAGACCAATCTGATCCCACATCACTCGAGGCTAAATTCCCTGAATTTCTTACTTCCAAATATGGAGATTACGCAGAGCTTCTGAAAATGGAAATGGGCCTTCAGGTTTTTGAAGGTGCCTATTTCAACCAAGAATATACCTCTTATATCACCGGCAACAGCAATCCTCTCTATTCTAATATTTTAGGCGGCATCGCATTGGTCATATTGGCGATTGCCGGTATGAATTTTATGAGCCTCACATTGAGCCGCGCTTATCGCAGAAGCCACGAAATGGGCATCCGAAAGGCAGCCGGAGCACAATCTCGACAGATAAATTTCCAGATTTTTGGGGAAATCTTTCTAACCTGCAGTTTAGCTTTTCTATTTGGAATGATGCTGGCTGAAATAGCTTCTCCCTTTTTCCAACAATTAACCAGAAAAACATTTGACGTTAACATTTTTGCAGATCCCATTCTTTGGATGACTCTCGCCTCCATGATCTTGTTGGTTACTATTATTACGGGATTTTATCCTGCCCTAAAGATGTCTCGAAAGAAAGCCTACCACCTGTTTTCATCTCAACGGTCTGCAGAACGCATTCCGCTTTTTGTGAAAGGTTTAATCTGCGCTCAATTTGCACTCGCCATTGCCTTCCTAATCGCTACGTTTACGATGAACCATCAGCTTAGTTTTTTAATGAATAAAGACCTTGGTTTTTCAACCTCAAATGTCATCACCGTAGAACTGGATCTCAATGACGGGGAAAAGGCCTTCCAAATCGCAAACCGGCTAAGTGATGAAGCCCAAAGCATACCCGGTGTTGAAAAAGTTTCCACCATCGCCAGCCGCTACCGGTTTGACCCAATGATGATTCATTTTGGATATGGTATTGGGATGGGCACTTATCGAACCGGAACCACATTGGAAATCGTTGAAGACAATGACATGACCTTAGAAATTGTGGATGAGCATTACCTCGAAGCAATGGAGATAGAATTGTTGGAGGGAAGAAATTTTTCCCCAGACCGTACCTCTGATAAGGAAAATGGGATCCTTGTAAACAAAATATTTGTCGCGAAACTGGGCTGGGCAAACCCGGTTGGACAAATTATAGAAGATAAAACAGATAGGTTTACAAGCACGCTAGATGGAAAGGAGATTATAGGAGTAGTCAGTGATTTTCACTTTCAACCATTGTATAAACAGCTTCAGCCCATTGTGCTTCAGCATATAGAAAGTGACGAATATTCTTACCCGGGAACTATACTTGTAAAAACGGCTTCTGGCTCTTTAAGCC
Organism: Balneolaceae bacterium; assembly: GCA_040882225.1. Lineage (GTDB taxonomy): Bacteria > Bacteroidota > Rhodothermia > Balneolales > Balneolaceae > Gracilimonas. The sequence goes on along the minus strand of JBBEBR010000015.1, from coordinate 55,517 downwards.
AAACTATAGCAAACCTTTCAGAAGCATGGAGCCAAGTTGCTCCCGAAGAACCCTTCAGCTATAATTTTCTGGATGAGATGGTAGCCCTACAATACATGGAAGAGCAGCGATGGAAACAAATCATCGGGTTTTCGTCCTTCATGGCAATAGCATTATCCATATTCGGCCTTTTTGGATTATCAGCCTTATCTGCCCAAAGACGCACCAAAGAAATCGGCATCAGAAAAGTGTTGGGGGCTTCGGTAGCTGATATTGTGAGACTGCTTTCTAAAGATTTTGTAAAACTGGTAATTATTGGATTTGTAATTGCCATTCCCATTGCCTGGTACGCCATGAATATTTGGCTGGCGGATTTTGCCTACCGCATCGAAATTGGCCCCGGAGTATTTATCCTGGCAGGAAGTGCAGCTTTGATCATCGCCCTGCTGACGGTTAGCTGGCAATCCATAAAAGCCGCAGTGGCGAATCCCGTAGAAAGTTTAAAAAGTGAATAATCACGTGCGAATGTGTTTACGTGTTAACGAACGGCACGTAAACACAGTACACAAAAACACATTGCTCGATGCTAAAAAATTATATTAAAATTGCTTTTCGTCACTTGGCGAAAAATAAATCTTACACATTCATCAATACACTTGGTTTAGGAGTTGGCCTCGCTGCGTGTATCATTATTGGCTTGTGGGTGAATTATGAACTTAGTTATGACGACCATCACGAAAACTCCGAACAAATCTATCGGATATTAAACGGTAATGTCGCGGCAATTCCACCTATGTTAGCTCCGGCTCTAAAAAGTGATTATCCGGAACTGGCCGAAGATGTAGTGCGATTTTGGCCTATCAAATCACCTTCTGACATCGTTTATGAAGACAAACAATTTGCAGAACGGAATATCACATTCACCGATCCCGAGATTTTTGAGGTATTCACTCACCCGGTGATCATTGGCGACAAAGAAACAGCTCTTTCTTCCTCACATCGTATTGTGATCAGTGAGTCAATGGCTAAAAAGTATTTTGGAGATGAAATGCCTCTCGGAAATACCATGAACATGTGGGGGCAAAATCTGGAGGTGACCGGTGTTTTTGAAGATGTTCCTCTGAACTCGCATCACCGATATGATTTTCTCGTTCCCATTGAGCTGCTGCACACATTCATGGGCAATATGATGGAAAATTGGACTTGGGCCGGTTTCTATACCTACATGCTGTTGCCTGAAAACGTACACCCCACACAGGTTGAAACAGCCATCGCCTCAACATTTGAAAAATATACAGAAGAAGATTTCCCTATCCCTCAACTTCAGCCATTGAATGACATTTATTTTGGATCTGCTGAAAAGGATATCGCCGTAACCGGTAATTTCAATTATGTCTTCATCTTGGCTTCTATTGCCATCATTGTTCTTGTTGTAGCTTGCGTCAATTTCATGAACCTATCTACGGCCTATTCCACGATGAGAAAAAAGGAAGTCGGGATGAGAAAAACATTGGGTGCTCAACGCAATCAATTAGTTGGGCAGTTTTTGGGTGAAGCCATTCTTCTCAGTTTAATGGGATTGGCATTAGCACTTCTATTGGTAGAGCTCAGTCTTCCTTTTTTTAGCAATTTCACCGGAAAATCTCTATCCATGCCTTATGTAAGTGGCTGGGCTGCTATTTTAAGATTTTTGGGAATGGCTCTTTTAGTGGGCGCCTTGTCTGGCAGTTATCCTGCTTTTTTCTTGTCAGGATTTCGGCCCATTCACGCTTTAAAAAATACTGCAAGAACAGCGTCATCAGGTGGTGGGCTGCGTAAAGGTTTGGTGGTTCTCCAGTTTTTAATATCGATCTTCTTGATCATAGCTGCTTTAACAGTATATACTCAACTCAATTTTATGCAGGAAAAAGATCTCGGGTTTAGCGAGGAGCAAGTAATTATTACTGGCGCTGAAAATTATCAAGCCTATAAAGAAGAACTGGAAAAAACTCCCGGTATACAAAAAGTCTCCGCTGCACAAAGTGTGCCCGGACAACGATTCCCATACTATCCCATTCATACTGCGGATATGGCTCCCGACTCCCTTCCCACCATGCGCACATTGCGTGTTAATCCCGGCTTCATTGAAACCCTGGAAATGAAAATGGCAATAGGGAGAAGCTTTGATGAACAAATCCCAACGGATGCTAGCCAGGCGTTTGTCATCAATCAGGCAGCTGCTAATTATTTAGGTTGGGATGATCCCATTGGCAAAGAACTGTTTTGGTATGATTTCAGTGAAGATGGGTCTTCATTCGAGATCGCCAAACAAGGTGAGGTGATAGGTGTGGTTGATGATTTCAATTATGCTTCACTGCACAATCCCGTTGAACCACTTATCATGCATGTCAGCAATGATATAAATATGACGGTGATAAAATTGCACCCTGAAAATACAGGGGAGACTATAGCACAGATCAAAGAAGCCTGGAATAGTGTGTCACCCGGCAGTTATTTCTGGCATTATTTTCTGGATGATAAATTGGACAGTCAATATGGAGCAGAGCAGAAGTTAGGGCAAGTGTTTGGTGGACTCACTCTGCTCGCATTGTTCATCGCTTGTCTTGGTTTGTTTGGGCTCACTGCCTTTTCCACTCAACAAAGAACCAAAGAAATCGGCATCCGAAAAGTGTTGGGGGCTTCGGTAGCTGATATTGTGAGGCTGCTTTCTAAGGATTTTATAAAACTGGTACTCATTGGATTTGTGATTGCTATTCCTATCGCCTGGTATGCCATGAATATTTGGCTGGCTGATTTTGCCTACCGAATCGAAATTGGCCCGGGTATATTTATCCTGGCAGGAAGTGCTGCTTTGATCATCGCCCTGCTGACGGTAAGCTGGCAATCCATAAAAGCCGCAGTGGCGAACCCCGTAGAAAGTTTAAAAAATGAATAACCACGTGCGAAAGTGTTTACGTGTTAACGATAGAACGCACGTAAACACGGTAACATAAAAACACATTGTTTTCGTGTTGACGAGCGGCACTTAAACTCGTAAACTCAGAAAAACTTTCGCATTTTAAAACGTGACCATTGATCAAGAATTTAGTAGCCATTTGTGTAGCGGGTTTTGTCTTTTCCGTTATGGGCTGTCAGCCTTTAAAAAATTCATCAGAACTACCTTCCTCAGAACAAACTCCTGTTATTGACCGTGAATTTCGTGCGGCATGGGTGGCTTCGGTCGCAAATATTAACTGGCCAAGCGCGCCGGGACTTCCTGTCCATCAACAAAAAGAAGAAGCACTGAAACTGCTGGATCTGTTGCAGGAGTCTAATTTTAACGCGGTTATTTTCCAGGTGAGGCCGCAAGGAGATGCTTTGTATGAAAGTACACTTGAGCCGTGGTCTTACTACCTGAGCGGACAACAAGGTGTAGCTCCCGATCCATATTACGACCCACTGCATTTTTGGGTTGAAGAGGCTCACAAGCGAAATATTGAGCTGCATGTTTGGCTGAATCCTTACCGGGCGCATCATACCAGTGGCGGATTGGTTTCTGAATTTTCAGTAGTTAATACTAAAAGCGAATTGGTGGTTCCGCTCCAAAATGGCTATTGGTGGTTTGATCCAAGCCTGAAAGGAACCCAAGATCATTCGCATGCCGTGGTAATGGATATCGTGAAGCGTTACGATATTGACGGCGTACACTTTGATGACTATTTCTATCCATATCCCTCTTATAATAATGATGCGGATTTCCCGGATGAAAAAAGCTGGTTGATTTATCAGGAAAACAATGGCGTGCTTAGCCGGTCAGACTGGCGCCGGAATTCCGTAGATACATTTATTGAGCGGGTATACACTTCCATCAAAAAAGAAAAACCACATGTAAAATTTGGCCTTAGTCCTTTTGGCATTTGGCGCCCGGAAAATCCCGCTTCCATTCAAGGATTTGATCAATACGAAGTACTGTATGCGGATGCCAAAAAGTGGCTGAATGAAGGCTGGGTGGATTATTTCACTCCGCAATTATACTGGCCTATAAATCAGGTACCTCAGAGTTTTCCGGTTCTTTTGGGATGGTGGAAGGAACAAAATTACAAAAATCGACATCTTTGGCCGGGCATGAGTATTGGCCGTTTTCAGAGTGAGAAGCAGGTTGATGAAGTCATCAATCAGATCATGATTACCCGTGGAATGATCAGTAACGCCCCCGGTGCCGTTCATTGGAGCATTCAGCCGCTGGTGGATAACGACACCCTTCGCAGTGAACTCCTTCGCCTGCCTTATGCCCGAAAGGCCTTAGTTCCGCCCATGACGTGGACAAAAAATCCGCAGCAGAAAAAACCGGAAGTTGCCGTTACTTCTAAGTTGAATATGATTCATATTTCACCGGAGATTAACCCCGCAGAACAGGCGAACTGGATTGTATATGCCAGATATGAGAACGGGTGGGAAACAAAAATTCTCAGCAAATATCAAACTGAGCTTGAAGTTTCCACCTATAAACTATTGCCTGCCGTAACTGATGAAGATCCCATTCTGCAAAAAATATCACTGCTGAAAGAGATTCGAATTACAAGTATAAGTCGCGCGGGCATAGAAAGTGAACCGCTTATTGTGAAGTTCTGATCAATCATCCAATACATCGAACTTTTTTCTAAAAATCCTGCTTTTGATGATGAGAGAGAATCAAAAAACCCAATCTTAGAGCTGGGCTGTGTCAACGTTTGTTTTTTCAGTGATGTGCTGGTAGAAATGCCTTTTGAATCAAAATTTTCAGCTTATTCAACTACCTGACACACCCCTGTATCCCCTCTCAAGAGGGGACTAATTTTATTGGTGCAAAATTTGGTACATCTCGAAGAAGCAAGATTTTGTAGATTTTTAACATCAAGAGAGAGAAAATGCGGAAAGTTCTTTTTACCGCCCTGATTATATTAATTACGGTGCAAGGGTTTGCCCAGGAATTATCATCACAGTATGAAGTTCTGGATAAAAGCGGAATATCCGAAGTATTTGAACGGGCTGAATCTATCACATTTTTACGAAGCGTATCCATTCAACAAAAGAATGAATTATTGGGTGAACGGTACTTTAACGGGGCTTCCCCTGATTATCCTTATAACATAAAATCAGCCTCCAAAAGCATCATTTCTCTCCTTACCGGAATCGCGATTGAGGAAGGTTTCATCTCTTCTGTGGATGAACCTATTTCTGAATATTTCCCAGAATATTTTGAGCGAAATCCTGACTCTGTGAAGGCAAACATCACCATAAAAAATCTTCTCTCCATGCAAACCGGCCTGGAAACTACGAGCCGTGAAAATTATGGGAAATGGATTAGCAGTGAAAATTGGGCTGAATATGTTCTCAGCCAACCTTTAACGGATGAGCCCGGTGGAGAAATGACCTATAGTACGGGTGTTTCGCATCTTTTGGCGATAATTGTTGCCAAAGCTTCTGGAATGAATACCCGGAATTTTGCTGAAAAATACCTTTTCGACCCCTTAGAAATTCAGGCCGGAAATTGGGATCTTGATCCGCAGGGAAATTATATGGGCGGAAATAATGTGGCCTTAACTCCTTCCGATTTACTAAAGATCGGGCAGATGATTTTGGATTCCGGCTTTTATAATGGGAAAAGAGTCGTTTCATCTCAATGGCTTTTAGATTCTTTCAAAACCTACGCTACCAGTCCCATCAATTCCTATAATTATGGATACATGTGGTGGAATAGAACGCTTGCCGGCTTTCGGGTTTATTTTGCCTGGGGATTTGGTGGGCAATTCATCTTTCTGGTTCCCCAATTAGATGCTGTAGTTGTGATTACCTCAAAAATTTATCCCACCGATGAAGACCGTGAATATCAACATCCGATATTTGATCTTCTCGAGCATCACATACTTCCGGCTTTATCTGATTTCAATCCTGCCCGGCAATAGCTTTTCCGAATTCAGTATTTACACACCGGCCTTCTTTTTCTCTTGGCGCTTGCGCTCGTTATGATCAAGTAAACTTTTACGGATACGCAGACTTTGAGGAGTTACTTCAAGCAGCTCATCCTTGGCAATAAATTCGATTGCTTGTTCAAGGCTCATTTTTCTTGCCTGTGAAACCCGGACAGCATCTGAAGTTATAGAGGCACGGTGATTGGTAAGTTGCTTTTTCTTGGCCACATTCACCACCATATCATCGGCGCGGTTGTTTATTCCCACAACCTGACCCATATAAACAGGATCTCCCGGCTCTACGAAAAACTGCCCACGATCCTGAACACCTTCCAGTGCATAACCGGTTACATCACCTTTTTCCAAAGCGATTAAAGCACCACGATTTCTACCGGGAATTTCCCCCGCGTAAGGCTCATAGCCATCAAACTGCTGATGCATAATTCCGGTACCGCGGGTTTCTGTCAACATCTCACCACGGAAACCAATCAAACCACGGGAAGGCACACGAAACTGAATCCGGTTATTCTCACCCTCTTGGCTCATGGAGGTCATCACCCCCTTTCGTTTCTGAAGATTATCGATCACTTTATTGCTGTAATCCTGTTGCACATCTACCACTACTTCTTCTACCGGCTCATGTAACACGCCATCCACTTCTTTCAGAAGAACTTCAGGACGTGAAACAGAAAATTCAAATCCTTCGCGACGCATGGTTTCAATCAGAATCGCCATTTGTAATTCGCCACGGCCTGATACCTTAAATACATCCGGACTTTCTGTCGGCTCAATACGCATGGCAACATTCGTGCGGGTTTCTTTGGTGAGACGATCGTTGATCATATTTGAAGTAACATATTTCCCTTCTTTTCCTGCAAAAGGAGAATTATTCACCCGGAAAAACATCGCAATTGTCGGCTGATCCAAATCCATGTATTCCAGTGGTTTCAAATCGTCAATATCAGTCAGCGTATCCCCCACATTCACTTCCTCATAACCAGCCAGTGCAATAATATCTCCGGCAAAAGCTTCCTCAACAGGTACACGTTCCAAACCATCGAACGTAAACAATTTTGTAGCCTTGGCTTTTTCCTTCACCTTGCCGGTACCATCCATAAGCGCTACATGCTGTCCTATTTTGATGGAACCCTGCTCAATTCTGCCAACCGCAATTCGGCCCACATAATCATTCCAGTCAATGCTGCTTACAAGCATTTTGAACTTATCATCATCTTGCTGATCTGGAGCAGGAACATGCTCCACAATTTTATCCATTAACGGAGATAAATCTACGGCCTCATCTTCCAGATTTTCCTTTGCTAAGCCCTGAACAGCCACAGCATACAGTACCGGAAAGTCAAGCTGTTCGTTGGTAGCATCCAGCATCACAAACAGGTCGAAGATTTCATCCAAAACGGCATCGGGACGGGCATCTTTCCGGTCTATTTTGTTAATGAGTACGATGGGCTTATAGCCCAATTTCAGCGATTTACGAAGTACAAATTTTGTTTGGGGAAGAGGGCCTTCCGCAGCATCCACGAGCAAAATTACTCCGTTCACCATTTTCAGGATACGTTCAACTTCACCGCCAAAATCGGCGTGCCCCGGAGTGTCCACAATATTTATTTTGGTTCCCTTCCAGTTTACCGCAGTATTTTTGGAAGAAATGGTTATTCCACGCTCCTTTTCCAGGTCTCCCGAATCCATTACACGCTCCGCAACCTGCTGATTCTCTCTGAATGTCCCGCTCTGTTTCAGGATTTGATCTACTAAGGTAGTTTTGCCATGATCTACGTGAGCAATAATGGCGATATTTCTTAATTCTTGTGACATGTATGTTGTGTGTATTGGAAAATTGTTAAAAGTTATTGGTTATTGGTATCGCTCTAATGACAATTAACCAATAACAAGCCTCTCCTGACCGGAAAACAGCAAGCCTTAAAGATAAGGTTATTTTCACCAATACCGTATAAATAATTTGAGAATGTTTTTAGGGAGATGGAGGAAATTTGGGCAGGCGGAATTTGATAATCTGGTTAGTTGCTTGTCTTGTCTTTTTTAGATTTGACTTTCTTTATAACTCCTCTTTCAATTTGAATAGATAAATATTTCTCAGCAGTTAGCGGGCAGTCAACAAAATTTAGTAGTTGCTTATTTGTAAGATTCAATTGATTTGCCATTTTATCTAAAAGTGAAATATCATATTCTTTTGACCCTCTTGAGATAATTGTAAACAATGGTTCTTTTAGATTTTTGTTCTTGTATAAATACTTGGTATGGTTTTTACCTTCAGATTCTGTAAATCCTTTTGTAGTTAGTGAAGCCTTGATATCTTTAACTTTTCGAGGACTACCCATTAGTTAAATAATCTGAAGTAGAAAAACTTTTAATTTCAAAGCTTCCTCACTTAGATTTATATCCGCTTCATTTACATATTCATCAGAAATAATTTTTGCATCACTTATTAAGTCTAACTCAGCATCAATCAAATTTTCACCCATTCCAGAAAGAGACCAAATAGGATGAGTTAAGTGTATCTTTCCATTTTTTTGCTGTAGCAAAAATCGCTCATCGTTTATATAATAGTCTGGTTCGACTGTAACCTCAATAATAATTTCATTTTTAGAAGGGATATTTTTATTAACAGTATCCAATTCAGGCGATGGATTTAGCAATTCCTCATATAAAAAATCACCTTTTGTTTCTGGCTTTATAGCGTCTAAAAACTTTTTTTCATTTTTAGCCGAATCTGCATCCTCTTCCGGTATTAAAATCAAACTGTCATCCATTCTCATCTCTTTTTCTCTAATGCTTCTCTTGCCTTATTGGTAAGCCAATTTGCTAAACTTAAAGCATGTTCAGGGCTTAAAACCATAGTTCCTTGAACTTCACGAGTTATATCACCTCTACTTATTCTTTGTCCAGCATTTACATCCACTTTGCCCTCATCATTCACTTCTGCTTTAATCGAATTAGGTAACGAAGTGTATTCATTATATAAATGAACTGTTAAACTTAGTGTATCAGGATTAATTCCACCCCAAGCACCAGTAACAGGAAAAGTTTTACTATCCTTATTTTTCTCAAATACTATAGAAATATCTTTTGGTAATTCTTTAGCCATATTTTTCTTGATTAAATGGGGCTAATAATAGTCAAACGTATAATGTTTTCAAAATAACGAATACAATGGTTTAAACACTTATTCCTTTCCTATAATTTACTTTCTAATCAGTAATGAGGTAAACTTCCACTAGCCACTATTAGTATTTAAATGTTCCCTTCTTCATCTAAACTAACCTCAAATAGCCCCACTTTTTGCAATAGAGATAAAAATTACACAGCCAAAATTATGATTGAGTAATTTATCCACACCTGCGGCTTTTTCTGTTTTTCCTTTCCTTATAAAATGAAATGCGCCTTCTTTGCGTAATTCACTGCTTTAGGTGTTTTATGGGAACTATTCCTCCAGCGGCATCAATTTTGCATTCCCCCGAGGTAAATATCAACCTAACCGGAAGCATTTTGATAACAAAAAGAGAGATAAAAGCCCTGACGCTATTCATCAGCATGTTAATCCTTTTCTCGGCATGCGATTATCCCACAGAACCCGATGGAGAAAACTATGATCTTTTCCATGAACTTGAGCTGGTTGAAGGTGCCGGGGATATTCAGGTAACCATCAAACAAGGTTCAGCTGTCGGGCGGGACGCTTATTTCGAATTCGATATTGACAACTTAACGGACAATCCTTTTATAGCGCCAGGAACTTATGAGGGCTGGTGTATAGAATGGACGAAACCCATTGCTCAAAACGGGGATGTTCATCAAAACCTGAAGATGTATTCCACTTTCGGAAAAGAAAAATACAAGTCGCTCAATTACTTTTTGAATATCAAAGAAAAACTAAAATCTGAAGACCCTGAACTTACCTTCAAAGAGTTTCAGGCTGTTATCTGGACAATCACCGAAGGCCCGGAATTTGACCTGAATTCCTTAGCTGATGAAAAACTACCTCCCCGTTTATTAAAAAATGGCACCCCTGATTTCAGTAAAGAAAAAGTGCTCGCCATCGTGGAAAATGTAAGAGCCAACGCATCTGCTTTCGAGTATAATTCCAATTCAACATACGCGCTTTTCATTAGCACAAATGAACAAGAACAAGATGTCATGGTTCCAACTGATCCTCCCGCAGAAACGGTTTCTCATGGCTATTTGGAAGGCGTTACTCCCGAAAATGTTGCCCCCGAAATGGCTGAACGAACCTATCCTGTAATTCAGGCAAACTGGAATGGGCCGGGCGGAGACAGCCGATGGCTTGCCCGAAACCTTGGCGCTACAGAAGATCCTAATTCCCTAACCGATGGCTGGCCCGAAAGTGCAGGCTGGTATTTTCAGTTCAACTTCAGGCAAGGGCTTTTTCCCACGCTGGGAAATGATGAAGTAGTTGAAAATCACGTCCCCGGAGACAACACCGGCTCACAAAATTCCGAGCTGGATTCTGACTGGATCGAGAATGATCCTTGCGCTTTACTTTTAGAAGGAAACTGGAGAATCCCAACCGAAGCTGAATGGGAATCAGTTATACAAGCGGGTGCTGCCTCTGCCTTGAATCTGCATACTGGCGGATATATACTCGGCAATATTTCCTTTTTGACCCAACGAGGAAGTCAGGGTTTATACTGGAGCAGTACACAAACAACGGGTGCTAATAATGGTTCTTTTGTCACTTTTTCGAACGAAGCACATCTTTCAATCAGCAGTATGTTGATGTGGTCTGGTTTGCCTCTGCGGTGTATTGAAGATTAGTTATTGGAGATTGGGAGATTGAGCTATTAATATTCCCTCTCTTCACTAATCAGATAAATCAGCGATCTCCACCTTTATTAGAATTCACTAATCTCTTATTTTTCAGTACTCTGCAATGTAACAAGTTAAGCTTATCTTACTCTGTATGTAAAAATAAGTACAAAGCTTTTTACATTGGGTCGACTAACAGGTTTTACATGCTGAAAAATTATTTTAAAATTGCGATACGTAATCTCTTTAAGCAGAAAGGACATTCTTTCATAAATATTTTCGGGCTGGCGGTAGGGTTGGCTACCAGCATCTTAATTGTACTTTATGTGATACATGAAGCCAGTTATGATCGGTTTCTAAATAATAGCGACAGGATATTTCGGGTTGTTCAAACAACCACTTCAGAAACGAAAAAGGAAGAACAGGCAAGTACACCCTTCCCTCTTGCTCCAATTATTGATGCCGAATTTCCCGGCCTTGTTGAAAAATCAGTCCGTTTCTTTGATATGCAGGAAGCTTCTCACACCTTTCGGAATAAAGAAAAAGGCATCTCTTTCAGTGAGCACAATTTTTACTTCACAGACTCCACATTCTTAGACGTTTTTGGGGTTAATCTTTTACAGGGAAATGCCGACGATGCCTTAAAGAATTCTCTTTCTCTGGTGATAAATGAAACTTTAGCACACAAATATTTTGGAGATGAAAATCCCATTGGCAAAACTCTGAACTACAAAGGAATTCGTGAATTAACCGTTACCGGGGTAATGGAAGAATGGCCGGAGGAATCTCATATTCAGGTAGATTTGGTTGCCTCTTTCAACAGCCTTGATGGAATTTACAGCAGGAGCCCTGACTACAACAAAAGCTGGCTTTGGAATCCCTTATGGACGTATGTGTTGCTAAAAGAAGGAGTAGATCCTTCGGATTTCTCGCAACAACTCTCTTCCCTCGAAGACACTTATTACTACGCCTACTCCGGCTGGCCTTCTGGTGAAAAAGTAATGCTTGAGACCCAGCCGGTTACCGACATTCATCTGCGCTCAAATCGTGATCACGAGATGAAAGCGAATGGCTCTATCTCTTACCTGTATCTTTTTTCAGTGGTGGCGGCTTTCATTCTTATTATCGCCTGCATAAACTTCATGAATCTTTCTACCGCTCGTTCCCTGGAGCGCAGCCGCGAAGTAGGCCTTCGAAAAGTAATGGGAAGCTATCGGCAGCAACTTTTTTTTCAGTTTATGGGAGAATCATTTTTTGTCAGTTTAATTGCCATTGTTTTTGGGATTCTTTTGCTTCAACTAAGCCTGCCTCTGTTTAATGAACTAATTGGCAAAGATCTTTCCTTCAGCTTATTCCAGAACGCCCTCACCATTCCCGCTCTCCTGCTATTAACTGTATTTGTTTCTTTAATGGCAGGATTATATCCCGCTCTGTTTTTATCCTCTTACAAGCCTGCCGACGTACTTAAAGGAAGTATCGGAAAAAGTAATTCGGGCACTTTATTTCGAAAAGGGTTGGTCACTTTTCAGTTTACTATTTCTGTGCTGTTAATCATCGGAACGGCTATCATATTTCTGCAACTGAAACACATGCAGGATAAAGAGCTCGGTTTTGATAAAAACTCTGTTGTTATCCTTCCCACCAAACAAAACCTGATTGCCTGGGAATTTGATACTTTTTTGGAACAGGCGGGATCTCATTCCCAAGTGCAATCCATAACCGGCTTAGGCAAAATCCCGGGCTCTGATGAGCAGACGTATTACCGATATGTTCCTGCCAATACGGATGAAGGAGAAGATGGAACAAATCTGGTGCTTCATGTAAGCCATGATTTCACCGAAACCTTCGACATTGAACTAATAGCGGGAAGAACGTTTTCGCGTGATTTTTCAACGGATGCCGAGCGCGCGCTCCTCATAAACAGAAGAATGCTGGCTACACTTGGTTTAGATGCTCCGGAAGATGCCGTAGGGGAAATTTTTTATTATTACCCGCATTCAGGTGAAAGGGTGCCTTTTTCGGTGATTGGTGTGGTGGAAGATTTCAACTACACATCCATAAAAAAGGAAATTGAGCCTCTTGCCATTCGTCTTGTGGAAGGCATGATGCCGATTGTGGGTTCCATCAAACATACCGCTATTGAAATTGCTCCCGGAAATACCGCTTCTGTATTAGCTCACCTCGAAACTATCTGGAAAGAAATTAATCCCATTGACCCATTTGAGTATACTTTTTTGGATGAAGAGCTGGCGAAGATTTATGAAGCAGAAACAACTATGAACACCCTGTCGGTTAGTTTTTCAATTTTGTGCATTCTAATTGCCTGCCTTGGTTTGCTTGGCCTCGCTTCTTATTCAGCACAACTCAAAAAACAAGAGATCGGAATTCGAAAAAGCCTGGGCGCTTCGGTCAGCGATATTGTTATACTACTTTCTAAAGAATACTTATGGCTGGTTTTGATTGCCAATATTATCGCATGGCCGGTTACGTATTTTTTGGCTTCTCTTTGGCTTGGGGATTTCCCATCCCATATCGATCTTAATTCACTGTTGCCATATATTTTTGTGGGTTCCGGCATTACCGTTGTTTTGATATCACTCATCACCGTAAGCTATCACTCGGTAAAAGCCGCGCTCATAAATCCGGTAAAAGCTATCCGCAACGGGAATTAGAGGGAGAATTTCTTTTTTATCTTCTCCCGAATGCGTACACTTCAGGCACCCTTTCTAATTTGATTGGATTAAGCTTACATGAATATTTTCTACAAAATATTATTTCTGAGTTTAGGTGTCTTTTTTATAAGCGCCCCTGCTTTTGGCGATGAATTTCAGCAAGACACCACCACCGGTTCTTCTGTAACTGTAATTTCTATTCGCGGAACCATTGGCCCCACAACAACCAATTATATTACCCGTGGGTTAGAAACTGCCCGCGAAAGAAATGATGAAGCTTTAATCATCAAACTGGATACCCCCGGCGGACTGTTAACTTCTACCCAAGACATTGTACAGGAAATGCTGGCTTCTGAAATGCCGATTGTGGTTTATGTAAGTCCTGAGGGTGGAAATGCGGGAAGTGCCGGAACGTTCATCACACTTGCAGCCCATATTGCGGCAATGGCACCAACTACAACTATCGGAGCAGCGAGCCCTGTTTCTATGAGCGGAGCCCAAACAGATACCGTAATGCAAAAGAAGCTTTTTAATTTCACCGAGAGCTTTATTGAAAGTATAGCCGAGAAAAGAGGTCGCAATACAGAATGGGCTATTTCCGCCGTCCGTGATGGGGATTCCATCACAGAAAAAGAAGCACTGGAATTGAACGTAATTGATTTGGTTGCCACGGATGTCGCCCAGCTTTTGATAGAAATTGACGGGATGGAAATTGAGGGAAACACGCTGCAAACTGCACAAGCAAATGTTCATGAACTCAGCGAGAGTTTTGCCGAAAAGTTCTTCAGTTTTATTATGCGGCCGGAAATCATGCTCATCCTCACAATGGTTTCTATTTATGGAATTGTAGGGGAAATCACGAATCCCGGCGCTATTGTCCCCGGTGTTGCCGGTGTAATCGCTCTCATCCTTTTACTCTATGGAGCCGCCGCGCTTCCGATTAATATAGCCGGGTTTATTTTGATTGGGCTGGCCATTGCACTATTTATCACCGAAGCTTTCACCCCAACATTTGGCATTTTAATTACGGGCGGAGCGGTCGCATTCTTTCTCGGTTCTTTAATGCTTTTTCAGGATTTTCCACAAGAAATGCAGCTTTCATGGTATTGGCTGGTTCCCGCAACTATACTCACTGTTATCTTTTTTGGATGGATTGCCACAGCGGGGGTCAAAGCTCAGCTCACCGGCCACCGTACAGGTTTGGAATCACTGATTGGAAAAAAAGCTTTGGTCATTGATAAAGTTGATAAAACCGGCGGACGTGTTTTAATCTCCGGAGAATACTGGAATGCCCTTAGTGATCAAGAAATTAAAGAACAGGAATGGTGCGAAATAGTAAGTTTCCAAGGTCTCACCGTTACCGTAAAACCATACACACAAAATAAGGAGACCGAACATGGACTCAACTGAACTATTTTCCGGATACATAACCTGGGTCATTACTTTAGTCGTTTTTTTCGTGCTTTTAGCACCACAAATTTTCAAGATTCTTCGGGAATATGAACGTGCGGTAGTATTCCGGCTTGGTAAATTTCAAGCTACAAAAGGGCCGGGATTGATCGTGTTGGTTCCTTTTATAGATAGAATTGAGCGCATCGATTTACGAGTGCTCACCATAAACGTGGATAAGCAGGAAGTAATCACCAAAGATAACGTTACCGTCTATGTAGATGCGATTACCTTTTTTCGGGTGGTAGATGCCGAAGCCGCCGTTATTCAGGTTGAACATTACATCCATGCTACTTCGATGCTTGCACAAACCACGCTTCGTAGTATTGTGGGACAGGTGGAATTAGATGAGCTGTTAGCCAATCGCGATAAGGTAAACAAGAGTATTCAGGAAATTATTGATACTCATACCGATCCCTGGGGAATAAAAGTTGTTTCTGTTGAAGTGCGTGATGTCGTGCTTCCCGATAATATGAAGCGTGCTATGGCCCGACAGGCAGAAACCGAACGTGATCGTCGTGCGAAAGTAATTAATGCCGAGGGTGAATTTCAGGCTGCACAGCGTTTGGTTGATGCTGCCAAATTAATTGAAACAGCTCCGGCTGCGTTACAGCTTCGTTTCCTTCAAACCATGAATGAAATCAGCGAAGAAAATGCCACCTTTGCTTTCATCCCGCTACCGATGGATTTCCTGGAAGCTTTCAAAAAAATGAATCCTGATTCGAAAAAGAATGATTAATATCCTGGATGATTGTTGATTTTGTAGAGACGCAAGGCCTTGCGTCTCTACAAAGCGTCTCTGCAACAAATCCCGGGGTTCTAATCCTTCCGAGGCGATTCAGATCTTTACAAAAAACCACCTTTTCCTGCTACGCTAACATTCCTTAGATTTGCCGACAACATCATCTAACAAAAAAAGCGACCATGCTTTCCCTGTTTAAATCTACCATCTCTTTTTTTACTGTACTTACCTTTTTTTCAGGCTCGCTTTTCGCCTTTCAAGTTCAGTCGCCTGTTGATGATTCTGAACTTCTTAAAAATCCGCAACGGACAGTTCATACCTTCTTACAATGGCAACAGTCCGGCAATGAGAGGCCAAACCTGGTTGTTAAAACCATGAAGCTTGCCGAAGGTGATGAAGAGGGAAAACTAACCCTCGCTAAACAACTGCTTAATGTCTTAGACGCTCGCGGGCTGCTTATTGATTACGATGAAATTCCAACCGACCCAAACTACACCGACAGTCTTTCAGGATTGCAGCAATACAGATTGTTTGATGAACTGCCATCAATTTACCTGAGTAAAAATAGCGGGGAATGGGTTTTCTCGAGGACGACTATTCAAACAATACCCGAGTTATATCAGGAAACATTTTCAGGGTTAATAAGTGAAGTTGTGGATCAGCTTCCAGACTGGGCTATGCATGAATGGCTTGGAATACAGGTCTGGCAATATATTGCCGTTTTTTTATGGTTGATGATTGGTTTCATCCTGAAGAAAATCTTCGAGTTTATTATTGAAAATTATGTGCGGCGACTTGCCCAACGCACCACATTCACTTGGGACGACACCTTAGTTGAAAGCGTGGAAAAACCAGCGGGATTTATTTTCCTCATGGTTTACTTCCTTCTCACCTATACGAACCTCCAGTTTTCCGTTAATGTAAATTACTATTTGTCAGGGGCATTAGAAGTGGCCGTTTCAGCAGGTTTTATCTGGCTGTTTTATAATTTAGCTGAGGTTTTCACAAAATATCTGGGAGTATTGACAGCCAAAACCGGAACCGAGCTTGACGATCAGCTTTTACCCATAATTCGAAAAACACTGCGCTTTTTTGTTGTGGTGATGGGAGTAATAGCTCTCCTTCAAAATAATGGATATAACGTTGCTTCTCTTATTGCCGGACTTGGAATCGGTGGATTAGCAATTGCTCTTGCCGCACAAGAAACGCTGGCAAATTTCTTCGGCTCCATCACTATAATTACCGATCGCCCCTACAAAATCGGCGATTGGATTGTCGTTGGTTCTGCCGAGGGAACGGTTGAAGATATTGGATTTCGGTCCACCCGCATCCGCACTTTTCACGATTCCCTTATCAGTGTCCCGAATTCCATAATTGCCAAAACAGATGTGGAAAATTACGGATTGCGCCGGTATCGGCGGCTCAGGTTTATGCTAAATCTCACCTACTCTACCACTCCCGAGCAGATGGAGGCTTTCACCGAAGGCATAAAAGCTATCGTAAAAGCAAATGAACATTTTCGACAAGATATGTTTCACGTGTATTTCAATGAATATGGAGCCCATTCTCTGGACGTACTGGTTTATGTGTTTTTTGACGTTCCCGATTGGTCGACGGAATTGCAACAGCGCCATAATTTCCTCCTGGAAATCTTACGCCTTTCAAAAGAGATTGGTGTGGAATTCGCCTTCCCAACTCAAACACTTCATATGGATAGTTTTTATAAAGACGAACCTCGAAAGGTTGGAGCCGAACGTACCGAAGAAGAATTAGCTGCTGCTGTTTATGGATTTGGCCCGAAAGGTGAAAAATCTCAGCCGGACGGAGTGAAAATTTATAAAGACGGTAAAGAAGTCAGTTTTTAGAGATTCCTGTGTGGTAAAATAACACCGCCATTTTTTTTTACGTAGATGTAGATGTCCGCATAGGGATGCTAAGTGTTATGCGGTAAAAGCTTGTCCCGTTAAGACCGTTATGTTGAGCTGGTTTCGAGTGCCTAAGCTAATCCGGGATGCATCCCAAAAAAATCATGCTAATCCTAAAATCCAGCAAATCCTGATTCATGGGAATGCCTGTGGCAAAAAACCGGGTGCGAATGAAGATTAGGCACAGGAATCCTCAAAGAGGGATCGCCGCGTCGCATCCGCTCCTCGCGATGACGGGCTGGCTTACCGGCCAGACAACTGCTTTAGCTTTGCAGCTTTTAATTCAATGAAGAAATTTTCTTCATCTACCATTTTGGGAAGAGCGATCAGGTCGTAAATAGCTCCAAATCCAAGTAGACCTCCGGTGAACATCCATCCTATTCCGGTTCCGGGTTTACCGAGATAGAACCGATGGAATCCTAAAATTCCAAAAAATCCAATCAGCCAAAACAAATAAGCTTTTTTGACTGATTTTGCCTTAAATGCATCCGGTTCTTGTTTTTCAAGGCGTTTTACTTTTTTCCTGCCCCCAACTTGTTCAATAAAATTCTTATAACTGGAAAGCAGCCGTTGAGTCAATCTTTTTAACCGAACCGGAACTTCCTTTTCAATTTCCGATTCTCCGTCTACACTTTCATATTCAAAGATATACTCATCAACGAGCTTATTCTGATCTATCAACCCTTTTTGATAAGCTTCAATTTTTCTTGACAGATTCTTGATAGAATCATGAATAGTAATGGACAAGTTTGAATCCTTGTAATCCTCCGCTTCCTTCAGCTCAGCCATAATTTCCTCATACTTTTGGGAAGCACGATCCAAAGCTTGCGCGGCTACTATAATCAACTCGTGTTTTTCAGATTTCCTCATAGAAACAGATAAAATTTTTAACTCAGCTTTTAATCAAGCGATAATATAAAATGTGCGCTACTTTTCCGAACAGATGCTGTTTTCCCGAGAAATTTTATTCTTATAAAATATTAAGGATAATTGAAGGCGAAAAATGGTTTACCCTTGATTCAGAATGCCGTATATTTGCTGCCCTTGATGAAAAAAGGCGTGGTAGCTCAGATGGTTAGAGCGCACGACTCATAATCGTGAGGTCGACGGTTCAATTCCGTCCCACGCTACAATAAAACAGGAGCTAAGATTTTATCTTAGCTCCTGTTTTAGTTTTTAGAAATATTATACTGCTGAGTAAAAAAAGATAATTATATAAATTTTATAGCCACATTATAATCTGTCCAAATTTTCTTTAATACAATTTGTTCCTCATTTCGTTTGGCTGATATTTCTATTCGCTTATCCTGATTTTGATCATGAAACAGATAGTAAACAAATTCAAAATCCTCACAAAGGGTGTGCATGATGGATTGACCAATTCCCTGTTTCACTGTAGAGCCATTTTGGCTTTGTTTATATTCAATTGCAACTAAATATGGATGAGTAATGATAAAATCTGGATAATTACGAGATCCAAAAATGGTTTTTCTTTCATTACCATACCTACCCTCTTGGCCTTCCCAATAAAATGACTTATTTGCCTTTCCCACATAATCTTTATAACCACATTTCTTAAAGTAAATTTCCAAATATTGGATGATTAGTGGACGGAGTTCAGTCTGAATTTGAACCTCCGCTTTTTTATTTGTTTTCCTCCTAAATTGAGGATTAGTTGTTATGTACTGATGAAGACCGGTTATAAATTGCTCAAGTTTTTGAGTTTTCTTTTTCATTAATCAATTTCGAGTGTTATAAGCTCCCAATCATCTTCTGATGTTTGCTTGGTTATACAGGTAAATCCGGTTCTTAACGTGGCTCCAAATGAATTTTCAGAATCTACATATGACCATATCTGGTATTCAGCCCCGTCTTTAAATATATTGTCAAATTTTCCCTCAAAAACGCTGGGAAAATCAGCTGTTTTAGGACTCTTAAGCCTTTGTTTTACCCACTGTTCACACATGTAATAGGCCATACTTTTATTATCTTTTTCGGAAAAATGAACAGGCTCTCCTTCAACCTTTTCTGTCGGAGATTGGTACATGCTATCCGGTTCTGGATCGGTTGAAGCAGGTACAAGAGTCACTACCAAGAGAAACAATCCAAAAACTACTAATATATTTTTAATTGTATATGTCGACTGATCCTTTCTTCCACACCTATCACAATATGTTTCAAACACGTCCTTTTGTTCCCCACAAAAATCACATTGATTAATTGACATTTACCTCCGATTTAGTTCAACATTAAGATGGTTTTGCATCTATTCCTCTGCATTGTACCCTTTTATTATTTGATATTTCTTCCCAGAGCTTCTCACGCTTAAATAGGTTATTTATCTAATTTATACAAGCTTAAATTTAACCCTCGTTACGAAGGTCCGCCTTCGTAACGCCCTCAAAGAAGCTCCAGCTTCCCCTCCAATTCAACCTTTCCAGCAGTTTCATGCATGATTTGTCATACCCGCCAAGCCGCAAAACTAAAGTAAGCAGGAGCTTCGTGACGAGGCGTAGGGATGAACATTTTTCCGGCTTACCTCTCCTCATAATTATCTAAAAGCTGATGGCTGCCAGCTGAACGTTTTCTTCATTTATAGCCCTTATTCTCTACCTCTATTTTCTTAACTTCTCTTCTGTTGATTTAAACTAATTAGTCACTACCGAAAGATTTTCATGGCACAAAAAATTACTACTCAGGAAAAAGATTATTCTCAATGGTATCTCGATGTTGTTAAGGAGGCTAAACTTGCAGAGCATTCTCCGGTTCGCGGCTGTATGGTAATTCGCCCCACCGGGATGGCGCTTTGGGAAAATATGAAGCAAGCACTCGATCAGATGTTCAAAGATACCGGCCATGAAAATGCCTATTTCCCCATTTTTATCCCGAAATCATTCCTTTCAAAAGAAGCGCAGCATGTGGAAGGTTTCGCCAAAGAATGTGCGGTTGTAACTCATACCCGACTCAAAAGTGTGGATGGCGGCGTGGAAGTAGATCCCGAATCCAAACTTGAAGAAGAGTTGATTGTTCGTCCGACTTCCGAAACCATTATCTGGGATACGTACCGCAACTGGATTCAATCGTATCGGGATCTTCCGATTCTTATCAACCAATGGGCGAATGTGGTTCGCTGGGAAATGAGAACCCGCCTGTTTTTACGAACTATGGAATTTCTCTGGCAGGAAGGCCACACGGCTCACGCTACTAAAGAGGAGGCCGAAGAAGAAACCCTGCAAATGCTGGAAGTGTATAAAACTTTCGCCGAAGAATTTATGGCTATGCCGGTTCTTACCGGGGTGAAAACCGAGGGCGAACGTTTTGCCGGTGCAGTTGAAACCTATTGCATCGAAGCATTGATGCAGGATGGAAAAGCCCTTCAAGCCGGTACTTCTCACTTTCTCGGACAGAATTTCGCCAAAGCTTTTGACGTAAAATTTCAGGACAGCGACGGTGAACACAAACATGTTTGGGCAACAAGTTGGGGCGTTTCCACACGGTTAATTGGTGGATTAATCATGACGCATTCCGATAATCAGGGATTGGTAATTCCTCCAAAACTTGCGCCTGTTCAGGTCGTAATTGTTCCCATTTATCGCAGTGATGAAGAACGAGCTGAAGTAGTAGAATACGGCGATAAAATATTTGAGGAGCTAAAGGAACTGGGAATCCGCGTAAAACTGGATAACCGCGATCAGCATAAACCCGGATTTAAGTTTGCCGAACATGAAGCGCAGGGAATTCCACTTCGGATTGCAATCGGGCCGCGTGATGTCAAAAATAATAATGTGGAACTTGCACGGCGCGACCTTCTTTCAAAAAACATAGAAGCTCGTGAGGGGCTTGCTCCCCGCATCAAAGAATTGCTAGATGACATTCAGAATGAACTTTTCCAGAAAGCAAAAGACCGGCGCGAATCGAATACTTCTGAAGTAGAGAGTTATGATGAATTCAAAAAAGTAATAGAAGAAAAAGGCGGATTCATTTATGCGCATTGGGATGGAACGCCCGAAACCGAAGAGAAGATTAAGAATGAAACGAAGGCAACCATTCGCCTCATTCCTTTAGAAAAAGGTAAAGAAGGAAAGTGCATGGTCACCGGAAATCCATCCAAACAAAAAGTGCTTTTTGCGCGGTCTTATTAAAAAACTTATTCGTCATTGCGAGGAGCCCATGATGTACGAACAGGAATTTTTGCCTTACAACGCGGCAATCTCCCTTAAACTACCTCCCAAACAATTGAAAGAAGATTGCTTCGGCACTCGCCGCCGCTCGTTTCTCGCAATGACAATTATTGTTAACTAATGCTAAAAATTCCTTATCCATATTATTTATGCTCGGCTGAACAATGCCAAAGTATGGATAAGCGAACCATCTCCGAGTTTGGGATCTCCGCCTTTACACTGATGGAAATTGCCGGAACCCGCGCCGCGGATTTTATTCAGTCTGAAGTTCCCGCCAAAGGCCACGGAATATTTTTTTGTGGTAAAGGAAATAATGCCGGAGACGCTTTGGTTATCGCCCGGCTGCTTTCTCAGATGGATTTCAAAATTACGATCTGTTTTTTATCGGGAAAGAAAGATCTGAGTTCAGAAACCGGCAAAAACCTCGAGCTGCTGAACAAGCTTGAAGCTGAAATCCGCATTATAAATTGGGAAAATTTCCAACCCGAAAATTACGATTTCATTGTGGATGGAATGCTGGGAACAGGTTTGAGTTCGGAGGTCCGGGCGCCCTATTCCGAAGCAATTGAATGGATAAATAATCAGCAGGAAATTCCCGTTTTTGCCCTTGATATCCCCACCGGATTACATGCCGATTCCGGCCAAATAATGGGTGCCGCGGTTCAGGCCGATGTCACTTTGGCCTTCGGAGCACTTAAAACCGGGTTTTATTTGAATGAAGGTTTTGATTTAACGGGTGAAGTTGTCCTGTGCGAGCTTTCTTTTCCGAATCAGTATAAAAAACCCACGGCTTATTTAATTGATCAGGATTGGGTTGATGCCAATTCTCCCGATACCTTCAAACAAAAACATAAATATGATGGCGGGGTTTTATACATCATCGCAGGCTCGGAAGGTTTGACGGGAGCCGCCGTATTGGTGGCGAAAAGTGCCTGGGCCGAAGGAATTGGCGCCGTGATTCTCATCACCCCAAAGGGATTGCTCGAAATTTATGAGAAGAACCTGGTTCAGATTATCAAGAAACCCATTGGAGAAGCAGCGGATAAGTTTTTCAAGGAATCGCATCTAAAAGAAGTGCAGGAAATTCTTGCTGAGAAGCCGGGCAAATTAGTTATTGGCCCCGGTTTGGGAAGAAATGAGGAAACCGTAAAATTTACGCTGCAGTTATTAGAAAATTTTGAAGGCGACACAATAATTGATGCCGACGCGCTTTTTGCTTTATCCCAAAGGGATAACTGGAATCGGCCGGATAAAGCGAATTGGATATTAACACCACATCCCGGCGAGCTAACATCTATTTTAAAAGCAGATATCAGTGATGGATTCGAGCGAATGAATCAGCTTTCGAAAAAGGCTAAAGAGCATAAAATTACTATATTGGGAAAGGGGCTGCCTTCTGTTATGGGAACAGTTTCGGGTGAATGTTATTTAACGGGCTACGATACCCGGATTTTTTCACGCGCCGGTTTTGGTGATGTTTTGGCAGGGAAGATCGGCGCTTTTTGGTTAAAATTTAACTCTCCGGAATTAGCCTGTCTGCACGCTCTGTTAAATGGGTATCAAAATTCTAAACAATTTGATGAGAGAAGTTCCGGTTTCCTGGAGCCATTAGATATTATCTGATTATTAAATGAAAAAACGCCGAAAGCTTACCAAGTCTGTTAAACTGTACATCGCACTCTTGGTGTTATCTACCTTTGCCATTCTTGTGGGAACTTTGCTTCCTTCCAATTATAATCTACCGATTGCTATCTGGGGTTATGATAAGGTGGCGCATTTTATCGCATTTGGGGTCTGGACTTTTATTTATGGGATTATCCGTTTCCTGAAAGGGAAGTATGCGTTATTTCCCGTTTTTTTGGTGGGGTCGTTTTTTGGAATAATTGTCGAACTGCTGCAATTTATGCTTCCCACAAACCGCAGTGCGGAATTTCTTGATTTGGTAGCCGATTTATCAGGCGCTGCTTTTGCTATTCTTTTGTTATACATGATTTTGAAGAATGTCTCTGACTTCAAATCAGAACCCACATCTTAATGCGATAACGTATCTCTCTGTTCTGGTTTTTATTGGTAGTGAACACTAAAAAAAAATCAGGAACATGCTTCAGAAAAAGAACCGATACAATCTTAAACAGAATTACGCCCTCACTTTTGAACTTGGATTCGTAGGAATTCTTTTGATTTCCATTGGAGCTGCAAAAATCCATTTCCCGACTAAAAACCCGGAGCCGCCAGTTAATGCAAATGTTGAAAAAATTTCTCTAATTCAACCCCCCGTTACTAAAACCATCAAAATTCCTCCATCTCCGATGTTACCGATTATTCCTCAGGTAATTCCAGACGACTCTCCGATTGACCCACCCACTATCGATTTTGGAAACTTTGACGACTACAGCAACACTCCCGCTCTCCCGCCTGAGCCGCTCAAAGATGAAGAAGAGGAAGTATTGGATCAGGTAGAATTCATGCCTCAAATGCGTGGAGGAATTCAATCGATGTATCAAAAGATTAAATATCCTGAAGTGGCTAAAAGGAATGGAATTGAAGGACGGGTAGTGGTTGAATTCATCATAAATGAGAATGGTGAAGTTGAAAATCCGGTTATAACACGTAGTATTGGCGGTGGTTGTGATGAGGAGGTTCTGCGGGTTATTAAACTGCAAAAATTTACTCCCGGCATTCAAAATGGCCGAATGGTGAAGGTAAGAATGAGGCAGATGATTCAGTTTAAACTTCAGTAAATATTTTGAAGATATCATGCATATTTCCGCCATTTTACTATTTTAAGTAGAATCCATTTTTGGATGAGCATCTTTAATCCATGAGGTGCACATGGCTAACAAAGTTCCTAAGCATGATTTAAAGAAAATGTATCCTGTTTTTGTGGAAACGGGAGTCATAGCCGCGCTTCTAATTTTGATTTTAGTGGCCAATCTAAAAATGCCTGAAAGCAGCCGCACTTTTGCCGACATCACTCCTATTGAAGGGCCGCCTCTTATTCTTCCACCTACTACAGTAAACCGGCCAACTTTGACACCCCCCCCTCCAATGCCTGAAGTTCCAATTGAAATCCCTGACGATACTCCCCTCGAACAACCGCCTATTGAGTTTGACGAATTTGAAATAGAAACTCTTCTGAGTGTTCCTCCTTTAGCAGAGGAAGTGAAAATAGAAGTTGATTACGAACGCCTGAAAATATTCGAAGTTTTACCAACCATGATTGGCGGCGAAAAAGCTTTCAAAAATAGTATAGAGTATCCCCCTTTTGCTCTTAGAACGGGCATTGAAGGAATTGTTGAAGTTGAGTTTATTGTAAACAAAAAGGGAAAGGTGGAAAATCCGATAATTATTCGTGGTATCGGCGGCGGCTGTGATGAAGCGGTTTTAAAAGGTATTAAACTTCAGAAGTTTACCCCTGGTGTAAAAGATGGAAAAGTCATTGAGTTTAGAATTAAAGAAACCGTTCAATTTATAATTCTGGGGAGTGTAAAATAAACGTAACACACTAAAAAGTTGTTTAAACAGTTAAAATAAAAAGTATTCACTTGCAGAGGAACGATAAAATCCCGTTCTTTTCACTCTGAATTTTTGAATTGATAAATACTCTATTAAATTATGAGAAACGAAAGAAAAACACCAAAAGCCGATCTTAAAAGATCATACACTGTCTATCTTGAAGCAGGTTTGATCTTAGCTTTGCTTTTTATGCTTGTTGCTGTAAAAGTAACCATGGAAACGGCTCCTCCAAACACCATGCAAATTGAACAGCAAGAGGTTGTTGAGATGGAGGAAGTAATTCAAACTAAACAAATTGAAACTCCACCACCACCACCTCGCCCCCCGGTTCCGGTAGAAGTTCCAAATGACGAAATTATTGAAGACGAGTTAATTGATTTGGATGCGGAACTTGATATGGACGCGCCTATGGATTTACCCCCACCTCCACCTGATGATGATGATGAGGAAGATTTCTTTGTTGTTGTAGAGGAAATGCCTGAACCTATTGGGGGAATTGCAGCTATTCAAAGCAACGTAAATTATCCTGAAATGGCACGGCGAGCAGGTATCGAAGGCCGTGTTACCGTTCAGTTTATTGTGAATGAAAGTGGAGAAGTTGAAAACGCACAGGTTGTTCGCGGTATTGGCGGCGGTTGTGACGAAGAAGCCCTAAAAGCTGTACAAAACGCTGATTTCAAGCCTGGCATGCAACGTGGACGTCCTGTTAGAGTTCAATTCGCTCTTTCCATAAACTTCCGCTTGCAGAACTAATCGTATTTATCATATTTCTTTCAAAGGCGTGATTTTCAACAATCACGCCTTTTTTTGTACCTGAAATTTTCTGAGAATCACCTTTATATTTTCATAGCCCGTTTTCTCAATGGCTTGTTGTAATGGCACCCATTCAACTTTTTCTATTCCCTCTTCTTTCTGCGGCTTTAATGTTTCAGCTTTTGTAAAAATCATAGAAAACCAGTACGTGGTTTTACCAACCAGCTTTCCTTTCTCAGAATATTCATGATAGGTTGTATCCAATTCCGAAACGATAGCCGGAAGGCTGCTGCCTACTTCTTCGGCTACTTCTCGCACGGCACACATTTCAATACTTTCGCCAACTTCTGTTTTTCCTTTGGGCAAATCCCATACATCATTCCTGAAAATAAGCAACACTTCCGGTTCTTTGGGATTTGCTCCCAACCTGAACACAATACCTCCGGCTGCATTAATTTTCAATTCCGTTTCACTCATCTTTTGCGGAAGATGAAGCGTCGCCCTTTTTCGTATTCTTAGCTTCTTCCGAGTAATTCAACCTTAAATTTGTGAGCGTTTGCTCCAGGTAATTTCTTGCTTCCTGCGGAAGGTTCCCGGAGGTAAATTTCTCCATCATGTTTAAAGTATCGATTGCGTATTTAGCCGATGATAAATCTTTTTCAACCTTTTCGGTTGCCGGATTCTGAAGTTTCCCAAGCCCAACCATCGCTATTTGCTGATGCTGCTGTACTAACATCATAAACAGTAGCTGGTTTTGCTGATCTTCATTTAGTTTATTGCCGTTCTCATTCATAGCTGTTCTTTTTTTTCTTTGATTTTCTGATTGTCACCAAGGCTTTCGAATTTAATAAAGTTCAATTTTATGTACCTTCTTTCTTTCAAGAATAATCAAAATTTATTTGTCTTATGGCTGAGATTAAGCCCCTTAAAGCGTGGAGACCAAAACCGGAAATTGCTAAAGATGTAGCTTGTGTACCTTATGATGTTGTGAACACCCAGCAAGCGCGGGATCTTTCAAAAAATAAACCCGAAAGTTTCCTGCATGTAATACGTCCGGAGATTGATGTCGACGAAAAAACTTCTATCTACGACACTAAAGTGTATGAGCAAGGGCGAAAAAATCTTGCCAAATTACTCCATTCTGATTCTTTCATTCAGGAAGAAAAAGAGACCGTTTATATTTACCGGCTTATCATGGATGGCAGGTCTCAGGCAGGTATTTTTAGCTGTGTAAGTGTAGATGAATACAACGACGATGTTATACTGAAACATGAGCTTACCCGCCCGGATAAAGAAGATGATCGCACAAAACATATTCTCACACAAGAAGCTCATGCCGAACCAGTGATGTTGACTTTTCGGGATACTGGGAAGATTTCGGATTTCATGGAGCAGTTCATGCAAAATAATACTCCTTTGTACGATTTTGAAACTGAAGACGGAATTTCTCATACTATCTGGAATATCCATAAGCCTGCAGAAATTATTGATGAGTTCAAAAAAGTAGCTCACTTATATGTGGCTGATGGCCATCACCGATGTGCAAGCGCTTCAAGAGCGGCTAAAGAATTAGCTTCTCATAACCCAAATCATACCGGCCACGAAGAATACAATTATTTTCCGGCAGTCCTTTTTCCAATGGATCAGATGGAGATTTTAGCCTACAACCGGGTGGTGTATTCTATTCCCGACAATTTCTTAAAAACCCTCGGGAATGAATTTCAGCTAAGGAAGAACGCTAATCCAGTCCCGTCTAAAAAGGGAGAACTCTCCTTATATTTTGATGAAAACTGGTATGGATTAACGCTAAAAGAAAGTTCAAAAAAGGATCCCGCATCCCAACTTGATGTCTCACTACTTCAGGCTCAGATTTTAGAACCGATGCTTGAAATCAAAGATCAGCGAACAGATTCAAATATAGATTTTGTCGGCGGAATAAAAGGAACTGATGAACTCGAGGATCTCGTTGATAATGGCGAAGCATCCCTTGCTTTCAGTTTATACCCAACAAGCATCGAAGAATTATTGGAAGTATCTGATGCCGGTTTGTTGATGCCTCCCAAATCTACCTGGTTTGAACCAAAGCTGCGATCAGGCTTGTTGGTACACACATTTTAATCACTCTCACAATCACTCACAAAACACTCATATAACATGAAACGCGCTCACAATTTTAGTGCAGGCCCGGCCGCACTGCCTTTAGAAGTTTTAGAAATCGCCCAACAGGAATTGCTTGATTACCGGGGAACCGGCACTTCCATAATGGAAGTAAGCCATCGCGGAAAAGAATATTCCCAGGTTGATGAGGAAGCTCGGGAGCGGCTTAAAAGAATTCTTGGCCTTGGAGATGATTTCGAGATTCTTTTCTTACAAGGCGGAGCCAGTTCTCAGTTTATGCAGGTTCCTTATAATTTCCTGAATGAAGATGAAACTGCGGACTATATCAATACCGGCGCATGGTCACAAAAGGCTATCAAAGAAGCTAAACTGTTCGGAAATGTGAACATTCCTTTTTCTGGTGAAGCAGATAATTTTGTGCACATCCCAACACAGAACGAACTTTCCCTGACACCCGATGCCCGCTACGTTCATTTCACATCAAATAACACCATTTTTGGAACTCAGTTTTCCACCGAACCGGAAACCAACGGAATTCCTTTAGTGTGTGATGCTTCTTCAGATTTTCTATCACGTCCCATCCAGATAAAAAAATATGGGTTGATTTATGCCGGAGCACAAAAAAATCTTGGACCGGCCGGAGTTACGGTGGTTCTCGTGCGAAAAGATTTTCTGCAGAGCGTTAACAGAGCAAACATACCTACTATTCTGAAATATAAAATTCATGCAGAGAAATTATTCCATACTCCACCAACTTTTGCGGTATATCTGGTAAATCTTGTTTTAAAATGGGTTGAGGAAAAAGGTGGTTTATCGTACTTCAAGGAAGTAAACGATAAAAAAGCGGCTCTGCTTTATAACACTATTGATCACGATGATTTTTACACGGGTACCACTGAGAAGGATTCTCGCTCTAAGATGAATGTCACGTTCCGTCTACCATCTGAAGAACTGGAACAGACTTTTTTGGCGGAGGCAAAGTCACATGATTTATTAGCTCTTAAAGGTCACCGTAGTGTAGGTGGCATCCGCGCCAGTATTTATAATGCCTGTACACTGGAAAGTGTAGAAGCCCTTATTAACTTTATGGATGACTTCCGCTCTGAGAAAGGGTGATTGCCTGATTATCAATCCAGACAGGTTTCTGCTTTTTATTGTGGTATGAAGCCTGTCAGGTTTTTCTACAGCAGACCAAAGACACTCAAAAAGTGATCTATTGAACCCCGCACAAACAACAGTAAATATATCACACCCCATAGCGCGCCGGCTATATGAGCTTCGTGATTGATTTTCCCTTCCTGTTTGCTCGCATATAAACTATAAGCGAGGAACAAAATCCCAAAAATAATAGAAGGAATTCCGAAAGGAATAAACATGATATAAATGGGATCTAAAGGGAAGAGAATTATAAATCCAAAAAGGACACTCTCAACTGCACCCGAGGCTCCAACAGTCGCGAAATTCGGATTGTCTTTATGACGATAAGCAGAGGGCAAACTGGAGACGATTAATCCAGAAAAATACAGCAGAAGAAAATGAGCCTGTCCTATGCTTTGTTCTAACACGAGGCCAAAAAAGAACAACACAAACATGTTTAGAAAAAGATGGCCTAAACTGGCGTGTACAAAGCCTGAGCTGATAAGTTCATACCAGGTTTTTTCCCGAACCATACGGTAAGGAATCATCATTCCTTTTTCGAGTATTTGCGGAACTGCATATAGTGCCGCTAAAGATATGATGGCATTAGCCGCAATTAGAATAAGTGTTGCCGACATAGGTTTTTCTTTTCAAGTTAAGAGGAAAAGCTCTCTGTTGCAGAAGATTTGAAAAGTTTGCTAATTTTGCGCTAATTAAAAGCCGAAGTAGCTCAGTTGGTAGAACAATTCTCTCGTAAAGAATAGGTCGTCGGTTCTCACAAGGTGATGCCTTAGTATCTTAGTCGCTTATTTATAGGGTACTCGCTTTTTTTTAGCTTTTATTTTTCAGGATTTATGTAATTTTAAAATCTTCTACAGAAATTTTTAGATTCTATATCACATGGAATTTCTTCCCAAAGCAGAATATATTTTGAGCGGCTAAACCAAAATTCATCTACATGTATTATTTACTCAAATCGTCTTCGCTTTTTTTTCTGGCAATCATTTTTTTATCAGCATGTGGAACCGTTAAAAGAGGCTCAACCGCTTTAAACCCTCCAACCACTTCTTCAAATAACTCGCCAATTCACAATTCCAGTGATGCAAGGGCATTAGAATCAGGGA
Source organism: Balneolaceae bacterium (assembly GCA_040882225.1). Lineage (GTDB taxonomy): Bacteria > Bacteroidota > Rhodothermia > Balneolales > Balneolaceae > Gracilimonas. Next base: position 25,191 of record JBBEBR010000015.1, on the reverse strand, counting down.
TGGCAAGCTGGTATGGACCCACTTTCCATGGGAAATTAACAGCAAACGGGGAAACGTATGATCAGGAAGGCGTAACCGCCGCGCACAGGACGCTTCCTTTCGGAACTGTACTTTTGGTCGAGAATTTAGAAAACGGCCGTACCGTTCAAGTTCGGGTAAATGACCGAGGCCCTTTCGCCAAAGACAGAATTATTGACCTTTCTAAAGGAGCTGCAGAAACTGTTGATATGATAGGCCCTGGAACAGCCCGCGTCAGGCTTTATTTACTGGAAGGTGATTTGGAAAATTCAAGAGTGACGGATCTCAAAATTGCCAATTTCACCGTTCAGCTTGGCTCTTTTAAAGACAAAGCTGAAGCTCAAAAACAGTCAGCAAAAATTACCGGCACCCGTGTTGAAAATATTTCTGTTCGGGGAGAGACTTTTTATCGGGTATATTTCGGAACTTATCAAAATCCGGATGATGCAAAAAAGCAACTCTTAAGGCTGCAAGGTGAAGGTTTTGCCGGTTTTGTGAAGCAAATTGAAAATGATTAGCGTCCCCGGGATTTATTTCATCTCCATTCCGGTTGTGCGTAGCAAAAATTCATTCCATTCACATTAATGAAGAAAAAGATTCTCGTTATTGGCAGTGGCTTTGGGGGTTTGGCGGCGGCATCTCGTTTGCTCTCTGCAGGTCATGATGTTACCATTCTTGAAAAAAGAGATAAGTTAGGCGGACGAGCTTATGTGTATGAGAAAAACGGATTCAAGTTTGACGGTGGGCCAACCGTAATTACTGCCCCTTTTATGTTTGATGATATTTTCAGTGCAGCTGGGAAAAAGCGCAAAGATTATGTCACTTTTGTGCCCTGCAATCCCTTCTATCGCATTTTTGATTCTAACGGTGAAAAATTTGATTACAACAACGATCATGAGTTCACTTTAAGTGAAATTGAAAAACGAAGTCCCTCCGACATTCCTGGTTATGAGAAATTCCTTGGCACCACCAAAGCGATCTTCGATAAAGGGTTTGTAGAACTTGCCGATAAGCCTTTTCTGAAATTCAGCGACATGCTTAAAGTTGCACCGGATTTAATCAAGCTTCAGTCTTATAAAACGGTGTATAAATATGTTGCGCAATTTATAAAGGATGATTTTTTGCGGCAATGTTTCTCGTTTCATCCGCTGTTGGTGGGAGGAAATCCTTTCGATACCACCTCCATTTATGCGATGATACATTACCTGGAAAGAGAATGGGGCGTGCATTATGCAATGGGCGGAACCGGAGCTATTGTGAATGCTCTGGAAAAATTGATTTCGGAGCAGGGTGGCATAATTCACACTAATGCACAGGTCTCGGAAATTCTGATTGAAAACCGAAAAGCCAAAGGAGTTATTTTAGAAAATGGGGGAAAAATTTTTGCCGATGAAGTTGTTTCCAACGCCGACGTCGCTTTCACCTATAAAAATCTCATCAACCCAAAACACCGGAAAAAATACACCGACCGCAAAATTGAACGCACAAAATATAGCATGTCTCTTTTTGTGATCTACTTCGGAACCAAAAAAAGATACCTCGATTCGGGGCTCGCGCATCACAATATTATTTTGGGTGAACGATACAAAGGACTTTTAGAGGATATTTTTCACAAAAAGCATCTTTCGGATGATTTTTCCCTGTACCTGCACATGCCCACCATCACTGATCCTGGCATGGCGCCGGAAGGTTGCGAAGGGTTTTATGTACTCTCCCCGGTTCCCCATCTCGACAGCGGCACCGACTGGAATGTGATGGCTCCGAAATATCGTGATGCAATAATGAGTTTTTTGGAAGAAAATTATCTTCCCGATCTTCAAGAGAATATCATTGCTGAACATTACATTGACCCCCTTCATTTTCAGAATGAATTAAATAGTTATAAAGGCTCCGCTTTTTCGGTGGAACCGATTCTGACTCAATCGGCGTGGTTTAGGCCACACAACAAATCTGAAGATGTTGATAATCTGTATTTTGTAGGAGCAGGAACTCACCCAGGTGCAGGGTTGCCAGGGGTCCTGTCTTCAGCGATAATTGCGGAAGCTTTGATTGGTAGGGATAAATAGTCTAATAAGTCAAAAGAAGGCGATCTGCAACTTCCTCTTTCTCGAGAGTTTTACCCTCCATTTGGAATCTTCGTAACATGGACCGGCCTACGCTTACAAATAGCTCTCGTTCGAAAAGTCCCACAGGAATGGGTAAATCACAAATATAATTTCCTGACTTTTTATTTCCATCGATACTCAAAGCTACCTTCACCCCTTTTGACTTTGCTTCTTCAATTTTTTCCAACAATCTAACAAGCGAAAAATCTTGCGCTCCATAAAGTATGCTTTGGCTATGACTGTATGGCGGGTCACAATAAATAAAATCACCATCCTTAGACATATCAAAAGCTTCCTGATAGTCTAAATGTTCAAACTCTACATTTTTCATTCGAATATTCCATTCTCTCACTCTTTTAGCGAAGCTCTGAATAGAAATTGGATCATGAACGCCGCAAGGAGTAGACATGTAGCCATCAGCTTTTCTAAACCTAATTATACCTCCATAACACGTTCTTGATAAGAATAAAAAATCCGCTCCATTGGGGTTTGAATTATAGGAAGCTAAAACTTCTTCATACACTTCCTTTTTATCACGACTTTCGATCTTCCTTCTTTTAACTGTATACCATTCAATCAGTTCATCAGGATTATTCACAAGCATTTTCCATATTTGAATTACTGGTTCAAAAATATCAGAACCCAGTGCGTTTTTTGGGGCTACAGTTGCCATCAAAGCTCCACTTCCTAAAAACGGCTCATAAAACATGTTGAAATCAACAGGAAAGTATCTCGCTATCTCACCCGCAAAACGTTGTTTGTTTCCCACCCACTTGAGTAATTGTGTTTTTGGAGGATAGTATGTGGCGTATTTTTGATCTAACGATAATTGCATGAATACAAGGTAACTCTAATTATGCTAATATCCCAATTTGGGATATTCAAATTTCGGATATATGTTTAATTAGTGAATAAAAGTATCTACACCAAAGAATATCAAATTCTTCTTCAGCTTCTCTACCGACTAAGAGTCGGTACTGGTTTAAGACAAATAGACCTTGCACAAAAACTAAACGTTCCACAATCTTTCATCAGTAAAATTGAAAGTGGTGAGAGGCGAATTGACCTTATCGAATTAAAAAAAATATGTGAAGCGTTGAATAGCAGTTTAAATGAATTTATAATTCAATTTGAAAAAGATTTAAATGAAACCAAATAATGAATTTCAAGATTTGGGTTTAGAGTTTTGGTCCAATATTAAATTACTTAATCAAAGGTTAGGTTATCATGAGCGGAAGACGAAGAAAAATCCTGATCCTGATTTTGTCATTCCAACAATAGAACAAGTGAAAGAAACTTTTGCTGGAGAAGGGCTACAGTTTTCAAAGCTTATTATTGAAGATGAATGGACAGATTACGGACAAAAATTAATAAGATATTTAGAATATAGAAGTAAGGTTTTAAAGGAAAAGGTAGAGCCTAATCTTATGGATGCAGATACGGTAAAAAAATTATTCACAAAGTTAAAGAATAATTTAAAGCCTAGATGCCCTTTACCAATGAATAAGCAAAAGGGGAATAAAAAAGGGCATGCCTATTTTACTGGTATTATCAACATGCTAATTGAAGCAAATATAAATGGTAACCCATGTAATTATGATCCAAAAGAACTTACTGCTATTACAATTGATGGTTTTCCAGTGAGAACGTTATCACGAAGAGTAGATGGAGCTTTCCCAACTGTAATCAATCCAATTGCAATTTGGGAAATCAAAGAATATTACTACACTACTACATTCGGTAGTAGAGTAGCTGACGGGGTTTATGAAACTTTATTAGATGGTTTTGAAATTAGAGAAGCTGAAAAGAATACCGGAAAGAAAGTGAAGCACTACTTGATGATTGATGCACATTATACTTGGTGGGGTATGGGTAAATCATATCTATGTAGAATTATTGATATGCTTCATATGGATTTTATTGATGAAGCAATATTCGGGCAAGAAGTTGTAACAGCACTACCCCGTCTAGTCAAAGATTGGGCAAAAGATTTAGAAAAATATAGCAAGTAGTATCTTTCCATCGCAAATTTTCTATCCCCTCCTTCTCATATTTTATGTAAGTTGAGCAATAATTTTTAGGTTTTCATTATCAGAAAAAGTCCATGAGGATTCAAAATAACTCAGAGCAAAATACAGGCTCTAAATATTCATTAGTACCTTTTTTCGAACAATCGGCGGATCTGATGTGTATTGCCGGATTTGACGGGTATTTTAGAAGAGTAAATGCTTCCGTTTCCAACCTTTTAGGTTACACGGAAGAAGAGCTTCTCTCAAAACCTATCACTTTCTTTCAACATCCAGACGACAGGGAACGAACAAAGCAATACCGTGATCCCATTTTGGAGGGTAAGGAACTTGTAAATTTTGAAAATCGGTACATTACAAAACAAGGTAAAGTTATATGGCTTTCATGGACTTCGATTCCCGTAAATAGTGAGAAATTAATCTATGCTATTGCAAAGAATGTTACCCATAACAAGAAAAATGAAGAAGAACGCAATCAACTTTTAGCCGATGTTAGTAAAGCCAATCAGCGATTAAAACAGCTGAACTATACAACCTCTCACGATTTAAGATCTCCGGTTAGTAACCTGATGGCGGTTTTTAGTTTGATAGACATCAATAAAATAGAAGATAAAGAAACTCGTGAGCTTATTTCTTTACTTGAAATGTCTACAGAAAATCTAAAAAAAACACTCAATAAATATGTGGATGATTTGAGCAGTGATGTGAATCAAGTTCAGGTTGAGGTATTAGATGCCGAAGAAGTTTTGGAGGAAGTAAAAGAGTCGATTGATTCATACATAAAAGATTCAAAAACCACTTTCAACACTCATTTTGATGGCTTCAAAACCCTTAAGTTTAATCGGTCATATTTGGAGAGCATTTTTCTAAACCTTATCACCAACTCTATCAAATACGCTCATCCTGACCGCAGCCCTGAGATTACCATAGAAACAAGGACCGAGAATGAAGCCAAAATTCTTACCTTTTCCGATAATGGCCTTGGTTTCGACAGTGATTTATTACAGGATAAGATTTTCGGACTTTATCAAAAATTTCACAATCATATGGACAGTAAAGGCATCGGGCTTTATTTGGTGTATAATCATATCACCAGCCTGGGTGGCAAAATCACTGTAGAAAGTAAAGTGAATAAAGGCACTACTTTTACCCTTACCTTTAGGGATTAGCGCCTACTTCAAACTCTCTTGAAGTTTATCCCAATCGGCGAGAAAACGGGTTAAACCGCTCTCAGTAAGTGGGTGATTGAGCAATCCTTTTATAACACTAAGCGGCATAGTGGCTACATCTGCCCCGGCTTTGGCGCATTCAAGAACGTGCATCGGGTGGCGAATGCTGGCCGCAAGCACTTCTGTCTGGTAACCGTAATTATCATAAATCTGGATGATATCTCGGATAAGCTGCATGCCATCGGTAGAAATATCATCAACCCGGCCAATGAATGGAGAGATATATGTAGCTCCTGCTTTTGCGGCAATTAACGCCTGAGTTGCTGAGAAACAAAGGGTACAGTTGGTTTTAATTCCTTCTTCCGAAAAAGTTTTGATCGCCTTAATTCCATCCTTAATAAGCGGCACTTTTACCACTACATTTTCCGCTATTTTTGAAATTTTGCGTCCTTCCTCAACCATCTCATCGTAACTTGTAGAAACCACCTCTGCCGAAACATCGCCATCTACCATTTCACATATTTTAGCAATGTGGCCTTCAAAATCCCGTACTCCGATTTTGGCGCACAAACTGGGATTGGTAGTTACCCCATCCAAAACTCCCATGTCATGTGCTTCTTTGATTTCATCGAGATTGGCAGTGTCTATAAAAAATTTCATTCTTGGTAATTTGAGTGATAGTTGGCTTCCAAAAAGGTAAGCATTTCACAAGAACTTAAACATTGTAAAATGCTGCCTTCTCGTTGCTTATTTTTACAATTTAGATGCCAAAAGTATAAACTTTATTTTGAACTTAAACGTCTGTCGGGATCGGCATGTCCTTGCTTGTGGACATCATCATAAATAATGGGATTGTATTGGTGGAGTTGTTCAGAAGAGTCAGAACAAATGTAGTGAAAGTACATTGGCTGGAATGTCTTATCTGCCAAATTAGTTTTAACTTCACAACGTGTTTAAGAAACATCATAAAATTTTAAAATCCGCGTTTGGAAATTGGAACCGGATTAACCTATACTTGACCAACAGAGAAGAGGATACAAAATGAATAAATCAAATTTTTTAGCGGGATTGATAGCTGGCACCTTAGCAGGAACAGTAATAGCTTTATTATATGCCCCGGACACCGGAAAAAACACACGCGACCGGCTTTCTTACAAGCTCAGCAATTATTACGATGAGTTAAGCGACCTGATTGATCAGCTTCGCAAAGAAAAAGAATCGCTGGTTTCAGAAGCAAAAACCAAAGGGGATAAAGTAGTTTTAGACGCCAAGGAAAAAGCAGAAGGTTTAATTAAAGAAGCCGAAAACCTTTTACATTCCATTGAGTCTGTAAAGAAAAACTAAGACGAATTCTTCTTTTTAAATTCTGATTATCGGGGAATAGAAATCAATTCTTAACATTGTGTATCAATAACTACAGCTCCGGTAAATATTCAACAGCCTCTTATGCCGGATTATCTCGATATCATTAATCTCCGCCGGACACTTCACCGATATCCGGAATTAGCCAACCAGGAATTTGAAACTTCCCGGCGAATATCTGAATTCGTACAGAAACTAAATCCTGATCGTGAGATTTCCATTTCTAAAACCGGGAAAGCCTTTGTCTTTGAAGGAAGTGAAGAGGGAGAAACCATTGTTTTTCGGGCAGAACTTGATGCGCTTCCCATCCAGGAGAAATCAAATTTAGGATATCGCTCTTCTATAGATGGCGTGGCTCATCTTTGCGGGCACGATGGCCATATGGCTATATTGGCTGGCTTAGGACAGCGAATTGCGGAAAATCGTCCCAAAAGAGGGAAAGTAGTTTTGCTATTCCAGCCCGCTGAGGAAACAGATTTAGGTGCAAAAGATGTAGTTGAATCACCGGAGTTTCATGCGCTTCAAGCTGATTATATTTTTGCACTTCATAATATTCCAGGCGTAGAAAAGAATAAAGTACTTTTAAAAACCGGGAGTTTTTCAGCAGCTTCAGCCGGCATGACCATCAAGTTGGAAGGAGTCACTTCTCATGCTGCCGAGCCGGAAAAAGGAGTGAGTCCGGCAATGGCCGTATCGGGAATCATGAGTGCTTTTAATGAGTTAATCGCCGACTCCAGTCAGTTTTCAGATACTACTTTTACGACTCTTATTTATATCCGTTTGGGTGAAATATCCTTTGGGGTTTCTCCTGATTACGCCGAAATGGGTTTTACTTTGCGGGCTTTCGAGAATAAGGATATGGATTTGCTGATGCAGAAAGCCGAGAGAATTGTAGAATTAATTGCCCGACAAAAAGGACTCCATTTTGAAATTAACTACTCAGAAATTTATCCTCCTACTATGAATGAAGCCAACTGTGTTGAGATGATAAAGCAAGCAGCGGAAAAATCTGGAATAACGATTGAGAATATTGACAAACCTTTCCGTTGGTCGGAAGATTTTGCGTACTTCACTGCTACAAACCGGGGCGCACAGTTTGGTTTTGGTGCCGGAGAAAATCAACCCCCACTCCACAATCCTGAGTATGATTTCCCGGATGATATCATAAAACCCGCAGTAGATGTATTTTATGGGATTTATGAGGAAAAGCTTTTAAAGTCTTCCTGAGCATACTTGCGAAGGATCTTTGCCAATTGGTGGTACCAATGTGTATTTCAAAGTGGTCATCATTTCCAACTAAGATTCTTCGGGGGCACCCTCAGAAAGACATGTTTGGGGATTAAGGTTCCTGCGTTAAAAAACCTGAACAGCTTTCTCAGTAATACACTTTACTGATCATAAAACGTACATTCCAGCCTCCCCTTAAGTGGACAAAAAGAAGGAAAAAACATCGTCTTCTACTTGGACCGGACGGTGGTAAACGTGTCTAAAATCAAAGCATTCCCAAATCAGCTGCCTTAGGAAAATATTTAGTCAAGATCAGAATATTATTAATTTTTATATCTCCAAGATTTTAACTTAACTTAAGATTATTAATTATTTAAGTTAATTAAAAAAGCCCGGTATCGGGTTTAGTAAGTGAGTTGAAAATCTTAAAAGCGATCTCTTCATATACAGATAATAGAGTTTAAATTTTAAACAACTAAGGATATAAACATGAGAAAACTAAGCATTTCTACCATTTTACTATTTGCTTTAGCACTTTTATTACCGTTAACCACTCAGGCTCAAACATCATCTACTGATATAAATCATGTGGTTGAAATACACGCTGAAGATTTTGCATTTCAGGCGCCTGATGAAATTCCATCTGGTTGGACTAATATCGAATACAGGAATGAGGGCAATGAGCCACATTTTTTAATTATTGCCCGGTTACCTGAGGGCAGAACGTTTGATGAATATTCAAGTGACGTATTAGTTCCATTTGGCAATGTTTGGTATGCTTTAAGAGATGAAGGCATGGCTCAAGATAAGGCAATGGAAAAACTTGGAGCGGATTTACCTGAATGGTATTGGGCTGTAGAATTTACAGGGGGAACCGGAATCATACCTGCAGGCTTTACAACTGATATATCCCTGAACCTCGAACCGGGTACTTACGCCATCGAGTGCTATATGAAGACTGAAGATGGAGAACTTCATAATATGGAGGGTATGATGCGGGAACTTACAGTAACCGACACGCCTTCGGAAATGACACCTCCGGATGCCGATATCGAGATTACGCTTTCCAATTTTGAGATGGCCCTCGATGGTGATTTGACACCCGGTAACCATACTGTTGCTGTTAATGTGAATGAGCACCCGGAACAAGGCTTCGGACACAATGTACATGTAGCCCGCATAGAACAAGATACAGATATTGATAACCTAGTTCGATGGATGAACTTTCTGGAAATTGACGGTATGCAGAATCCTGGTCCAACTTCATTTGTAGGGGGAATGCAAATAATTCCTGCAGGAAACACCGGATATTTCTCACTTGACCTGGAGCCTGGCCGCTACCTATTTGTCTCCGAGTATACAGGTCATCTGGGAGTGCTTCAGGATGTGACGATAGAATAGAAGAGAGTTTAGAAAGCTATGCATCAATCGGCTATAAGTCTGTTCCAGTAGGACTTGAGTTGTAACAATTCATTGATGCATAGTCTTATATAAGTGACTTGATATTTAGATTTAGTAGTGTAATTTTTATAAAAAATAGCAAACTAAATCAAGATTATATAGAGACTAACTTTTAAACAAGAACTGTACTTAGATGTTTAAAAAGCTATTTTTTGTTACTGTGCTTTCTATTGGCAGTTTTACTATATCAATTGCGCAGAATTCCGTGGCGGGTCACACGTTGCTGGACAATCTTTCCCCGGAGCCCGGAATTGTAGAAGTACAAATTACGGCTTCACCCGATCGTCTTTCTTTATTACCTGATACCAAAACGGATGTTTACGCTTACAACGGACAGATTCCGGGTCCATTACTCGAAATCTCAGAAGGCGATAGTGTAATTATCCACTTCCAAAATGATTTAGATGAGGAAACAACCATTCACTGGCATGGGATGCATTTGCCATTCGTTTCTGATGGAAGTCCTTTTCATCCGATTCAACCCGGAGAGTCGTATACCTATACATTCAGGGTTCATCCGGGTACCGCCGGAACGTACTGGTATCACCCCCACCCCCACCATCGGACAGCCTGGCAAGTGGGAATGGGATTGTACGGCGGGATCATCGTACGCGATCCCAACGATCCACTTCCGGACACGCTGGAGGATAAGCTGCTGATTTTATCGGATAATCGTTTTGATGAAGAAGGTAATATTGATTTTGCCAAAGAAGGGACCCGACAGTTTAAAGTGGATGAAATGAATGGTCGCGAGGGTGATATTCTATTTGTCAATGACGAGATTATGCCGGAGCTGTCTATTCAAAACGGCGAAGTGCAGAGGTGGCGAATTGTGAACGCTTCGGGTGCCAGAATTTACCGGATTGGGCTTGAAGGACACACGTTCACCCATATCGGAAGTGACGGCGGACTTTTCGAGTACCCTGAGAAAACCGATGAAATTATACTGGCCAATGGAGAACGTGCTGAGGTTCTTGTACATGGTGCCGCTGATCCCGGAAGTAAAGTTACGCTGCAAGCTCTTCCTTATAACCGCTACATGCCACAGTGGAGACCGGCAGATTGGGATCAAACAAGGGATCTTCTCACATTAACCTACATAGGCGAACCATCGATGGATCTGATTGAGATACCGGAAACGTTGCGTTCGATTCCAAAGCTGGATCCTGATGAGGTAACTGCTACCCGCGTGATGCGAATGAGTAACGGCAAGATCAACAGCAAAACGATGGATATGCAGCGGATTGATGAATCTGCAAAGCTGGGAAATACAGAGATATGGGAAATTAAAAATCTTGTAGGGATGGATCATCCCTTTCACCTACACGGCTATCAGTTTCAGGTATTTGAACGTAACGGCGAACCAGTATCACAAGCTAAATGGGAGGATACGGTGAATGTGCCTGGATTTGAGAATGCCAGCTTTATTGTTCGATACGATAATTACCGTGGGAAGTGGATGTTTCATTGTCACATTCTGGATCATGAAGATCAGGGGATGATGGGGGTGCTGGAAGTGAAGTAAGTGCACTGCACAAGGCTGGAAATCAGCGAATACAAAAAAATACTAAAAACCAACAAAGAGGAAATATAATGTCGAATGTATGTAAAGGTTTGTTTTTTACCATAACAACCATCCTTATAAGCATGGACTTTGGGGGGAGTGGCCTGGTATATGGACAAACTGAGGTTCATGTGGAGGCTATGGATCACGCATTTGACGTTGATGCACCGAATGAACTTCCGTCCGGGTGGGTCACATTTTATTTTAGTAATCTGATAGCCAATAATACTCACGAGATAAGTTTGGTGCGCCTTCCTGATGGAGTCGCACATGAAGAATATCTTACAGATTATATGACCGCCTGGGAAACATTATTATGGGAATACCAAGAAGGAGTTGTGGAGCGCTCCGGAATAAGCGACAGGGTGAATGAGATGCTGCCCGGCTGGGCAGGCGGTACCCTGTATCCAACTACGCGCGGATTAACATCACCCGGTAAAATTTCGGAAAGAACGGTTTTCCTGGAACCGGCAAAATATATGATGGTCTGTTGGATGAAAACTGAAGATGGAATCATCCATATCATGGAAGGAATGCACTGGGAGTTCACGATTACAGAAGATACTGCAAACAACCCTGAACCAAATCCGGAATCACGTATCACACTGCACGAAGATGATATTGAACAGGACTGGGAACCTGAAATAGGTAAACATACCTTTGCACTTGAGTTCAGCCTGAATCCTGATGGCCAACCTTTTCACAACAATATACACCTGGTCCGCATGGAAGAAGGGACAGACTTGGATGAAGTCAACGACTGGTTGGATTGGTACAGAATTGGCGGATTGAGATCCGTGCCACCTGTTGAATTTGTTGGGGGTGTAGAAGTGATGAAAGATGGAGCTACAGCTTACTTCGCTTTGAACATAACAGAACCCGGAGATTATGCATGGGTTGTTTTTGTACCTCGTGGCCAGGGGGTTTATAAGAGATTTACGATTGAGTGACATTAGAATAATCCCTGTTCATCTTTTAAAACCAGATGATCGATCGTAACGGTGAACCTGTATCACGGAGAAAGTGGGAGGATACCGTAAATGTACCCGGCTTCGAAACGGCTCGATTTATTGTTCGATACGAAAATTATCCCGGCAAATGGATGTTTCACTGCCACATTCTGGACCATAAAGATCAGGGAATGATGGGAGTCTTGAAGTAAAGTAAACTATAAATTAAAAAAAGCGAGAGAAAATGATTATAAGTAAACAACTAACAGCGACCGTTCTATTGCTTGCATTAAGCTCTATAGCATGTCTCGCACAGGAAGTTTTGCCAGAAGAGACCCTATCTTCAGACAAAATTATTAAGATAACTGCAGAGGAATATGCCTTTCAAGCCCCTTCAGAAGTTACCTCCGGATGGAACACGTTCCGAATGAATAATGATGGTGAAGAAACACATCTATTATTCTTCACACGCCTTCCCGAGGGTAAAACTTTTGACAACTATATGGGAGAAGTTGCAGTGCAATTTGTAGATCTGATGGATGGACTGAAAGCAGGTGAATTCAGCCAGGAAGAGGCCCCTGGAATGATGGTCCGCAGTATACCTCAGTGGTTTGGAGATGCCGTACGCATGGGAGGCGTGGGTATTATGGAAGCCGGAGGTTCTTCTCAGGTAACAATGAAATTGGAACCGGGTAATTATTTCTTAGAATGTTATATGAAAACAGAGGAAGGCGATTTTCACGCTATGGAAGGAATGGCAAGACCCCTAACGGTTATACCACCGAATCATCCGGTAACGCTCCACCCGAGGCGGATGTAGAGTTGAAACTCTCAAATAGCGGCATTGCAGTTATGAATGAAATAACACAGGGACAGCAGACCATCGCGGTCCATTTTGAGGAGCATCCCGAGGTTGGCTATCTGCATGATGTTAACCTTGTCAAGCTGGACGGTCAAACTGATCTTTCTGAAATCGTGCAGTGGATGAACTGGATGAATTTAGATGGTATGACTACCCCGGCCCCGGCCGTTTTTTTGGGAGGAGCACAGGAGATGCCTACTGGATATACCGCATATTTTACAGTTGATCTGGAACCGGGACAATACGCCTGGATTTCTGAATTAACTTCACCGCAGGGATTGATTAAAGAGTTCACAGTCACAGACGTGAAGAAGTAGAACGCTTTTCCAAAAAATTGATCAAATTAAAATTTCCGTACAGCATTCAGCTTTATTCTTGCTTATCTTTTTTAACGGAGTGACATCTGTACAGGCCACAGTGGTCCCTGATTATGCCCGGGAGGATATATTCACTCCACAAATTTAATAAAATCGGAGATTGGTACATGAAAAAAACTATAAAAATGCTGTTCTTTGTTATGCTGATGCCAGCCTTTGTGCTTGCACAGAACACCGACGACATGGTAGAGTCTATTTTAAAAGAAGCCACTGAAAACTCTCACCTCGAAAAACTCGCTCATGAGTTGACGGATGTCATTGGCCCCCGGCTGGTTGGAACTCCTCAAATGCAAAATGCTCATGACTGGGCAGTTGATACTTTCAACGAGTGGGGAATTTCGGCAGAAAATCAGGCTTGGGGAGAATGGCGGGGTTGGGAACGAGGAATCACACATGTAGATTTAATTCACCCACGCGTAGTTTCTCTGGAAGGAATGCAACTTGCATGGAGCCCTCCCACACCCGAGGGCGGTATAACTGCGGAGCTCGAAATCATTCCTGATGTAGAAGATTCCAACGCTTTCGCAGAATGGTTGCCTTCAGTAAAAGGTAAAGTTGTTTTAGTATCGATGAAGCAACTTACCGGACGACCAGACTATAACTGGCAAGAATTTGCCACTGAAGAATCTTTCGCCAAGATGAAAGCAGACCGTGATGCACAGATGCAAGAATGGCGAGCGTTAATGAGCAGAACCGGCTATAATGCACGAACTTTGAACGCTGCACTGGAAGAAGCCGGAGCCGTGGGAATTATTCAGTCCCGATGGTCGAATGGCTTCGGAGTAAATAAAATCTTTAGTGCCAACACCGAAACTATTCCAGCAATCGATCTTTCGCTTGAAGATTATGGAATGCTTTATCGCCTGGTTGAGCACGGCAGTAAACCTCAAATCAGCCTTCGTGCAGAGTCGAAGGATTTGGGAATGGTTCCTACTTTTAACACCATTGCTGAAATCAAAGGAACCGAAAAGCCTGACGAATACATCATTCTTTCCGCCCATTTTGACTCATGGGATGGCGGAACCGGTGCAACGGATAACGCCACAGGCTCTATCACCATGATGGAAGCCGCACGTATTTTGAAAGCGGTTTATCCTAATCCAAAACGTACCATTATTGTGGGATTATGGGGAAGCGAAGAGCAGGGGCTGAACGGCTCAAGAGCATATGTAGAAGACAACCCAAAAATTGTGGATAATATTCAGGCGCTTTTCAACCAAGATAATGGAACCGGGCGTGTTGTTCAGATTGCCGGACAGGGCTATTTACATGCTTATGATTACATAGGCCGCTGGTTAGAGCCTGTTCCGCGGGATATTACCCGTCACATCGAGACTACTTTCCCAGGTACTCCCGGTGGTGGTGGTTCTGATTACGCCTCTTTTGTGGCAGCCGGAGCTCCTTCTTTTTCTTTGAGTTCTCTGAGTTGGAGCTACTGGAATTACACCTGGCACACTAACCGGGATACTTATGATAAAATTGTATTTGATGATGTGCGGAATAATGCCATTCTCACTGCTATTTTAACATATATGGCGAGTGAAGATCCAGAACGAGCTTCTCGCGAAAAATCAGTTTTGCCTGTTAACCCCAGATCGGGTGAACAAATGGAATGGCCTACAAAGAGAAGCCCTAACCGTAGCGGTGGAAATTAAATAAACTCTCTTTTTATTTTTGATTAATGAGCCACTCCTAAATAGAGTGGCTTTTTTTATTTTAGCACTCTTCTTTTTGGGATTAATTCTTAACCAAATCTGATAAAAATTATGCGGAATTAAGCAAAAATCGTTGAAGGTTAATCATTAAATTCTTTCAAAGTTAAAACTTCATAGATACTTATTTCAATGAAAGAATATTTGTTAGCCTTTTTTTGCGTTGTTCTCTTTTCTGAAAAAGCATTTGCACAGGATCATCAACATCATCATCAAGAAGATTCTGTCAGTCATACAATGCAGGAAAGCAATAATGAATTGAGCGCATCTAATGCAGTCCCAATGTCTCATGCATTCTCCCGCAATCTTCCGATGAACCGGAATGCTTCAGGAACTTCGTGGCTGCCTGATTCTTCTCCCATGTTCGGTTATATGAAACACTCTCCCAATTGGATGTTTATGATGCACGGCAATGTGTTTTTTCGGTACAATAATCAGGATGTAGCAAACTCTGGTTCAAGAGGTGGTGATAATTTTGACGTCCCAAATTGGTTTATGGGAATGGGACAGACCAATGTCGGCAGCCGTGGATTATTCCGTTTTAGTACAATGATTTCCTTAGAACCTTTAACTGTTGGCGGAGAGGGTTATCCGTTATTATTTCAGTCTGGCGAAACTTGGAATAATGCTCCTTTAGTTGATCGTCAGCATCCACATGATTTCTTTTCCGAGCTTTCAGTAGCTTATTCTCATGTACTTTCAAATGACGCCGATGTTTTTGCTTACTTGGCTTATCCCGGAGAACCGGCATTTGGCCCGGCTGCTTTTATGCACCGTGTGTCGGGAATTTATAATCCTGACGCTTCTTTAGGCCACCACTGGCAGGATGCTACACACATCACTTTTGGAGTAACAACTCTTGGATTTCGCTATAAAAATATAAAACTGGATGGTTCTGTTTTTACTGGCCGAGAGCCTGATGAAAACCGGTACGATTTTGACAAGCCTCGTTTTGATTCATGGTCAGCTCGTGTTTCTTATAATCCAACTTCCGATTTATCGTTACAATTTTCCAAAGCCTGGGTTAGCGATGTTCATGAATTTGGGCCAAGAGAGGATGTCAATAAAACTACCGCTTCGGCTTTGCATTCATTAAGGCTCAACTCAAGCTCTGTTATCAGCTCTGCAATAATCTGGGGGTATAATAATCCTCGAGAACATCATTCAGCGAGCAATTCTGTTTTACTGGAAAGCGCCATCACCCTAAATAAACTTTCTGTATACACCCGATACGAATGGGTAGAGAAGTCTACCGAAGATCTTTTATTAGATGAACCCGAATTTGGGCACGGAGCGTTATTCCCCATAAATTCTGTAAC
This sequence comes from Balneolaceae bacterium, assembly GCA_040882225.1. Taxonomy (GTDB): domain Bacteria; phylum Bacteroidota; class Rhodothermia; order Balneolales; family Balneolaceae; genus Gracilimonas. Next base: position 9,038 of record JBBEBR010000015.1, on the reverse strand, counting down.
ATTGGGCGTTCAGCAAAGTTTATTTGAAGAGCGAAATACAGATGTATCGATTGGAGCACAAGCGGCATGGTATAAAACTCCTTCAGAACTGAGAGAAGTTTATGGAGGCAATCCTCTCGCGTTTCAAATTTATCTCAGGATATCCCCTTTAAAAATGAACTGAAATGTCGATTGCAAGATTAACCAATGAGGATAGCATGAACAAGTATGGATCACACGACAAATTAACTGCCACAAAATCCAAAGGACATGAACTCGTAAGTATCTTAATTGAGGCCTCAAAATTTGTTTCTACTACTATAGGCTGCGGGGCTGGAGTATGATCAATATTATTAAAGCCGGAATACAAGATTTAGAAAGCCTTACAGAACTTTTTGGTGCTTATCGAAATTTTTACCGAATGAATCCTGATCGTGAAGGGGAAAATGCTTTCTTGAAAGAACGACTTCTCAATAATGATTCTCAAATCTTTATCGCAAAAAATGAACAAGATGCTTTATGTGGTTTTGTCCAGCTTTACCCACAACTTTCTTCAACCCAGTTACAAGAGTTTTGGCTGCTCAACGATCTATATGTAGATCCTGCTTATCGTGGAAAGGGAATTTCTATACAACTCATAGAACGATCTAAGAAATTGTGTCGGGAAACGAATGCTTTTGGCTTAGTTCTTGAGACGGAGAAGTCTAACGATATCGGTAATAAATTATATCCACGAGCGGGTTTTGAGCTTGATGAAGTCCATAACTTTTATATTTGGGAAATTAAATCACCTTCATTTTCTTCCTGAAATAAAAAAGGCTTCCCTCAATTAAGAGAGAAGCCCTTTTTAATTTTTGTAGGATTGAGAAGTTAGTCTTCGGCTTCAGCTTTTTCGCTTTCGCCGTTACTTCCGCCAAGTTCTTCAAATACTTTGGCGATTTCTTCGTCTCCTTCTTCCATATCTCTTTTTGATCCAACAACAATGTCGTTGTAATCTCTGAGTCCGGTTCCAGCTGGTACCTTATGGCCAACAACAACGTTCTCTTTGAGACCGCGTAGCTGATCTTTCTTGGCTTCGATGGAAGCCTGAGTAAGTACCTTAGTTGTTTCCTGGAAGGAAGCTGCCGATAACCAGCTTTCGGTTGAAAGAGCAGCACGTGTAATACCAAGCAGAATTGGCTTGGAGATAGCCGGTTCAGCTTCGCGTGTTTCTAACTCTTCTTTGCCGTCTTTAATTAACTGGTTGTTTAAGTCTCTTACTTCACGACGGTCAAGAATGGTTCCTTTTTTCAATTCGCTGCCACCGTTATCGATTACAACAAATTTACCAATCAATTCGTCATTGCGCAGGTTTACTTCAAAACGGTCTACCTTGTCACCTTCAAGGAACATGGTATCGCCCGGATCGGTAATTTCTACTTTCTGCATCATGGTGCGTACAATAACTTCAATATGCTTGTCATTGATTTTCACACCCTGCAGACGGTAAACTTCCTGAATCTCATTCACCAAATAAGACTGTACAGCAAATGGGCCGAGAATATTCAGGATATCCTGTGCGGGAATAGTACCGTCAGATAAAGGCTGACCAGCTTTCACAAAATCATTGGATTGAACCAAGATATGCTTGCTTAGCGAGATCAGGTATTTTTTCTCATCCGTGCCATCTTTCGACTTCACGAATACTTCCTGAGAACCACGTTTACGGCCACCCATCTCCACAATACCATCAATCTCAGTTACTACAGCTGGATCGCTTGGCGACCGTGCTTCGAAAAGCTCGGTTACACGAGGTAGACCCGCAGTAATATCTTTAGATTTTGATGTAGCACGAGGAATTTTAGCAATTACCTGTCCGGCTTCCACTTTATCGCCGTCATCTACAACGATGTGTGTTTCTACCGGAAGTGTAGCTTCGCGAATTCGGTCGCCATCACCCTTAACAACAAGTGTTGGAACCAATGTGCGGTCTTTGGAATCTGTAATTACTTTTTCCCGGTGACCTGTTTGCGCATCGGTATCTTCTGAAGAAGTAACTCCTTCGATGATATCCTTGTACTCAACGGTACCTTCAATCTCTGAAAAGATAAGCGCGTTATATGGATCCCACTTACAGAGCACTGCTCCTTTAGGAACCATATCGCCTTCTTCAACCAACATTTCGGAGCCATAAGGCACATTATAGTTGATGAGAACTTTACCTTCGTCGTTCACAATTTTGATTTCGCCGGCGCGGCTAAGAACAACATTGTGCTCTTCTTCGCCATCATCATAAACAACCACACGAACATTTTCGAATTCAACTTTACCTTCGAACTTTGTTTTGTGCTGTGATTCCGCCTCAAGTCGAGAAGCAGTACCACCCACGTGGAAAGTACGGAGTGTAAGCTGAGTTCCTGGTTCACCGATTGACTGTGCAGCAATTACACCTACAGCCTCACCGGTTTCAACGGTTGTTCCGCGGGCAAGATCACGTCCATAACATTTGGCGCAAACACCACGGCCGGTTTCGCACGTAAGTACCGATCTGATCTCGACTTCTTCGATAGAAGTTTCAGCGATTTTCTTAGCGATGCTTTCGATGATAGTTTCGTTGGCTTCACAAATAAGATCATCAGAAATAGGATCATAAATATCATGTAAGGATACACGTCCTAAAATTCGATCTTCGAGGCTTTCAATGATATCCTCGTTGTCTTTGAGCGCTGCCATTTTAATACCACGAAGCGTACCGCAATCATCTTCATTGATAATAATATCCTGAGAAACATCTACGAGACGACGGGTTAAATAACCGGCATCGGCTGTTTTTAAAGCGGTATCGGCAAGACCTTTTCGGGCACCGTGAGTAGAGATAAAGTATTCGAGTACCGATAATCCTTCTTTGAAAGAAGAAAGAATCGGGTTCTCAATAACTTCGTTGCCTTGCTGCATAGAACTTTTTTGCGGCTTGGCCATCAACCCACGCATACCACCAAGCTGACGAATCTGTTCTTTCGAACCCCTCGCGCCTGAGTCTGCCATCATATAAACGGGATTAAATCCGTTTCGATCATTTTGGAGAGCGGTAAACAGTGTTTCAGAAACACGGTTGGTTGTGCTCGTCCATTTATCAATTACCTGATTATAACGTTCATTATCGGTAATAAAGCCCATTTCATAGCGGCCCTGAATATCAGAAACCTCTGCCTTGGCTTTATCAATGAGTTCAGCTTTTGCGTCTGGGATGATGATATCATCAAGACTGAAAGAAAGTCCACCAATTGTGGCTTCTTCGTAACCAAGCTTTTTCATGTCATCAAGGAAAACGGCTGTTTTAGCCGTTCCTACAGTTGCATGAATATCTCCGATAAGAATACGGAGTTCTTTCTTACCTAATGTTTTATTGATGAACGGGATACCTTCCGGTACAATCTCATTGAAAATAACGCGGCCTGTAGAAGTTTTGATAACTTCGTGCACAGTCTCACCATCTTCATTTATAACCGGAATTCGAACATTAATTTTGGCATGCTCGTCAACTTTACGCTGATCTACCGCTATCAATACTTCAGAAGTAGAGGAGAAAGTTTTTCCTTCGCCTTTTCTTCCGTCATCGGGCTTGGTCAGATAGTAAAGACCCAAAATCATATCCTGCGAAGGAACCGCAATCGGACCACCACTTGCAGGACTGAGAATGTTGTGTGAACCGAGCATTAATACAGAAGCTTCAAGCACCGCATCATGGCTCAACGGAAGGTGAACAGCCATCTGATCACCATCAAAGTCGGCGTTGAACGCTGTACATGCGAGTGGGTGAAGTCGAATAGCCTTATCTTCAATCAATACTGGCTGGAAAGCCTGAATACCTAACCTATGCAATGTTGGAGCACGGTTTAACATAACCGGATGCCCATCAATCACGTTTTCAAGCACTTCCCAAACCACCGCATCGCGGCGATCTACAACTTTCTTGGCGCTTTTTACGGTTTTCACATAACCACGCTCAATCAATCTGCGGATAATGAACGGCTTGTAAAGTTCTACCGCCATCTCTTTTGGAAGGCCACATTCGTGCATTTTAAGTTCTGGGCCCACCACGATTACAGAACGACCGGAATAATCAACACGCTTACCTAACAGGTTTTGACGGAAACGACCACTCTTACCTTTCAGCATATCACTGAGAGATTTCAGAGGACGGTTGTTGTTTCGAACCGCATTTGATTTTCGGGAGTTGTCATAAAGAGAATCAACCGCTTCCTGCAACATGCGTTTTTCATTCCGCAGAATTACATCGGGAGCTTTGATATCTATCAGACGCTTCAGACGGTTGTTACGAATGATAACACGTCGGTATAAATCATTTAAATCTGAAGTCGCAAAACGGCCGCCTTCTAAAGGAACTAACGGGCGTAATTCTGGTGGAATTACCGGAATTACACGCTGAACCATCCACTCGGGACGGTTTTCAGTATGCTTATTTGCAGACCTGAAAGATTCAATTACCTGAAGGCGCTTCAATTTTTTCTTCTTACGCATTTGTGAAGTTTCATGCTTCACCTCATAGCGCAACTGATATGCCAATTCATCCAGATCAAGACTTGCAAGAAGAGACTCTAATGCGTCTGCTCCTTCTTTTACGATGAATTTATCCTCATCATCGTCATCAAGATCCTGATTATCTTCAGGCAGCTGATCAAAAATGTCATATTTCTCTTCTTCCGAAATCATATCGCCCTGTGCATATCCCAAATCACGGGCTACTCCAGGATTGATTACCACAAAAGTTTCATAATAAACAATCTTATCCAGGTTCTTAGACGAATGCCCAAGCAGGTAAGCGATTTTATTTGGAAGTGATTTAAAATACCAAATGTGTACAACAGGAACGGTAAGGGTAAGGTGACCCATTCGTTCTCTACGCACAGCTTTTCGGGTAACTTCTACACCACAACGGTCGCAGATGATACCTTTATAGCGAATACGCTTGTATTTACCACAATGGCATTCATAATCTTTAACCGGGCCGAAGATCTTTTCACAGAAAAGACCATCCATTTCCGGTTTAAATGTTCGGTAATTAATAGTTTCCGGTGTTAAGACTTCGCCGTGCGAACGAGATAAAATCGTTTCAGCAGAAGCAAGGGATACCCCAATACTACCGAAGTCTTTGGTAACTGTTAATGTTTTTGTTACTGGCAAGGATCTTCCTCCAATTAATTAACAGTGAAATTATTCAATGTGTATTTCAAGGCCGAGACCCATAAGCTCTCGTAGTAATACCTTAAATGATTCAGGCACGTCACCATCAGGCAGGTTCTCACCTTTAACGATGGCTTCATATACTTTTGAACGGCCCTTTACGTCATCACTTTTTACAGTGAGCATTTCTTTCAAGATGCTGGAAGCTCCATAAGCGTATAGCGCCCAAACTTCCATCTCACCAAGTCGCTGGCCGCCAAACTGAGCTTTACCGCCCAATGGTTGCTGCGTAATAAGTGAGTACGGCCCGATTGAACGGGAGTGCATCTTGTCCTGAATCAAGTGATTCAGTTTCAACATGTAGATATAACCTACGGTTGTTTTTTGAGCGAAAGGTTCCCCTGAGCGGCCATCGTAAAGATTTACACGGCCATCTTCAGGCAATCCTGCTTCTCTTAATTTTTCTTTTACTTGATCCATGCTGGCGCCATCAAATACAGGAGATGCATATGTAACTCCCATCTTTTTGGCAGCCCAGCCAAGAATGGTTTCATAAATCTGGCCCAGGTTCATACGAGAAGGCACGCCAAGCGGGTTAAGACAAATATCAACCGGAGTTCCGTCTTCCATAAACGGCATGTCTTCAACCGGTACAATTTTAGCAACCACACCTTTGTTTCCGTGACGCCCGGCCATTTTATCACCCACATGCAGCTTCCGTTTTTTCGCAACGTAAACTTTTGCTTTTTGGATGATACCCGGTGGCAACTCGTCTCCTACCTGAATCGCAAATTTCCGACGCTTAGCTTCGCTGTCTATTTCACGGCGAAGTTCACGATAGTTGGCAAACAGTTTTCTAACCATTTTCACCAGGTTTTCGTCGGTAGCCCAGTCAATATTTTCATTGATGTTGACTGGATCAATTTCCTCAAATACGGATTTTTTGTATTTCTCGCCTTTCGGAATCAGCTCTACATTACTGTAGTCTAATACACCCGGAGAAGTTTTATCACGCAGCAGAGAATACATTTTATCTGCCCACTGCTGATTTAATTCAGCAAGTAGTTGTGAATGGCGCTCTTCTTCCTGCTCAACACGTTTTTTTTCTTCTTTTCGGGATACAAGTTCATCGCGTTTTCGGCTGAAAAGCTTGGTATCAATTACCGTTCCGGCAACACCCGGCGGTACTTTTAGGGATGCATCTTTTACATCACCGGCTTTATCACCAAAAATGGCGCGCAAGAGTTTTTCTTCTGGAGTAGGATCAGTTTCACCTTTAGGTGTAATCTTTCCAACCAAAATATCACTTGGCTCAATTTTCGCGCCTACACGAATAATACCACGTTCATCCAAATTACGTGTAGCTTCTTCGCTTACGTTAGGAATTTCACGAGTTAATTCTTCTTCGCCACGCTTGGTATCACGAACCTGCTGTTCGAATTCTGTTACGTGAATGGAGGTATAAATATCATCCTGAACAATACGCTCGCTAACTACAATGGCATCCTCAAAGTTGTATCCTCTCCAAGGCATGAAAGCGACGAGCAAGTTACGGCCTAGAGCAAGTTCACCTTTATCGGTTGAACAACCATCAGCTATAGCCTGATTTGCTTTAATTTTATCGCCTACTTTTACAACAGGACGCTGGTTTGTAGTAGTATCTTGATTTGTTCGGGTGAATTTATCGAGCTTGTACGATTTCACTCCGCCATCAAAGTAGCAGTTCTGTTCTTCGTCGGATCGATTATATTTTACTCGAATTTCAGTAGCACTTACATATACCACTTCACCATCGGCATCGGCGGTAATAATAGCACGGGAATCTTTCGCAGCTCTGTGCTCAAGTCCGGTTCCCACAACAGGAGCCTCTGGACGTAAAAGCGGAACTGCCTGGCGTTGCATGTTAGAACCCATCAATGCACGGTTGGCATCATCATGTTCAATAAATGGAATCATAGCCGCAGCCAGAGATGTAATCTGGTTTGGGGCAACATCCATGTATTCAATTTCATCAGGTTTTACACGCAGATAATTTCCTTCACGAATACGCGAGAAAATAGACTCGCTTTGAAATAAACCTTTATCATCAAGCTCGGCATTTGCCTGCGCAATGATTGTTTCATCTTCCTGCTCGGCAGCAAGATATTCAATAGAGTTGCTGACTTTACCTTCTGTTACTTTGCGATAAGGAGTTTCAATAAAACCAAAATCATTCACTTTAGCATGAATACAAAGTGAGGAAATCAGTCCAATATTCGGTCCCTCAGGAGTTTCAATAGGGCAAAGACGGCCATAGTGAGTATAATGAACGTCCCGAACTTCAAAGCCGGCACGCTCTCGTGTTAAACCACCAGGACCCAGCGCAGACATTCGGCGCTTGTGAGTCAGTTCAGCCAATGGATTGGTTTGATCCATAAACTGAGACAACTGATTAGTACCAAAAAATGTATTAATTACACTCGAAATTGTTCGCGCGTTTACCAAATCTTGAGGAGTCAGCTGTTCGGCATCGCGGGAGTTCATTCTCTCACGGATGGTTCGAGCCATACGGGCAAGACCAACTGCGAATTGCTGACCAAGTTGTTCACCAACTGTTCGTACCCGGCGGTTACTCAGGTGATCAATATCATCAACCTGAGATTTCAGATTTTTGAGGCGAATAACTTCCTTAACAATAGCTACAATATCTTCTTTTGTCAGATACTGCAACACGATGTCTTTGTCGAGCTTCAATCGCTTATTCAGTCTATACCGGCCAACTTCACCGAGATCATATTTTTTGTCGCTGAAGAATAATCGCTCCAAAATAGCACGGGCGGTTTCAGGATCGGGCATCTCACCAGATCTGATCTGCTGATAAATTTCACCCAGGGCAGAAGATTCATCAAAAGTAGGATCTTTCCGAAGAGTATTCATTACTACTGAACGCTCAGATTCTTCCGCTGTAATTTTCTGCACAAGAACTTTAGCAACTTTTGCATCTTCCAGCATTCCGTAATCATCTTCTGTCAATTCATGATCACGTTCAAAAATGATTTCTCTGTTCAGAGCTTCCGTTACTTCTCCGGTTTCATCGTCTACAATTTCCTGCATTTCTTCGACAACGATGTTTTCAGCAATGCGCTTTCCTACAAGTTTTTTCTTGTAATCAGCTTTTTTGCCAAACTTGATTTCTTCAGACATATCAAACAAGCTCAACAGCTCAAGGTCTGAAGAATAACCAAGGGCACGCAGAAGCGTGGTAGCCGGCACTTTTTTCTTCCTGTCGATATAAGCCCAAAGAACGTCACGAATATCTGTGGTAAATTCTATCCATGAGCCTTTAAATGGAATCACTCTCGCAGAATATAGCTGAGTTCCATTCGGATGCACACTCTGGCCGAAGAATACTCCGGGAGAACGGTGCAACTGGCTTACAATAACACGCTCAGCTCCGTTTATAATAAAAGTTCCACGGTTAGACATCCACGGCAAGTCACCTAAAAATACTTCCTGCTCAATAGTTTCGCTTGCTTCATCACTGTCATCCACAGAAGAAAGACGAAGTTTAGCTTTTAGAGGAACAGAATAGGTTAAGCCTCTGTCTTGACACTCCGCGATTGTGTATCGGGGCACATCCACATTGTAATATAAAAACTCGAGGATATGGGTTTCCCTGGTGTCTTGGATTGGGAAATTTTCGTTAAAAATTCTTTGCAGGCCTTGACTCTGTCTCTCATTAGGAGCAATATCAAGTTGTACAAATTTTTCGAAAGACTCTAATTGGATATCCAGGAAATCAGGATAGTCCATAACATGTTTGGCTGAACCAAACGATAATCGTTCCGTGTTCGGAATAGTTTGCATCTTCTTGCTCAAAAGGAACCTCTCCTCTT